>NZ_JABAIK010000001.1 GCF_012641465.1 Vibrio agarilyticus
GGAATATCTGGCTAAGCATGAAAGTAGGAAAAACTCTAATTTAGACTGCCACTAAAATGGGGAGGGTTACAATCTACTTCATCAAGTCGATGAAGTCTTTTCATCATGTAGCTCTCTGCCCTTAAAAACTATAGCTATTTGTTGCTATTAGTAGCAGAAATAGCAGCAACTTAATGTTTTATAAGTCATAAAAAGCACTAACTCGACTAACAGTGACAATTCCGGAGAGTAGTTTGGAAAACAAATAAGTGATGGAGATTAACACGAACAATCTATTGACTTAGCCAATATTTCAATTTAGGTTATATGCAAAGGGCTGAGGCTTACCTGCGGTTTGTAATGTACTTCTTACAAAACAAAGCACTCACATCGTTGAAGAAAAAGACACTACCACTCACGATCAAACCATCATTCTCGGACCTTATAGCCGGAAGTACGCCGTCACTAAACTGTGATGGGGCTTGCTTATTTTTAAAGGTTTTAGAATGACTAATAACTCAATCCCAACTACATACATCCCGTTAGAGAAATTCCATATTGTTCCCTTAACAGGGCTGTCTCCAGCAGAACTCAAAATCTCTGCGAAAAGAACATCGCGTGACCGTGAAAAAATCACTCATACAACAAAACTAAACGCCATTGCTAAACGTCTTGGAATAACTGGTGGATTTGCCGCTTACGAGAAAGAGTACAACGGAAGCTTACTTCCGTTTATGGCCAAACATAACCTTAGAAAACGCAAAAATCTTCTCAAGCACACGAAAGACGGTGATTACAATTTGTATTTCCCTTTCAGCCACCAGCAGGTTTCTGAACGACTATTCTTCTTTGAAGGACCCACTCCTAAGAAGCTGTTCACCGGGCATGATTTTGACTTTTCTGGTCCAATTAGTTGGCACAGTCAAGACTTATACGACGCTCTCAATGAAGATAGTGACTGGTCTGATATTATATTAGGCAATTATCATATCAAGCGAGCAATAGACGATAATTTTGATATTTCTCACCTATCTGACCGTCAACAGTATTTGCTTAAACTCGATGTAACAACAGAAATTACAGTGCGTTTATTGGATCAAACGGGCCTCCCTAACTTCTTGGATTTTCTAAACAACAAAGAGACAGAACCAAAGAAAAGGGAAAAACGATACCAACAGGTCTCTGTGAAGATTTTAGATCTCATCCTTCTAAAAAACCGAAACGGGTCTAGTAGTATTTACCATCTTCTCGGAAACTCTTTAACAGATATTCCTTCACCGTCAGAATACATAAAGCTTTATGCCCCAAATACAGTTCCAACTGAAAATGTTGAAAGAGATTTAAATTCGGACAAATACCTGCAACTGTTACTAACTAAACGCATAGGCGAAGGCAACGCCGGCTGGGTCAATGTTCTGCCTTACAATGAGAATTTGATTTTCTTGTCAGATGATCGCGGTAACTATGATTTTGTCATCAAAAATCAACGTGGCAAAGTGTTCAACCATCAGCTATTTGGGAACAATTTGAAACGAGCTGATATTCCAAGCTTCATCGAAGATTACCGCTTTGAGCGTTGGTACTACTTCGAATATGAAGGTAATAGAGAACTAGACGGACATAACTCAGAAAAGCACTACTATCTTAATGGTGGCACGGTGTCCAACTACCCCGGCATTCAGACCATATTACGTGAGTACTATCAATATAAAGGGGTTTATCACCCAGAGCATAGAAGTTCTAACGTTCGTCTAGATGGCTTCAAACAAGTATCCATCGATGAAAAAGAAATGATGGTCTCCGAACTCATAACGATTGGTGACCTGATCAACTTCCTAAAAGAAAACGCAGAATACAGCAAAAACCGTCAAGGTGATTCACTTGCCCCAATCAATAGCGAGAGTGATATCACTCTGCCAGCATCATGTACATTTTTTGACGTCCTAGCCTACATTAACTGGTTGGAGAAACAAACGGGGGTTCCTCTTCGTATTCTTAGCTACTCAGAATACAAGTCATTGAGAGGAGAAAACTGGTCAGAACCAAAACGTGGTCAAGACAGTGACATGACATTCATCAGCACATCAGGTGAGAAGTATGATTCTCACCCACCCTACATGGCTCAAAATGACTTTGACAACTTGCACCTTCGCTTTCCAAAACCTCTTCACAATATCGAAGAGAACGGATTGCGATTTATTGATTCAAATTTCTTTTGTGAGTGGCTACTAGAAGGGGTTCAGATCCGCTCAGCTAGCCTCACTTCGTTCTATATGGGCGATTACGTGTTGAGGGCAAGTGGACCTCAAGATTCAACCGGAAAATACAAAGGCATGAAGACAGGCTTCAGGCTCTGTTACGAGCTGAAAAAACACTAACAGTTAAGGCAGTGGGTAAGTCGCTGCCTAGTTAACCCCTTCATGAATTTATTTCCGGGACACAACTTGATGAAAAAGAAAAACTTTAATATCGCTGTTTACATTGATATGGAAAACATAGCTGCTAGCGACTTTCAGCTTGAAGAAGTAATGAATTCTTTCCTCAGCGCTGACGACGAGTACAACTGTATATTCACAATTAAGTCGGCTTATGGGAACCAAGCGACAGCAAAGAAATCACTGAAAACTCAAATCTTAGAGCATAATTTCAATATTATTGACACGCCAAAAATTGGTAAAGAGAAGAACAGAGCGGATTTGTTACTCAGCTTGGATGCCTTTGAAAGTCTGCACCTTGATAACCCGAGAGTTGATAGATATTGCTTTATGACCACAGATTCTGACTTTACTGTAATCGCAGATAAACTGAGAAAGTTCGGTAGAGAAGTATGGTTAGTCTGCAAAAAATCCGACAAAGATAGAGCGATTATCGCTAAGTCATTCGACAACTTATTGTTCGTCGAAGATTTCCTTCCAAAGAAAGATATTTCTGTAGTGGGCAACCTTGATAAGCTTTTTATCAGCGCCGTCAGGAATATGAACCAGAGCAAACTTCCAAGCAACGTTTCCATTGCTAATGACAGGATGAAAGCTCTAGACCCAAGTTTTCAAGTGAATAATACGGAATTCAAAACCTTCATGAATTTCATCAATCACATGGAGCAAAAAGGCTACGTCAAACTAGAAAGCCTTCCCACTGGTGAAAATCGTATTACTGAAATCTGCGTGTAGTTAGCAGAAGTAAAAATGGAAACAGTTTAGGGCTTTACAGCTAAGCCCTAAATTGCCATTTACCATGAATTCAATTCAACCGATCGCTCTTAAATGTACAGCACCTGTTACTGACAATGAACCTACTGCTGCATCATCAATATAACTACTCCACCACTCCATCATTTTTCGTCGACGTTCCAGATAATCTGTCCGATTGTAAGCGGCACGAATAGCATTTCGATCCTGGTGAGCCAAACAGCCTCAATGATATCCGGGTCAAAACCTCTTTCATTCAACGTCGTACTGGCGAGAGAGCGCATACCATGCGCGGTAGTGCGATCTTTGAATCCAATACGCCCCAACGCCTTGTTTATAGTCTCAGAGTCAATAGACCGCTTGGGGAAGCGCATAGAGGGGAAGACATGTACCCTATGCCCACTAATTGGATGTATGCGCTCCAGTATGGCGATAGTCTGATCGGTCAATGGAATGCGATGTTCACGTTTCATTTTCATCCGTGTGTCTGGAATAATCCAGAGTCGATTTTCTATGTCAATCTCATCCCAGCGAGCACCAGCTGCTTCACTTGGTCTAGTCATGGTGTGCAGCTGCCACTCAATTAAACATTTGGTAGCCAGCTGCATATTTGCAGTTGCAACTGTCTGTAGTAACTCTGTTAGTTCATCAGGTTTAAGTGCCGCCATGTGTTTCACATCAGGAGAAGCAAAAGTTTCTCCAACTCCAGATAAAACGTTGTGTTGGATCAATCCGCTATTGATGGCAAAGCGCATGATTTCATTTACCAACTGGATGGTGCGTTTTACTGTCTCCAACTTGCCTCTACGAGCAATGGGCCTAAACGCTTCCTGAACTATTATTGGCGTCAGTGAGTTAACCGGGATCTCACCGAACTTAGGAAAAGCATAAAGCTCGAGCTTTCTCCAGTTACCTTGGACGGTCTTAGGTTTTAGTTTCGTCTTGGTCTTAACCCATTCATCAGCGACTGACTTGAATGTACAAGCTTGCTCTTGTTGAATCTGGGTCCTCTTCTCGATCCTGTCTAATTTAGGGTCAATACCTTCCTTCAGAAGTTTGCGCATCTCAAACGCTTTGTCACGAGCACCATCAACATTGAGCATGTCTAGGCTACCCAATCCCAAGAAGGTTCTGTTTTTTGTACCTGGCTTTGTGTAACGAAACTCCCAGTATTTGAGGTTGTTGGGTTTCACCAGTAGATAGAGACCACCGCCATCAGGTAAACGATAGATTCGATCTCGGCCCTGTGCTTGTTCGATTTCCTTGTCTTTCAGACGATGTATTAAGTGCGACATATTGCCCCCTGGTATGACTAAGCTACACTCAGAAAAAGTTAAGTTTTTCGCGTCATACCACTTAACCCTAAGCTATTGATTTATCGAGAATCAAAGCTGTAACTCATGTAATTCCTAAGTTCCTAATCACTTGAATAGGAGCTAAGCAAATCAGGTTCAAATGGTATATTCCCGAAGTCGGGAAAGATTAAAACATACACTTTGTCATACCCCAAAATGGCGAACGAACTAGGACATCTTTGGACGTTATCGGACGATAACTTATTGATTTAGAAGTATAATAGGCATAAAAAAAGACGTCCTAGGACGTCTTTTTTTATGAATGTGGCGGTGAGTGAGAGATTCGAACTCTCGATACGTTGCCGTATACACACTTTCCAGGCGTGCTCCTTCAGCCACTCGGACAACTCACCGAAGCGTTGTGGGTTTCCCCTCTCAACGAGGCGCTAATTTAATGTTAAAGCGCCGCAGGGTCAACCCTAAATCATTAAAAATCCCTTTTAACGCAGTCAACTGGCTACTATTTGGCTAATTTGTTGGGTTTCCACGCAGATAGTTTGTTATTTCACACGTTCAAAACCATGATAGCGCTTGCTGCCGATAAATGAGGGTAAGGCAACACTTTTACAGAGGCATATTGCTTGTTAAACTGGTGTTTTGATTTACTGCGCCCGCTCGCATTCCGGCGCTCTGCATTTGATGGATTTTATCGTGACCTTGCAAGAAATCTTAGGCTTACCTGAGCTGGAAAATAAACTATTAAATCACGCACAAACCTTAGGTTTTGTGACTTCAATGGCGGCGGCACCTACCGTCTTACCGCCAAATGAATGGCTCCCCTACCTCTGGGGTGGTGATGAAGTGGCGCCATTTCTCGATGGCGAGCAACTCGAACAATATTTGGACGTGATTGTAAACGTGTGGAACGAGGGTCGTGCGGCGTTATTGGATGGCGTGTGGGAATGGCCCGAAATGTGCCAAATGGATGAGCAAGAGATTGTTAATCAAGCCACTCGTGATTTCTGTGAAGGGTTATTGCAAGGGTGGCAGCTCGCGCGCGATGATTGGGAAACGCTTATGCCCGAAGAGAGTCAAGAAAATGCGCTACTTGGTGGCGTGCTTCTTTCTGTAAGCATGCTGTATGATCCTGAAACCACCATCACGACGCTCGCAGAGCAAGGGTTTGAGGGCTTAGAGCAATTTGAAGAGATTTTCAATGCGATGCCAATGATGCTGTGTGGCCTAACACAGCGCGGCGTCACGCTTGCAGAAGCAATGTAAACCCAAAACATAGCTCAGTCATAATTTCGCCTCCTAAGCGTGTTGGTTGCTATTAAATCGACACGCTCTATACCCTTCCCTCTTAAAATTGCAGCGCGAGTTATTTGGATATAAATTAGCTATCAAGTCGCTAAGTGCTAATCAATCGTCTCAAGTTTTTGCCAATCAATCGGCTCGACACGCTCATCGGCAATATAGAATAACTTCATTCCTGCACTCACTTCGATATCAAGCTCAGGGTTGAGCTCAATATGCTCTCCTCGCTTTACTGCAATCAATGTGGCGTGGTGGTGCGCTTTGAAAAGATGAAATAACTTCGCGATAGTGGTATTTGGAGTTTGATCAGGATAAACCACAGAATATTGAGTCATACCTTTTGTCGATGCCAAAAGCTCTTGGTGCAGCGCGCTAGAGCCCGGATCGACCGCCGCTTTCGCCAACATTTCCGCGCCAACAGCAGGAATGCATTCCGCTTTCGGGCAGTGCTGTTTTAGCAGTTGGCCCAATGCCTCATCTTGAAAATAAGCCAAAAGGTGCGCAGAGCTGTTCACAAAAGCGCAATAAAGCGCGGCAGACAAAGTAATATCATCCGATAAATTATCAACGATAATGCAACTGGCACGTTCGATACCAGCTTGCGCCATTGACTCTGAATCGGTGTAACTTGTTACGCGTACAAAACCAATTTCACCGGGAAACGGGTTTTCAATCTCAGCCCGCGTGCAGAGTACGATAGGACGTTTTCCGGCCTCTTCATGCTGCAACATTCGAATTAGGTGTAAGGTTCGGCCTTCATTCCAACCGAGCAAAATAATATGGTTGTCCACGTTGACTCTCCTTTTTCCCAAAATACCCGCTCGCCAGTAGTCCATCGCGGCACTGGCGATTTGTCCAAGCAACGCCGCAAATAAGCTCAAACCACCCGGAATCACAAATAATACCGCAACCCAACGGCCTGCAGCACTGGTTGGTGACATATCACCATATCCCACCGTTGACGCGGTCACCATTAAAAAATAAACAAACGTTGAAAAATTGTCAGTCAGCGCGGTTTCGCCAGCCCAGCGCAATAGCAACCAAGACAGCATAAAATACGCTAACACGGCAACGAATAATGCGCGTCCGGTTAACTGAAACAAATGAGCTTTTACCCATCGCTTAATATAACCCCACAATGCCATGAAATTGATTACTCCTTTTTTCTCCTCATCAAAGAGCTTACCGATTTTTGCTCAAAATAACAAAACCAGCCTAAAGACTGGTTTTGTTATTAAATGCATTAGAGCTAAGAGCAGATCAAGCGTTGCCTTTTACCTGTAAATTTAATTGTTCAGCAAAATCCAACATGCGATTTAACGGCACTAATGATTTAACGCGCACGGCTTCATCTACAAAAATTTCGTGCTGTTCGCCACCAGTTTCAAGCGCAGCTTCAATCGCTTTGAGTCCGTTCATCGCCATCCAGGGACAATGCGCGCAGCTGCGACACGTCGCGCCTGCACCCGCAGTTGGCGCTTCAATTAACTCTTTTTCTGGCACCAATTGCTGCATTTTGTAAAAAATGCCGCGATCGGTGGCAACAATCATTTGGGAGTGAGGCAGCGCTTTGGCCGCTTTGATCAACTGACTTGTTGAACCGACAGCATCGGCAAGCGCAACAACACTTGCGGGTGACTCAGGGTGAACCAAAATAGCGGCATCTGGGTAAACCGACTTCATCTTACGTAGCGCATCAGCAGAGAACTCGTCATGCACCACACATTCACCTTGCCAAAGTAGCATATCTGCACCGGTCTTATTGGCGATGTAAGAGCCTAAATGACGATCAGGCCCCCAAATGATTGGAGTGTCTTGGGCATCAAGATGTTCAACAATTTCTAGCGCAATACTGGAGGTGACAACCCAATCTGCGCGCGCTTTCACAGCGGCCGACGTATTGGCGTACACGACCACAGTATGATCTGGGTGAGCGTCACAAAATCGGGTGAACTCATCCACAGGGCAACCCAAATCCAATGAACACTCAGCCTCAAGCGTTGGCATCAGAATGCGTTTTTCTGGCGTTAGGATCTTAGCCGACTCGCCCATAAAACGCACGCCGGCAATCAGTAACGTGCTTGCCACATGGCGGTTACCAAACTTCGCCATTTCTAACGAGTCACCGACAAAACCGCCCGTCGCTTCCGCCAGCGCTTGAATCTCCGGATCGGTATAATAGTGAGCGATGAGGACCGCATCTTTTTCAATAAGTAACTGCTTGATTCGCGCAATAGCGTGCTGCTTTTCGTCAGCGCTTAGCGGAATAGGTTTAGGAGGAAATGGGTATACGGTATCAATCTTATCTAGAATATGGCTCATGACTCGAAGTTAACGCGACAGTGATGAATCCGAGTATTGTAACGCCGATGCCGTTGAAATCCAATCGCCACGACCTTTAAAGCGCGGTAACGCGGGTATATACCCAAGTGACTTCAAGATGCTGGATTCAGAGCCGGCTCACTGAGCAGAGAACAAGGCAAACAACGCAGCGAAATAGCCAGTCTATTTTCAAGTTGTTTAACGCACTTTCGTTACAACAAAAAGCGGTTCAGTGATTGGCTCCCAAGGGGCTAGCTGTCTTGGCTAATCAGCTTTGTTGACGATTTTTGATTGAGAACCACTCAATCTTCAAATCCTCGCCTCACTGACAAACCAAGTCATTCTCGCTGAACCTCGCATCTTGAGGTTACTTGGGTATAAACGTATGCAAAGTAAGCATTCAGAAACAGTGATAGCGCTCTGTTATTGCCGCATAAAAAAAGGAAGCACTTGCTTCCTTTTTATTGCGTACATTGCTCTATTGCGCCAGTTTTGACTGCGCCAGATTGGCTGAAGCGCTACCAGGATATTCAGCAACAACCTGCTGATAATATTTTTGTGCTTGCGCAGCGTTATTATTACGCGCAGCAATATCACCCAGTTTTAATAAGGCATCCGCCCGTTTATTCGATTCAGGATACGCGACAACAGCGGCAAAACTGCTGACTGCATCTTTATCTTGCTTCTTAGCAAAATAGAGCTGGCCGAGCCAATAGTGCGCATTCGCTGAGTAGGTTGAATCAGGGAAGTTGGTTTGAAATTGCTTAAATGCTGTGATTGCGCCGGTGTAATCACGTTTTTTCAAGATCAAATCAACCGCATTTTGATACGCCTGCTGTTCATCCACATTACTGCTGAATGTGCCAGTTTCCGTCGACGCTTGCTCGCTTGGCTCGCTAACACTCGCAGCTGGTGTTGACGCAGCCGATTTGACTTCCCCACGCACTCTGTCAAGTTCAACGAACAATTCTCGCTGACGCTCAAGCATTTGTTTCATTTCATAACTATTGCGTTCGAGTTCACCACGAAGTTCACTAATTTCAAGTGACATTTGATCGATCTGTTGCTGCATTTGCAACTGAACTCGATTACGATTTTGCAGTAAACGCTCAAGACGTTGAACATCGCTTTCTGGAACGCTCGAGGCGACACTCGCAACAGCGGTGCTTACGGGAAGTGCGGCTTCACTAAGATCAGATACTGGAGCTGGTGCAGCAAACACTGGGCTTGCTGCACTGGCCAGTAACATTGCAGTAGCGATACGCGTAATGTTACTGAACATAAGGAATGGCCTTAATTAGTATACTAGAACCGCACGACGGTTTTTCGCGTAAACATTCTCTGACTGACCAAGCATCAGTGGTTTTTCTTCACCAAAGCTCACAATAGAGATTTGATCAGCTTGAACACCCAAAGCTTCTAGATATTTTGCAACTGCTTGTGCACGACGCTCGCCTAGTGCGATGTTGTACTCTGGCGTACCGCGCTCATCCGCATGGCCTTCTACCGTCACATTCAGTGCCGGATTTTGGCTTAGATATTTTGCATGTGCAGCTAGCATTTCTTCGTAATCTGAAGAGATTGATGCATTGTCAAACGCGAAGAAAATAGTTTGAGATTCGCGAAGCGCTTGCTCTTTTAACTCTTGTTCAGTCAACTGAGCATTTTGATCCATTGGGGTAACAACGGTAGTGTCAGTTGTGTTTGCTGAACCTGCAGTTGATTGGTTAGTGGTTTCAGAAGCGCCTGCGTTTGACGCTGCATCATCACTAGAACTACACGCTGTTACAGCCATAACAGGAAGTGCGATCAGTAGCCCTTTAAGAACTTTGTTAAGTTGCATCTTAGTTTTCCTTTCATTATCAAACTGAGAGAGTTGCTATAAAAACGGCGACCATGCTGGAGCGCGAACTCGCCCATTTGTTTCCGGTAATCTTGCCTTGAATCGGCCATCTATCGATACCATGGAAAGCACGTTTTTCTTATTGTAAATGGAGCTGTAAATAACCATTCCCCCATTGGGTGCAATGCTTGGTGATTCATCCAGCAAAGTTTTGGTCAATACTTGGACCGCGCCCGTTTCCAAATCTTGTTTCGCTAGATTGAATCCCGAGCCACTTTGATTCACCATGACAAGGAAACGGCCATCTGGGGTAATTTGACCTCCAAGATTTTGGCTCCCTTGCCAAGTAAGACGACTGGTCGCACCATCGCTCAAATTTACTCTATAAATCTGAGGTTTACCACCCCGATCCGAAGTAAATATGAGGGAATTACTGTCAGGATGCCAAAAAGGCTCCGTATTATTTGATCTACCCCGCGTTATTTGGGTCAGCTTTCGTGTATTCAGATCCAATGTATAAACATGCAAACTGCCCGTCTTCGATAAAACCAAGGCAAGTGTATTGCCATCGGGCGAGAAGACAGGCGCGCCGTTATGCCGAGGGAAAGAGGTCAATTTTTCGCGCTCTCCCGTGTAAATATTCATTACAAAGATTTCAGCTTGGCCATTTTGAAAGCTGACATAAGCCAATTTTTTTCCGTCTGGCGACCATGATGGCGACATCAACGGCTGTTTTGAACGTAAAACAAGGCGCTCATTAAAGCCGTCATAATCTGCAACGCGCAGCTGATAGGGGTATTGGTCTTTATCGTTCACAACCACATAAGCGATACGAGTTAAAAATGCGCCGCGCTCCCCAGTAAGCTGCTCATAAACTAAATCTGAGATTCGGTGAGCGTATTCACGCAGGCGATTCGATGGGTAGGTTGCCACTTTGCGAAATAACACGTGATCTTTTGACAAGACAAGTTCGCCATCAGACAACGCGCGACTTTCACCGCCAGTCAATTGTCCACGAACCACGTCCACCAATTGATAATCAACTTTGTAATTTCCGGCGGCATCTTGAGTAATGGTTCCGGTCAGCAGTGCGTCAACGCCAAGTGCGGTCCACGCATCGAAATCAATTTCACTGTCATTGTAAGGAGTCTGCGGCATTTTACTGGTCGCAACGGGGCTGAATTTGCCGCTGCGCTGTAGATCCGATGCAATCACCGCAGAAATATCGACTGGCAGTGAGCCTTCGCCCTGCCACTGAAATGGCACGATAGCGATTGGACGAGCACTGTCGATGCCGTCAGTAATGATGAGTTCGAGCGCGGCATTTGCCGTTTGGCAAACGCTAGTTACAGCCAGCAATATGGCGATAAAAAAACGTGTCATTCGTTCGCTATTCCCTATTAATCTAATTGAACCGTCAGGTTAATGTTGCGCAGCTTGTCGTTGACAGAGGCCTCTTTAGACATGGGAAAGCTTCCCACTTGCGTCACTGCACTTTTTGTTGCTGCGCAAACACGCGCGTCGCCGCTCACCACGGCGACATTTTTTAACATCATATCTGAGCCCGTGGGCAGTAATTGAATATTAACAACACACGACTTTCCAAGCAGATATTCGTCTTTCAATAATTTACTTTGGATCATTTGAGTATAAATTGCACTGAAACGACCAATTTCGTCATCAATATAGCGCTGCTGCGCTGCACTATTTTGACTGCTTTCTGTTTCCAAGCCGGAGAAAATATCATCAAGCGCCGCTTCTTGTTCTTTACGCTCTCGCTCTAGCTGCTCTAAGCGTGCTTTCTCTTTACGCGCTTTTTCCGCCGCCGCTTTTGCCGCTTTTTCTTTGGCGATACGTTCTTGCTCTGCCTTTTCTGCCGCTTCGCGTTCTTTGCGTGCTTTCTCTTTGGCTTCTGCCGCCGCTTTCTCGCGCGCAATGCGTTCTTTCTCAGCCTTTTCGGCCGCCGCTTGTTTGGCTATACGGGCTTGCTCTGCCTTAGCGGCCTCGGCCTCTTTCGCTTTACGTGCGGCTTCTGCCTTACGTAATGCATCTTCTTGGGCTTTACGCTGCGCTTCTAGCTCGGCAATTCGCTGCTGCTCTTTTGCCGCTCGTGCTTCTGCCGCTTTTTGCTCTTGTTGCTGCTTCTTCAAGGCAGCCTCAGCTTCACGCGCCGCTTTGGCGTCACGAGCCTGCTGCTCTTTTAACTTACGAATCCGCTCTTCTTCTGCTCGGCGATTTTTTTCAAGCTGATCCGCTTCACGACGAAGCTTATCTAACCGCTGCTGTTCAAGTTTCGCCGCTCGCTCACGCTGCTCGCGAATTTGCCTTGCTTGTTGTTCGACAATCTGTGGGTCTATCACCACGGCCTGAACAATCGGACCACTTGGTTTAGGATCAGACATGGTAAATTCTACGCCCCAAAGCAGGGCTGCTGCCAACGCGGCGTGCAACAATATCGATACGAATATCGGGCCACCAAAATGGTTTTGCCGCTCTCTTCTCTCTTTCATGACCACTACTCAACGTCCGTGAGAAGCCCCACTTGGGCAATCCCTGCTTGGCTTAACCCATCTAAGACCAACACAATTTCTGCGTATGGTGTCGCTGCATCACCACCAACAGCAACTTGAACGTCCGGCTTTAATGAGCGTTCTGCGCGCACTCGAACAATAATATCTTGCAAACTTAAACCGCGCTGAACCTCTTCGCCATTGGCGCTAAGCCCTAAACCACCATTTTTATCGACTTCAACCACCACAAAGGCGCTGCTCTCGCCGCCTGTTGGCTCCGCGGTACTGGCTGTTGGCAATTCAACATCAACACCTTGCGATACAAACGGTGCGGTCGCCATGAAAATAATCAACAGCACCAGCATCACATCGATATAAGGGACAACGTTGATCTCGGCCGTTAGTTTGCGCTTTTTAAGTTGATACCCTGACATGGTTTAGTCCTTGCCGGCCATTGCTTGGCGGTGCAAAATACTGTGAAACTCTTCTGAAAATGTCGCGTAGTTGCTTTCAAGACGACTCACTTTCGTGCTGAGTCGGTTGTACGCCATTACCGCAGGAATCGCCGCAAATAGGCCCATTGCAGTGGCAATCAAAGCTTCGGCAATCCCCGGCGCAACCATGGAAAGTGTGGCTTGTTTCACCTCACCAAGCGCTGTAAAGGCGTGCATAATCCCCCAGACAGTACCAAATAGACCGATGTAGGGCGTGATAGAGCCAACCGTCGCCAAAAATGGCAAACTGGTTTCTAGATCTTCCACTTCTCGAGAGACTGCGACTCGCATAGCTCGGCCTGTGCCTTCCATCACGTAGTCGGGTGAATTAGCGTGATGTTTACGCAAACGGGCAAATTCGGTAAAACCGGCATAAAATATTTCTTCCGACCCCATAAGATCGTCTTTGCGTGATTTCACTTGCTGATAAAGTTGACCTAAATCGGCACCGGACCAAAATTTGTCTTCAAAAACTTCGGCCTCACGCTCTGCTTGTTTTAACGCGCTGCTGCGCTGAATGATCATCGCCCATGAGGCAACTGACATTCCCAATAAAATAAGCATAACGATTTTCACCAGTAAGCTGGCTTGCAAAAACAGTTCAATGAACGAAAGATCAGCAGACACTCTTTGTTAGCTCCGAAATAATAAAAGGCGGGATAGCAATAGGCTTCATTCGAGAATTATCAATACATGCTACCTGAACTTGTGCTTTACACAACGGCTTGCCTGCATCATTGACTAACTCTTGACAGAAGACCATAGAGACTCGTTTTAGTTCAATGAGTTTCGTTGTCACTGTTAATTTATCGTCAAGGCGCGCACTTTGAATAAAATCAATATCCATATGACGGACAACAAACCCAATCTGTCGTGACAATAGCTCGCATTGACCTACACCAATGTCACGCAGCATTTCTGTACGAGCGCGCTCAAAAAACTTCAAATAATTGGCATGATAAACCACACCACCTGCATCTGTATCTTCAAAATACACAGTGATGGGCCATATATGATTGGCAGAAACGCTAGACACGGGAATTCCGATGAACGAATTAAACTCAACGCCCACTATAACCTAACTGAGCGCGATTGGTTAGGGTCTGTTGACCTTTCGTGCTGATTTTTGCAGCCGTTTGTGGGAGATGTCTACAAGACAGAGTCTTTGATGTGTAGTCAACCTACATGAAAAGCCGACAACGCAATAGAAATGAAGCACAACGGCTGCCCGAAGGGTTCGGCTAAAATCGTTTTATGCTTTGTTAAGACGTCTTTACTTAGAATGGCTAAGCGGCAAACGCCTTGTCGCGCCTAAAACGATTTTTGCGCGAACAAAATTTAACCTCGAAAGGTCAACAGACCCTAATTCCTTCAAATGCTTTTTTCTGTTTTTGAGGTCGATTTACCAAAGTCAATGAGCGAAAAAAACAAAAAAGCCAGCGACACAGGCACTGGCTTTCGTTTCTCGCAGACGTGCGTTTATATCACATAACGCAACGTTAAATAGAGTAATATCGGTAGCGAAATATAAGGACTAAAGAGCAATTGCCAATACCAAGCTTTGGGGTTAAAACCAACACCATAAACCATCGCTGAACAGACCGCCCAAATAAGAGCCGGAGCGATAAACGCATTAAACCCACCAATCGCGGCTGCGTACGCTTGCGGCTCCCACATCAATAATCCAACATGACACAGTCCCAACACCAAGGTTAAGATGCGCAGTGCAACCTTATCCATGGGTCGGTGCCATGCCGACATTCGCTGAGACAAGCTACTCACTGTCTTGGTCCATCATTTCTGAGTGCTCAAGCCACAGCGCATTGATGATACCAAATGCGCAAGCCAGCAATACACCCAAAATCCAGGCGAAATACCACATATGAATGCTCCTTCGTCTAATGAGTTAGTAAAGTGAGTTTTTGTTGTCTTCAATGAACTTATCATCAAGACGCCCGAACATTTTATAGTAGGTCCAAGAGGTGTAACCTAAAATAATAGGCACCATAACAAAGGCTACTCCGGTCATCAGATTTAACGTTAGTTCCGATGACGTTGAATCCCACATGGTTAAACTGTGGCTTGGTGCCAAGTTCGACGGCATGATGAAGGGGAACATCGCGAAACCTGCCGTGAAAATCACACCAGCATTACCCAGACTTGAGGTCAAAAATGCAATCGCGCCTTTTTCTACACGCGATGCAACGACAGCAAGTAGCGGCATGAGCGTACCCAATACAGGTGCAGCCCAGAGCAGTGGATATTGCTCAAAATTGTTCATCCACGCACCCGCCTCACGAACCACTTCTTTATTCAGCGGATTGGATGCTGCGGCGTAGTCCAAGGTGCCGACAACAACATAGCCTTCCATCGATTGAATCCAAAAACCGGCTGCAACAAATGCCGCTGCGGTGAGTAGCCCCATCAACTGAGCCACTAAACGCGCTCGAGCATGTACGTCACCTGTGGTTTTCATCTGTAACCAAGTGGCCCCTTGCATCAAGATCATAAACAGACTGACCAAGCCACAAAGTAGTGCAAATGGGTTAAGAAGACCAAAGAATGACCCGTGATAGGTCGGCATCATGAAGTCACTTAACTGGAATGGTACCCCTTGCAGCAAGTTACCAAAGGCAACACCAAAGATGATAGGGGGTACAAACCCGCTGATTGAGATGCAGATGTCCCACGTTTGACGCCATTTTGGATCTTCAATTTTTGAACGATAATCCAATCCAATTGGACGAAGCCATAGTGCTGCTAACGTCACAATCATCGCCAGATAAAAACCCGAAAATGAGGTTGCATAGACCAAAGGCCATGCAGCAAAGAGCGCGCCACCGGCCGTGATAAGCCAAACTTGGTTTCCGTCCCAGTGAGGCGCGATTGAGTTAATCATCACGCGTCGCTGCGTATCGGTTTTACCAATCACAGGGACTAATGCCCCCACGCCCATGTCAAAGCCATCCGTAATGGCAAAGCCCACTAATAGAACACCAATCAGGACCCACCAGATGAATCGCAAGATTTCGTAATCAAACATTGTTTTTCTCCTTATCTTACGCTTCGACTTGGCGGCCTACTCTGTCGGCTACAGAGTCGCTGTCTTGTTCAAAGTGATAACGGCCGGTTTTGAGACTACTTGGCCCTTTACGAGCAAATTTAACCATGAGATACACTTCAACAATCAAGAACACAGTGTATAGCGCAATGATGGCAATCAGTGAGGTCCAAAGTTCCGCTCTGGTTAACGCTGAAGCAGCAACATGCACCGGAAGGATTTCACCAACCGCCCATGGTTGGCGTCCATATTCTGCAACAAACCATCCCGCTTCAATCGCAATCCAAGGCAGTGGCAGACTCCAAAGCGCGACTTTAAGAATCCAAGGCTTTTGCTCGATTTTTTGACGACAGGTCTGTACGAAAGCCGCGCCAAAGACAAACAACATGATGAAGCCACACGCTACCATGATGCGGAATGACCAAAACAGAGGCCAAACCGTTGGAATCGAGTCATCTGCAGCGAGCTGAATTTGCTCTTCGCTCGCATCTACCACATTGTCGGTATAACGCTTGAGCAATAAGCCGTAACCAAGATCCCCTTTGACTTCATCAAACGAGGCAAGGTTCTCAACACTTCTATCACCTGCACGCAGCTTTTCGAGCAACTCGTATGCGTACATACCCGTGCGAATGCGCTCGACATGCTCTTCTCGTAGCTCACGCAACCCCGTCACTTGCTCATCGAACGAACGCGTCGCAATGATACCCATCAGATATGGGATCTTAATCGCGTAATCGGTTTCCATCGTTTCTTGATTCGGCAAACCGAACAAAGTAAACGCGGCAGGTGCTGGCTCGGTGTGCCACTCGGCCTCAATTGCAGCAAGCTTCACTTTCTGCACTTCACCCAATTCATAGCCCGATTCGTCGCCCAGTACGATGGTCGACAAAATTGCGGCCATACCGAATGAGGCGGCAATGGCGAATGAGCGGCGAGCAAAGGCGATATCGCGCCCTTTTAGCAGATAGTAAGCACTGATGCTTAAAATGAACATCGCGCCTGCGGTGTAGCCTGAGGCGACAGTGTGAACAAACTTAACTTGCGCAACAGGGCTGAGCACCACCTCGGAAAAGCTGACCATTTCCATACGCATGGTTTCAAAATTAAATTCAGCGCCAATAGGATGCTGCATCCAACCGTTTGCCACCAAAATCCACAATGCAGAGAAGTTTGAACCTAAAGCAACCAACCAAGTCACAGCAAGGTGCTGACGTTTAGAGAGGCGATCCCAACCGAAAAAGAACAGACCGACGAAAGTCGACTCAAGGAAGAAAGCAACCAGTGCTTCAATGGCAAGTGGGGCACCAAAGATGTCGCCGACATAATGGGAGTAATACGACCAGTTAGTTCCAAATTGGAATTCCATGGTCAGACCCGTTGCAACGCCTAGGGCAAAGTTAATACCAAAAAGCTTACCCCAGAACTTTGTCATGTCCTTATAGATCTGCTTATTCGTCATTACATACATCGACTCCATAATGGCGAGTAAGAACGCCATGCCGAGAGTGAGAGGTACAAATAGGAAGTGATACATCGCGGTAAGTGCAAACTGTAAGCGCGATAGATCAACTATATCAATCATGGTAACTCCTCTTGTGTCAGCTGAATGACACTTTATCCATTTCACAACACGGCAATCCCTACCGCGTAAGCGCAGCGATATCACCCCGTACGTATGTTGCAAAGATGTACTGATTAAGTTGATTATTTGTTAAGTTATAGCTAATGTAGCTATCGCTAATATTACAGTTAATTTAATGTTGTTTCAAAAGGTTTATCAGCAGAAAGCGCCTTGATGTGGGTCAATTTTTTATCCACATCCACGTCTATTCATCGATGGATTGATAAACATCAATAAAACCATATTTGAAATGTAAGCAACTCGACACGCTTGTTAATAGATACCTGCGTTCTTGCAGAGAGACACAACAATAGCGAGTCATTTTCACCACATCAGTGCCGTAAATCGGGAAATTTGTCACAAATTGACAAGGAGTAGGTACCACAGCGAGTTTTCAGGTTGTAGCAACCTTTCGCACTCGCTGCGTGTTGAGAGAGGGGGTAGTTTGAGACTAATTTTTATCAATACCAAAGTGCAGATAGGCGCGATCGGTTGCGATGCGCCCGCGCGGCGTTCGTTGCAGATACCCTTGCTGAATCAAATAGGGTTCAAGCACGTCTTCAATGGTGTCTTTTTCTTCACCAATTGCCGCGGCCATATTGTCGAGCCCAACCGGCCCACCACCAAATTTTTCCATAATCGCCAACAATAATTTGCGGTCCATATAGTCAAAACCTTGCGAATCGACATCCAGCATATTAAGCGCGTTATCCGCGGTGAGAGCATCGATATGGCCATCTCCTTTCACTTCCGCGTAATCGCGAACTCGGCGCAATAATCGATTAGCGATACGGGGCGTGCCGCGCGCACGACGCGCAATTTCAAGCGCCCCTTGCGCCTCCATCGAGAGCCCAAGGCAATCGGCGCTACGCTGAACAATATGCTGCAGATCGGCGATTTTGTAATACTCTAAGCGCTGCGTGATCCCAAAACGGTCTCGCAGTGGTGAGGTCAATGAACCGGCACGTGTCGTCGCGCCAATGAGCGTAAAGGGTGGCAAATCAATCTTAATCGAACGGGCCGCTGGGCCTTCACCTATCATGATATCCAGCTGATAATCTTCCATCGCAGGATAGAGTACCTCTTCAACCATAGGGCTTAAACGGTGTATTTCATCAATGAAAAGCACGTCGTTTTCTTCAAGGTTGGTCAAAAGCGCCGCAAGATCCCCTGCTTTTTCCAATACGGGGCCAGACGTGGTGCGAATATTGACGCCCATTTCATTTGCCACAATGTTTGCCAGTGTCGTTTTACCTAGTCCTGGCGGACCGAAAATCAATAAATGATCTAACGCTTCACTACGCAGCTGCGCCGCTTTAATAAAAATTTCCATTTGATCGCGCACATGATCTTGTCCTTGGTAATCGGCTAATTTTTTGGGCCGAATCGCCCTATCAATCACATCTTCATCACGATAGGTTCGATTGTCTGCGGCGATTAAACGATCTGCTTCAATCATCGAAAAACCTTATTTCACTAAACCATGGACTTCAGTGCGTCACGGATCAATTGCTCTGCCGTCATATCTGGCTTGGCCAACTGAGCAATAACTTTTGATGCTTGAGTCGGCTTGTAACCCAGAGCCAATAGCGCACTGATCGCCTCTTCTTCAGCGTTAGACTGCACTGGTGCATCAAGTGGGGCAGCATCGGTATGAGGGGTAAAGAGATCGCCCATTCCCCATCCTTTGAGGCGGTCTTTCATTTCAACAACCAAACGTTCCGCTGTCTTTTTGCCAACCCCCGGCAATTTCACAAGTGTTGAAATGTCTTCACGTTCAACGCTGGCGACAAACTGACTGGCGGTCATTCCCGATAAAATGCCCAATCCCAATTTAGGTCCAACGCCATTTGCTTTAATCACCTCACGAAACAAGGCACGTTCTTTTACGGTATTGAACCCATAGAGTAATTGTGCGTCTTCACGAACCACAAAGTGTGTATAAATGATGGCCTCTTCGCCAACATTGGGTAATTCATAAAAGCAGCTCATTGGCATCTGTACTTCATAGCCAATGCCGTTGACCTCAATCAATAACTCTGGCGGCTGTTTTTCGAGCAAAATTCCGCGAAGGCGTCCAATCACGTGGGGAGTTCTCTAATGAAATGAATTTGTCCAAAGAATAATAAATAACTGGATAGACATCCAGTTATTTATACCCAATATCTTTAACGGTAGCGACCACGCTTTGCGCCTGTCGCCCTACCCGCTAATGCAACCAGAGTTTTATTGGTGTTCGCATGACAAATTGCCACGCCCAACGCATCCGCGGCATCGGCTTGCGGCCTTCCCGGCAGCTTAAGCATATGTTGCACCATGTGCTGAACTTGTGACTTATCGGCGCCACCTGTTCCTACAACGGCTTGTTTCACTAAACGGGCGGCATATTCATACACAGGCAGATCTGCATTAACTGCAGCAACGATAGCGCTGCCTCGCGCTTGACCTAATTTCAGTGCAGAATCAGCATTTTTTGCCATAAAGACTTGCTCAATCGCAAACACATCAGGCTGAAACTGCATAATGATCTCACTGACGCCAGCATAGATCTGCTTCAGCCTTCCAGGTAACTCTTTTTGATCAGTTCGAATACAACCGCTGCCCAAGTAAATGAGATGACGCCCTTGCTGGCGTATTACACCATAACCCGTGATTCGCGAGCCGGGATCAATCCCCAGAATAATCGACATTGCACTGTCTCGTGTGAAATTAAAAAAACGTCCGCCAAGGCGGACGTTTTTACCATTAAAGTCAGAGTAATACGTTACTCGGCGGCTTTTTCTTTTGCCACGGTCACAGCAATCGCCAGCTCTTCAAGTGCCGCTGGGTTAGCTGGGCTTGGTGCGTCTGTCATCAAACATGCCGCTGCTGTTGTTTTCGGGAACGCGATAACGTCACGAATGTTTTCGGTGCCACACAGCAGCATTACCAAGCGGTCGAGACCAAATGCCAAACCTGCGTGTGGTGGTGTACCAAATTTCAGCGCGTCGAGTAAGAAGCCAAACTTCAAGCGCTGCTCATCAGCGTCGATACCCAAAATATCAAACACCGCAGATTGCATTTCTGCATTATGAATACGCACTGAGCCACCGCCCACTTCGTAACCGTTCAATACCATATCATACGCATTTGAGTTCGCACTCGCTGGATTGGCTTTCAGCTCTTCTGCCGTCAGGCCAAGCGGAGACGTAAACGGGTGATGCATTGCGTGCAAATTCCCTTCGTCATCCTCTTCAAACATTGGGAAATCCACTACCCACAATGGTGCCCATGAATTTTCGTTGGTCAAGCCGAGATCTTTGCCTAGTTTAAGACGCAGTGCACCAAGCGCTTCTGCGACCACGTGCGCGCGATCTGAGCCAAAGAAAATAATATCGCCAGATTCCGCTTGAGTGCGCTCCAAAATACCGTTGATCACAGTTTCATTAAGGAATTTAGCTACCGGAGACTGAATACCTTCGATACCGGCGGCGCGGTCGTTGACCTTCATCCACGCTAGGCCTTTCGCACCATAGATGCCAACAAAGTTGGTGTATTCGTCGATTTGTTTGCGAGTAAGCTCTGCGCCACCCGGTACGCGGATCACCGCAACACGGCCTTTGGCATCATTTGCCGGTCCTGAGAACACTTTAAAGTCGACATCTTTTACTAAGTCGGCAACATCAACCAGCTCAAGTGGGTTACGAAGATCTGGCTTGTCTGAACCAAAACGACGAATCGCTTCGCTAAACGGCATGACAGGGAACGTACCTAAATCCACATTAAGCAGCTCTTGCCACATATCGCGAACCATTTTCTCGGTAACGTCACGCACTTGATCTGCGGTCATGAACGACGTTTCGATATCGATTTGAGTAAATTCAGGTTGACGGTCAGCACGTAAATCTTCATCACGGAAACATTTTACAATTTGATAGTAACGGTCAAAACCCGACATCATAAGAAGCTGTTTAAACAGCTGTGGTGACTGAGGTAGCGCGTAGAAGCTGCCTTTATGAACACGGCTTGGTACGAGGTAGTCACGAGCCCCTTCAGGCGTCGCTTTGGTCAACACTGGTGTCTCAATGTCGAGGAAACCGTTGTCATCAAGAAAACGACGAACGAAGCTTGACGCTTTTGCGCGCAGTTTGATGCGATCGCTCATTTCAGGACGGCGTAGGTCAAGATAGCGGTATTTTAAACGCATCTCTTCAGAGTTCTTTTGGTTGAAATCAAGTGGCAACACGTCTGAACGGTTGATGATTTCAAGCCCCGTGGCCAGCACTTCCACTTCGCCCGTCGCCATATTGGCGTTGACTTGGCTCTCAGGACGCGCACGAACTTCGCCTGTCAGCTTAATGCAGAATTCATTACGCAATTGCTCCGCGACTTGGTAAGCCTCAGCCATATCTGGGTCCACCACGACCTGCACAACGCCTTCACGATCGCGCATGTCGATAAAAATCAGACCGCCCAAATCACGACGACGGTTAACCCAGCCGCTCAGTTCTACAGTTTGTCCTGCAAGGGACTTGTTCAGGTGACCACAGTAATGGGTACGCATAATGAAATTCCCAATTTCTTTATCAATGTAATTAATCAACTCTCTTTTATACGCGCTAAGCGAAATAAAATCGACCTTAAGTTTGCTTTAGCTGGTTGATCGCGCCTCAATCGCCTGAAAAGCGTTCAATTTTTCAAGATACGAGACGCTTCGACTCCGCCAGATAGCGCGAAACGAAGCCGCAGGTGACACGTCTAATGATTTCGCCTAAAATACGCGCCTTTTCGATTTCGATGTGCGGTTTACTCGCAGAGGCTTTGATGAACCCAAACAGCAACCCTGACACTATTTTTTCGGCGCCAATCGATAAAATTGGTGACTTTACCTTTGATGAGCGTGTTGCCGAAGTCTTTCCCGACATGATTCAACGCTCAATTCCGGGTTACAGCAACATCATTTCTGCCATCGGCATGCTTGCCGAGCGCTTTGCCAAACCACACAGCAATGTCTATGACTTGGGCTGCTCTTTAGGCGCTGCGACGCTTTCGATGCGCCGTCGAATCGACCAAGAAGGGTGTCAAATCATCGCCGTAGACAACTCAAGCGCAATGATTGAACGTTGTAAGTTGCACCTTAACGCGTATCGCTCCACAACACCCGTTTCGATTGTTGAAGCCGATATTCGTGATATCTCAATTGAAAATGCCTCTGTGGTGGTGCTGAATTTTACCTTGCAGTTTCTCTCGCCGGAAGACCGCTATACCTTGTTAGAAAAGATCTACGGTGGATTGCGCCCTGGCGGCATTTTAATTTTGTCTGAGAAGTTTGTTTTTGACGACCCAAGTGCCAGCGAGCTACTGATTGACTTACACCACGATTTTAAACGCGCTAACGGTTACAGTGAGCTTGAAATCAGTCAAAAACGCAGTGCGATTGAAAATGTGATGCGCCCAGATTCCAAACAGATCCACAAAGAACGCTTTGCTAAAATTGGCTTTAGCAGCTTTGATGTGTGGTTCCAATGTTTTAACTTTGGCTCGATGTTTGCGATAAAGTAACGCTTCAGACGGTATAGCCCCAAACAACTTAAAGTTGCAGCTAGACGGCAAACGAGCAGAGCCTCTGAGCATAGGTGGACTATGTGAAAAGGTTTGCGAGAGCCAGCCCCTTAACTTGTAACGCAAGGCCCTGCCGCTTCAAGTCCAAAGGGAATACATTTTTTATTTGACTCACAGTGATACCTATCCATGTTTAATTTTGCTCACTTTTATCAGTTAATTGCTCAAGACACGCGGCTCCAACCTTGGCTGAATGTACTGCCTCAGCAGCTGACCGACTGGCAAAACGCTGAGCACGGCGATTTTGACCGTTGGCTGCGCGCACTGAATAAGCTTCCTAGTGGCGCCCCTGATCAAGTTGATCTCAAGCATTCGGTCACCATTGGTAACGACACCCCATTTCATCCAGGTGAACAAAAAAAACTGGAGAGTCTGTTGCGAACCTTTCACCCGTGGCGCAAGGGCCCTTATCATGTGCACGGCATTCACATCGATACCGAGTGGCGCAGCGATTGGAAGTGGGACCGTTTGTTGCCACACATTATGCCTTTGCACAATCGCTCGGTGCTAGATGTGGGTTGCGGTAACGGTTATCACATGTGGCGCATGCTTGGTGAAGGCGCACGTTTGTGTGTTGGTATCGACCCATCGCATCTTTTCCTAATTCAGTTCGAAGCGATGCGTAAGCTAATGGGCGGGGATCAACGTGCTCATTTGTTGCCACTTGGCATTGAGCAACTACCAAAACTTGATGCGTTTGATACTGTTTTTAGTATGGGCGTGCTCTATCACCGCCGCTCGCCACTTGACCACTTGATTCAATTGAAAGATCAACTTGTTTCTGGTGGCGAATTGGTGCTTGAAACCTTGGTGATTGAAGGCGATGAAACGTCAGTGTTGGTGCCATTTGACCGTTATGCACAAATGCGCAATGTGTACTTTTTCCCGTCAGCAAAAGCACTTAAAGTGTGGCTTGAACAGGTTGGCTTCATTAATGTGCGAATTGCCGACGAAAACGTGACAAGCGTTGGCGAGCAGCGTACAACCAGTTGGATGACGCACAATTCATTACCCGATTATCTCGACCCTAATGACCCATCCAAAACCATCGAAGGCTATCCCGCTCCACGTCGCGCCATTTTAATCGCGAACAAACCCTAACGACACCAGTACCGATGTTTTGCCTTTGAATGCGAAACTTCATGGCAAGCGGCTGACTCAACGTAAAAATAGCTTGAGTCACACCGTTTGCCAGCGACACCTTTTTGCAAGTTCTATAAGCAACATTCGTTCTCGAAGCACGGTTAATTTTCATCGTCATGACATGGCTGTAGCAATTCGCTAACTCAGAATTTGCACTGAGTTGACTCAGTGGCCAATAAAGTGATTTACGCTGCATTTCGAATGCTTCCAGCATCCTTTGATATACGCTAGAATTTTAATTCAAATAGTTACGTACATAAGGTCCTCAATGTTTATTCGATTGGCGTCGATCGCAGCACTTTTCACACTTTCTGGCTGCACCCTGCTCAACGGCGAGCAATATCATCAGCAAACGCTCGCGGCGATCAATCAATCTGAAACGCACCTCTCAGACCAACTCGTCGCACTGCAAGATATCACTCAAGATCAGAATGCCGATATTCTTCGTCTCGAAAGCGAGGTGGTCTTGTTGCAAAATGAATTGGTGAGTTACAAAGAACAGCTTGGGCAACTCTCATCGCAGATCAAAGCAATTCCAGCGATTGCCCCAGCGCCAGTAAAAGTGGAACCCACCACCGAACGACAAACAACGGCCGAAATGACCACCATCGCTTCGCCAATCATTCTCGGTGCGGTTGAAAGGGTTACGATAGAGTCAATTAAGCAGAGCTTTAAGGCGCGCGTGGATACCGGCGCAACAACCTCTTCTCTCAACGCCGTTGATCTCGAGATGTTTGAACGCGACGGCAAAGACTGGGTTCGCTTTCATCTTGCCGATGCAGACACTCCCGCGAATGAACAACACTGGATTGAAGCCCCAGTGGTGCGTTACGTAAAAATTCGCCAGTCCACCAGCGATGAGGTTGAACGTCGCCCTGTGGTGGAACTTTGGGTGCAGCTTGGCAGCATTCGCGAAAAGGCTCAATTTACGCTTGCAGACCGCTCACAAATGACCTTCCCGATCCTGCTGGGACGTGAATTCATCCGTGACATCGCGGTTGTCGATGTTAGCAAAGAGTACATTCACACTAATAAAAGTTCACACTAATACAGTATTACTATGACTTCTCGCTTACCTTTTTACCTCTCGGTTGCACTGCTGATTGTTGTTGGATTGGCTCTGAGTATTATTCGCCATGATACCTATGGCGTACCTTGGACGCCCGGCGAGACCCGCCAAGTTTGGGATGTCGAGGCCACGATTGAATTTACCGCTAACGGCAGCGAGGTGAAAGTGTCACTCGCCGCGCCTGAAACGCAAAGTGGTTTTACGCTGATCAGCCAATCATCTTCATCATCGGGTTATGGTAACGCCATTATCGATACCGATTCAGGTCATCGCGCTGAGTGGTCTATCCGTCAAGCCAGTGGCCCACAAAAGATTTACTACAAGACGCAATTTCTCGTCGATCCCAATGCTCAAGTGGTGCCTGTTCCTCCGGCAGAAACCGAAGATCTTCCTGCCTTTAGTGGCCCAGAGCAAGCGGCTGCGACAGAGCTGATTGAGACCGCGCTTGCGCGTTCATCAGATGACATCACGTTTGCGCGCGAGTTGATCAAAACGTTAAACGATCCGGACAGTCAAAGTACCGCGCTATTACTCAACAATAAGTCGCGCGCAACCTTGCTATACGAGCTACTCGCCACCAGCCAAATTCCAAGCCGTCTTGTTGGCGTGATTGAGCTTGAAGATGGCCGCAGACGTCAAACGTTACAGCAAATGGTTCAAGTGTGGGACGGTAGCCATTGGCAGCTGTTCTCGGCAAACTCTGCTCAAACCAATCGGAACCATAATTTACTGATATGGGATGCGAGTAATGTCTCTTTGCTCGATCTCATGGGAGGTCAAAACGGCCAAGTCTATTTCTCAATGATTGAGCAAGACATCACGCCGCAGCAAGCCACCAGTAACAAGATTAACGCCGATGGCCTACTCAATTTATCGATTCACAGTTTGCCACTGCAAGAGCAGGCGATGTTTAAAACCATCATGCTGATCCCAATTGGCGCACTGATTGTGGTTTTCTTGCGGGTTATCATTGGCCTTAAAACATCGGGAACCTTCATGCCGGTGTTGATTGCTGTGGCCTTCGTTCAAACGCAGCTGATTCCGGGGGTGGTTGGTTTCTTACTCATTGTTGGCACCGGTCTTGTGATCCGCAGCTATTTGTCCAAACTAAACTTATTGCTCGTCGCACGGATCTCAGCGGTGATCATCACTGTCATCATGATCATTTCCGCGTTTACCGTTGTTGCGTTTAAGATTGGTTTAACTCAAGGGCTGACTATTACCTACTTCCCGATGATCATCTTATCTTGGACCATCGAGCGCATGTCAATCATCTGGGAAGAAGAAGGCGCGAAACAGGTCTTCGTTCAAGGGGGCGGTTCGCTCTTTACCTCAGTGCTGGTCTATCTAGGTATGACCAATAGCTACATTCAACACCTGACTTTTAACTTTTTTGGTCTACAGCTGGTGGTTCTTGCGACTATTTTGCTCCTAGGCACGTATACGGGGTATCGCTTAAGTGAACTTAAACGCTTTAAGCCATTGGCTGAAGATTGATAACGTGCTTTCCCGTTATACATCACCACTTAAATTGCGCCGTAAAGGCATTATGGGCATGAACCAGCGCAATCATAGCTACATTGGGCGCTATAACGACCGTAAGCAATACCCGCTCGTGGATGATAAGCTGAAGACCAAAATCATCGCACAGCGCGCAGGCGCAACGGTACCCGAGTTGATTGGCGTCATTCGCAATCAAGCCGATGTGAGCAAAGTGCATGAGATGGTCAAGCATTACCCTGGATTTGTGATTAAGCCTGCACAAGGCAGTGGCGGTAAAGGTATTTTAGTCATTACCTCCCATGATGATGTCTCTTACACTAAGCCCTCTGGCGCGAGCATCACTCGAGAAGAGGTCGAACGTCACATCAGCAACGCGTTAGCTGGGCTGTTTTCACTTGGCGGCAAAAACGATGTCGCCATGGTTGAGAATTTGATCCAATTTGACGACTGCTTTGATGGGTTTAGCTTTGAGGGTGTGCCCGACGTTCGCATTATTGTGTTTAAAGGCTATCCAGTGATGGCAATGATGCGTTGTTCAACCGCGGCATCAGACGGTAAAGCAAATTTACATCAAGGCGCGGTTGGTGTCGGGCTTGATATCGCCAGCGGTAAAGCGATTCGAGCGGTTCAATTTGATAAGCCCGTCACTCATCACCCGGACACAGGTAAAGATCTCTCCACATTGCAAGTGCCTCATTGGGAGCGCTTATTGACGCTAGCAGCCAGTGCTTGGGAAATGACCGGGCTGGGTTACCTTGGGACCGATATGGTGCTCGACAAAAACCTAGGCCCAATGGTACTTGAACTCAATGCACGACCTGGTCTTGCGATTCAAATTGCCAATGGAATGGGGCTGCTACCTCGGCTACGTCACATTGAGGCGTTAGGTACCCCACTCTACCCGCTTACACCCGCTGAACGCGTTGCTTACTCACGCGAACATTTCGCGGTGAACGCGCGCTTTTGATTATATATACCCAAACAACTTGGCGTTGCAGCTTCAAGTGGACAAAGGATAAGCCATATGGATGTGGCTTAAACAAACCGTCAATTCATCGTGCGAGCGAATTCTTTTTACTCTTTCCCTATAACGATTTAGTCAGTATTAACAGCCAAGTATAACCATAAGGCATATCACTTAACTCTTTCTCTTACAATGTTTCACTGTAACGTACTGACTAATCAGTAAGTAATCTCTTCACTCCAACTTTGCCACGTTTCATGCATCCCGCCTTAATGGGCAAATGTCACCAATTGATGAAAATTTTGTGAAATAAAAAACTGCCCTTTTAGGTCTTTATTGTCACTTCCAACTTATCGAATAGCACAATTCGGTAACTGAAGCACTGAGGAGCAATTCATGAAACGTCTTTTAAATCTAAAAACCCTTCTGACTATCACCGCTGCATCCCTTTCTTCGATGGCTTTTGCCGGCGGCTACCAGTGGACGACTGATGAAAAAACCATTGAAGGTCATGTGGTCTCAAGTAAAGCGGCTGCCTACCGCGAAGGGCTCAATATGATTATGTACTTTGAAAATCTCGATAGTCGCCAGCTGAGCCGCTTTTTAACCAGCCAAACAGACGAAGCCGACAGATCATCCGTGTCGATTGAAGACGCGACAGTGTTTGTTGATGAATATCTAAAACGCAACGGCGATATTGTGTATCAACCAATCATGAACGTGAGCTACAGCTATCGCAGTCTGATTAGCCCTGACAGACAATAAGTACAATACCAACGCGATTCACTTCCAATCAGCCATAAGAACAAAAAAAGCCCGCATGATTCGCGGGCTTGTGACATTTTGGTGGCTTAATTATGCTTCAGCGTGCTCAATCAAGTCTTGCCAATCCGGTTTGGCTTTCTCTATTTGACCAAAACCACGTAGACCAACAACATGAACATGTTCATGGTCTTTAAACACTTTACGCACCAGTTTATAGGTGGTTCCGCGTTCAGGACTGATATTCTCCGGCGCTGCGATAAGCAACTGCATATCAAGACGTTCGCAAAGCTCAAACAGAGTTGAAATCGACTTGGCGTCTAAACGCGCCGCCTCATCCAAGAACAGCAAACGACAAGGCACAATATCTTTGCTTCGCAAACGGCGAGACTCTTCTTCCCAGCTTTGAACGACCATAAGCAAAATTGATTGACCAGTACCAATCGCTTCACCTGTCGAGAGTGCGCCTGACTCGGCCTGCAGCCAGCCATCTGAGCCTCGGTTAACTTCGACGCTTAGCTCAAGGTAGTTACGATAATCAAGTAGCTCTTCACCCAAAACTTGTGGCGAGCGTTGTCCCATATCGATATGCGGATTCACGCGTTGGAATAGTTTTGCCATCGCCTCAGAAAAGGTATAGCGCTGCGATTCAAACAGATCTTTATGTTGTTCTTGTTGAGCTGCTAATCCGGCAAGCAGCACCTCATGGCTTTCGCGGATTTTAACATTCAGGCGTACCCCTTTCACTTGACCAAAGGCAATATTAGACAAGCCTTGGTTAAGCATACGAATGCGGTTTTGCTCACGCTGAATGGTCTTTTTGATGATCGCTGCAACAGAGTCAGAACTTATTGCTAAACGATTTTCACGTTGAGTCAACTCTTCAGTAAGACGCGCCAACTCCACTTCCATCTCTTCAATCGCTTCGACCGGATCGTCGGTGTGAATGATATCTTGGCGGATGCGTTCACGTAAATGCTGGTAGACCGCGATATAGAAAAGTACCTTGCGCTCTGGACGCGAGTTGTCTTCCGATAATCGCAACGCATCACGCAAATCATCATTGTCCGCCACCGCAAGACGCAAGGCGCCTAACGATTTATCCGACATCGAGCGTAACTCTTCCGCGCTCATGTACGCAAGCTCGCGGCGGTGCAAACGGCGTTCAACGTCATTTTCTCGAGCCAAACGCAATACCGAGCACCAGCCGGCTTTGGCGGCAACCACAAAGGTACGCATCTCAACGTACTCTTTTTGCACTTTTTTCAGACGCTTGGCTAGCGCCTTCATTTCAAGATCCGTTGAGGTCAAGGTGCGTTCGTATTCGCTCTTGCGTGCGCGAGAGGCGTGTAGTCGCTCATTCAGCTCGTCACGGCGGCGTCTGGCGCGCTCTTCGGCACCTTCATCTGCCGTCACACCAAATTCTTGCAACTCTTGACGAAACTCTTGGACGGTTTCCAATTTCGCTTGATGAGCACTTTTCAGTGACGCCAAGACTTGTTGGTACTGATTCGATTGACTTTGCGCCTGTTTGAGCTGTTCACGAGATTGCGCTCGTACCTGCTCAGCGCGTTCCAATTTCTGTTTCAGTTGTTCACTCAGTTCATTACTCTTACTGAGCAAATCCACTGCATCGGCATACCCAAAATAGCGACGACGCTCAACCACATCTTCCACCGCAAACAATGTGGCTTTGAGTGATTGTAGTGCGCTATCAGCGTCTTGGTGTTCATGGCTCAACGCATCAAATTGTTCAGGATCTGCTTCCAGCGCAGTAACCACACTCTCTAACTGCGTGAGTGCTTGCCCATGTTGGTGCAAAAATTGTTTTGCCGTCGCCAACTCTGCCAACTGAACTTCGAGTTGTTCAAAGCGGTCACTCAACTCGGTATTTTCGACCAAAGCGATCATTGGCGCCAATTTATCAAGCAGTGCAAGTGCTTGCTTACTGGCTTGCAATTGTGAGCGTTGCTGCTGCTCTTGACCGTCGAGTTCTGTCAATACTCGAAGCGCTTGATTTCGTTTATCTCGTGCTTGCTCAAGCGCCACTTCCGGATCGGCGTCAAAAGCAACCTGAATGTGATTTGCGACAAACTCATTATATGCACCAAACAGACGTTGCAGCTTTTGTGCATCAAACGCGGCTTTCGCGTGAGCTTCGACAACCTGTTCTCGCTCTTCACGTAGTAACTCTAAGCGCTGCTCGCGAGCCGCTCGACCAAACAGTGGAATAGTAGGGAAGCGTGAATAGCGCATTTGACGTTCGTTCAAACGTACACATACTGCGCCACTGAGCTCTTCTGCATTAAAGGAGCTATCATCAAACGCATCGATGTCGCCTTCAATGATGTACAAATCTTCTGGGCAATCATCCAGCTCGATCAATTTCTCTTCGATATCCGCAAGATCAGACACCACAATCGCGTGGCGCGCAGGTCCGTACATCGCACTAAAATAAGGCGCATCATCAATCGTGATATCGTCGTAGATTTCTGCTAAAAGCACGCCACCTAGTGTATCTGCAAGACCCTTTAAGCGAGGATCGTTTGAGCCGCCAGGGGAGGCAAGACGCTCAATCTCTGTTTCGAGATCCGCTCGACGCTCTGCTAACTTATCTTTCGCTATCGACTGCGCTTTTTCATCTTCAAGCACGCGCTGCATTTGCGTCATAACCGCCGCTGCGTTTTCGAGGGAAGCATCGCTTTGCAGGCGCAAAGCATCAAGCGCTTCATTTGCCGCAATCCAGCGCGGCGCAATCTCGGACAGTTGCTGAACTTTCAGTTCCAACTCTTGCTCAATATGGCGCTGCTCACCACGGCTATCACGCAATGACTCCAACTGTGCATCCAGCGATTCAATTTGCAGCTCATGCCGTTCACGCTCAAGGTCGAATTGCGCTTCATCATGAAGCGTGACTTGTTGCTGTTTTTGATACTCATGCACCATCTCTTGAGCTTGACGCTGCTGAGTCAAACTACGTTCAATATCACGGTGCTGTGCACGCCATTGGCTTTCATTGTGAGCTTGGTTTTGCGCGTCACGGGCTCGCGCCAGTGCTTGCTTGGCTTGGCTTGCAGCATCGCCCCGCTCTACCTCACCGACAATACTTCGTACCAGCGAAAGCGCTTGATCAAACTGCGCGGCGGCCGCTGAGGCAATATCCAGTTTGTGTTTCAACGCCAGCAAATGTTGCGTTTGCGTTTGTTGCTGATTTTTAAGCGCCGCCACAGCTTCGTGAGCGTTATCTGAATTTAGCGCTTCATCACCAAGTAAGTTGCGGGCGTGAGCAAGTGCTTGCTGAGCTTGTTGGTATTGAAGCGCTCGAGTTTGCTGCACATCCAGTGCTTGTTGATAATCTGCCAACTGGGTTTTTAAGCTATCAACTTCGTCTTCTGCGGCAGTGGCCTGCTCTTCAACAAACAAAGTGCGCTCACTGGCCTCTTCCACTACCATGAGCTGCTCTTCTAAGCGCTCATTAAGTTCTTCTAGATCATCTTGATAACGTTCTATTTTTTCTTGCTGTCGTAGCGCAGTCTGAACCAGCTGTAGGTGATCCGACGCCGCTTGATGATCTTGCTCAAGTGCCGATTCATTCTCCACCAACGCATCGAGTTCTTCTTGAACACGACCTAATAATGCGTTTTGAGAGATCAAGGTTTCGCGAGAGCCTAGCAGTTCACTGCGCAGCGCGATGGTCTGTTCCAGTTTATTACGGCGATCGTTCGCGTGGCGCATATAGTCGGCCGCAACGTATTGGGTCGATTCGGTGATCAGATGTTTAAACAGATCGCGGTCCGCTTGTGTGGTTTTTATCGCTTCAAGCGTCATGCGGTTTTCGCGTAGCGCCGATTCCATATCTTGGAATGCTTTTTTCACACCGCCATTTTGCGGCAGAAGATAATCGCGCAGCGAACGAGTAATGGCGCTCGAAATACCGCCATACAGTGAAGCTTCAATCAAGCGGTAAAATTTCGAACGGTCACTTGAATTACGCAATTTTTTCGGGATCACGCCAAATTCAAACATTTGAGCATGATAATCAACGACCGATGAAAAGGCTTTAAACTGCACACCTTCAAATTGTGCAATAGATTGTTTTACCTCATTGATTTGACGTACACGTGCTTGAGTATTTGACACGGTTTCAATCAAAACATCGGTTGGCTTTACATGGCTTGGCAGGCCTTGGATCACGAACGGTTTGATGTCGACTTTTTTATCACGACCGGCCACTTGCTGCAGTTTTACCGCAAATAGAAGTCGCTGATGACGTGAGTTAACCACATCCAGCGCGGCATAACACGCGCCAGGCTGCAATTTTCCGTAAAGGCCCTTATCGCGTGATGCTTGGCTGCTTCCCGCTTCTGTGGTATTGCGAAAATGAAGCAGAGATTGATCTGGGATCAGCGCCGTAATAAACGCAGCCATCGTAGTGGATTTACCCGCACCATTACCCCCTGATAACGTTGTGACCAACCCATCAATATCAAAGGTACGTGCAAAAAAACCATTCCAGTTGACCATAGTCAACGATTGATATTTACCGCGTGCAATCATGCTTCACCCGCCAATTCTGTTTGTTCATCACCTTGCTGCGATTGCGCGTCAAGTGGCATTTCTTCGTCATCGCCAAGTAAACTGCCTTGGCTTGGTTCTTGTGTATGCACCACCGCTTCACCATCGCGAATCAAACGCAGCTGGGCTTCTCGCATATCATCCCCGACACGCACATCAGCACCAAAGCGAAACACTGCTTCACTAATGCGAAACTTGCCGGTTTCACCTATGGTTACGACCATGCCAAGACGGCGCAGACGGCGTAGCGAAGTGCGCACTTTCTCCAGTAACTTTTCTTTATCCAAATCAGAGCCGCTCGCACGGTGAGTCACAAGCTTCATCAGCTTCTTCTCATCGGTAAGCGCTAAAAGCTCGTCATAAAGCTCTTGATTAGAAAATATTCCTTCATGTGCCAGACGCTCTGGGCTCAAATACAAAAAGCACAGTACTTTACCGACCAGCATATCAAGTTCGGACAACACGCTGCGGCCAATAAGCGCCGTCGAACGTGGGCGTAGGTAGAAAAAGCCTTCTGGCGCTTTGACTAATTCAACATGATAGCGCTGATAAAACAGCGCCAATTCGGTTTCATAATCTGACAACAGGGCGTGATTATCTAAATCATCGCTGGAGACATGACGTCCAGCACGCAACTGACTATCCAGTGCAGGAAACAGTGGGTTAGCAATGGCTTTAACCAGTTTTTCTGGCATATATTCGTTAGTATCGGTCAATGACATTCGCTTGTACCTTTGCCCCAAAATCGTTAATGGCTTGCCAATCGGGCTGAACGGCTTGGTAATCCGCTTCGGAATAGCCCAATCGCACCGCTTGATCAATGACCAAACGCGCTAAATCAAAATGATGTGTCTGCGGATGTTCAGCCAAATAATCTCGCAAGACAGAACCTAAATCGATACCGTGCCCGTGCGCTTTATGCTGTTGCAACATTTCTCCAACACGTTCGGCGAGTGCATCATTCACTTGTTCAAATTCTTCATATTCCACTGCAAGTGGAACGGTGCCTGTGACCTCATCGTCACGTAGGACTAACGCTTCATCACGCAAGTCTGACAATCGCTCAGCATCGGCGTGAACCAAATACCAAGGAGCATCAAAATACTCTTTAATTGACTGGCGCAAACGTGAACTAAAGGCACGATTTTTGTCCATATCAATCGCAGTTCGAATGAACTTGTGGACATGGCGATCGTAGCCAATCCACAAATCAATGGCTTGTTGGCCCCAAGAGACAATGCGATCCAGCTTCATTTGCAATGAGTAGAGCGTCTCTTCGACAATCTCAAGCTCTGAGTCACCATAGACAATTTCTTGAATGTCCAATAGCTGGGTTTGCAGCTCGTCACCCGCAGCTTGCAGTGTATCTTGTAACTCTTTCAGCGTGTTTGACGTTTCAGATAACAACGCTTCACAACTATTGATCGCTTCGCGCCAATCCTGATTCAATAGGCTCGCGATCTGCTGTTTCACCGTCTGCTGCTGTTCATCCATGACCCTTTGGTTGAGGTCAATTTGGTCAAAAATTTCACCTACGGAGTATTTCAGCACGCCATAAACATTTTTACGCCAATGCGCGGCCGTTCCACCTTTTTGCGCCGCGTCAATAGCCTTGGCCATTTCGTCGGCTACCATAGACAATTGAATCGACAATTTGAGTTTGGAAAACTCTCGATGGCGGACGTAGTAATCCGTGATACCGATTGCCAATGGCGATAATCGATAAATACTTGCACCATCGGTGATTTCACTGGTAAATCGGCTGATCAGCCGTTGCTGAACGAGATCATTAATTGCATTATTGGCGCGAAATGCCGAAGCATCACCAGTATCACTAAATCGCTTAGTGACAATGGAAAATGCATCATGCAATTCCCCTTCACCAAGCTCTTCATCAAACCTTTCGTTACTTAGCACGGCAATGGCGATTAAAAATGCCAGTCGCTCATTGCTCAGGTTCAATGAGAAATCATGCTGCTTTACCCAACCAACTAATTCGTCAATTGGCTGCTCAGCAAGGTTGAGAGTCATCTCACTCATTGTTATTCCTGCTTATCGTTTTTTTGCCCATACATGGATGTATCGGCCTAGTGAGAGGTAGGGCTCTTGTCGACAAAGTCGCTGTTCTAGCGCCAACAAATCATCGTAGTGGTAATCGCCCATATTTTTCATATTGCCGATATAGTCACTAAAGCAGCGAATTCCAGATTTACCGCAAATCTCAAAGCCAGCTTGCTCAATCCATTCGTAGACATGTTCTGGAACTAAGCCTTTTTGTGGCTGCAATTTAAAGCGTTTGCGGTGAGGCATGCCATCTAAAACATGCGGAATATTGCCGCAGACCACATTTTTCATAACTAAACCATGATGGTTATAAAACATGACTGACGCAATGCCACCGGGTTTTACCTGCGCTAACACATTCTCCAGTGCGGGTCTCGGCTCACCCAACCATTCCATAACGGCGTGAAATAAAACCAAATCAACAGGCTCGTTAAGATGCTGGTCAATTTCCTGTACTGGCGAATGAATGAAACGATACTGCGCAAGCAAACCTTTCTTTGCAATCTCTTGCTTTGCCAATTGCAGCATTTCAGAAGATAGATCACATAAAGATACACAATGACCACTTTCTGCTAATTTTTGTGACATCTGTGCCAAGCCACCTCCGGCATCAAGGATGGATAAAGGTCTATTTTGGCCATTAAGGGCATCCACTATGCGCAACAGGTCCTCCCAGACAATGACTTGGCGTATTTCGCCTTTGTCAGAACCATAAATATTTTTTGCGAATTTGTGGGCGATATCGTCGAAATTGCGGTCTTGTGTCACGGCAGATTGAGGTATCATGAGAGTTAGTGCCGCTATTTTGGCACAAGGAAAGCAGGAATAAAGAGGAAATCTCCCTGTTTTTCTCTCAATTGGTGTTTTTTCGGACTATTTGGTTATGTTTGAGCTGAAAAAAGTTGTCTCTGCCCTGCTAATGCCACTACCTGGCTTTCTGTTGATCGGGCTTTTTGGTTTGATACTGATAATGTTCACCACCAAGCGTAAATCGGGCTGTATCATTATCCTATTCAGTTTTATTGGCCTATTCTTGGTCTCGTTTCATCCGGTATCAAGTCGTTTATTGCTGCCGATTGAGCGGCAATACACCGCGTTTCTTCCGGTTGAAGAGAAGATTGATTATGTGATGGTTTTAGGCAATTCACATATTGTCGATGATGAACTGCCTCCCACTTCGGAGCTCAGCCGAGCAGCATTAATGCGCTTAGCAGAAGGCATTCGTATTTTGCGTATCTATCCTGGTGCCAAGCTCATTTTATCCGGCTATGGAGGAGGTACTGAGATAAGTCATGCTCGAATGATGGCCAATGTCGCGTTGGCGCTTGGTGTGGCAAAATCCGACATTGTTTTACTTGAAGATGCCACTGACACATGGGAAGAAGCGCGCCACGCTGCCGCTTTTGTCAGAGAAGCCAATTTGGTGTTAGTCACATCCGCAAGCCACATGCCGCGAGCGATGATAGATTTTAATCTTGCTGGGTTGAATCCGTATCCCGCGCCTACCAATTACCTCACTCAACGTGAAATTTCTCAGCCTTGGTCAGCGTATGCACCCAAAGCCATTTATTTAGAACAGACAGAGCGTTTTTGGCACGAGACCCTAGGTCGAATTTGGCAGAAATTACGCGATAAAGTGAGCACGCAGTCTCTTGAAGCCGCGCCGTCGCCAACATTAGTTAACGACGACCAAAAATCAATGATGGCCGAAAATATTGCACCTTAGTGAGTTGGAGCGCGCTATAAGGCCGACTCATCTCAAAGCAATCAAAACGCGGACGATAAGGTCCGCATTTTTAACAATAAACAGAACAGTTCTCAATCACCTGCAAACATGTACCCTTCGCCATGAACGGTAACAAAAATCTGTGGATTTTTCGGGTCAAATTCCATCTTAGCGCGCATCCGTCGAATCAACACATCAATCGTCCGGTCATTTGGCGCATCAACACGGTGGCTTATCATGTTCAAAATCCGTTCACGGCTTAACACCTGATTCGGGTGAGACGAGAGTGCGACCAGCAGCTCGTACTCCGCTTTGGTGAGTTTCACTGGCTCACCATTGCGACTGAGTGCCCGGCGCTGAATGTCAAATGTCCACTCGCCAAAACGAACCACTTGGCTGTCTTCAACAGCGCTACCTCGAGTCGATTGACTTCTACGTGCGGCAGCAATACGCCACAACAAGTTTTTAACGCGTACAAGAAGTTCACGCAATTCAAAAGGTTTGGTAACGTAGTCATCCGCGCCCATTTCCAAACCCACAATTTTATCAATGCTATCCGTGCGGCCTGTAACTAATATGATCCCTATATCAGATTGACTACGAAGTTCTCGGGTTAACATCAGCCCGTCTTCGCCCGGCAAGTTAATATCGAGCATGACCAAATCCACATCAGTTAGATCCAAGACCGCGCGCATTTGAGCGCCAGTTTCTGCTTCGCTTACCGTGTAACCTTCATTTTGGAAGTAGCCTGCTAACTTACTGCGAGTTACTACATCATCTTCTACAACCAATACGTGATAGCTCATTCAATCGGATTCTCTTTACATTATTCGCAGGGCGTATTCTATTCATAACTCGTAACATTTCTAGTGATAGATTCGATAAAATTCAAGAAATTTACTATTAATTGATTTATGGCAAGCCAATTTATGACGATTCACAATGCTTCATATAAAATAAAATCATCACATAATCATAGCGATAGCTATTCATCTTTTTAACGTAAACTAGGTGTATACCCAAGTAACTTCAAAATGCATGGTTCAGCGAGAATGACTTGGTTTGTCAGTAAGGCGAGGATTTGAAGATTGAGTGGCTCTCAATCGAAAATCGTCAACAAAGCTGATGAGCCAAGACAGCTCGCCCTTTGGGAGCCAATCACTGAACCGATAGCGGCGTTAAACAACTTGAAAATAGGCTCGCTATTTCGCTGCGTTGTTTGCCTTGCTCTCAGCTCAGTGAGCCGGCTCTGAATCCAGCATCTTGAAGTCACTTGGGTATATAACCCTTTTCATTTCCTCAAAACAAGGAGTGCATTTTGATGCAAGAACTCAAAGCGTTTAATGAACAGCGAGCCGAAATTTATTGGTGGTTATCAAGCCTGTTTGTCAAAGAACTGAGCGAAGAGGACATTGCGCGCTATCAGAGTGTCGAAATTCGCACCTTTCTCAGTGGTCTTGGTAACAATGAGCAGCTAAAAACAGCGATAGACGCTATGATTGACGCGCTGAACCGATTGCAAGACCGTTCCGATGCGCAGCTCGAGCTTGCAGCAGATTTCTGTGATTTGTTCTTAAAGACAGCAAAAGATGGTGCGCTGCCTTATGCTTCAATCTATGCCACTGAGTCTGGGCTACTCAATGGCCAACCGGCCCGCGAAATGGAAACCTACCTCAGCGAATTTGGCGTTGAAGTGACCCGTGAGCTCAATGAGCCGGCAGATCACCTATCCATCGAGCTCGATTTGCTGGGTAATATGATCATTCGTTCAAATGAACTCGAACAAGAGCGCCATATGGAAGAGGCGTTTTCGCAGCAGTTTGATTTTATTAATCACGTGCTGCTAACTTGGTTACCGAAATTTAATCAAGCATGTCAAGCGACCGACCGTTTCGGTTTTTATGCTGCCGCCTCCGCATTGCTACTCGCATTCTGCTACCTTGATCGTGATTATCTTGCTAATGAGAATGGCCAAGCGAGCTAAAAACCAGGGCTCGTTACACTGGATTAAGGTGGTAAATGTGAGTAATCCGACATTGGAAATGCCATCAACAGTTGCCTCTTCATCCGTCACAGTCTAAAATTGCGACAGCAATCGATAAAATATGCATACAATGAAAACCGCTATTCTAGTAGCGGTTTTTGCTTTTAATGAGTCTCACATTTTTCACTCATAGAAAGTGAAACTGCCAATTCAATAAGCTGATTGGTTTTGGCTTTTGCACATGTCGCCACCATAACCGCGCTAAGCAGTTTGGCAGAAATAGGATTATTACCATATGGCCACTATTAAAGATGTCGCTCGCCTTGCGGGTGTCTCAACGACCACTGTCTCTCACGTGATCAACAAGACACGTTTTGTTGCTGAAGCAACTCAAGAGAAGGTAATGCAGGCGGTTAATGAACTTAACTATGCGCCTAGCGCGGTCGCGCGTAGTCTAAAGTGCAACACCACTCGTACCATTGGTATGCTGGTTACTCAATCTACCAATCAGTTTTTTTCTGAAGTGATCGATGGTGTTGAAAGTTACTGTTACCGCCAAGGTTACACCCTTATTCTATGTAATACGGGTGGTATCTATGAAAAACAACGTGATTATATTCGCATGCTAGCAGAAAAGCGCGTTGATGGTATTTTGGTCATGTGTTCTGATTTGACCGAAGAGCTAAAAGAGATGCTAGACCGTCAAGTTGACATCCCTAAAGTAGTGATGGACTGGGGGCCGGAAAGCTCTAAAGCAGATAAAATCATCGATAACTCAGAAGAAGGCGGTTATCTTGCGACTAAATTCCTTATTGACAATGGGCATAAAGACATTGCTTGCCTTAGCGGTCAATTTGAGAAGGCGATTTGCCAAGAGCGTATTTCTGGATTCAAGCGTGCAATGAATGAAGCCAATCTTCCAATTAATCAAGAGTGGCTACTTGAAGGCAACTTTGAGTGTGATACTGCTGTATTAACGGCTGAAAAGATCACAGCGATGGCAAAACGCCCAAGCGCAGTGTTCTGCTTTAATGACAACATGGCACTCGGTTTGATGAGCCGCCTGCAGCAAAATGGCATTCGGATTCCCGATGAAATTTCAGTTATCGGCTATGACAACATTGAACTTGCTGAATATTTCTCACCACCTCTCACGACAATTCACCAACCAAAACGTCGTGTAGGTAAAAACGCGTTCGAAATCTTACTTGAACGCATCAAAGACAAAGAGCATGAGAAGCGTGTCTTTGAAATGCATCCCGAGATTGTGGTTCGCGATACCGTCAAAAAAATGAATTAAGCAGTAGTTAAGCTCTGAAGCTAGGCTAATTTTACCATCATAGCGCCTTTGTCACTTCGCAAAGGCGCTTTTTTACAACTCAAAACACGCAGCTTAATCGAAATCCTTATGAATTATTAAGCTGATTTATCTCCAAACAACTTAGAGTTACAGGTAGGCGGCAAACGAACATAACCTCCGCGCACTTAGTGAATTGTGTGATGAGGTTTGTGAGTGCCAGCCAACAACTCTACAGCGTAAGAAAAAAAGTATATATGTAACATCCTCATTCAAAAAACAAATCAACTAAATACAAAAAATCAATGACTCAGAAGTATGATTTTTATCGTTCTCCACATAACTCTCTAAGATCAAAAATTAATTCTGAATTTTGTTATTTACAAAAAACAAATCATGGAATAAAGATCACATTAGCACAGTTAAACCGTGATCTTGCTTCTAGTTACGGTGTATTATTGAAAGGTCACGCACAGGGCAAACCATTCGAAAGAGTGGGACGCAAAGCTTCCGGCCTTCAGTTTTCTTAACGAAAAACAGGTAGCGGGGTTGCCGATGGCAAAGTAAGATCCTCTTCTTTTTTACGACTTACTGCTTGCTAATTTCTCGGACCTGAATTTGGTGACGTAATTGTTAATTACACCGAGATCACATCTATGGATAAACCAATTCTTAAAGACTCAATGACGCTTTTTGAGCCGTTAGGCTCGATCAAATCGCGTTCTATGTTTGGCGGATTTGGCCTTTTCGCCGATGAAACCATGTTCGCTCTGGTTGTCAACAACAAGCTTCACCTTCGCGCAGCAAAAGACACTGCCGCACTCTATCAAGCAAAAGGTTTTGAACCTTACGTCTATCGCAAACGCGGATTTCCAGTCGTTACCAAATATTTCGCCGTTGCTGATTCTGTGGAGCAAGAGCCGTCTACTTTGTTGGAACTGGCAACTCAAGCACTGCATTTTGCGAATGTGGAGAAAGAAATTCAAGCAACCGCCAAACCAACTCGTTTGAAAGATTTACCAAACCTTCGCTTAGGCACGGAGCGCATGCTTAAAAAGGCCGGTATCGACTCTGTTGCGGAGCTTGAGCGCAGTGGTGCTTTACATGCTTATAAAGCGGTTCGCGACACTCATGCGAGCACAGTGAGCCTCGAGCTATTGTGGGCACTTGAAGGCGCAATAAGTGGCAAACATTGGAGCGTTATTACCAGTGAGCGTAAACAGGAGTTAATGCGCGATCTCTAACCATTCGCTTTAGTGTCTTATTCACAGACCGCTTACAACAAAAACGTCATCATATAGTGCTCTGTATGATGACGTTTTCGCATTTGATTCGCTGACGGCAATAAAGAGTGAAAGATTTTACGTCTTTTGCAGGTCTCTATACTCAAGTATTCTAGTTAAAACATGAGGAAGGACGCCAATATGATGAATAAAAAAGCCCTTTTCGGTCTGCTTTTTATTGCATTGATGGGAATTCTGATTATTCAGTTTGGCCATCTTTTTACCCTTGAATTTGCGAAAGCTCAGCAACAAGCACTTTCGAGTTACATCAATAATCATTTCGCGCTCGCGGCATTTGCCTACTTTCTTCTTTATATCGCAATCACAGCATTCTCAATTCCCGGCGCTGCCGTCGTCACTTTGCTCGGAGCAGCGTTATTTGGATTTTGGACCAGTTTAGTACTCGTTTCGTTTGCCAGTACAATAGGCGCAACTTGCGCTTTTTTAAGCAGTCGGTATGTTTTACGCGATTGGGTACAACGTCGATTTCAAGATAAATTACACACCATCAACCAAGGCGTCGAACGTGAAGGCAGCTTCTATTTACTATCACTTCGTCTCATTCCCGTTTTTCCATTTTTTCTCATTAATTTATTAATGGGGCTGACGCCAATGAGCGCAATGCGATTCTATGTCACCAGTCAACTTGGAATGCTCCCAGGCACTGCGGTATATCTCAATGCTGGTACGCAGCTCGCCCACATTGACAGTTTGGCAGGGATTGTCTCACCAGCGGTACTCGCCTCTTTTGCGCTGCTTGGGCTCTTTCCTCTCGTGCTAAAATGGGTAATGAATAAGCTTCGTCCCCAGGGCACTCAAACGTTGAATAACACTTCAGCCCCCGAGTCAAAATAAGGCCTTACAATGAAATTGTACATCGCTAGCACGCCACCAGAAGCGCATATATTATGTGACTGGTTAAAAGCGGAACAGATTGATTGTGAAGTGCGTGGAGAGGGTATTTTTAGCCTACAAGGTGAATTACCTTTTGGCGATGTTAGCGCCCCCTACGTTTGGCTGCTAAAGCCAGAGCAGGCGATAAAGGCGCATAATCTGCTGGCTCAGTGGGCGAGCGAAAGTTCGGAACAACAAAAAAATTGGCGATGCGCCTCTTGCGGTGAGGAGAACGAGCGCCAATTCGCCCTTTGCTGGCACTGCGGCTCAACGATAGGCTGAGCGCGACAAAATGAAGTCAATGGATTGCTGGTTGAACACGTCTGGTTGTTCAACATTACAGACGTGGCCACAATTTTTGATTTCATGCAGTTGGCTGTGACGATGTTTTGCCACCATCTCTTTTACTGGTTTAATGAACATGTAATCCCGGTCTCCCATCAAATACAAAGTGGGAATTTCAAGCTCACGCTCTTTGAAATACCGCATCAATGGATTGACATCCGCAGCAAGCTTGAACCAGCGTTTAAATTCATTTTGACACAGCTTTTTCGCTTCTCGAACAAAAAGATGCCGCGATTCTGTTTGGCTTTTTTGCGGCATCACGATGTAAGCAAACAATCGGTAAAGCCACATATAAGGGATAATGTGCTTGGATAGATTACCAAGAGTCACTAAACAGCGAGAGCGACTGTTCAAACGAGTAACAGCGCCACCTAAAACCATTGAAGTCACCCGCTCACGCGCAAGCTCAGCCAGTGTGCGCACGATGATAGTGCCCAACGACATGCCGACAAAATGCGCCATTTGGATTTTCATATGATCGAGAACACGTAAAATATCTTGAGTGACCGCTTCAAACGTATAGCGCTGAGTCATAATTTCACGAAAAAGCTGGTTTGAGCGGCCATGGCCACGCAAATCAACCAACAGCACATTAAAATGGCGCCGGTATGCTTTGAGCTGTTTAAACCAAATTGAAGAGCTTCCTCCAGCGCCATGCACAAACACTACCCACTCTGAGCTACTAGAGTGAAAATACGCTTTATGAAATAGTAAAGTCTGACCCATAACGGAGAGATTACACCTGCAAAGGAAGGTTCATTGGCCCGTGATACTACCACAGCTCATCTGCGCGGCAAGAGTGTAATTTAAGAATGAAAAAAACCTGCTTTGCACAAGAAACAATACTGTGAAAGCAGGTTTTATCTTTATACCCTGGCAATTTGAGACTACAACGCTGTAGGCCGTCTCGCTCACAAATCTCATAACCCAGTTCATCTATGTTCACCAAGTATTCTGAGGCTGTGCTCGTTTGCCACCAAACTGTATCTTCAAATTGTTCTGGGGTTTATCTTACGGTCTTATCCTTCAAGCGCTTGGTGATATAATGCGATATATTGCTGAGCAGCATCCGTCCAACAAAAATCTTGTGCCATCGCATTTTGCTGAATACGCACAAATTCATTAGGCGATTGGCAATATAGCAATAGTGCTCGCTGAATAACCAAAAGCAGCGCTTGAGACGTTGGTTCTGAAAACGCAAATCCGGTCGCTGAATGGGCATCATCATCGTAATCGATTACGCTGTCTTTCAAGCCGCCAACGGAACGCACAATCGGTAATGTACCATAGGCCATGCTATAGATTTGGTTCAAACCGCAAGGCTCAAACTCAGAAGGCATTAAGAAAAAGTCCGATGCAGCTTCAACCAAATGCGCCAATTGATTGTTATAGGCTTCGATAAAGACCAATTTATCCGAATATCGCCCTGCCATTTCTCGCAAGTTTTCCGCCAGAATAGGCTCTCCAGTCCCAACAATCACAAGCTGCACTTGATGCTTTAGTAGGTCCTTGAGTATTGGCAGCAAATAATAAATCCCTTTTTGCTGCGTAAGACGACAAACCATACCCAACATAGGCACATCAAGTATTGGCAAACCAATCTGTTCCTGCAGCGCCTGCTTACAGCCTCGCTTCCCGGCACTCAAACTTTCCCGTTCGGCGTTATAATTTACAGGGAGATAGGTATCTGTTTCGGGGTTCCAAGCCTGATAATCACAACCATTAAGAATACCAACTAGATCGTTTGCGCGCGTTTGGAATTCCCACGCCATGCCATGGCTGCCTAGCTCCGTCTTCAGCTCCTCAGCATATGACGGGCTGACTGCGTTTATTTTGTCTGCGCACATCACACCGGCTTTGAGCATTGCGATATGTGAGTGACTAATTGCTGCAGGCCATATATCGTGTGAATGAAATTCCGGCAAACAGCGCACGTCTTCGTAGCTAAAGACACCTTTAAATACCGCGTTGTGCACCGATATAATACTGCGCATAAAACGATAAAAATCATTACGCTGATAACGATACTTGAGCAAAAAAGGAACCAGACCAGTATGCCAATCATTCGCATGAACAATGTTCGGCTGAAACCCAAGTTTTGGTAGCATGTCAAGCGCTGCAGCACTGAAAAAGGCGAAACGTTCGCCATTATCACTGTACGCTTGATTATTTTCCGCATACATCGCTGGTCGCGCAAAATAGGATTCATTTTCAATGGCATATACAGACACATCGCCCACAGCACATTGACGCACACGATAAGGCGTGTGAGGCCATGACTCTAATTGAGATTCAAGCAAAATGGGCGCATCGCTGAGATGCTCAATGCCTGAATAGCCAGGAATTGCAATTCGAATGTCTTGCCCTGCACTATGCAGGGCCTGAGGCAGTGCCTTGGCAACATCTGCCAAACCACCGCTTTTAATCAAACCGTCCACCTCAGATGCAACAAATAAGATGGACAATGGGTTAGTAGCCAACTTTAGCCCCTTTAGGGATCACAACAATCCCTTCATCAGAAACGTGAAACAGCTGTTTATCTTTTTGCAAATTCACGCCAATTTGTGTGCCCGGAGCAATGTCAGCATCTTTGTCGATGATAACGCGGCGTAATACACACCCCTCACCAATTTTGACATCGCCCAATAAAATAGACTCACTAATATCACAAGCCGACGCAATATTACTTCGAAACCCTAAAACGGATTTCTCAATACGTGAGCCACGAACATAGCTTCCATTACAAACCAAACTGTCGATAATCTGAACACGGCCATTATCGGAATCACTGAATGTGGCTGGCGGCAGTGGTGGATAATAGGTATGCAGTGGCCACTTACGGTTATAAAGCGAAAAAGGCGCATCTTTAGCTAACAAATCCATGTGTGCTTGCCAGTAAGCGTCTATCGTACCCACATCACGCCAGTAGACTTCTTCTTTCTCACCAGTAATGCGATTGGTGCTGAAATCGTAAACAAACACATCGCCCCGTGGAAACATATTGGGGATAATATCTTTGCCAAAATCGTGCGAAGAGTCTTCTTTTTCTGCGTCTTCAACCAGCTCTGAAAAGAGTGTTTGCGCTTCAAAAACATAATTGCCCATCGAAATAAGAGCGTGATCTGGATCGCCAGGAATGGCTTTGGGATTTTTCGGTTTTTCACTGAAGCCTATCATACGACCTTCATCATCGACCTCAATAACCCCAAACTCTGACGCTTGATCAAGTGGCATACGCAACGCTGACACTGTGAGTGACGCTTTCTTCTCACGATGAAAATCAAGCATTTGTCGCAAATCCATTTTATAAATATGATCAGACCCAAAAATACAAACTTGGTCAGGTTCAGCAAGTTCCATAAAACGCAGGTTTTGATAAATTGCGTCTGCAGTCCCTTCATACCACCGTTTTCCAGTGCGCATCTGCGCTGGGATCGGATCAATAAAACGATCCGTTATCCCATTAATGTTCCACCCCTTTTTGAGATGATGAAACAAAGATTGAGATTTAAACTGCGTTAAAACATACACTCGCATTAAATCTGCATTAACGAAGTTATTTAATGCAAAATCAATCAGTCGGTAGCTACCGCCAAATGGCACTGAGGGTTTACTGCGTGATTCCGTTAACGGTCTTAATCTAGAACCTTCACCACCAGCAAGTATCATTCCTAAAACACCAGGCATTCGTTGTTCTCCATATCAAAATTGCTTGGAATGAAATACACATCCTTGTTGCATTCTTTATTTGGACATGCATTTAGGGTTTGTAATCATTAAAAAATGGTAAAAATAACGCTCTATGGCGATATTTTGTTCAAACGCTTGTTTTTATTATTCTTGTATTTCTTTTTATACGTTATCCGAAATCCGACAAAATACAATTTTCTTCGAGGTAAACTGAGGCCAATACAGGGGTTACTTTAACAAGACGTTAGCTGTGTCACACTTAGCTTTTTGATGCAACAAAAATGAAACAAGTTGCTTATTGAAATGCGTGGGGTTACGGTATGGATTCAACCATTTTATTGAGTTATACCCAAGTAACCTCAATGAATCTGCTAAAAATAAAATGGCCATTCGAAGATGGCCAAAACGCAGAGTTGAAGGAGAAAATAGAAAAAGCAGCATTGCGCTGCTTTTTCTTAATGTTAAGCGGTAGCGTTTTTACGCTTGTCGGTTATCTCCCACCGACCTTCATTATAAAGTGCTGTCCATCCTGTTGGTTTCCCATCATCTTCAGTGCGAACGTAATTCTCTTTTGATTTTCGACTGAAACGCACCACGGCAGGACGACCGTCTGGGTCAGCCAACGGTGCGGTGGCAAGATACTTAAACTTCTCCGGCAAACGCTCCACATATTCGGCAAGCTCAGACACCAATGGCGCCCTCGTTTCACGAGATTTCGGGAAATTACTTGCCGCCATAAACAAACCAGATGCACCATCGCGCAATACAAAATACGCATCCGAATTTGAGCATGGTAACTCTGGGAAATGAACCGGCTCTTCTTTCGGTGGCGCGACTTCCCCATTTTTTAGGATCTTCCGCGTATTTTTACAGTTTTCGTTCGTGCAACCCATATACTTACCAAAACGGCCATTTTTAAGCACCATATCGGATCCGCATTTATCACACTCAACGACGGGGCCATCGTATCCACGCACCTTAAACTCGCCGTGTTCTACAATATAACCTTCACAGTTTGGATTGTTGCCACACACATGCAATTTGCGCTTATCGTCGATAAGATAGGCATCCATCGCTGTTTCACAGATAGGGCAGCGTTTCTTGGCACGCAGTGCCGCCGTTTCCACATCTTCTTCAAGTACGTTAACAACGCCCTCTTCATCGCCTAAGTTAATTGTGGTTTTACAACGCTCTTTTGGCGGCAACGCGTAGCCCGAACAACCAAGGAATACACCCGTTGATGCAGTGCGGATCCCCATAGGTCTTCCGCATGTTGGACACTTGATGTCAGTCATGACAATGTGGTTAAGCTTCATGCCACCTTCGTCTTCATCAAGATCCGCTTTATCAAGATCATGGGTAAAATCCGTGAAGAAATGGTCTAACACGTCTTTCCACTGAACTTTGCCTTCAGCAATCTGATCGAGTTTCTCTTCCATTCTTGCCGTGAAGTCATAATTCATCAGATCGTTGAAACTGTCATCCAATCGGTCAGTCACGATCTCACCCATTTTTTCTGCATAAAAACGGCGCTGATCAACTTTAACATAGCCACGATCTTGAATTGTCGAAATAATCGACGCATACGTTGACGGGCGACCAATCCCACGTTTCTCTAATTCTTTAACAAGAGCAGCCTCTGTGTAGCGCGCAGGTGGCTTAGTAAAGTGCTGTTTTGGATCCAAAGACTCAAGCGTTAGCACATCGCCCAACTGGACAGCGGGCAAAATCGTATCTTCATTCTTACCCAGCGGACGTTGGACTCGTGTCCAACCATCAAATTTTAGAATGCGACCTTTCGCTTTTAGAGTGAAGTCTTCCGCCTTCACGCTGACAGTCGTCGAGTCATACTCCGCTGGCGTCATCTGACACGCAACAAATTGATTCCAGATCAATGAATACAGCTTGTGAGCGTCGTTATCCACGCCCTGAAGATCATCGGTCTTAACATTAACATCAGAAGGTCGAATCGCTTCGTGCGCTTCCTGAGCGCCCTGCTTGCTACCATAGACCAAAGGTGCTGATGGTAGATAAGCATCACCAAACTGCTCGGCGATGTAGCCGCGTGCCGCATCAACCGCTTCAGTGCTAAGGTTTGTCGAGTCAGTACGCATATAGGTAATATAACCCGCTTCATACAAACGCTGGGCAAGCATCATGGTTTTCTTAACGCCATAGCCTAAACGAGTACTGGCCGCTTGTTGAAGCGTTGACGTAATATACGGCGCCGATGGTTTACTCTTTGTCGGGCGATCTTCTCGCTTACAGACTTCAAAACGCGCTTTTTGCAGCACCGCGACTGCCGCCTGTGTCTCAGCTTCATTAACGGGTTTAAACGCTTCGCCCGCTTTTTGCGCCACTTGCAACTTGAAGCCAACGTCATTCGATGTCAGCGTGTTTGCATGCAAGTCCCAAAACTCTTCTGGGGTAAACGCATTAATTTCACGTTCACGCTCAACAAGAAGCTTTACCGCGACCGATTGGACTCGACCAGCAGACAACCCGCGTGCCACTTTCTTCCACAGTAGTGGCGACACCATAAATCCAACCACACGATCCATGAAACGACGCGCTTGCTGAGCATTTACACCATCCATGTTCAGATCGCCTGGGTGCTCAAAAGCTTGCTGAATCGCATTCTTAGTGATTTCATTGAAAACCACTCGTTTATAGCGCTTCTCATCTCCACCGATGATCTCACGAAGATGCCACGCAATAGCTTCCCCTTCGCGGTCCAAATCGGTTGCGAGATAAACGTAATCTGCATCTTTTGCTAACTTTTGCAGTTCGCTAACGACCTTTTCTTTACCAGGCAGAATCTGATAATTCGCTTCCCAATCTGCATAAGGGTTAATCCCCATTTTTTTGATCAGCGCTTTTTTATCTTTTTCTTTCTTAATACGCGCCTTTTCGTCGGCGCTCATGCCTTTCGTCGATACTGCAGCTGCTTTCTGACCTGTACTTTGGCCAGCCGTTGGTAGGTCACGCACATGACCCACACTCGATTTAACGACAAAATCTTTACCAAGATACTTATTGATCGTTTTCGCCTTAGCTGGAGACTCCACTATAACGAGCGATTTACCCATAATTGACTCTAACGTCCTATCGATGTGTATGCGTTAGCTCACAAATGACTAGCCAGAACGACATACGGTTACATTATTTCTTTTTTTACTATTGTGCGAGATGAAAAGAAGGTCAACTGGTTTTTTTGTTTTACCCTGCGTTTGCTCGACAAATCGGCGATTTACGAGACTCAAAACACGATATAGTAAAGTAGGGAAAACCTCACAAGTTAACCTTATGAGTTACAAGAATATTTCACATTCATCGGCATAATGTTTCCCTGAACTGTAGCAGATGTATTGCTATAGGACAGCGCAAATTACCGTCTCATCACGAAATCAGACTGATATCCCTTTTTCACGTGATGTTGGCTCGCACTCACAAACCTCATCACATCGTCGATCTATGCCCAGAGACTTTATTTGAGTATATAATGCCGCGTCTTCTAATTTTGAACCAAAGTGAAAACACTATGAGCGACAAAACCGTGATCGCCAAAAACGACCTACTCATGATTGCCAACCAACTGATTCAAGAGCACGACGCTTATCTTGAGGGTATGCGCGCAACTGAGGTAGAAGAACGTGATGGCGTACTGATTTTTAAAGGCGAGTATTTTCTTGATGAACGCGGATTGCCGACCATCAACTCAACAGCGGCATTTAACATGTTTAAATACCTTGCTCATCAACTTTCGCCTAAGTTCACACTTATTCCCGAGTAACCTCAAGATACATGATTCAGTGAGAATGACTTGGGTACATTGAATGCGTAAAAATGTGGGTTGCTATTGGAGCAACCCACATTATTAACCAAACTTATCGCGCAAGAGCTATGCGTATTGGCTGACACTCGCTAATTTGTCAAAAAAGTCAGGGAACGTCTTTGAGGTACACTTAGGATCATTGATGGTGACGGATGTATCACTTAGCGCCACTAATGAAAAACACATTGCCATTCGGTGGTCATCGTAAGTATCAATCGCGGCGTGTTGCAGTGCTGCCACAGGGTGAACAATCAAATAATCTTCCCCTTCTTCCACCACTGCGCCGACTTTGCGTAGCTCCGTTGCCATCGCGGTGAGTCGGTCGGTTTCTTTCACACGCCAATTATACACATTGCGAATTGCCGTAGGCCCCTGTGCAAAAAGGGCTGTGGTAGCAATCGTCATTGCCGCATCAGGAATGTGATTATAATCCATATCGATACCGTGCAGCGGCGCACCACACGCTTTTATGTAATCATCACCCCACTCAATTTTTGCCCCCATTTTCTCTAATGCGTCAGCAAAATGAATGTCACCTTGAATACTGTTTTTGCCAATACCAGTCACTTTCACGCAGCCGCCCTTAATTGCCGCTGCCGCGAGAAAATATGACGCAGATGAAGCATCGCCTTCTACAAGAAACTCACCCGGAGATTGATACATTTGACCGGCGCGAACTACGAATTTTTGATAATTTTGGTTTTCAACTTCAACACCAAATTGCGCCATGATATGCAGCGTAATATCAATGTATGGCTTTGAAACAAGATCACCTTCTATTTGAATAACAACGTCTTGTTTTGCAAGTGGTGCTGCCATCAAAAATGCAGTCAAAAATTGACTCGAAATCGAACCATCAATGGTAACCGTGCCACCATTCAAGCCAGTACCTAAAATACGAAGTGGTGGGTAACCCTCAGCTTCAAGATAATCTATCTTAGCGCCTGCTTGTTTTAACGCATCGACAAGATGACCTATCGGACGTTCCTTCATTCGTGGCTCGCCCGTTAACACATACTCTCCTGTGCCAAGGCATAGAGCCGCTGCCAAAGGACGCATTGCCGTGCCTGCGTTACCGAGAAACAGTTCCGTCACATTTTTCGTTTCAAACGCACCGCCGACGCCATGGATAACGCATTGCGTTTTATCTGCAGATAATTGGTATTGCACTCCTAAACTCGTCAACGCATTCAGCATATGGCGAATGTCATCGCTATCAAGTAAGTTGGTCAAACATGTGGTGCCTCTTGCGAGTGCGGCCAATAATAACGCTCGGTTCGACACACTTTTTGAACCTGGCAAATTCACTTCACCATTGATTTTCTTGATCGGTTGTAGAGTAAGACTTTCCATTTAAACTATTGATCCTTGCACATGGCACTTTCCGCTGTGCCTGATGTGGTTCTTAATTCATCGTAAGCTCAGACTACCCAAATTGTTGTGATAAAACCAGTGCAAATTATTGAATTAATTCATGCCTATACTCAAACCAGTTGAAGATACGCGAGCCCATGAAAATGACTTTAATCTCCACGTTTGCTACATTTGCTCTGTTTACTGATAACCCACCACTTGTATGACGATCATCTTAAACGAACTCGCTTCAGGCTCTGTCGATTTCCCACCGACATCCGCTGCGTTAGCAGAGCCAAATGGGCTTTTGGCCTATGGCGGAGATTTAACACCACATCGCCTACTCAACGCCTATGCCAACGGCATTTTTCCTTGGTATGGCCCGAATGAACCGATTTTGTGGTGGAGCCCTTCGCCAAGGGCAGTCTTTTATCCGGATCAATTTGCGCCGTCGCGCAGCTTGCGCAAATTTCAGCGCCGCGCACGCTACCAAGTCACGCTAAATTTTGCCACGCCTAAGGTTATCGACCTCTGCGCAGCAACACGCTCTGCTGAAGAAACCTGGCTAAATTCCGAGATGCGTCATGCATACAAACAACTCATACCATTAGGCGCTTGTCACTCGGTAGAAGTGTGGGATGGTAATCAATTGATCGGTGGGCTTTATGGCATACTCAGTGGTCAGCTTTTTTGCGGCGAATCGATGTTTTCACTAGCAAGCAATGCCTCTAAAATCGCGTTATGGTATTTTTGCGATCATTTTGCCAAGCAGGGTGGAAAACTCATTGATTGCCAGGTAATGAATCCTCACCTTGCCTCCCTGGGTGCGATAACGCTTGAGCGAGATGATTTTTTAGCTCAACTTAACACACTTAAAAATCGGCCACTGGCTGTTAACACAATGACGCCACAACCCATACAAATAGAACGATTAGCGCGCTTATGAGTGACGATATTTTTTCGATTCGTATCGGCTTAACAGACAACTTTCCTTGCAGCTATCTCAACGACGCACAGGAGCGGGTTGCTGTTGCCCTCGATACGCACTTCTATAACGATTCTGGCTACGAAACATTAATGGCAAATGGGTTTCGCCGGAGTGGCGATACCATATACAAACCCCAGTGTGACAACTGCTCCGCTTGTGAAGCGTTGCGAATCCCGATCAACGCGTTTCAAATCAGCCGTAGCCAAAAAAGACTATTGAAACAAGCGCATGACATCCATTGGGTCGCTAAGCCACAAATGGATGAAAATTGGTTTGATCTTTATCGTCGGTACATCAACGCTCGGCATAAAGATGGCGCAATGTACCCTGCCAACAAAAAAGAATTTGCGCAGTTTTCTCAAAATAGTTGGCTAACCACTCAATTTATCCACCTCTATCAGGACGATGAATTAATTGCGGTTGCGGTTACAGATGAGATGGCAGAAAGCCTCAGTGCGTTTTACACTTTCTTTAAGCCCGACCATCCACTGTCTTTGGGTACGCTTGCGGTACTCTTTCAACTGGAATTTGCGAAAACTCACAACAAACAGTGGCTTTACCTCGGATATCAGGTCGATAACTGTCCAGCAATGAATTACAAAGTACGGTTTCAACGTCATCAAAGGCTAGTAAATCATCGTTGGCAAGGGTAGAATACGCACCAACTTATAGTTTCCCATTTTCTCGATGGCTATATCGAAGAAAATTGCCAAATTTCTAAAGAGGATTAAATGGCTAAAGAAGACGTAATTGAGATGCAAGGCACTGTTCTTGATACTCTACCAAACACGATGTTCCGTGTTGAGCTAGAAAATGGTCACGTCGTGACAGCTCACATTTCAGGTAAGATGCGTAAAAACTACATCCGTATCCTTACTGGTGACAAAGTAACTGTAGAGATGACTCCATACGACCTAACTAAAGGCCGCATCGTCTTCCGCGCTCGTTAATCTTTGATTTTCGATTGCAACAAAAAACGGAGCATTAGCTCCGTTTTTTGTTTTCTGATGAAAGGCAAAAGAGCAAGTCTCGCGCATGGCCTCTATTTATGCCGTACGCGAGTCTCTATACCCGTCCTACTTGAAGTTGTTTGGGTATATCAATGAACAGCCGCCTCTTTCTCACTTAAATACTCAAACTGCAACGCACTGTTTTCAAGAGTTACTTTAACTGTACCTCCGTCGATCAGCGAGCCAAACAGGAGCTCATTAGCAAGTGGCTTCTTAAGTTGCTCTTGAATCACGCGCCCCATTGGACGAGCGCCCATCGCCTTGTCGTACCCCTTGTCAGCAAGCCAGTGGCGCGCATCTTCCGACACTTCAAGCGACACACCGCGCGCATCAAGCTGAGCCTGAAGCTCGACAATAAACTTATCTACCACTTGCTGAATCACCGCTTCATCAAGACTATTAAACCAAATAATGTTGTCTAAGCGATTACGAAACTCTGGAGTAAAGACGCGCTTGATCTCGCCCATGGCATCATGAGTGTGATCTTGCTGAATGAGGCCGATGGATTTCTTCTCGGTTTCAGTCACGCCCGCATTCGTGGTCATCACTAATATCACGTTACGAAAATCCGCTTTACGGCCGTTGTTATCCGTCAATGTCCCGTTATCCATCACTTGCAATAACAGATTGAATATATCTGAATGCGCTTTTTCGATTTCATCTAAAAGCACAACCGAATGCGGATGTTTAATCACGGCATCCGTCAATAAACCGCCTTGATCGTACCCCACGTAACCAGGAGGCGCGCCAATCAAGCGACTCACAGAATGACGCTCACCATATTCAGACATATCAAACCGCAATAATTCAATACCCAGCAGCTTAGCAAGCTGAACCGTGACTTCGGTTTTACCAACCCCAGTAGGGCCTGCAAACAAGAATGAACCAACCGGTTTGTTGTCCGCCCCAAGGCCAGCACGAGTGAGCTTGATTGCTTCACACAGTGCGTCGATGGCGTTATTTTGACCAAAGACCATCATCTTCATCTTGTCGTCAAGATGACGCAAAATATCTTTATCTGACGAAGATACCGACTTTTCTGGAATCCGCGCCATTTTCGCAACCATAGCTTCGATGTCGGCCACACCTACTGTCTTTTTCCGGCGACTTGCAGGTGCTAAACGACTGCGCGCGCCTGCTTCATCAATCACATCGATCGCTTTATCGGGCAAATGACGTTCGTTAATGTATTTCGCTGATAACTCAACCGCAGCTCGCAGCGCTTTGTTCGTATAACGAACATCATGATGCGCCTCGTACTTAGGTTTCAATCCAATTAAAATTTTTGTGGTGTCATCAAGTGACGGTTCGACCACATCAATCTTCTGGAAGCGGCGAGAGAGAGCACGTTCTTTCTCAAAAATATTGGCGTATTCCTGATACGTAGTAGACCCAATGCAACGCAACTTACCACTACTCAATAACGGCTTAATTAAGTTTGCCGCATCAACCTGACCACCCGATGCCGCGCCTGCGCCGATAATCGTGTGAATTTCATCGATAAAAAGGATCGCCTCCTCTTCTCGCTCTAGCTGCTTGAGAATGGTTTTAAAGCGTTTTTCAAAATCACCACGGTATTTAGTTCCTGCCAAAAGCGAACCGATATCAAGCGAATAAATCACACTGTCTTTAATCACATCCGGTACCTGACCTTCAACAATTCGCCACGCTAAACCTTCGGCAATCGCGGTTTTACCAACGCCGGCCTCACCGACTAGTAGCGGATTGTTTTTACGACGGCGACATAGCACTTGAATCGTACGTTCAAGCTCTTTATCGCGGCCAATGAGTGGGTCAATATTGCCATCACGTGCCACGATATTAAGGTTGGTAGCAAAACTTTCTAGGCGCTCTTCACCACTACTCTCTTCACTCGATTCAGCATTGAATGAATCTGATGCAGGCTCATCGTTACTGCTACCAGAGGCTTTTGTTATGCCGTGAGAAATGAAATTGACAATATCAAGACGTGATATGTCGTTCTTTTTGAGCAGATAGGCGGCGTGAGATTCTTGCTCGCTAAAAATAGCTACGAGCACATTTGCGCCAGTAACCTCACTACGGCCTGAAGATTGAACATGAAAAACCGCTCGCTGAAGCACCCGCTGAAAACTGAGTGTTGGTTGCGTTTCACGTGTTTCATCACTTTCAGGAATCAATGGCGTGGTTTGATCGATAAAAATATCGAGCTCGTTTTTAAGTGCGTCTAAATCCGCTTTACAGGCCAAGAGAGCCTCTTTTGCAGCGTCATTTTCAAGTAACGCTAACAGGAGGTGCTCAACCGTCATAAACTCATGACGACGGTCTCGCGCTCGAGAAAATGCCCCGTTGAGGCTCGTTTCTAATTCTTTATTTAGCATAATGTACCTCCCGTAAGAACAACGTGGTTGCTCGAGCAAGCAAACTCATGCTTGCTCCATAGTACAAAGTAGTGGGTGCTCGTTTTCTTTAGAGTACATCGTCACCTGAGCTACTTTGGTCTCAGCGATCTCGGCGCTGTATGTGCCACAAATTGCGCGCCCCTCATAGTGAACTTTAAGCATAATCTGAGTCGCTTTCTCGAGATCATGAGAGAAAAAGCGCTCTAGCACATCGATGACGAAATCCATTGGCGTATAGTCATCGTTATTCAGCACAACGTGATACTTTTTTGGAGGCTGAACCTTGGTTTTCTCTTTCTCCAGTAAATCTGAGTCTGGAGTCACCCATTCGAAGTTTTTACTCATGGTGTTTGATAGCTATCTATGGACGGAGTTGAACGCGATTGCCAAGGTATCGAAAGGCATTACATCAAAAATGTTACATCGAAGTTACATTGATAAAAGCGCATCAAGAAGTCAATTTACCACAAGCATAAGTTCGCGGGTAGACGCACCCCACAAACCGATCAATTTCCTCTTTAAAAGCCTAATCCAGCTCTCTCGGCGCTGCAACTAAAATAATCGAGCCTCCAAGCCTAACCTTATGCTTTTTCTAGAATTAATAGAACATTAGAGTATAAAACTAATATCAGATAGATAAATTGACCCTTTCGGTGCGTTCTCGAAACGCCTTGCATAACAAACCCAGCATCATTTTATTAACATTTATTCACGTAAACTATTGACTGAAACTATTCCTTGACTACAGTGGATATGTGGATGGTGATTTTGTAACCAGTTGATTCTGGTTAATTCTACATAATTTTAACCAAATCACTTTCTCACCAAACAAGTTTCAAATGTTCGGCTAAACTCAAAATAGCTAGAGGTTGTGATGTGAGCCTGCATTGTCTTTTGACAATTGGTGTACAGAGGGAGCATCGACGAAGTGGCTTGTAACTCATTACTACTTCGTGAGTAACGCTCAATTTCTATGCACCTCGGCAACAACATTGCGACCAAATAGTATTGAAGCAGAATGGGAACTTGTTACTAACGACAGGTTGGGTAACAACATCAGTAACGTTAACGGAGTCAAACGTTAACTCAATGCATGAGGGATGTATAGCATGGCTACAGGTACAGTTAAATGGTTTAACAATGCCAAAGGGTTTGGATTTATCTGTTCAGACGAGGAAGATGGTGACATTTTTGCACACTACTCCACGATTCAAATGGACGGTTATCGCACATTGAAAGCAGGGCAACAAGTTTCTTATGAAATTGAACGCGGACCTAAGGGATCGCACGCTAGCTCTGTGGTACCCATTGAAAGCCAAGCAGTAAAATAACCTCTCTCGGCCGAACTAGCGAGCTTTGATATTGTATAAGCTTTGTCAGGCTCTTTATTTGATGCTTCCTTCGTTTGGAGCGGAGCATTATGGCAGTGTCTCTGACAAACTATTTGTATTCAACGATAAAAGCCTCATGTCTATGAGGCTTTTTGCATTGGGCCTATACCCAAACTAACTATGTGATGAGGTTTGTGAGAGTCAGCCAACAACGCGGCAACTTCAAGTGCGACGGGTATAGTCCAAACAACTTGACACTACAGCGAGTCAACTAACGAATAAAACCTCTGAGTGTCGCGCGCGATGTGATGAGATTAGTCCGTTAATTTCTTAAAGAAAAACACTGAAACTCCCAATAAGAACGATCTAACAGAACAAAAAAACAGCGCCGCAGCGCTGTTTTATAACTCCAATCTATACCCAAACTACGTGAAGATGCAGGTAGGTTGTAGATGGAAAAAGCCTTATCACCCGTTTAGCCAATCAGTGCATTTAACGTTGCACTTGGGCGCATCAAAGCTGCCGCCTTTTGGTCTTCTGGTGCGTAGTAACCACCAAGATCACCCGCTGGTCCTTGAGCTCCGTTTAATTCAGCCACAATTTGCCCTTCAAGCTCCGCCATCGAATGTGCTAACGGCGCAAATTCTGCCGCTAAATCAGCATCAGCCTCTTGCGCCGCAAGTGCTTGTGCCCAATAAAGCGCAAGATAAAAATGACTGCCTCGGTTATCCAACTCACCCACTTTGCGTGAAGGTGATTTGTTTTGATCCAAAAACTCGCCCGTTGCTTGATCCAACGCATCCGCTAGCACTTTCGCTTTCGCGTTGCCCGCTACCACGCTTAAATGTTCAAGAGATGCGGCTAGTGCGAGGAACTCGCCAAGAGAATCCCAACGCAGGTGGTTCTCTTTTTGTACCTGTTGAACATGCTTAGGCGCAGAGCCACCAGCCCCTGTTTCAAACAGACCACCGCCATTCATTAACGGTACAATAGACAGCATTTTTGCCGACGTTCCCAGCTCAAGAATCGGGAATAAATCAGTGAGGTAATCACGCAGAACGTTACCAGTGACAGAAATGGTATCAAGCCCCTCTTTAATGCGCTCTAATGAGAAGAGGCACGCATCAACTGGTGCCATGATACGAATATCAAGGCCGTCAGTATCAAAGTTTGGCAAGTAGGCATTAACTTTCTTAATCAGCTCGGCATCGTGCGCACGATCTTTGTCCAGCCAGAAAACCGCAGGAACCCCCGTTGCACGAGCTCGAGTGACAGCCAACTTAACCCAATCTTGGATTGGCGCATCTTTCACCTGACACATACGGAAAATGTCATCGGCTTCCACAGATTGCTCTAGCAAAATTGCCCCTTCGCTGCTTACGACCTGTACTGTCCCTGCTGCATCCAAAATGAAGGTTTTATCGTGTGAGCCATACTCTTCCGCTTTTTGCGCCATGAGACCCACATTCGGTACGCTACCCATAGTCGTGGGATCAAACGCGCCGTACTGTTTGCAAAAATCTATCACCGCCTGATAGATCCCCGCGTAGCTGCGATCTGGGATCATCGCTTTCGTGTCTTTTTGTTGACCATCAGGGCCCCACATTTGGCCCGATGAACGCAGCATAGCAGGCATAGACGCATCAACAATAATGTCACTTGGTACATGTAAATTAGTAATGCCGCGATCGGAATCCACCATCGCCAGTGGCGGCTGAGTTTGATAAACCGCCTCTAGCGCTGCTTTAATCTCGTTTTGCTGTGCTTCGGCTAAGTTCTCAATTTTGGCGTAAACATCACCAATACCGTTATTCACATCAACACCGAGCTCTTCAAACAAAGGGCCGTATTGGTCAAAAACATCTTTGTAATACACTTTGACCGCATGACCAAAAATCACAGGGTCTGATACCTTCATCATCGTTGCTTTCATATGCAGCGATAACAGAACATCTTGCGACTTTGCATCCGCAATTTCTTGCTCAAAAAACGCGACTAGCGCATTTTTACTCATCACCGCAGTGTCGATGACTTCTTTCTCTTGCAGTGGGAAATCTGACTTTAATACGCTTCGCGCACCATCTTGAGCAACAAACTCAATACGCACGTTGGTCGCAGTGTCTGTGGTCAGCGATTTTTCACTGCCAAAAAAGTCGTTATCACTCATGCTTGAAACATGCGACAGTGAATCGCTCGACCATGCGCCCATTGAGTGAGGATTTTTCTTCGCGTAATTTTTCACCGAAAGTGGCGCGCGACGGTCAGAGTTACCTTCACGAAGCACTGGATTCACAGCACTGCCTTTAATTTTGTCATACGTCGCTTTTACTGCGGCTTGCTCATCGGTTTTTGGCTCTTCTGGATAATCTGGCAGCGCATAACCTTTTTGTTGCAACTCTTTGATTGCCGCTTTTAGTTGCGGTATCGAGGCTGAGATGTTGGGCAGCTTAATGATGTTGGCTTCGGGTTGTTTTGCCAGTTCACCGAGTTCAGCTAATGCATCACCAATACGCTGATCTTGGGTTAAATATTCAGGAAAATTGGCGATAATTCGCCCAGCCAAGGAAATATCTCGCGTGTCGACATTGATGCCTGATGAGGCGGTAAATGACTGAATAATTGGAAGTAATGAATAGGTTGCTAACGCAGGGGCTTCATCGGTAATGGTATAAATAATGGTTGAATTTTCGGTAGGCATAAATGTCCCTATTTATCTGTGCTACTCAAACAACGTGTCTGTCTCCCCTTTCTGCGTCTTGCACAATGGCTTATCTGAGAATGAGTGCTTCGGCTGTATGGCATGACATACAGCTCGGTATGCCACAACAACGAGCAAGGTGCCCGTCAAACATAAGATACTCACTCCGGTAACGCTTGGGGATAAGACTTCCAGATTGATTTGGGTATAATTAAACAAATTTTGCTAAATAGTCTACACACTTTCTGTTTACTGGTGATTTGACTTCGCACATTTTTGTTAGTTTTCGCGAGCGCATCATAGCTTAAGCCGAGCGCTGAGAAAACCAATTGCCACACTTCATTTACATTTTTGCAAGGTACTTAACATGTCCTCTTTTTCCCGCAAAACAAATTCGCCGTCTAAGGCACCGCATTCCACTGCGAGAAAAAAACGACCAAACCCCAGAGGCAAAACGCCATCTCATGCTTCACAAAAACGTTCAATGCCACTTACCGCAGCAGAACGTAAGATCATCATTTTTAACAAGCCCTACGACACATTAAGTCAATTTACCGACGGTGATGGTCGTAAAACGTTAGCAGATTTCATTTCGGTGAAAGATGTCTACGCTGCGGGTCGCCTTGATCGAGACAGTGAGGGGCTACTGGTACTCACCAATGATGGTATTTTACAGGCAAGGCTCACCCAGCCGGGATCAAAATCGCCGAAAACCTATTGGGTTCAAGTAGAAGGTGCGCCAACAGAGGCGGACTTAGCACGTTTGCGTCAAGGTGTTGAGCTAAAAGATGGTATGACGCTACCAGCTAAAGTCACAATTATTGATGAGCCTTCCATTTGGCCACGCACGCCACCGGTTCGATTTCGCGCAGCGATTCCTACCACATGGTTAGCCATCACCATCATTGAGGGGCGTAATCGTCAAGTTCGCCGTATGACCGCGCACATTGGCTTTCCCACTCTGCGCTTGATTCGTTACTCGGTTGGCGACATTTCGCTCGGGAGCTTGCAACCGGGAGAATGGCAATTCCTATCTCCCCAAACAACTTGAAGATGCCGGTAGGCGACAAGCGAGGTGATTTAGCGAGAATCGCTGTCAATCTGAGTGAAGTCATTCTCGCTGACCCGCGCATCTTGAGGTTACTTGGGTATATTTGTGCTACCATCGCGCGGTCTTCACTAAGGTCCGTCTATGAGCACCCAAAAAATTCAAGCGTCGGTTCGCGCCAGTTACCAAAACCTGCAACACCAATTGGAAAATTTTGTTCCGCGGCGCGCACAAAACTATCTGGTTGCTGAAATCACCAAAACCTTGTGTGGCCAATACCATCCTAGCAATCGAATTTTAGTGGCTGAAGCTGGAACGGGGATCGGCAAATCGCTCTCCTATCTCATGGCGAGCATTCCGGTCGCTCTATTCAATAATAAAAAAGTGGTGATTTCGACGGCCACCGTCGCGCTGCAGGAGCAGTTGGTTAACAAAGACCTGCCACTTTTCCGCCGAATTAGTGATAAACCTTTCTCCTTTGGATTGGTCAAAGGCCGACAACGTTATTGCTGTAGCGAAAAATTGGCCGCGGCCAGTGGTGTCGATGGTGGGCAACTTGCCATGTTCGAGACCAAACCAAAGAAAAAAGATATTGAGCTTCTCGAAACACTTTATCAAAGTCTTGCTCAAGGAAAGTGGGATGGCGATCGCGACTCTTGGCCCAAACCAATTGATGACGCCATTTGGCAGCTTATCGTCAGTGATAAGCACAGTTGCAACAATAGCATGCCAGCGCATCGCCAATGTCCATTTCAAAAAGCCCGCGCCGAGCTAGACAAATTAGACGTCATTATCGCCAATCATAGCTTGGTGATGTCTGATGCGGATCTCGGCGGTGGCATTATTTTGCCGGAACCTGAGCAGACCTTATACATCTTTGATGAGGCGCACCACTTACCACAAGTGGCGCGAGATCACGCCTCTGCGGCCGCAAGTTTAAAAGGTGCAGCAGCGTGGCTTGAACGCTTAAACCAAGCCACGAGCAAATTTGCGGGTTTGGCCGATGAAAAACGGGTGGGTCGATTTCGAAATGAGCTGCAAGATGCCGTCAGCCAATTGATCCCTTCACTGTCGCAGCTCAGCAAGCAATTTGACCCAGCGCAATTTGATGACGGAATCTACCGTTTCGAACACGGTGAATTGCCGGAATGGCTTGAGCAACAGGCAAAAGAGCTGAAACAAACCAGCCAAAAAGCCAGTCAGGCAGTGGCAAAAATTGCCGATCTCATTGCTGAGCGCGTCAAAGACGGTGAATTGGCACCGAGACTGGCAGAGCCTGCTCTCGCTGAACTCGGTTTTTATATTCAACGTACCGAAAATTTAGCGCAAGTGTGGAAGTTGATGGCTGAGCCCACACGAGAAAAAGGCGCGCCACTTGCCCGTTGGCTGGAAAAACACCCAGATCGTGAAGGTGATGTGATTGTTGCGGTCGCACCACTGGAAATTGGCTGGCAGCTCGACAAGCAGTTGTGGAGTCGGTGCGTTGGCGCCATTTTAGTCTCTGCGACGTTACGCGCCCTGAATTCATTTCACTATTTTTGCATGCAAGCTGGCATCGATATGCGAGAAGGTGAAGGCACACAGTTTTTGGCCCTTGCTTCGCCATTTGATTATGCCAATCAGGCAGAGTTAATTGTGCCGCCAATGCGCCATGAACCACAAGCAGCACAATTTACAGAATATCTTATCGAAATTTTGCCTAACCATTTAAAAGACAAAGAGGCTAACTTAGTTTTATTCTCTTCTTACTGGCAAATGAACCAAGTGGCTAAGGCGTTAGAAACAACGTTTATAAAACAAGGTTGGGCCTTGCAAGTGCAGGGTGAAACATCACGGACTGAAATACTCAAAAAGCATCGAAAACTGGTTGAAGCTGGCAAAACAAGTGTGCTGTTTGGAACCGGAAGCTTTTCAGAAGGGCTGGATTTGCCAGGGGATTTGCTCACCAACTTAGTGATAACAAAAATTCCCTTTGGCGTACCAACCTCCCCAGTGGAACAAGCGCACTCAGAATATATCGAGCGCCAAGGTGGTAACCCGTTTATGCAAATTACCGTTCCAGAAGCGAGTAAAAAGCTGATTCAAGCGGTGGGAAGACTGCTTCGCAAGGAACGAGACAGCGGTACCGTCACCATACTCGACAGACGTCTTGTCACTAAACGGTATGGTCAGTCACTGCTCAATGCGCTACCACCGTTTAAACGGACCATTAATTAAGTCAGTGTCGACAATTGAGATCATAACTAGAAGAATACGAATGGATTTACTTGAACCCTCTGTGGTGATCATTTTAGCGCTTATTGCCTTTGTGGCTGGTTTTATCGATGCCGTCGCTGGCGGCGGCGGCATGTTAACGGTTCCGACCCTACTCTCTATCGGATTGCCACCTCACATGGCATTAGGCACCAATAAAGTGGCCGCAACGTTTGCCTCATCTACCGCGGCTTGGGCTTATTATCGTAAACGGCTTTTTCGTCCACGTTACTGGGGCCGTGCGTTTGCAGCCACGTTTATTGGTGCCGTATTAGGCGCCCTCGTGGTCGACCGAATTTCAACACAGTGGCTAGAAAAAGTGCTTCCGTTAATCATTCTAGCCGCGGCACTCTATACCATCTTGCATAAAACACCGGTTAATGAAAAAGAGACGTTGCCAACCCAATGCAAAACCCTGCGCTACAAACAGATGCTACAAGGACTTTCGCTCGGGTTTTACGACGGTCTAGCAGGTCCTGGCACGGGTGCGTTTTGGACAGTAAGTTCAATGGCGTTATATCGACTCAATATTTTGCTTGCCTCTGGCCTTGCAAAAGCAATGAACTTTACCAGTAATTTTACTGCACTTGGGATGTTTGCCGTATTGGGCCACATTAATTGGCTGATAGGTTTAACCATGGGCGTGTGTCTGATGGCGGGCGCTTGGGTCGGCGCCCATTCAGCAATTCGCTTTGGCGCAGCATTTATTCGGCCCGTTTTTGTTACTGTGGTAAGCTTATTAGCAATCAAATTGGCGTATCAAGCGTGGTTTTAATTCGATGAATCTCAATCAACTGGCATTAAAGCTTGATGAATTAGCAGCACAAGCGGCTCAACTTGATCGTCGTCGCGGTGAACAAGTTCGCGGGCTCTTTGATGAAAGGTTGTTCCATTGCCAATCCCAGCTTCTGATGCCGTGTGTTGATGAGACCCGCGCCACCTTCAATACACTCAAGCGCGAACAAGAGTGCGGCCGTTTAACTGCAATGCGCGCTGAATATCTGACTGAGCGTTTACTCGCACAAATCAGCGCCATTCAGCGAGAATTGGCAACCGTGCCTTTACGCAACAAAGTAAAGCATATAGGCGCTGTAACGCAAAAGCCGATTAACGTTCTTTATCAAGAGCTTGCACAGCATTCCGAGTGGGCACGGCGTCTCCAGCAGATGGTTTGGGAACAGCAACAAGCACTAAACAGTGCTTCAGCACTGGAACGTGCAGAGCGCCAAAAAACACTTCTCGCCACAGAGCAGCGCCTGATCCGCTGCAAAGCTGCGTTGGATAAAATCGAAAATCAAATCACCTATCGTGAAAGGCACTCCTCATGAGCCAACCAACCGTTTCCCTTGAAAATGCATCGGATGAGATTAAATTAGCGGTTGATCTCATCTATCTTCTTGAAACACATCAAATAGATCCTAACACCGCATTGGCGGCGCTAGAGATCGTTAAACAAGATTTACAGCGCCAGCTCGAGGCGCCCAATCAACCTCATACTCCGTCTTAACGATTCATAAACCGAAAGGACATCGAATGAAAATCATTAGCTTTAATATCAATGGACTGCGTGCTCGCCTTCCTCAGCTACAAGCACTGATCGATAAACACCAGCCCGATGTTATTGGTCTGCAAGAGATCAAAGTTCATGATGAAGCGTTTCCACGCGAAGAGGTGGAAGCCATGGGATATCAAGTCTACTTTCACGGGCAAAAAGCGCATTATGGCGTTGCCATTTTATGTAAACAAACGCCGCTCTCGGTGCAACGTGGTTTTCCAACCGATACCGATGAACATCAAAAGCGCATGATTATGGCGACGTTTTTAGACAAAAGCGGCGAGCATGTCACTGTAATGAATGGGTATTTCCCTCAAGGTGATAACATTCATCATGAAACAAAATTTCCTTACAAAAGACAATTTTATCAAGATTTGATGGGCTACCTTGACCAATACCACCAAAACGATGAACGGCTTGTAGTCATGGGAGACATTAACATCAGCCCGACCGATGCCGATATTGGTATTGGTGAGCCGAATCGTAAACGCTGGCTCAAAACCGGAAAATGCTCCTTTCAGCCAGAGGAGAGAGAATGGTTACAGCGTTTGTTGGATTGGGGTTTTGTCGACACCTTCCGTGCCCAACACCCTGAAGTCACCGACCAGTTTTCGTGGTTTGATTATCGCTCTAAAGGGTTTGATGACAACCGTGGCCTGCGCATTGACGTTATTTTGGCCACGCCACCGCTGGCAAATTTGTGCGTCGACACGGGCATTGACTATGAGCTTCGCGGCGCGGAAAAACCTTCTGATCACGCGCCAATTTGGAGTGAGTTTAGCAACTAAGCTGCTAGCCAGTTAAGTTATTCTCAACACAGTGTTGCCCCAAGCACAATGCTGCCCTAGCGACCAAAGTGGTTAGGCGTAATCTCAAAACTAAAATAGTTCTCGGCGATCTCTTGATAGATCGCCTTTTTATTCAATTGATTAAGGGCGTTATCAAGAGCGTGCTTGAGTGCAGCATCGTTTTTACGCACCCCGATGCCAAAGCCCTCGCCAAACCACGTTGTCTCAGTTAACCAGGGTCCGATAAAGTGAAATTGGTGACCCATCGGCTGGTTGAGGATCGTCTGCGCCAGTACTTGAGCGTCACCAAGTAGAACATCCACCTTGCCCTCAATAAGCGCATCACGGGCTTCATCAAAGGTATTGAAGCGGACCACAGTGATGGCTTTGTTTTGCTCACCATACTCCTCGGCTTCTTTTGTGGCCCCCTCAATCAAAGGACGGCCACTCTCACTCGCAGACCAATAATTATCGCGTAAATACGCGTCGTGGGTGGTTCCGCTTTGCACCCCGACTTTCGCATTCGCCAGATTGCCAATGCTTATGTTCATTGATTTGGTTGCGACAAATCGACTTGGGATCTGCGCGTAAGCTTGACTAAATGCGATACGCTCTTTTCGCGAAGCGGTGATGGACATTGCCGCAATGATGGCGTCATATTCATGATTAATCAGGCCTGGTATCAATTGCGGCCAGCGCCGCACTTCAAAACGGCAATTCACTTGCATTTCATCGCACAGCGCCCTGGCAAGATCGATATCAAAGCCCCTCAGTGAACCATCGACTTCTTGCCAGCTAAAGGGCGGATATCTACCATCGACACCAAAGCGCACCGTTTTTGTTTCTGCAATGGCAAAGGAAGACGTGAAAACAGCGCTGAAGATAAAGAAAAAAAGCGCCACTCTGTACCATGTGACAATAGCATTAGCGCAACTTAAACCTTGCATCTTCTGAGAATAAAAACTCATTTTACTATCAACGCTCTTTTTCATACGGCACCCTATTCGATCAAATAGTGACAAATTACAATGTGATCAAGGCTTAGTTCGGTAGCCCTCAGCTAAGGATAGGTTGCAGTGAAATATATGCCAGTTAACCCTCGGAATGGCGTAGAAAAAAGCCCCAGAGGTGGAGCTTTTGAAGGAAAATTATTAAGCAGCGTTATCCAATTACTGCTCTCTTGATAACGCGAAAGAGCGGGTTTTATGGTGTGCTGCATTCAATTGAAAACGCTGCCCTTCTTCAAGAATCAATCCATGAGAGTCTGTTTCCGGACTAGGTCGATCACTACTATCAAATTGGTCCATAAATAGGCGTGGATCTAGCGCGGTCGTTGTTTCACTAAACCAATAATCTTGCTTTAGTTTTGCGGCTGTCAAATCAACAGAATCAAAATCTTCCACCATAGGAACAACGAGCTTCTGCGTTGGTAATGAATAAATAGTATGCAGGCTTAAGCCATCGGAGCCGGCATCCGGATGTAGACTGATTCGCTGTAAACCGAAATCTGACGTGCCAATAGTGATGCTATTTTGCATATCGATAACAAGCGCGCCATTCGATTGGTTACTATACAAAGCAGAAGCATTTGCTAATGAAGCCACGTCAAATAGATCGCCTTCATCAAGTGAAGCATTCCACGTATCATCTAGAGCAAAATTAAGTGTTGCAGACCACGACTCGGCAGGAATACCTACCGCACTAACAAACCATGTTTCTGCCGATTTTTTCTCAAGTGGACGATAATATTCCTCGGTTTTCGATGAAATATGTGTCAATACTTTGGCACTATCGCGATATACCACACCAACATCGACATCATCATAGATGACGTTACTCTGACTGCGAATAATTGGTTCCTTTTCGCCGGTATAAACCATATTCACTTTACCTGATGCCCAGTCTTCGTAACCGTATTGCACGAGGGACTCTTTATCCCCATCGCGATACTGAGTAATTGCAGTGATATCATTACCTAAGGCTTGAAAATCAGTTTTAGCTGTTATTTCTGGGGAGTTACCACCGGCTTCCGTTTCGATATTTGAAGTAAAGTAATATGGAAAAATGCCGACATCGTCAAAAGAGCCTTCAGGATCCAGTGCGTACTCCACGCCCGTTTTGTTAACCTCAGCCAAATTATTCGTTGCGGTTACACATTGTGCATTTCCTACCGGGTTAACTACGGTTAGCGTCATATTTTTGAACAGGCTCGAATTCGCCTCTAGGAAAGCGCGAGAAAATGACGTTGCGTAGTAATTAAAATTAACGTGCTCGACAACATTCACAAAGCCATTGGTTGGAACGTCCTCAAGAAAAAAACCAATACGCCCATCATTTAAAGCCAGCTCAGAGCCATCGATCACCTCGCCTGTTTCATCACTAAAATTAATGTAAATAAATGAATCAAGCGCATCACCAACTGGCTTTACCGTCAATACATCTGTCTCGACATCGGTTTCATCGCCATTGGTAATTTCCGTACGCTCACGTTCATAAATTTTACAGTTTGCCGCAGCCACCAAACTTTGCATCTCAGCTTTGACAAAGCTTAAATTAATCGCCGTTTTCGTGGGCGCTGGTGTACCACCACCGCCACTGCTGCCGCCACATCCGGCAAGTGCGGTTGAAATCAATACAGCCAGCGGCAAAAGCGTCAAATTCTTCATTATCTCTTCCTGAAACGGCAAATGCTCGCCGCGTATTTGTGAATTATGAGCGATTAGAAGCAATTTTTACGCCAAATATTACACTGCACTCGTTACTCGTCGCGACACTGCAAAAATGCCAACGACTTGATTTTGTTGTCACATCACCAAAATGAATGAAAATTACTTGTTTTATTCAATATGAAATACTGTATGTAACGCATTTTGATGCTTTGACGCAAAAAAACCAATGATACCAGTAACATCCTGTAGTTTTATTTCACACATCTTCTTAAAATGATCTAAATCAATCATCGTGTTTTGGAGAGTTGTTAGACTCGCGCACAAAGCGTTTTGAGGGCAATGCCTCACCGGGTCTCACACTTTTGTCAACGTCCGCTATCAACGTTAACAAGTTTTTCATCTGTCCTGACCCACGTTTTCGACACTACGTCGCTCAACGCAAACGCATTTATCCAGAATTGTTTTTTTCTTTATACAAGAGGTCTCTATGACAGACGCAGTTAATCAAGCGCCGCTTGATTCAGATGTCGAATCAGACGGCAAAAGCTATCGTGAGCTGCACCGTCCGGCGTCAGAATTTGCTAGCCGTTCCGATTATTTGGATCATGAACTTCAAATTATGAAACCACGTCGTTTCGGTTTGAACTTACCTGGTCGTGATTTCCGCTTTGAGCTTGAAGATTTAGTACCAGCTCTAGCCGGTACTATCGGCATTATCGCGATGTATTCTGCGGTAATGATGTCATGGGCTGAGGGTCTCACTCAGGCATGGGATCACATCAATTTGGGTAAAGAGTTTGCGATTGAAGTAGCTCGTGTAGAAATGCTGATCCCAGCGTTGCTATTCTGCGTTCTTGCCTCTGGTTTTATCAACCCGAAAGCGAACCTTGCCGGTAACCACGGTCCGATGATTCCGCTTATCGCAACTATCGCGTTAGCGGGTGCTCACCCTCTTGCGTTAGCCATTTTGATTGGTGTGTTTGGCCTGCTTCTCAGCTTCTTAAAAGGTGGCTCAAAGCTGGTTAACCTGACATCAGAAGGGACTGCTGGTGGCTTGCTTATCTTCTTAGGTTTAACGGGTACCGTCAGCCAAATCACGTCCATTCAAGAGTGGGCAGTTGGTTTGCAATCGTCTACCGTTGAAGCGGGCAGCATGGGTTATGTCGGTCTTATCGTCTTGGCAGTGACTATCGCGCTTTACGCGTATCTTGCTAAGGTCAACAAACGCTGGCTTGCTATTCCTGTGTGTGCGTTCACTGGCCTTGCAATCGCCTTAGCGCTTGGCGCAGGTTTTGACATCAAGTTTGTTACCGAAACCGGCCTACCGAACCTAAACCCAGTTTACTGGTGGGGCAGCACAGAAGAAGGTTGGATGCTAGGTCTTCCTAACATGGAACACTTCATCGCATCACTACCGTTTGCAATCCTAGCAGTCGCGATGTGGTCTCCTGACTTCTTAGGTCACCGTATCTTCCAAGAACTGAACTACCCGAAAAAGACCGAAAACGTTCTTATGGACGTCGACGATACCATGACCATGTGTTCAATTCGTCAAATGGTCGGTACAGCAGTGGGTGGTGGTAACATCACATCATCTTGGGGGACCTACATGATCCCAGCTGCAATCGCAAAACGCCCAATTCCAGGTGGCGCAATCTTGCTTGGCTTGCTGGTTATGACGGTTGCGATCCTTGGCTTCCCTATGGATATTGCTGTATGGCCGCCAGTGATGCGTGTAGCTCTGCTAGTAGGTGTTTCACTGCCGCTACTAGAAGCGGGTATGCAAATGGTGAAAGATTCTAAGGATTCACAAGCTGCCGGTATCTGTATCTTCGGTTCAGCGGTAGTTAACCCAGTACTTGCTTGGGCACTTACCATGCTACTCGACAACAACGGTCTTATCGGTGACAAAGAGCGTGCTTCACGTCTATCCTTTGTGGATAAAATCGTGATCCCTGTGGGCGTGCTTGTTATCTGTTTGGTTGCTATGCTTGCTGTCGGCATGCTGGAAGACCAATACGGTCTAACCGCTTGGTTATAAGCCTAACAACATGACAAAGGGTAGCGACATCGCTACCCTTTTTGTTTTCAGCAATTGTTTAAGGTTTATTGATTTAGTTTAATGTTTGCAGAAAATTTTTAGAATATGCTTGACGACGCACTGGCAAATAACCATATTACGCACAGTGATAATATCTATGTGCATTTGATGAAATAGTGTCCATAGATATCGTTTTTTATTTGTGTACTGAGATGCCCCCACAAGGGCACTTGCGTAACAGCAACTCAGTGCGGTTTTTTTCTACTATCTAAAGGTAGGTATGTCATGGCAGAGCAATTTGCTAAAGCTTGGGAAGGATTTGCTGGCGGCGACTGGCAAAACGAAGTTAACGTTCGTGATTTCATTCAGAAAAACTACACGCCTTATGAAGGTGATGAATCTTTCCTAGTGTCTGAAGGTACTGAAGCGACTAACAAGCTTTGGGCTAAGGTAATGGAAGGTATCAAGATCGAGAACTCAACTCACGCACCAGTTGATTTCGATACTGACCTTATCTCTACCATCACTGCTCACGATGCAGGCTACATCGAGAAAGATCTAGAAACTATCGTTGGTCTACAAACAGACAAGCCTCTAAAACGTGCAATCATCCCTAACGGTGGTATTCGTATGGTTGAGGGTTCTTGCAAAGCGTATAACCGCGAGCTAGACCCACAAATCTCTAAGATTTACTCTGAATACCGTAAAACGCACAACGCGGGCGTTTTTGATATCTACACTCCTGATATCCTTGCATGCCGTAAATCTGGCGTACTGACTGGTCTTCCTGACGCGTACGGCCGTGGTCGTATCATTGGTGACTACCGTCGTGTTGCTCTATACGGTATCGACTTCCTAATGAAAGACAAACTGGCTCAATTCAAGTCGCTACAGGCGCGTTTTGAGAACGGTGAAGATCTTCAAATGACGATGCAGCTTCGCGAAGAGATCGCTGAGCAACACCGTGCACTAGGCCAAATGAAAGTGATGGCAGCGAAATATGGCTGTGACATCTCTCGCCCAGCAGAAACCGCCCAAGAAGCAATCCAATGGACTTACTTCGGTTACCTAGCAGCGGTTAAATCTCAAAACGGCGCAGCGATGTCTCTAGGCCGTACTTCTACGTTCCTAGATATCTACATCGAGCGTGATATCGCTGAAGGCAAGATCACTGAAGTAGACGCTCAGGAAATGATCGACCACTTCGTAATGAAACTACGCATGGTTCGTTTCCTACGTACACCTGAGTACGATGACCTATTCTCTGGCGACCCAATTTGGGCAACAGAATCTATGGGTGGTATGGGTCTTGACGGTCGTACGCTAGTAACGCGTTCAAACTTCCGTTTCCTAAACTCGCTATACACCATGGGTCCTTCTCCAGAGCCAAACATCACTGTTCTTTGGTCTGAGCAGCTACCTGAAGGCTTCAAGAAGTTCTGTGCGAAAGTCTCTATCGATACTTCATCAATCCAGTACGAAAACGACGACCTAATGCGTCCAGATTTCGACAACGATGACTACGCAATCGCATGTTGTGTATCACCAATGGTTATTGGTAAACACATGCAGTTCTTCGGCGCTCGTGCAAACCTTGCTAAAACACTACTTTACGTAATCAACGGTGGTGTGGATGAGAAACTGAAGATCCAAGTGGGTCCTCAAATGCCTAAGATCACTGACGAAGTTCTCGACTTCGACGACGTATGGGGCAAACTAGACCACTTCATGGATTGGCTAGCGAAGCAATACGTGACTGCACTAAACAGCATTCACTTCATGCACGACAAGTACAGCTACGAAGCGGCACTAATGGCGCTACACGATCGTGACGTTCGTCGTACTATGGCTTGTGGTATTGCAGGTCTATCAGTGGCTGCTGACTCACTTTCTGCAATCAAATTTGCGAAAGTTAAACCAGTTCGTGACGAAGATGGCGTAGCAATCGACTTTGAAATCGAAGGCGACTACCCTAAATTCGGTAACAACGACGCTCGCGTAGATGACATCGCTTGTGAACTTGTTGAAGTATTCATGACGAAGATTCGTTCACTGAAAACTTACCGTGATGCAATCCCGACTCAGTCTATCCTAACTATCACTTCAAACGTGGTATACGGTAAGAAGACAGGTAACACGCCTGACGGTCGTCGCGCAGGTGCTCCTTTCGCACCAGGTGCTAACCCAATGCACGGCCGTGACGAAAAAGGTGCTGTAGCGTCTCTAACGTCTGTAGGTAAACTACCGTTTGCTCACGCTAAAGATGGTATCTCTTACACCTTCTCTATCGTACCTAACGCGCTAGGTAAAGATGAAGGTTCACAACGTGCGAACCTTGCAGGTCTAATGGATGGTTACTTCCACCACGAAGCTGGCATTGAAGGTGGTCAACACCTAAACGTTAACGTTCTTAACCGCGAAACTCTACTAGACGCAGTTAAGCACCCAGAGAAATACCCTCAGTTGACTATCCGTGTATCTGGATACGCGGTACGCTTTAACTCGCTAACTGCAGAGCAGCAAGCTGACGTTATCGCACGTACGTTCACTGAATCTCTATAATCACTTTAACGTGATATACCAAGGCCAGCGTTTGCTGGCCTTTTTTCATTATGCTACTCGCACTATTCTGGTGAGCACCTCACAAAACCTCCATAACCGATGAGAATATCAATTGGTAAATCGACACGTTGCGATTAAAATGCGTAAAAAAATTGGCAACTCATGAAAAAATCTCTATTTTTCGCGGCAGCACTCACTGCATCATCTGTATTCGCATCACCGCAAGCCACCTTCTCTTTTAACCTCGACAATGATGGTATTTTTGGCGTCGATAAAGATTATACCAATGGGGTCTTTTTCGCTTACGCAAGCCCAGCACTCTCTGCCGATAATCAATGGTTCTTATCTCAAAGCACCAATGACGTGTCATCGGTCGACAAATTCCAACTCTCGATTGGTCATAAGATGTGGACACCAAAAACCATCGAGTCTGCTGAACCGATTTCCGGCGAGCGTCCCTATACAGGCTTATTACATCTCGATGCGAGCTACAGCAGTCAGATTGAAGGTCAAACGATACGCTACAGTGCAATGCTTGGTACGACCGGCGAAAATGCGTTTTCTGAAGAAGCACAAAAATTGGTCCACAGCATCACCGGCTCTCCAGAGCCTCAAGGCTGGGATCATCAGACAGAAAATACCGTGGTGGCCGCTTTAGGTTATCAACGGTTTGATCGTTTAATGCACGGCCTAACGGTAAATCAAAACGAGTGGGAAGTGAGCAATCTTTTTGATGCGACCGCAGGTAACTTTCGCAGTGACATTGCAACTGGTGTGATGGTTCGATTTGGTCGTCAGCTTCAAAGCAGTTTAGGCGCGGCGCAAATTAACAGTGAAAACCCGTTTAACCCCGCAATGCTTGGGCTTGAGCGCCAAGGGTGGTTTGTCTTTGCTGGCATAAAAGGTCGCTATCGCTTTAACGATTTGAGCATTGAAGGTGACCGCAATAATTTGCCTCATCCTAAGTCTGCTTATCAGGTGACATTACAGCCGTGGCAGAGTGAATTTTCATTAGGAGGCACTTGGTATCAAGCGCAATATGGGCTCTCTTTTGCTCTAACCGCACGCACCTCTGATTTTAAAGAGAGTCATTCGCGCGGTAATGCAAACGGCTCTGTTTCTGCGTTCATGTTCTTTTAAGCCCCTGAGCTGGGTGATGAGGTGTGAAAGCCCTCACCCTCTAGTTTGTAACGCAAGGCATTACAACTTCTCACCTTAATGGAATGCGTTTGTGCGTTCCATTACCCTGTTTTCGATCTGGTTTTTGTAATAAAATAACTGCAAAATTTTTGCATAATTTGAGAGTTACCATGTCAACAACAGGTCGCATTCATTCGTTTGAATCTTGCGGTACGGTCGATGGACCGGGGATCCGCTTCATCGTTTTCTTGCAGGGCTGTTTAATGCGCTGCATGTACTGCCATAATCGCGATACTTGGGACACTCATGAAGGAAAGCAGGTCACGGTTGATGAGATCATTAATGAAGCGAAATCATACCGTCATTTTATGAATGCCTCCGGTGGCGGTGTCACTTGTTCTGGTGGCGAGGCGTTGCTTCAACCCGAATTTGTTCGTGACTTTTTCCGTGCAGCGCAAGCACAAGGCATTCATACTTGTCTTGATACTAATGGCTATGTTCGCAAGCATAGCGAGGTCATTGATGAGGTGCTTGAGGCAACTGATCTAGTAATGCTGGACATCAAGCAGATGAAAGAAGATGTCCACAAAATTTTCATTGGCGTCTCAAATAAACGAGTGCTCGATTTCGCGCGGTACTTACATAAAATCGGCCAAAAAACATGGCTTCGTTATGTCATTGTACCCGGTTATACCGATGACGATGAAAGTGCTCATCTGCTTGGTCAATTCATTCAAGATATGGAGAATATCGAGAAAATTGAGTTGCTGCCCTACCATAAATTGGGCGCACATAAGTGGACAGCAATGGGACAAGACTACCCACTTGAAGGCGTAAATCCGCCTTCAAAAGAGACAATGGATCGCATTGTCGGCATTCTAGAGCAATACCACAGTAACGTAAAATACTGAGGCGTCTCAATCTAGGGTAGCCAATCATAACTGCCTATCTGAATCATCAAAACCAGTCTCGCGCTGGTTTTTTTTCAACTATACCCAAACAGCTTGAAGTGACAGGTCCGCGGCAAACGAGCAAAACCTCTGAGCACTTCGTGCACAGAGATAAACTATGTGATGAAGTTAGTGAGCGCTAGCCTCTTACTTTTTAACGAAAAGCACTGTAACTTCAAGTAAGGAGTGTCTATACCCAAGTAACCTCAAGATAGAGAGATTGACGATGACGCTATCATTTATCACCTTCATTGAAATTGGATTGGTCATTTTTTTTGTGATGGTAGCGTGGCCCGATTTTCGCGTTAATGCATTAAAGAAATTTCGCCAAGATCCCCCTTTCTTGCATGTGACGGTTTTAATCATTGGTCTTATATTTGCCTTGTGGCAAATGAATGCAGGGCTGCGTAACGGTTTAGCCATCCATTTTCTTGGTTTGACCACATTAAGCCTTATGTACGGTTGGCGTGTTGCCTACTTACTGACCTTGCCGATTTTTGTTGCCTTATGGTGGACTGGCGATCTCACCTTGAACCAAGTTCCAGGTGCTATCTTACTTTCCGGACTTTTCCCCATCGGCCTAAGCTACGCTATTTTTGCTTTGAGCTACCACAAACTACCCAAGCATCTCTTTGTCTTCATCTTTGTTGCCGGCTTTTTCAATGCGGCTCTGACAGGCTCTCTGCACATTTTGGCGAAAGGGTTTTATGAATATGCATTGGGCATCCATGATTGGTACCTCTTAGCGCATCAATATTTCTCTTTAATCCCATTGCTTGCCTTTCCAGAGGGTCTACTCAACGGTATGGCACTGACTTTACTTTGCGTGCTAAAACCTGACTGGTTGCGCTGTTTTTCAGACCACGATTATCTTTATCATGCACCTAGGAAATGACTCACAAAATCATCACGTTAACAGACACAAAATGACATATTTCAACTTATTGCAACATAACAGGGGTGAGATCAAATTCTCTACTGGCCGCTTTCGTTAATCTGAGTATCAAAGCACAGATACTACAAGAGGTCCTTTAATGGAAATGTCGCCAGCTCAACGGCTTATCTTATCGAATCAATTCACTTTGATGACGCAGCTTGACCCAGACAACGCCGCCAAATATTCACGCTTAAAAACCATTGTCGAACGTGGGTATGAATTGCATATGCGTGAGCTTGATAAAGAGTTTGGCTGCCTAAAAGAAGCAGAGTGCCGCGAAGTTATCGATGTCATGGAACTCTATCATGCGATGCAAGAGTCCTACAATCTACTGCCTGAGACAGCACAATCTGATGTCGATAAACGACGCTTGCAATTTCTCGGTTTCGATTGTGCAACAGAAGCGCAACTGGTTCGCTATGTACGATTCCTCGTTGATACCGAAGGGCTCTACCCCCAATTCGACCAAGGTGAACACCGTTTTAACAGCCAAACACCAATGCTTGAAAAATATCGCAGAATGTTAAAATCGTGGCGAAATTGCCCAAGGCAATATCACCTTTCCAGTGCTGAGCTTCGTCAAATTATGAATGCCTAGTTAAAACAAAAAAACAGCCAAGATGTCGTTTCCACCTTGGCTGTTTTTATCTGCGCTTAAAAACATCCCCAAACTACTGCTCAAGTCTCCCCTACAAACAATTGCAAGATGATCGTCGCTTTTTCTCAAATCGTAGAAAGGGTATAGCCGTCTCACGCAGAACGAAATAAATGCATAATTGTTAAGCAAAATCTCCAATCGCGATCTAGGCTTATTTGTGAGAAGAGAAAACGATAACTGCCACTGTACTTACACCGCTTATCGAGTCTGGTAACCAAGCAATTTGTAACGATTTTTTAGCGGTCACATCGTTCGCATGAAATGACATCATGCGGTGGCCAGCAACACGCTAAGCATGACGCGATGTTCGTCGTCACGATAAAATACTAAGGGGATGCGACATGAGTATTTTCGACCACTATCAAGCACGATATGAAGCTGCGAAAGATGAAGAAATGACGATTCAGGAATTTCTTTCGCATTGTAAAGACGACAAAAGCGCTTATGCCAATGCTGCCGAACGTCTGCTTATGGCGATTGGTGAGCCTGAAGTGATTGACACCGCTCAAGATCCAAGACTGAGCCGCATTTTCTCAAACCGTGTTATCGCTCGCTATGAAACCTTTAAAGATTTCTATGGCATGGAAGATGCGATTGAACAAATTGTATCCTACCTAAAACACGCAGCTCAAGGCCTCGAAGAGCGCAAGCAGATCCTATACTTGCTCGGCCCCGTCGGTGGCGGTAAATCCTCACTCGCAGAAAAACTCAAAGCATTAATGCAACAAGTGCCAATTTATGTCCTTAGTGCCAATGGCGAACGCAGCCCCGTTAACGATCATCCATTTTGCTTGTTCGATGTCGCCGAAGACGGTGATATCCTCAGACAAGAATACGGCATCGACAAACGTTATTTACGCTCAATCATGTCACCTTGGGCGGCCAAAAGGCTGCATGAGTTTGGGGGTGATATCAGTAAATTTAAAGTGCTCAAAGTTCGCCCTTCAATCCTAGATCAAATTGGCGTGGCCAAAACCGAGCCGGGGGACGAAAACAACCAAGATATTTCGTCACTGGTTGGTAAAGTCGATATTCGAAAATTAGAACATTTTGCCCAAGATGATCCCGATGCGTATAGCTACTCAGGCGCGCTGTGTAAAGCCAATCAAGGTCTGATGGAGTTCGTAGAAATGTTCAAAGCGCCCATTAAGGTGCTGCACCCACTTCTGACGGCAACGCAAGAGGGCAATTTTAACGGGACCGAAGGCCTTTCAGCGATTCCTTTTGATGGCATGATATTGGCGCACTCCAATGAGTCAGAATGGCAAACCTTCCGTAACAATAAAAACAACGAAGCCTTCCTCGACCGAGTTTATATCGTCAAGGTGCCTTATTGTCTTCGCGTTTCTGAAGAAGTCAAAATTTACGACAAATTGCTGGAAAACAGTGAACTCACGACCGCCCCTTGCGCACCGAGCACGCTAGAGATGCTCGCTCAGTTTAGTATTTTGTCTCGTCTCAAAGAGCCGGAAAATTCATCCATATTCTCTAAAATGCGAGTTTACGACGGCGAAACACTGAAAGACACAGATCCTAAAGCCAAAAGCTATCAAGAATACCGCGATTATGCCGGTGTCGACGAAGGGATGACCGGCCTCTCTACTCGATTCGCGTTTAAGATCTTATCGCGCGTCTTTAACTTTGACCAAACCGAAGTGGCCGCAAACCCAGTCCACCTTTTCTATGTCATTGAACAACAGGTAGAGCGAGAGCAATTCCCTCAAGAGACAGCAGATCGATATCTCGAGTTTCTCAAAGGCTATCTTGTGCCGCGTTACGTCGAGTTCATTGGCAAGGAAATCCAAACGGCGTATCTCGAGTCTTATTCAGAGTACGGACAAAATATCTTTGACCGCTACGTCACTTATGCTGATTTTTGGATTCAAGATCAGGAGTATCGCGATCCTGAAACAGGCCAACTGTTTGACCGTGCGGCGCTCAATAACGAGCTGGAAAAAATTGAAAAAACCGCTGGCATCTCTAATCCGAAAGATTTTCGAAATGAAATCGTCAACTTTGTCCTGCGCGCTCGAGCAAACAATAACGGCCAGAACCCAGTCTGGACCAGTTACGAAAAACTGCGCACTGTGATTGAGAAGAAAATGTTCTCTAACACCGAAGATCTATTGCCGGTGATTTCATTCAACGCGAAAACTTCGTCGGAAGATCAGAAAAAACACGACGATTTCGTCGCTCGAATGATGGAAAAAGGCTACACCGAGAAACAAGTTCGCTTGCTCTCTGAGTGGTATCTGCGAGTTCGTAAGTCGTCTTAGTGCGGCTCACTGGCCCTAATCGCATGGCGTAATAAAATCAACAGGCTCGCAGCGCCGATAGTAGTGTAATGCTTGCGGCGCTAGCTGCCTGTTCATAAGCCAAAGCGAGGGGGAGAACTACTTGTCCTTCATTTCAGTCAGTACAGTCGTCAGTCGAATACTGTGCTTTGATCGTTTAACGAAAGGAGCTCTACTGATTTGGACAAGAGGGAACGCAGAATAATGTGGAGGGGGATATCATGGCCCAATTTATCGACCGACGACTCAACGGCAAGAACAAAAGCGCGGTGAATCGCCAGCGTTTTTTAAAACGCTACAAAGAACAAATTAAGGAATCGGTCACTGATGCGGTAAATCGACGCTCAATTACCAATACCGAAACGGGTGAGGATGTTTCCATTCCTCAAAGGGATATCAAAGAGCCGATGTTTCATCAGGGTAAAGGTGGTATTCGTGAGCGTGTTCACCCTGGTAATGATCAGTTCACTACTGGCGATCGCATTGAACGTCCAAAAGGCGGTGGCGGCGGCGGTGCTGGTGACGGCGATGCAAGTCCTGATGGTGAAGGTCAGGACGATTTTGTATTTCAGATTTCTAAAGATGAATATCTCGACCTTCTCTTTGAAGATCTTGAATTGCCCAATCTTAAAAAAAATCAAATCGCAAAAATCACAGAGTGGAAAACCCATCGCTCAGGTTTTCAAACTGCGGGTATTCCGGCCAATATCTCGATTGTGCGATCGCTGCAGCAGTCGCTGGCTCGACGCACTGCAATGACGGCTGGCCGCAAGCGTCTGATCCGTGAGCTAGAAAGTGAGCTTGACCGAATTGAACGCAATGAGCCCGCTCAGCCACTGGAGAAGCAACGTATCGAACAAGAGATCGCTGAACTTAGAGCGCGCATCGAACGTGTCCCTTTTATCGATACGTTCGATTTGCGGTTTAAAAATTACGAAAAGCGTCCTGTTCCCTCAAGCCAAGCCGTCATGTTTTGCATCATGGATGTTTCTGGTTCAATGGACCAAGCCACCAAAGACATTGCCAAGCGCTTCTATGTCCTGCTCTATCTCTTTTTGAACCGAACTTATGAGAACGTTGAAGTGGTTTTCATTCGTCATCACACTCAAGCGAAAGAAGTTGACGAGCATGAGTTTTTCTATTCTCAGGAAACTGGTGGCACTATAGTGTCGAGCGCGCTGCGTCTCACCGACGAAATCATTCGAGCGCGCTACCCAACCGGGCAATGGAATATTTATGCTGCTCAAGCGTCTGACGGTGACAATTGGGCAGATGATTCCCCTCGCTGTCGTGAATTGCTGACAAAGCTACTGCCTAGCTGCCAATACTATTCTTACATCGAAATCACGCGCCGTTCGCATCAAACCTTGTGGCACGAATATGAAAAGCTTGCCGCCCAGTTTGGCAACTTCGCAATGAAAAATATTCGGTCTGTGGATGATATTTTCCCTGTCTTTAGGGAGCTCTTTCGCAAAGAACATGTGTGAGTCAAGGAGACCAAACCATGACGGTAGAAACTAAACAAAAACGGCAAACCTTACCTGATGGACCAGATTGGACCTTTGATTTGCTCGAACGTTACCACGTTGAAATCAAACGCGTCGCGCAGCATTACCGATTGGACACCTACCCGAATCAAATAGAGGTCATAACATCGGAACAAATGATGGATGCCTATTCAAGCATTGGTATGCCTATCAATTATAACCACTGGTCATTTGGTAAGAAGTTCATTCAAACGGAACAAAATTACAAGCATGGTCAAATGGGCTTGGCTTACGAAATTGTCATCAATTCCAACCCCTGCATTGCGTATTTGATGGAAGAGAACACGGTGACAATGCAAGCCTTGGTAATAGCCCACGCATGCTACGGTCACAACTCATTCTTTAAGGGTAATTACCTATTTCAGACTTGGACAGACGCAGGCTCCATCATTGATTATCTGCTGTTTGCCAAACACTATATTACTGAATGTGAAGAAAAATACGGTGTCAGCGAGGTCGAAAAACTGCTCGACTCATGTCACGCATTAATGAATTTCGGTGTCGATCGCTATAAACGACCAGAGAAAATCTCGATTAACGAAGAGAAAGCCCGTCAAGAAGAGCGCGAAGCGTACCTTCAATCACAGGTCAATGAGCTTTGGCGCACCGTACCAAAAGCCAAAACACCTGATGAGCAAATCACCGAACGTTTTCCTGCTGAGCCACAAGAGAATATTCTCTATTTTATCGAAAAACACGCACCGTTATTGGAACCTTGGCAGCGCGAAATTGTGCGTATCGTGCGCAAAGTGAGCCAGTATTTCTATCCTCAAAAACAGACGCAAGTGATGAACGAAGGTTGGGCGACATTTTGGCACTACACCATTCTCAACCATCTGTACGATGAAGGCTTAGTCAGCGACCGATTCATTTTAGAATTTCTTCATAGCCACACCAGCGTGGTCGCACAGCCTGCCTACAATAGCCCCTATTTTAGTGGCATAAACCCTTACGCACTTGGTTTTGCGATGTTTCGCGACATCAAACGCATCTGCGAAGAACCAACCGATGAAGATCGCGAGTGGTTTCCTGAGCTTGCAGGCAGCGACTGGCTTGACGCGGTGCACTTTGCCATGCACAACTTTAAAGACGAAAGTTTCATTAGCCAATATCTATCGCCAAAACTGATTCGAGATTTTCGCCTGTTCTCAATTCAAGACGATGAACGACGCAACTATATTGAAGTCAATGCGATTCATGACGAGATGGGATACCGAGCCATTCGCCAAGCCCTAGCGGCTCAATATAACCTCGCTAACCTTGAGCCTAATATTCAGGTCTTTAATGTTGATGTCCGTGGCGATCGGTCGTTAACATTACAATACGTACCCCACAACCGTATTCCCTTAGACAAAAGTTACGATGAAGTGATGAAGCACATGTATCGACTTTGGGGGTTTGATGTCATTTTGGAAGAGGTGACCGAGTCTGGCCACAGAGAGATCATCGCGACCTGCCCACAGCGTAATCACTATGATTCGAGTATCTAACCTGCTCTAGCTCTCTTGTGTCAGAGGGTTCGAACATGTTGTAAGGTTTGGGTATTTATCGAGCTAAAAGCTAACAATTGAGTCAAGCCCCATGAACATAGGACACTATGTGATTGGGGCAAATCAATGCATCTATACCCAAACAACTTGGATCTGCAGATAGGCGGCAAACGAGCAAAGCCTCTGAGCACTTCGTGAACATATACCCAAGTAACCTCCAGTGGAAAGGGTATAACCCGTCGACAAATTCAAGTGTGCCAAGTAGCAGCTATGAGACATCCCCATAACGTTCAAAATAACGCACCATAGCCGCTGCACGTGACGGTACGCCAAGCTTCTTCAATAAGCTCTTCATATGAACTTTAACTGTCGATTCTGATATATACAGCGTTTCGGCTATATCACGATTACGCAACCCTTTGGCAACCAAACGTAGGATCTGCCCTTCTCTATCCGTTAGTTCGGCAAAGTCATCCGTGGTATTTTCACGAGAGATCAAATACGTTGCCACCTCACTACTGTACGCTTTTTCACCCCGTAGGCTTTGCTGCAGTAAAGTAACTAATTCATCTGGGTCACTGTCTTTTAACAAATAGCCGTCCGCTCCGGCAGCCACCAGCGCGTCAATATCGGCCGGATGGTTTGACACAGTCAAAATGACAATTGCGGCATCGCACTCATCGGTGCGTAGAGCGCGTAACGTATCTAACCCCGACATTCCTTTCATATTCAAATCCAGCAAGATCAAATCTGGCATATACTGACGGTTCAGTGCCACCGCCTCGGTACCTGAAGACGCCTCAGCAATAACATCAAAGTCGGCTTCAAAACTCAAAAGCTGCTTTAAGCCGCGACGCATCAGCGGATGGTCATCCACCAATAACACTTGATAAGGACGCATAACGTCTCCTTGAATTTTTTACTCTTTCTAGTTGAAATGCAGGGTTGTTGCCAGGCTTTCAGCGCTCCCCATCACACAGAGCGAGGATAACGCACCGTTACGCGACACCCTTCTCCTAACGCACTGACCACGGCAAGTGTGCCACCCAATCGCTCTGCTCGCTCATGCATGATGGCCAAACCAAAATGATGCATTTTACTTGTAATGTCTTTCATACCAATGCCATCGTCATTAATGGTAACAATGACATGATGATCTTCTTCTCGACAATCGACATCGATGTGCGAGGCATGAGCGTGTTTCACGGCATTCAGTACCGCTTCGCGAACCAGTTGCAGCAAATGAACCTGCTCGTGAGCTGCTAAGGTCATCGAAGAGAGCGCGTTATTCAGACCAATTTTGGCACTGGTTTGCTCTTGCAGTTGCGCAATCATACTTTGCAATGCGCCGCCAAAACTGCCCTCACCAATTGATAAGCGAAACGTTGTGAGTAACTCGCGAAGCTGAGTATACGCATCCGCCAATGCACTATCCAACTCGTCAATGATAGGATCGGCTGCTGAAGCAACCGCTTTTTTCCGAGCTTGCTTTTTCAGTAAAGCCACTTGAATTTTTAAGTAAGAGAGCGATTGAGCCAGTGAGTCGTGCAATTCACGAGCAATCGCACCACGCTCTTTGAGTAACAAAAGCTGCTCCGCTTGCCGCTGCGCTCGATTATAATATATCGCTCGAGATAGCATGCTCTTAAAGCTCTCTATCAACGCGCTGTCGGGACACGGAAGCACCACATTCCAGCTCAGCCGACCAAGTGACTGTTCGCCCATTAATAACGATTCGCTAAATGCCCATGTCGATTCGATATCTTCCATAGGCTTATGACTGTCGAAAGGCGTCGCAACAAATGAAACGGACTTATATTCAACCTGCGCCTTTTGCCTAACGATGACCAGTGGCGCTTCACCTTGATTGTAAATTTCAAGCTTCACCGCACTTACCCCTTCAATCGATGCCATATCCGCTACTACAGATGAGAAGTTCTCTGTGCTGATTCGAGATGCGGTCAATTGACTAGAAGAGTGATAGAGTAATTCAAGTGATTGATTGGCCTTTTGTAATCGACGCGTTTTCTCATCGACGGCCTGCTCCAAGGTTCGATAACGGGCGTGCAACTCTTGCGCCATTCGATTAAACGTTCGAGTGAGCATACCTAGTTCATTCTCACTTACTACTCTAAGTGGCACCGAAAAGACATTAGCTTGCATCTGTTCACTTGCATTCACTAGCGCGCTTAAAGGGGCGACAATTTCTCGGCGCACATAGATCACCACAAAAAGACTGGTGATCAAAATCCCGCCTAATCCAAGACCACCAGCCCAAGCCAGTTGCTGCCATTTTTGCTCCGAGTAGTTTTGCAGTTTGAAAACAAACGCATCGATTTTGCTGACATATTCTGGCATGGCGAGAAGATAGTTCTCGCGCTGACCGTTAACCAACCAATATTTCAGTTCATGCCAACGGTGGATCAATTGGTAATAGTCTTGCGTGATGTCGTTTGGCACGCTCCAGCCCTGCAATGCTTTTAATGAAGGAGAGTAAATCGAACGCTCAAATAACAAGATATGAGAAGAAAAGTCGTGTGATTGTGTTTGTATATCATGGGCTAATCGATAATTTTGCATTCGCATTGAGCCTGCAACATTCAGTGCTTCTGCATCGTTTAAGGTCGCCATCAAGAGCACAAAAGCGTAGCCAATTGTGGCAATAGCAAGCACCACGACTAATGACATCGCACGCCCTATCGTCCCCGTCACCGTCATAGGCTTATGCATGGGGCAAAATCGTTTTAACACTTTTGCTAATACCATTCTCTTTACTCAATTCGCTCTAAAATGCCACTTCATCAAATCCTCGCCTCACTGACAAACCAAATCATTCTCGCTGAACCAAGCATCTTGAGATTACTTGGGCATATAGTGCCGAATAAATATACCGGACTTATTTGATCTAAAACAAAGCTACCTAGCATTTACCCCTTTGGGGGTATTTATGAAATTACGTCGAAATATAAAAATTTGCCGCAAATACGTAAAAGATTATGAACAGAACAGCCTTCTACTGCACGCGGGAAAACTATGGTGGATTTAACTAAACGGCGGTGGTTTCGCCCATCAAAACAACCGTTGATGAACCCTACTCTACCTTGGCTTCGAGATCCGGCGCAATTTCTTGACGAGTGCGACCGCTGTGGTGCGTGTGTGAAAGTTTGTGAAAATCACATTATTACGTTAGGCAGCGGTGGCTTTCCGACGGTTGATTTTACTCAAGGCGAATGCAGTTTCTGTTATCAATGCGTCAAAGCTTGCCCAAAGCCGCTGTTTTACTCACAGCAGCACACGCCATGGCAAGCAGAGATCACACTCACATCCAACTGCTTAGCCCTGCGTAACGTGGAATGTCGTGGCTGCAGCGACAATTGCGAATACCAAGCGATCACGTTTCAACTCGGCATCGGTCGCGTGGCCCAGCCTCAAGTGCATAACGAACGCTGTGTTGGTTGTGGCGCGTGTATCGCACCATGCCCAACTCAAGCGCTCAGTCTTGAGCTACAAGCGGGCATAACAAAACCATCAGACCCACACACTCACACGATCACAATAACGGAGTGCCAATGAGCGGCAACCACGAAGTCCACATTTCAAGCTTAGTTATTCATGCCAGACCCGAGCAGCTGACAACACTCAAAACAGCGCTGGCTGAGATCCCGCAACTCGAAATTTACGGCGAAAACGCCGAAGGCAAATTGGTGGTCGTACTGGAAACGCAGACCCACGGTTTCATTACCACCATCATCGACCAAATTAACCAATTACCATCCGTGCTGAGTGTCGTGATGGTGTATCACCAAATCGAATTTGACGAGCCAATGATGGCTCAATCTACACAATCTTCCCTAGAGGGTGCGTTATGAAAATTACAAGACGAGCGTTTGTCAAAGCCAACGCCGCGATCTCTGCTGCGGCGGTAGCTGGGATCACCCTGCCAACTTCCGCAACCAATCTTATTGCCAGTTCTGACCAGTCCAAAATCACCTGGGATAAGGCACCTTGCCGTTTCTGTGGCACGGGTTGTTCTGTTCTCGTCGGAACCCAAAATGGCAAAGTTGTTGCGACCCAAGGTGATCCTGAATCACCAGTCAATAAAGGTCTTAACTGTATTAAAGGGTATTTTCTATCCAAAATCATGTATGGCCAAGACCGTTTAACTCAGCCATTACTGCGAATGAAAGACGGTCAATATCATAAAGATGGTGATTTCACTCCCATCAGCTGGGACAGCGCCTTTGATATCATGGCAGATAAATGGAAAGCCTCTTTAGCGAAAAAAGGCCCTTCCAGTATCGGCATGTTCGGTTCGGGACAATGGACCGTTATGGAAGGCTATGCAGCTGCCAAACTGATGAAAGCAGGCTTTCGCTCCAATAATATCGACCCAAATGCTCGCCACTGTATGGCTTCTGCTGTTGTTGCATTTATGCGCGCTTTTGGCATTGATGAGCCTATGGGCTGTTACGACGACTTTGAACACGCCGACGCTTTTGTGCTTTGGGGTTCTAACATGGCTGAAATGCACCCAGTCCTTTGGACGCGCATTGCTGACCGTCGATTAAGTCACCCACATGTGAAAGTTAATGTACTTTCTACGTACCAGCATCGCTCATTTGAGCTAGCGGATCACGGGTATATTTTTAACCCTCAATCGGATCTTGCTATTGCTAACTTCATTGCCAATTACATCATTGAAAACGATGCCGTCAATTGGGATTTTGTTAATAAGCACACCAATTTTAACCAAGCAGATACCGATATCGGTTACGGTTTGCGTGACACTGATCCACGCCAAATCAGCGCTAAAAACGCAAACTCAGGTAAGATCACCCCTATTTCATTTGCTCAATATAAAGCCTCTGTTGCGCCTTATACTGTTGAAAAAGCGGCAGAGATTTCCGGCGTTGAACCTCATAAATTGATTGCCCTCGCAAAGCAATACGCAGATCCCAAGATTAAAGTGATGTCACTGTGGACTATGGGTATGAATCAGCATACCCGTGGTGTTTGGATGAACAATCTCATTTACAACATTCACCTACTTACCGGAAAAATTGCGACACCAGGAAACAGTCCATTTTCACTCACGGGTCAACCTTCTGCCTGTGGTACTGCACGTGAAGTGGGCACTTTCGCACACCGTTTGCCCGCTGATATGGTGGTTGCAAATCCAAAACACCGCGCAATTGCCGAAGACATTTGGCAGTTACCCGAAGGCACTATTCCCGCCAAAGTGGGATTCCATGCGGTGCAACAAGACCGCATGTTAAAAGACAGTGTACTCAACTGCTACTGGATTCAATGTACGAATAACCTGCAAGCAGGCCCCAACATTAATGAAGAGCGCTTGCCAGGCTATCGCAATCCAGACAACTTTATCGTTGTATCGGACCCTTATCCGACGGCAACCGCGCAAGCGGCCGATTTAATTTTACCTACCGCGATGTGGATTGAAAAAGAAGGTGCGTACGGCAACGCAGAACGCCGTACTCAAGCCTGGTATCAACAAGTCAAAACCGTTGGCGAAGCCAAATCTGATCTTTGGCAGTTAGTCGAGTTTTCTAAGCGCTTTGCAATTGAAGAGGTTTGGCCAGAAGCACTGCTAGAAAAGGCGCCGCAGTACCGCGGTAAAACACTGTTTGATGTTTTATTTAAAAACGGTCAGGTTGACCAGTTCACTCTTGAAGAAGTGCGCGAACTTAACGACGAATCACATGACTTTGGCTTCTACCTTCAAAAAGGTCTCTTTGAAGAGTACGCACGCTTTGGCCGCGATCATGGCCACGATCTAGCACCTTATGATGTTTATCATCAAGTCCGTGGCTTACGCTGGCCCGTGGTTGACGGAAAAGAAACATTATGGCGCTACCGCGAAGGTTCCGACCCCTATGCGAAAGTAGGTTCCGGTTGGGACTTTTACGGTAACCCAGATCGCCGTGCCAAAATCATTTCGGCCCCTTACGAAGCACCACCTGAAGTGCCAAATCAAGAGCATGACTTGTGGCTTTGTACCGGTCGTGTGCTTGAGCACTGGCATACTGGCACGATGACGCGCCGCGTCCCTGAACTTTATAAGGCGGTACCAGATGCATTGTGTTACATGCACCCTGACGATGCGAAAGCGCGCAATGTGCGCCGTGGCGAAGAAGTTTTGATCAGTAATGGACGTGGGGAAGTTCGCGTTCGAGTTGAAACTCGTGGACGTAACCGCCCACCTAAAGGGTTAGTGTTTGTGCCCTTTTTCGATGCGCGCATATTGATTAACAAGCTGATTTTAGATGCGACCGACCCGCTATCAAAACAGACCGACTTCAAAAAGTGCCCAGTCAAAGTGAGCAAAATTGCGTAATTGTGCTCGGCAACGTTCGAGACACAATCGAATTTAAACACGTGGGAGAGTTGCTCTCCCACGTTAAGAAATTGGCCTTTTAGGCGGAGAAACAAATATGAAAAAAATCATTATCACCTTGGCTGCGACGGCCGCACTGCTTTGTGGCGCACTAGCCAGCAAGCATGTGTTCGCCGAGCTTGAAAATCCTGGCGGTACCGGCGCGCTATCATCATTACGTGGCGATACCCGCTTAGAAGAGACTCGACCGGCTGATCCATTTAAAAAGATCCCTAAAGAGCAACAACTGGAAAGCAGCTTTGTCTACCAGCCCCCGCTGATCCCACACGCCGTTCGCCATTACGAAGTTTCTCTTAATGCGAACAAATGCTTATCGTGCCACAGCTGGAAAAATGCCGATGCCATGAACGCAACGAAAGTGAGTGTCACCCATTATATGGATCGTGACGAAGCGGTATTAGCCGATATGTCACCGCGTCGCTACTTCTGTCTTCAGTGTCACGTGCCACAAACCGATGCCAAACCACTGGTTGAAAATGATTTTGAGCGCGTTCAAGCCCTCAAATGATGCCAAACAACCATAAGGTAACAATATGAAATTCATAAAATTATTTTGGCAACGGCTCACTCGTCCTAGTAAAGCAGCAGTCGGTATTGTGCTGTTTATGGGCTTTGCTGGCGGTTTGCTCTTTTGGGGAGCCTTTAGCACTGGTATGAGTGCGACTAACACCGAAGCGTTCTGCTCGGGTTGCCATGCCCCAATTGTTGAAGAGATCAAAGAAACCGTGCATTACGCCAATCGCACGGGAGTCCGTGCGGTGTGTGCCGATTGCCACGTCCCACATGAATGGGGCGACAAAATCGTGCGCAAAGTGCAAGCATCGAAAGAGTTATTTGCTCATTTTGTTCTCGGCACAATTGAGACCCCGGAAAAATTTGAACAACGTCGTGGCCATCTCGCGGAGCGAGAATGGGCGCGAATGAAGGCCAACGATTCACAAGAGTGTCGTAACTGCCATCAGTTCGAATTCATGGACTTTTCTGAACAAAGCAATACCAGCGCAGCGCAGCACTCAACCAGGCTCGCAAGCGGCGAAAAAACCTGTATTGATTGCCATAAAGGTATTGCTCATAAACTGCCAAGCATGCACGGCGTTGAAGGCTGGTAAGAGGAACTCATAATGAGCACATTGGAATACATTATCTGGCAAACGCTAGGGTTGGCAGCCGTGCCAGTGATCTTTTTATCTGGCTTTATCGCGGTCGCTGCTATTTCTCTTTGGGTTTTGTCGCTCAGCAAAGACAAATCTAGCACCGATGACGCGGTAGAATAACGTCAATCCGCAAAGAGAGCGCAAAGAAAGAGGGAAGCCAAGTTGGCTTCCCTCTTTCACTTTTTACCCTTCTTACGCTTCTTACGCTCACTTTATCAAAGTATCTTTCTATCCTTACCTCAAGGAGGCCGATAGTACTCTATACAGCGCAATTCATTGTAATCACTTGTTCAAGTATGAAGCCGATGGCGACCAGCATGACACTTCACCAAACAAAGCAAACAAAGCAAACAAAGCAAACAAAGCAAACAAAGCAAACAAAGCAAACAAAGCGATTTTGACCTTGTTCAGTAATTTCTACTCACTAGTACTCGTTGTGAGGGGCCTAGTTGATAAAAAATCACTGGCAGCGCGAAACGCCACGCATAAAAAAAGAGGAGCAAAATGCTCCTCTTTCTTAAACCTAAACTGCTAACTTATAGAGCAGCTTTTGCTTTTTCAACAAGTACTGCAAATGCAGCTTTGTCGAATACTGCGATGTCCGCAAGGATCTTACGGTCGATCTCGATAGATGCTTTCTTAAGACCGTTGATGAAACGGCTGTAAGATAGACCATTTTGACGAGATGCCGCATTGATACGTGCAATCCATAGTTGACGGAATTGACGTTTCTTAGCGCGACGGTCACGGTAAGCGTATTGACCAGCTTTAGTAACTGCTTGGAAAGCTACGCGGTAAACACGTGAACGTGCACCGTAGTAACCTTTAGCTTGTTTTAGAACTTTCTTATGACGTGCACGAGCTTGTACACCACGTTTTACGCGAGGCATTATGCTTCTCCTAAACTAAACGATTAATAACTAAAAAGAATTATGCGTATGGCATCATACGAGCAACAGCTGCTAGCTCACAACGTGGAAGTAGTGAGTTTGGACGTAGCTGACGCTTGTTCTTAGTAGTACGCTTAGTCAAGATGTGACGTTTCGTAGCGCGCTTGTATTTAACGCCACCAGCAGTTTTCTTGAAACGCTTAGCAGCACCTTTGTTGGTTTTCATCTTAGGCATGATGAAGAACTCCGCATTGTAGTAGTTTAATAAACACGTAATCTAGGCGAATAAAACCCTGCCGCGTTTCCTTTATAAGGTCAACGGCAGGGTTCAATTACTTGTAAGCCGTAAATTACTTCTTCTTAGGGGCAAGCACCATGATCATCTGACGACCTTCAATTCTCGTTGGGAAAGATTCAACAACTGCAAATTCAGCTGTGTCTTCTTTCAAACGATTTAGAACGTCAACACCGATCTCTTGGTGAGCCATCTCACGGCCACGGAAGCGAATTGTTACCTTCACTTTGTTGCCGTCTTCTAGGAAACCAGTCAGGTTGCGTAGTTTTACCTGATAGTCTCCGATATCAGTTCCAGGACGGAATTTAACTTCCTTGATCTGAACCTGTTTTTGCTTTTTCTTCTGCTCTTTCGCAGCTTTGCTCTTTTCAAAGAGGAACTTGCCGTAGTCCATCACACGACAGACTGGTGGCTCGGCGTTAGGGCTGATCTCAACAAGATCCATACCAGCTTCGACAGCTGCATCAAGCGCTTCTTGAATTGAAACGATACCAACAGATTCGCCATCTGCACCTGTAAGACGAACTTCACGAACGCCACGAATTTCACCGTTTAAACGATGCTGGTTTTGCTTGGCCGGTTGTTGGCCACGTCTTCCGCCTTTAATAGCTTATTCCTCCAGATTGAGCTTACGGCTTGCGATCTCGTCTTGGATATAAGAAATAAAGTCATCCAATTTAAACTTACCGAGATCCTTACCTTTACGAGTACGTACTGCGATTTCACCGGCTTCCATTTCTTGGTCACCACAAACAAGCAAATACGGTACACGCTTTAAAGTGTGTTCGCGGATTTTAAAGCCAATCTTCTCATTTCTCAAGTCCGCTTTCGCTCTAATTCCGCATTTTTGTAGTTTCTGAGCGACTTCCTGAACATAATCAGCCTGCTTATCAGTGATGTTCATGATCGAAACCTGCTCAGGGGCAAGCCACGTTGGGAAGAAGCCAGCATACTCTTCAATCAAAATACCAATGAAACGCTCTAACGAACCCAAAATAGCACGGTGAATCATCACTGGGATCAGACGTTCGTTATTTTCGCCAACATAAGTCGCGCCTAAGCGGTTTGGTAGGTTGAAGTCCAGTTGAACAGTACCGCATTGCCACGCACGGTCAAGACAATCGTGCAGTGTAAATTCAATTTTCGGACCGTAGAATGCCCCTTCACCTTCTTGAATCTCATATGGGATTTCAAGTGCTTCCAGCGCGCGTTTTAGCGCTTCTTCTGATTGGTCCCAAATTTCATCAGAACCAACACGTTTTTCTGGGCGCGTAGACAGCTTCACAACGATATTATCAAAGCCAAACGTTTGATATGTATCGTAAACCATCTTAATACAGCCAATCACTTCTTCTTGAATTTGGCTTTCTGTACAAAAAATATGCGCATCGTCTTGAGTAAAGCCGCGCACACGCATGATCCCATGTAGTGCACCCGACGGCTCATTACGGTGACATGAACCGAACTCTGCCATACGCAATGGAAGATCGCGGTACGATTTCAAACCTTGGTTAAAGATTTGAACATGACCCGGACAGTTCATCGGCTTAATTGCGTATTCACGGTTCTCTGAAGACGTGGTAAACATAGCATCAGCGTATTTATCCCAGTGACCAGAACGCTCCCAAAGGACACGATCCATCATGAGAGGGCCTTTTACTTCTTGATAGCCATATTCATCCAGTTTGCTGCGGATAAACACTTCTAAATCGCGGAAGATCGACCAACCGTTATGATGCCAGAACACCATACCAGGTGCTTCTTGCTGCATGTGGAATAAATCGAGCTGCTTACCAATTTTACGGTGGTCACGTTTTGCGGCTTCTTCAAGACGAGTCAGGTGGTCTTTCAGTGCTTTTTTGTCGTGGAATGCTGTGCCATAAATGCGCTGAAGCATTTTGTTGTCACTGTTACCGCGCCAGTATGCACCCGCAACGTTTAACAGCGTAAAATGCTGACAAAAACCCATGTTTGGCACATGAGGACCACGGCACATGTCGATGTATTCTTCATGGAAATAAAGGCCTGGGCGGTCATCACGTGACACGTTTTCATCTAAGATTTCCATCTTATACGTTTCGCCGCGCGCTTCAAATGTGTCGCGGGCTTCTTGCCAACTAACCTTCTTCTTGATGACAGGGTATTTGGTCTTAGCAAGCTCTTTCATGCGCTTTTCGATCTTTTCAAGATCGTCTTGCGTCAATGACTCTTCAAGGTCAATATCGTAGTAAAAACCGTTATCGATAGTAGGGCCAATCGCCATTTTTGCTTGTGGATACAGCTGCTTAATCGCATGACCCAGCAAGTGCGCGCATGAGTGACGTACAATTTCCAACCCATCTACTTGGTCTTTATTGGTGATGATTTCAAGCGTTGCATCGCTCTCAATCAAATCACACGCATCGACGCGTTCACCATTAACACGACCAGCGATGGTCGCTTTTGCAAGGCCAGGACCAATGTCCAAAGCCACATCCATAGTTGAGATTGGGTTATCGAAATGACGTTGACTGCCGTCAGGAAGAGTAATAATTGGCATGATATTTCCTTTACAGTGGTGTTGCACACCAAGCAACACATGTTCAAGTTTGGTTTAGGGAATTCCCCATAAAGAAATGAAGGTCACTCAGTAACACGTATACCGAACCTTCACTGGCAAGCGAGTTTACCTCCTCCCCCCTACTTTGCCAAGCCGCAATCCACAACTGGCGGTGCATCACACAGAGCTCGAATACGTCACCAGCTCAATAACGACGCAACGTGCCGTTTTTTAAACATAAATCGTCAATCAATGCTCTCATATTTGATATGGCGTATCGAGTTGGCGAAGGCGCTTAAATCGCCAGATAGTCACCAGACTTCCCCCTACATTAAGGGAGAAAGAAGACGTAAAGGAGTGCGCTCATGGTGACGCTAGCCTCAAGCTTACACAATCTTTGGTATGCCAAAACAGGGGTTGCGACACTCCAACGAACTGTGCGGTTTTCTCTGTTCGCTATGACTCTTTTCGCGTCAGCTCTGCCACCCACTCAAGCCCAATCTCAAATACTCGAACCGCACGCGGTGCAGGAGTATGGCCCCCTGCGTACTTACGCACAGTCACCGATTCAGGCCAACAGTTTAACCCCTCAATTACGCGATGCACGGGGATTCAATGTGGGTGAAATGGAACTTTTTGGCTCAGCAACCATTGCCAGTGTCTGGGCTCATACCGACCATTACACTCTGGACTATTATCAAAATTCCCTTTCACTCGGCTGGGCATGGCAAGCCTCTCCTCAATGGCAATGGGAGTTGAGCTATCGCTGGGTATTCTCGGCAGATAACCATATTGACGGGGTCAGCTTGGCATTTCACCAATGGGCAGGGATTGAACAAAATGGTCGAGATGAAGTCGCTCGCCATCGGTCGGTCTTTGCGCTTTCTCGCGATGGTTTTGATCATCAAAACATTGAAGGACGAACCCTCAGCTCAGCCTTTAGCCTCTATGGCCAGTGGCAGTTATTTCAAACTAAAGAGCACGCCATCAGTCTCGGCGGAACCCTCTACTACAACAACGTAACTAACGGCCCATTTCAAGGGCATGACTTTGAGCAAGCGCTGCAACTTAACTATGCATGGCACCAAGGTAGTCATCACATTTACAGCTCAATTGGTGCGACGCACCATGGTAATAAAGGCTGGCGTAACGCCAATATTGCCAAACGAGAATTTACTTGGAGCGGAGCCGTGGGGTATCAATATCAATCTTCTGCGCATCACAACTGGATCATTGAGTACCACGCGTATCAAGGTGAACTGGATAACGACACTGATCTCTCGAAAACATCCCAAGAAGTCGTCGCCGGTTATCGTTATGTTATGAGTCAGTCAGCGATTGAGCTGGTAATCATTGAGAACGTTTTTAATATGGATAACAGTACCGATGTCGCCTTTTTGTTGAACTATCGTTATCGGTTTCACTGAACGGATGGTCGATACCCGCGCAGCGTCACCGATTGACACTAAGCGCGCAGCACGGGAATTAGCGCCGCTTGGATCTGGTCACTGGTTGCTGTTAAGGGGAGCGTGAAAGAGCGGTACTGATCGCCACTCAGCCCCAAAGAGCGGTCAATTTCAGCCAAACAGTGCAGCGCATTACCATCTAAAATAAACGACAATTCGATTTCTTTGCTGGATAAGAAACCGCCTTGGCGAAATTCAATTTCTTGATAGCAGCCAGAGTTTGATGAAAAATTGTGTCCACGAAGAAAACCTTTTTCAACATCGGCTTTCACCATGGTAAAGCCCGCCATCTCAATCGTACGAATCACCTCAGCAGCAACACGTAGCGGTCGGACTTGTAAAAAGTCGCGGTCGCGAGGGTCAATGGCGAAATCAATGTCTAACGTTGTTTCTAACCAGACGTGACATTGATTATTTGTGGCGTTAAGTGCGGTAATCGGCGTCTCATCGTGCAGCTTTAATGAAAATGGCACGCTCTTACTCTCGTTAGGCTCAAGATAAAATGGGGCAACCGCCTGCAATGTGTCTAATGTGTACGTTTGGTAAGAGACACCATTGTCATTTTCCACTTTCATTTCCGTGTTTAACTTGATTGTGATGGCCTCGATTTGCTGCCCTACATCCCCACCGAGGATCTCAACCCGCCCCGTTAAAATAGCGCCTTGGGCCACACTCATCTCGTCCAAAACAGTATCAACCTTTGCACCGCCAATACCGAGTGATGCTTTTAATTTCTTTAGCATAATTCCCTGTTCCTCAAATCATTTCGATCTATACCCAAACAACTTGGAGTTGCAGGTAGGCGGCAAAGGAGCAAAGCCTCTGAGCATAGATTGACTATGTGATGAGGTTTGTGAGAGCCAGCCAACAACGCTGCAACTTTAAGTGGAAAGGGTATATATACCCAAGTAACTAGAACGAATTGGATTATCACGCCATCGTCCAAACCTCTAATATACCGAAGTCACTAAGATTTACTATACTCGAACCGTCTAGAACAATAACAACTGGCAACACTGGATGGACCATTCACTTTGGCCTTGTCGCTTATACTTGGCGCAACTTTTTTTCATGGCGTGTTAGTTATGTTTCTAAATCCCTATTTCTCCACTCAAAATCAGCAATTTGAGTTCACTCGTCAACAAGCGAGCCACTTTGCAAAAAAAGTGGCGGGTGATTTTAATCCTATCCATGATGAAGAGAGCAAACGCTTTTGTGTCCCAGGTGATCTACTGTTTGCCGTCTTACTTCAGCAGCGCGGCATTAGTCAAAAGATGCGGTTTGATTTTGCTGGCATGGTAAGTGAAGGCGTTACGCTACATATTGAATCACGCTCAAACGATCAGCAGGTCGTTGTCGATGCGACAGGTAAAGAATATCTGCGTATGACTCATCAAGGTGAGACACACCACTGCCCTGAGCTTATTGAGCATATCGTGACAAACTACGTACAATTTTCAGGCAAAAATTTTCCTCACATCATGGTGCCCTTGATGGAAGAAAAGCAAATGATGATCAACTGCCAACGTCCACTGGTCATTTATGAAAGCATGGAAGTGGAATTTGAGCGCCTTGATTTAACCCGCCCTGAAGTTGAATTCAGTGGTGCGACATTTGCTGTCGATGGAAAACGCGGCGTTGTCACGTTGAACTTTACCTTCAAGCAAGACGGTGACGTCGTCGGCCACGGGCGTAAGCGCATGGTTGCAACCGGATTAAAACCCTACTGTCAGGTGAGTGTTGATGATTTAGTCGCCCGTTTTAATTCACGTAAAGCGGATTTCTTAAAACAGTTCGACTGCGCAGCCTAATAAGACAGTACGCGGCAAGAGTGCGACAAATCAAGCCACCAACGAGCAACGCCACATCACATAGTCTACCTATGCTCAGAGGCATTGCTCGTTTGCCGCCTACCTGCAACTCCAAGCTGTTTGGGTATAGAACCATTTAGCGATAAGCCAAAGCAAAAAAGCGCTTTACCACGTGTTTTCATCCTCTTACACTAGCGCTTTACTGATAAGCCCACCTTGACACTCAAACCTTGGGCTACACCGAAAACATTTTCGGCTCTGACTAGACATCGCTGTATGAACCCTATCGTTATTTCCATCTCCTTGCTCGTTTGCAGCAATATTTTCATGACATTTGCTTGGTATGCACATCTCAAAGAACTTAACAATAAGCCGTGGATCATCGCCGCTTTAATCAGTTGGGGCATTGCGTTATTTGAGTACTTATTGCAAGTGCCTGCCAACCGTATTGGCTATACCGCGCTCAATGTTGGCCAGCTTAAGATATTACAAGAGGTGATCACCTTAATGGTCTTTGTGCCTTTTTCCGTGTTTTATCTGCGCGAGCCATTAAAGTTGGATTATCTTTGGGCCGGGCTCTGTCTCGTCGGTGCGGTTTACTTTGCGTTTCGCAGTAAGTTTGCCTAAACAGACGAATACTAAGCGCCGTAGCCCACTGTTCATCAAAGCTTGATAAAAACGCGTCGTGCTAACCTAAAAAAAGCGCCTTAACCACTGCCGCAGTTAAGGCGCATATTTTGAGTTGAAAGTGCAAGACTAGCGGCTGGTGACGATACTATTTTCTCGACTTGACCACTTGCAGCAAGGCTTGAACTGGGTGCAGCGGCTGGATCTGTTCAAAACGCTTTACTTGACTGCGACATGAATACCCCGTTACTAAGCAGCGCTCTTTAGGCAATCGCGCCAAATTAGGTTGCCAACTTAATTCATAGATGGCTTTCGACACCTCATATTTGTCTTGCTCATGACCAAATGTACCAGCCATACCACAACACCCAACGGCAACAGGCTCAAGCTTGGCACCAAACTGAGCAAAAATATCTAACCACTGTTTTTCTGCACTCGGTAACTTGGTCTTCTCTGTGCAGTGAGCGAAAAGATACCAAGGTTCTGGGTCGACTTCCGATTGGGCACACCAGTTGCCGTCGCTCACCAAAGGCAATAACCATTCATGGGCTGTGACCACATTAAAATCGCCGCGCTTATCACCCAAAATTTCATCGTACTCATCGCGATAGCAAAGTACGAGAGCAGGATCGACACCGACAAGTGGCATTCCCAGCGCCGCCACTTGATTCAAAAACGCCGCGGTAGCACTAGCAGTTTGCGAAAACTTGCGCAAGAAGCCTTTGATATGCTCCGCCTTACCATTTGGTTTAAACGGCAATAGCACTGGCGTTTTACCCATGGCGCTGACAAGCATCGCAAAATCTTCCACGACAGGGGCATCGTAATAGGTGGTAAAGGGATCTTGCACAATCAGCACATAGTTGGCTTTTTCTTGCTCAGATAAGCTGGATAAGCGTTCAAAACTGTACGGCTCTAGCGTTGCTAACCGCCGCGCAAGTGTGGGAACCGAAAGCAAAGGCGCATCTATATAACCAATCGTGGCCGCAGTGATGGACTTAATCACTGGCTGTTTTAAGACACCATTGATAAGTTTGGGCGCTTTGGCCATCCACGGTAGTAACGTTTCAATATTCGCAACCAGATAATCTTTGGCTGGACGCTGGTAACGGCTGTAGTAAAGATTTAGAAAACGAGCCCTGAAGCTGGGCACATCCACTTTTATCGGACATTGACTTGCACACGCCTTACACGCCAAGCAACCATTCATCGCCTCAAAAACTTCGTGAGAAAAGTCCGCTTCTTTGTGCTTATTCAAACTATGGCGAACACGATCAAGCAGCGCCTTAATGCTGACTCCTGCCTCTAAAGATTGCCTTTCTAGGTCAAGAATATCAATGCCTTGCTCTGTTAACTGACGCAACCATTCACGCACCAAACCCGCACGCCCTTTTGGCGATTGACGTCTATCGGCCATCACTTTCATCGATGGACACATTGGCGAGTTTGCATCGTAGTTGAAGCACAGGCCATTACCGTTACAATCCATTGCAGCTTTGAAACTGTCTCGCACTTTGACATCGATTTGACGGTCAAAATAGCCTCGCTTTACCGCAGACACTTTCACCAACTCCGCATCACTTTCGAGCGGGGTGCAAATCTTACCTGGGTTCATCTTATTATGCGGATCAAACGCCGATTTAACGCGCCGTAACTCAGTAAACAGCTCATCACCGAAGAAGGCTGGGCCATATTCTGAACGATAGCCTTTTCCGTGTTCGCCCCACATCAAACCGCCATATTTCGCCACCAATTTGACCACTTCGTCCGACAATTGGTGCATCAATAGCTCTTGTTGTGGATCGCACATATCGAGCGCAGGACGCACATGAAGCACCCCAGCATCAACGTGACCAAACATGCCATATTGCAAACCGTGACTGTCTAATAACTGGCGAAACTCCGCGATAAAATCCGCCAAATTTTCTGGTGGAACACAGGTATCTTCGGCAAAGGCAACCGGCTTGGCGCGCCCTTTTGCCGCGCCAAGCAGGCCGACCGCTTTTTTACGCATATTGTAAATACGACCAATGCTCGCTAAATCAGAGCAGACTTGATAACCAATAATATCGGCTTGTTTTTCCATTAACATGGTATCAAGCTTGGCGCAGAGCTGGGTGACTTGCCGCTCAACTTGGGCAGCATCTTCCCCGGCAAACTCAACGATGTTGATCCCAAGCATCTCCTCGCCAGGCACATCGGTCAGTAAGTCACTGACCGTATGCCAAACAATGTCTTGCTTAGCCAGATTCAATACTTTTGAATCCACGGTTTCAACAGAGAGCGCATCGGCTTGTACCATAAACGGCGCATTGCGTAGCGCAGAATCAAAACTGCGATACTTCACGTTCACTAAGGTTCGAGCCGTTGGTAATGGTGTCAAATTCAGTTTTGCTTCGGTAATAAACGCCAATGACCCTTCCGCGCCACATAGTACGCGGGTCAAATCAAACTGGTCACGATCCTCATCCAGCGCATTTTTTAAATCGTATCCGGTTAAAAATCGATTGAGCGGTGGAAACTTTGCCACGATCTGCGCGCGCTTATCGCGGCAAACTTGTTCGGTAACGCGTAACGCTTGTTCTGCGTATTCACCCGCCATTGGTAGACCATGGGATAAGTCTGACTCCAATACAGAACCATCGGCAAACACGGCTTGCAGCGATAATACATGATCGGATGTTTTGCCATATTTGAGTGAGCCTTGCCCAGAGGCGTCGGTATTGACCATACCACCGATAGTGGCTCGGTTACTGGTAGACAATTCAGGAGAAAAGAAAAAGCCATAGGGACGTACGGCATCATTGAGTTGATCTTTAATGACACCACTTTGAACCCGCACCCAGCCCTCTTTTTCATTGATTTCGAGCACTTGATTCATATGGCGCGATAAATCAACCACAATTCCCGTCGTCAACGACTGACCATTCGTGCCCGTACCGCCACCGCGTGGGGAAAATGTAACGCGTTCATAATCGGTTTTGAGCGACGTGCGGCCGATCAGTGCAACGTCGTCGGTTGTGCGAGGGTGTATCACCGCCTGAGGTAACTGCTGATAAACACTGTTATCTGTTGCGACCGCCAAACGGCTTGAATATTGTGTTTCAATATCACCACGAAATCCGGCTTCTTTTAGATCGCGCAAATAACGCAGCACAATCGGATCGACATCCGCGTGAGAATTGAGTCTTGGTAACATCTGCTTCCTGCCCCTACCACCGCGCATCATGCGCTATGGGAGAATATTTTGATTAATATTTGAGTGCCCTCACTTTACCTCATTTGAAAAGCGAGCAAAACAGATTCTCACTCCAAGATCACAACAATCCACAAAGTCACTGCGTCATGACCCAACTCCAATGAGCAGCCCTAGCGCCGCGATTGGACTTGAGTATAATGACGTCAGCATTATTCAAGGACGTGAGTACCTACAATGAAAAAAAACAAAGTCGTCACTACTGAAGACATTCTCTTAAAACTCTGCCAATCCATTTCAGGCGTACTGAGCGAGGCGACCGCCAGTCATGTGCAATACTCTGCTATGGTACAAAAAATCAACAAAACCAGCTTAAAGCCTGATTTTGGCTGCTTCGTTCTCTTTGATGGCGGTTTTACTGGCTTGGTTGTGATCAATTTTACGGCAAAAGCAGCACTTGAGATCTACACCAAATACATGCGCCATATGGGAATGCCGGAAGAAGAACTTGCTGTTAGCCACACCTCTGATGAAGTGGGCGATGTGCTCGGAGAGCTGATGAACCAGCTCGTCGGCGACTTTACCAATAAAATTCGCAAAGAGCTGCAGACCAACATCACGCAAAATCAGCCTAAGATGCTGTCATTAAACAAGCAAGTCGTGCTATCCGTTGATACCAACCTTGACCGCCCGCAAGCACGACGTGTCACTTTCTCAACCGAAAACAACCATATTTTTTATCTTGAACTTGCTATGGATAAAACTGAGTTTATCCAACTCGAGGAGTTTGAGGTGCCTGAAGATGAAAACCCAGATGATATTTTGCAAGCGGCAATTGATGGGATGAAAGCGAAATCCGATCAGGCTAGTGCGCGTTCTGCTGAAAGCGACCTGCTGGACGAGCTCGGCTTGTAATTCGTTTTATACCCAAACGGCTACACGCACTTTAACATCCAATAGCGCTAATGGTTTTGAGCCCAATGGCGCTTTTTCTTTCTATCTTCTTTTTCCAAGTGACTTGGGTATATACCCATATATTGTGCCCACTCCCGCTTCGATTTTGCCTTGAGCGCCAACAGCCATTTCGTTTTAACCCAAAAATCGGTAAAATAGTCGACTTTTCTCAAGCGAAGGGTGTTTGGTTTCCCCATGGATAAGCAGAAAGCGTTAAAAAAAATTGCTAAGTGTTTGGAACTTGGTAACTCTGCTAATGTCAATGAAGCGGCTAATGCGATCAAAATGGCGCACCGTTTGATGCTCAAATATGGTCTTGAAAAAGACGATATCGAGTTTATCAAGATGGGGAAAACGCAATCGAGCCATTTGCTGCCCGCGTCCATTAGCTCAGTATTGCTACGAATCATTCGTGGTATCAATACCAAGTTTGGCGTTGAAGCCGTACTGCTCAATCACAAAGGGCTTAAACGCGTCGAGTTTATTGGCGAAGCTGACCGCGCAATCTTCGCCGCCTTTGCGTTTGACGTCATTTACCGTGAAATGAATGAGAGCACTGGACAATTTCGCAATAGCTTCGCTGGCTCTGGGACATCGACAACCGAAGTGACTCGCCGCGTCAATTCTTATGTTTCTGGATGGGTCGAAGGCGCTCTTGAGAAATTGCCTGAGATCGCGCCTGATGATGCTTCGGCCAACACGATCAACAATTACATTGATCGTGAATTTAAAAACATTGATCGTGAGACGTTTAAAAAGCAGCTCAAAGAAGCAATGAAAAATCTAACAGCTGATTATGAAGTTGGTCTAAAAAAAGGCCGTCGAATTTCCGTCAACCGTCCCGTAGAAGGCGCTAAAGCCGCGAAACAAATCACCAAAAACTAACATTAAACCAAATAAAATCTTCTACACTTGCGCGGTGATGAATAAACCTATATTAAACAACTTGTGGGTCCATTTACCCCACCCCATGGAGATGCTGTTGTGAAAAAACTAACACTTGCTTTGGCGCTGGTTACCGCATTAAGCGGCTGTCAAATGACGCAACGTCAAAATGCCACCACAGGTGAAAATGAAACCAATTCTGCTACGACAGGCGCGCTCATTGGTGCGGTTGCGGGCGCCGTTCTTGGCGCAGCAACGGGCGATAAAAAAGATCGCGGTAAACGTGCACTCATTGGTGCGGCAGGTGGTGCAGCGGTCGGCGGCGGCGTTGGCTACTATTTTGACCAACAAGAACGCGCGTTACGCCAAGCGCTACTTAACTCAGGTGTTCAAGTTGAGCGCGTGGGTGAAAATCAGCTATTACTACGCCTTGAAAACGGTATCGGTTTCGCCTCTGACTCCTACCAACTGGACGCGAGCATTCACAATACCCTTCGTGGTGTTGCACGCATTTTAGTCGAATACCCAGACACCTCATTGGTGATTGATGGCTACACCGATAGCACAGGTTCAGACTCTTACAATCAGCAACTTTCTGAACGTCGCGCCGAATCTGTTCGTCAATTCCTTATCGGTCAAAACGTCGCTGCAGGCCGCGCGATAGCTCGTGGTAACGGCGAACGTTACCCACTTTGCAGCAACGACACCACGACAGGCCGCGCGTGCAATCGCCGAGTCGAGATTCAAATTCTGCCATTGCGTTAATCACCTCGTCTTTACTGAGTAACAGTCGTGTTTTTATACGCTGTTACTCTGTTACTCTGTTACTCTGTTACTCTGTTACTCTGTAGCCAAGTCACTTGGGTATAAAATGTGAATCGACTATGGCAAAACTCCCTCTCACTATTATTACTTTGATTGCAGCGTTTGCTCCGCTCCATAGATCCGCGGCGAACACCGTGGATACTACGCCTGCTTTCGCAACACTCGATTCTCATGCTGTTCAATGCTCCAAAGAGGTTATTGACCGTTTTAGTCAACAAGCTGTCTTAGGCGATCCTATCGCGCAATTCAAATTGGGACGCACGTTCGAACGATGCCAACTCACCTCAAATTCACCTATATCAACGTCATCACAACAACATCCAAAAGCACTGGCTCATTATTGGTATCTTAAATCGGCGGATTTGGGTCATTACGGCGCCCAACAGCGCTTAGCCTATGGCTATTTGACGACTGACTTTGGACCAACCAATATCGCGAGTGCATTACGCTGGTTTTCCGCCCTTGCAGTTCAAGGGGATATCGACGCGCAATTTCGTATCGCCCAGCTTTTAGAGCAACATAGTAACGTATTAACCATGAATGATTTGGCAAAAATTTGGTATCAACTTGCTGCGCCACATCATAAAAAAGCACAAGAACACTATACGCATTTGCTGCAAACTGAATTTAACGAGAGACGCAGCGCTCAGCTCAAACAGCTTTCACAAGCGCAGGGCGACGCCAAGAGTGCGCAAGTCAGTGTGCTCGACCATGGCCAAACCATCGCACAGTCAGACTCACCGTTGATGCCAAATGATTTGGCAGCATCAGCGACTAAAATAGGCCAACCTTTCTCGTTCAGCGCGGCCTTGGGCATTATTATTACGCTCTTTTCTGGGTTTGGCATTTTTGTGTTGATTCAACAGCGACGCACCGTACAGCGGCAAGTGAACTCAAGACTCGAAAGTGGCTCGCCTCATTGTGAATCTACCACAATCATTCGATGGCAAGCTCGCTACAACGCCCTCGCGCAAAAGCACAACGTGTTACGTCATCATTGTGATGCGCTTACTCAGCAAATGGCACTTAATAAAAGCCAATGCGATCAGCATACGCTGGCCAAGGCGTACGCAACTCTCGGATTCGACGTGAACGATGCGCCGACTTCCAATGACATTAAGTGTCGTTATAAGGCGCTCTCTCGAATATACCACCCTGATGCACAAGGCTCTAATGCACAAATGGCGCGACTCAATTTAGCCTTGGAGTTAGTGCAAAACGCGCTTGCAAAACGCCCTTATTGATCCCCTTTCTTCGCGAAAGCCAAAAGCCCCTAACACACTGTACTTATCACGAAAATTAACACCGAGTTAACAATTGATACCATTTTGTGTCATACTCGCGCGACACTGATATGGCATGATTTTGCACGGTAGACTCACCTAGCCAACCCGCTGAAAAGGCAGGTGAGCGACAAGCAAGTAACGCCGTTGAACAAAGCGAGGCTATTTGATAGCGCGACGTCCAAACAACACAAGGAAAATGATAATGATTTCAAGCATGTTTAACACTGAGGGAATCTGCGATTGGTGCAAGAAAAATGGCCTATTGGCACGCCACGATTATATTGATGGCAAACATCACTATTCTTGTCCTCACTGCCATGACATCGCCAAAATCGACGTACGCCAATTTAACCTCGACGAAATTGCCCTTCGAGCGAAGCTCTCTCACGCCTAATGCCGATGCCACAGCAAAGCAGCCCACCACAGTGATCACACGGCGCTAAATAACTATACATTAGAATATGTGTAGAAAAAAACGGCAAAAGACTTGATCAGTAATGCAAAAACAAATACTGTATGTTCATACAGCATGTATGGAGAAACAGTATTATGCAGTTCCAACAGACTCAGTACGGACACGCGCTTTCATCGTCTTCACATTCAACATCGGCACATCGCTACTCACGCTACAACGTGATCGCACAACCCACTCGTCCGATGGCGCTCTCTGAAGCCATGCTGTTTGAGTTAGCATTCCGTTCACAGCAACCTCGCTGGGTCATGGTCACGCATCAATGCCCTCGCCCCGATTTTAATCAACTTTCATCTCATGCAATACGCTGCCAAAACGTGGTGCATTTGAAAGAGTCACATCATTTCACTGAAGCCGATATTATTATCAAGGCGATCGACTCCGGAAACGCCAGCGCCATCATCGCATCCAATCACATTGATAAAATCACGCAGCAGAAATTAAAAGCCTATGCCGTCGCACGTGAATGTGTGGTTTTCTTCATAAATCCAAGTCAAACGCAGCTTCACTAAGCACGACCGAATTGATGTGATAACAAATGACGCAAACGTTTGCTTTTTCACTGGCGGTTACAATCATTTCTGGTATGATGCACCACAATGACAAAGCTTGAGTACACTTTGTCACTGTGGTCCGCGCGCAACGCGGCTTCACCTACTCATATCAAGTAGCTTGTGCTTTTCTCTATGTATCGTCTTGGCAATACGAGCCAACAAAAGCGAATGACGCCTTCATGTGTAGCTTTCAATTAACGAAATTTTGAAGCTAAGATGGCAATAACGCTGTAATAGGATAGATACATCTGAGTATTTAAATTTCCACTGCCCAGTGTTCTATACCCAAACAACTTGGCGATGCAGGGAGGCGGCAAACAAAACACCCTGTAGCTTCAAGTAGAAAGGGGATACACGGGTCAGTTCAACGCTGTTAGTAAGATAGGAATGTCTCATGCGCTCTGCTGATCAAGTTCTCGCGGTCAATAATGATCTCCCAATTCGTACACATCAACCTGTACATAGTGGCAAGGTACGCTCCGTTTACTGGCTAACGCCAGAAGATAGCGCGCGCCTGATCCAAGAGAAAGGTTACGATGTTGCCCCTGATGCGCCACTAGCCATAATGGTGATCAGTGACCGTATTTCCGCATTTGATTGTATCTGGCACAGTGAAAATGGCCTTAACGGTGTACCGGGCAAGGGTGCCGCCCTCAACGCTATCTCTAACCATTGGTTTGGGTTATTCAAACAACAAGGCCTGGCAGATAGCCATATCCTTGATATCCCCCACCCTTTTGTGTGGATTGTTCAAAAAGCCAAACCGGTCATGATTGAAGCCATCTGCCGTCAATACATTACCGGCTCAATGTGGCGAGCTTATAGTCAAGGTGAACGCGAATTTTGTGGTATTGAGTTACCCGAGGGCCTTGAAAAAGATAAAGCGTTACCAGAGCTGCTCATCACACCATCAACCAAAGGGATTTTGAAAGGGATCCCAGGCGTGCCTGAAGCCGATGACGTCAATATTACTCGCCAAAACATTCTAGAGAATTTCGCAGCATTTAATTTTGAAGCAGAACAAGATGTTGCTACCTATGAGCAGCTACTCAAAGAAGGCTTTGCCGTGATTCAAGCAGCGTTGGCCGATATTGCTCAGATTTTTGTGGATACCAAATTTGAGTTTGGTTACGTCACCGACGCCGCAGGTAAACGCAAACTCATCTACATGGATGAAGTCGGAACACCGGATTCATCACGTATTTGGGATAAAGCCGCTTATGAGCGCGGAGAAATCATCGAGAACTCAAAAGAGGGCTTTCGCCAGTTTCTCCTCAACTATTTCCCCGATCCCGATATTCTATTAAACAAAAATCGCATGCCGGAGCGTGAAGCACTTGCCCGTGATAATGCGCTTCCTACCGAAGCGTTTAATGCATTATCACAAACGTATTTGGCCATCGCAGAGAAAATTACCGGTGCGCCAATTCAACTCAGTGATAACCCCAAACAGGAAATCATTGACATCTTAGCTCGCGATTACGGTTTAATTGACTGATCGAGTATTGTGTTAAATGCACGACGTGGTTGTAGGTAATGACTGCTTATTAATCGAAAAAGCCCGAGAAAACTCGGGCTATTGCACTGGCGTGTTTTAGGTATTGGAATACTTTATCAAAGCCAACTGCGCGCTAACCAAGCTCATCCTCAAGATGGTGACGCGAGTTGAACGGTAAAACCATCGCCATTTGGCCATTCCAGCACCACACCGCAGCGAGACTGAATATATTCAACTTGTTCTGGATCAAGCCCATAAGGCATCGCAACCCTTAGCTCATCAAAACCTTCGGTTTGCGCCAATTGCAATAAAGTAACCAAGTTGGACTCATCGCTTTGCTGTAACGACATCGTTTTGAGCGCGTTCTCCCATAAACGCTCTTCTGGTGTCGCTAACTGGACTAAATTGCTCTTCCAGATCACAGTAAACACTGGTGCAATGGTCTCCAGCGCTTCCATGAACGTCCAACGTTTATTGCATGAGGCGCCCAGAAAGTGCGCATAATCAAACTCGATACTGTTTTTGCCATACTCTTCCATATCGTTCCTCGACCTTACGGCAACTACACTTGAATTACTATCGAGCACTCTTTCCGATATAGCAAGACGATATAAAACATTAGTCTTTTATGCCTCCACGTCAGATTAAAAAGACATATTAATCGACGCTTTGTAACAAACCAAGCTCATATTAAATAACCAATTCGCTCCCAATCGGCAATAATTGGTGACGAATGCACCGCAACAGAAATATAGCCATTTTGCCCAATAAACAATCAACGAACTCATCAATACCGGAATACTAACCCAAAAAACTGACATTAATTGATATTAAACACTAATAAAAAGCGTTTATTTTGCGTTCAGATTGACGCTATTTTACGCGTTTTTAGTCAGGGTCACGCATGCGTATTTACAAGCTTGGCAACATACCGTTAAAATTTCGCCACGGTTCAGTAAGGGGATACTCAACTACAGACCGTACAATATGACCATGCAGCCCAACAAAGCACAAACCATTGGTGTGCTGTCCTAACCTAAGAACCTTGCCAAGGCAATCCATGAACAATAACAAACGTCCGTTGTACATCCCATTTGCAGGCCCCGCTCTTTTGAGTACACCACTGCTCAATAAAGGCAGCGCATTCACCGCAGAAGAGCGCACTTTTTTCAATTTGGAAGGCTTGTTACCTGAAACCACAGAAACCATTCAGGAACAGGTTGAACGTGCCTATATGCAGTACAAGAGCTTTGAAAGTGATATGGATAAGCATATTTATCTGCGTAACATTCAAGACACCAATGAAACGTTATTTTATCGCTTGGTGCAAAACCACATCAGCGAAATGATGCCCATCATCTATACCCCGACGGTAGGTGCGGCGTGCGAAAACTTTTCAAATATCTATCGCCGCGGTCGTGGCCTTTTTATTTCATACCCCAATCGCGATCATATCGACGACTTGCTCAACAATGCGGCCAATCACAACGTCAAAGTGATTGTAGTGACCGATGGCGAGCGCATTTTAGGTCTTGGGGATCAAGGGATTGGCGGTATGGGGATTCCGATTGGAAAACTGGCCCTATACACGGCGTGTGGCGGAATTAGCCCAGCTTATACACTACCCATCGTACTTGATGTGGGTACCAATAACCCACAGCGCCTTGCCGATCCTATGTACATGGGTTGGCGTCACCCGCGCATTACTGGCGCAGATTACGACGCATTTATTGATGAGTTTATGCAAGCGGTTCAGCGCCGTTGGCCTGATGCACTGATCCAATTTGAAGACTTTGCGCAGAAAAACGCGATGCCACTACTTGAGCGTTACAAACATCGCACGTGCTGCTTCAACGATGACATTCAAGGCACTGCGGCCATCACAGTTGGTTCTTTACTTGCCGCGTGTAAAGCTGCTGGTAGTCAACTGAGTGAGCAAAGAATTGCCTTTTTAGGCGCAGGTTCCGCAGGTTGTGGTATCGCAGAGGCCATCATTGCGCAAATGGTGTCAGAGGGCATTTCTGACGCACAGGCTCGTTCGCAAGTCTTTATGGTCGACCGCTGGGGCCTATTGCAAGAAGGCATGCCAAATTTACTCGATTTCCAGCAGCGTTTGGTTCAAAAACTGGCCGACACACAAACTTGGCTATCAGACAATCCTTCAGCTTATTCTCTATTTGATGTTATTGCGAACGCCAAACCAACAGTGCTGATTGGCGTATCGGGTGCGCCTGGCTTATTCAGCCAAGATATTATCGAAGAGATGCACAAGCACTGCCCTCGCCCAATTGTGTTTCCATTATCAAACCCAACCAGCCGCGTCGAAGCCACACCGAGTGACATTTTGCATTGGACCAAAGGCGAGGCCCTAGTTGCCACAGGAAGCCCATTTGCTCCTGTGGTGATAGACGGTAAAACCATCACGATTGCGCAATGCAATAACAGCTACATTTTCCCGGGTATCGGACTTGGTGTCCTGGCTGTTAATGCTCGTCGCGTAACGGATGAAATGTTGATGGAATCGAGCCGCGCACTCGCGGCTTGCTCACCGCTGGCAAATCATGGCAATGGTGCATTACTGCCACCATTGGAAGAGATCCACACAGTGTCAAAGCGCATTGCTTATGCCGTTGCCAAGAAAGCCATTGAGCAAGGTGTGGCACTTGAGATCCCAGATGATGCATTGCAGCAAGCTATCGACGAAAATTTCTGGCAGCCCGTCTATCGCCGCTATAAACGTACCGCCTATTAAACGAAGGGAATCAAGGTTACAGTAAGACGAGTAACACATTCGGCTTTAGCCTACGGGCTTGGCCGATGTTCCCTCACCGCATGCGCTGATTCATTATTAAGACTGTGCGCTAACCATCAGCAATTTCGACGGTTTTCTTGCTTGAGATCTTCTCGAGCTACCATTGAGTGAGTATGATAGTGCACATTGTGAATTGTTTTACGGAGTGGGTGTGTCGCTGTTGAATTTTTTCCGTCACAAACCCAGACATATTTGGCTGAAACGAATCGCCCTTAGTCTCCTCATCGGTGGATTTTCTCTACTGATATTCATGGTCACCGTAGACCGCCTTATTGCGCTGCAAACACGCGATCAAATTGCCACGAATACCAGCACACTGCCCGAATTCGACGTAGCGGTAGTACTCGGTACCAGTAAATACATCGGTAAACAACTTAACAGCTATTATTCTCATCGAATCGACGCAGCAATCGCTCTGTACCAACAAGGTAAGGTTGGGCACTTCTTACTTAGCGGTGATAACGCACACCGTTCTTATAACGAGCCTTGGACCATGAAACGCGATTTGTTACGCGCAGAAGTGCCTGAAAGCTCAATCCATCTTGATTATGCCGGATTTCGTACCCTCGACTCGATTGTTCGAGCTAAAAAAATCTTTGCCACTGATGATTTTTTGATCATCACGCAACGCTTTCATTGCGAACGCGCGCTGTTTATCGCCAATGCCTATGACATTAATGCTCGATGCCTCGCGGTAAAAGGCCCCGATAAGGCCAATTGGTCAATGACTCTGCGTGAAGTACTTGCGCGAGTCAAGGCAGTGCTTGACCTTTATATTATGAATACGCAGCCGAAATTTCTCGGCCCTCAAGAGCCCATTTTATTACGTCAAGCAAACACGAACGAAGAAGCCAATAAAGCACTTTAAATCGCCTCCCTCATTCATTTTCTTCCTTACCTCACACTTTCGATTTCTCAAAGCAATTTAGTTCAGCACAAACTGAAAAAATTCAATAACATCACCATAGCAATAACAACAAAAACCCTACATTTGCTTTATTCGAAAGGAGTCTTAATCATGACTGCGCTTACGCTCACAATGAAGAATTGGCTGTTTACTCGAAACAGCATGATATTGTCCACAAATGTCATTTTATTCGCGATTCTGCTCAATACGCTGCCCTTTGAACCTCAGGTGGTTACTGGACTGAGTATTCTCACATTTGTTGCGATCTTATGGTTAACAGAAGCAATCCACGTCAGTATTACTGCTCTGCTCATTCCTCTACTCGCGATAAGTTTTGGTATTTTTAATACTCAAGCTGCGCTAAATAACTTTTCCAATTCAATCATTTTCTTATTTCTCGGCGGGTTCGCACTCGCCGCCGCGCTACATCGACAACAACTCGATCAAGCTATTGCAGATAAAGTCCTGCTTATTGCTCGAGGAAAAATGTCCACCGCGGTTTTCATGTTGTTTGGTGTCAGTGCCGGGTTATCAATGTGGATTTCCAATACCGCCACAACCGCAATGATGTTACCGCTGGTTTTGGGCGTCATGAGCAAATTAGATCGCGAAAAACATCACAGTACTTTTTTGTTTGTTCTTCTCGGCGTCGCTTATTGCGCCTCAATTGGCGGCATTGCAACTTTGGTTGGCAGCCCTCCGAACGCCATTGCAGCGGCAGAAGTGGGACTCAATTTTACTGAGTGGATGGCGCTTGGCTTGCCAATTTCACTGCTTTTGTTACCCGTTGCGGTCATCATTCTCTACGGCATGACTAAGCCAAACCTCAACCATCAGTTCGAGCTTGACCATAAACCAGTTCAATGGACCAATGGTAAGATGATCACGCTTGCGATCTTCGCCCTTACTGTGTTTATGTGGATTTTTAGCAAACCCATCAATGCCATGCTGGGCGGCTTTGCAAAATTTGATACCATGGTCGCGCTTGGTGCCATTGTACTACTCGGAGCATCAAAGGCCGTTCATTGGAAAGACATTGAAAAAACCACTGACTGGGGCGTGCTACTGCTGTTCGGGGGTGGGATCTGTTTAAGTAACATTCTCAAAGCCACAGGAACCAGCGTGTTTTTGGCCCATGGACTGAGCCAGTTTTTAGAACAAGCGGGCATTTTTATCACTATTGTTGCCGTCGTCTCCTTCGTGGTGTTTTTAACCGAGTTTGCCAGCAACACCGCCAGTGCCGCGCTTTTAGTTCCGGTATTTGCCACCATTGCAGAAGCGCTTGGCATCTCTCCTGTCATCCTTTCCGCTCTCATTGCGGTTGCGGCATCTTGCGCCTTCATGCTGCCAGTCGCGACGCCCCCAAATGCCATCGTTTTTGGTACCGGCCACATTAAACAACGAGAGATGATGCGTATCGGCGTAGTCCTCAACATTGCTTGCATTGCAGTGCTGAGTCTATTCGCAGCGATTTTCTGGTAAGAAAATCGCCCGCATTCTGACCAAGCTTGCGGCTATACCCAACCAACTTGGAGATGCCGATAAGCGACAAGCGAGCAAAACCTCATCACACAAACAAACGATGTGATGAGGTTTGTGAGAGCCAATCCCACAATTTTTTGGAGAAAAGCGCTGCAACTTGATGTAAGGCGGGTATACTCGCAATAAACACTATCTGAGCTCAATTATGTCAATGATTTTTAAAGGCACTCTTGCCAAGTTACGCAGCACGCTTAGCGCGCCTGTCGACTATCAATTGCCAGTCGGCGAAGACAGCCTAAGTCTCAACCCTTTGATTGGTGAGTCATTGACTTTGCGACACACGGGCAATATTTATTGCTGCTCATGCGGAAAGAAAACCAAAAAAAGCTATTCACAGGGCCACTGTTTTGTCTGCATGAAAAAACTCGCTGCGTGTGACATGTGCATAATGAAACCTGAAACTTGCCACTATGCTGCGGGCACCTGCCGCGAACCCGAGTGGGGCGAAGCAAATTGCATGGTGGACCATTACGTTTATCTTTCAAACACTTCAAGCGTTAAAGTGGGGATCACACGCCACACGCAGATCCCAACCCGTTGGATTGATCAAGGTGCCACGCAAGGTTTACCTATTTATCGAGTCAAAAGCCGCTATATTTCCGGTTTGGTGGAAGTTGCTTTAGCCCAGCATATCGCCGATAAAACCAACTGGCGCACCTTATTAAAACAAGATGGTGAGCCGCTACCACTTGACGCACTTGCAGCAGAGCTTAAACCTAAAATCGCTGACACAATTGATGCCATCAAACAACAAAATGGCGATGATGCTGTCTGCGAGCTCAGTGCCGAGACGACTGACATTCATTATCCAGTTACACACTATCCCACCAAAATCGTTTCGCATAATTTTGACAAAAACCCCGAAGTCAGTGGTGTACTTCAGGGCATCAAGGGGCAATACCTTATTTTTGATACTGGGGTTATCAATGTGCGTAAATTCACCGCGTACGAAGTAGAAGTTCAAGTACGTCAAACAGCTGACTAATTTCCTCAAGGGTGTTGTAATGCATACAACCAATACGCAAAACACCACCCTTTTGCGACAGACCAATGACATCAATCACATCCGGCGCATAAAAGTGACCACTGCCGGTGCAAATTTGTCGCTGACCAAGCGCACTGGCTAACTCACTGGCATTACAAGAGTCAAAACTTAACGCAAACGTTGGTGTGCGTCGCGCCATATTCGAGTCTTTAATGCCATAAAGCGTGACACCGTCTAAAGCCGCCAAACGCTCAAGAAAATGACATGTTAGTTTCGCTTCATGCGTGGCATAACAATCAAAACTTTGCTCAAGTTGTTTACGTAATGAAACGTGCGATTCGCCCCACTGCGCCAAGTAATCAATACTGGCACTCAATCCAGCCAGCGCCTCAAAGCTTTGTGTGCCCATTTCAAATCGACTGGGCCCGTGATTAGGCGCGGGCGAAATTCGACTTGGCGTCAGTGACTCAAGCCAAGGGTTCGCAATGTAAGCAATACCCAGGTGGGGGCCAAAAAATTTATAGTTAGAGCACACCAAATAATCACAACCGAGCGCCGTAACATCGAGCAAGCGATGTGGCACGCAGTGAACTGCGTCAACATAGACTTGCGCGCCCACCGCTTTGGCGGCGGAAATAATCTCATCCAGCGGTGTAATCGTCCCTGTCACATTCGCAGCAGCCGTCACCGCAATCAAGCGCGTTCTGGGCGTTATAAGACTCAGTATCTGCGCCACATCCACGCCTGCCGTGGTCAAATCAAGTGGCGCTTTATGGACCGTCGCACCTCGTTCCTGGGCCATTTGTTGCCAAGGGCTCACATTGGCGTAGTGATCCGCTTGCGTCACAATCACCTCATCACCGGGTTGCCACTGCTGAGCAATCGCGCGACTGAGAGTAAAGGTCAGTGAGGTCATATTGGCGCCGAACACAATATTGTCGCTGTGCGGCGCGTTGAGCAAAGTCGCAGCGGCCATACGAGCATGAGACACAATGTCATGCGTTTGCGCGCTGCAATAAAAATGCCCGCCAAAATTAGCACTAAAATTCTCGAGGTAGTCTACCATGGCATTGACCACGCGCTGCGGCACCTTTGACCCACTTGGCCCATCAAAAAATAAAGTGTGCTTAGGTATTTTACGCGACACCAAGGCGGGAAACTGCGCTCGAAGCGCATTGAGATCGAACGGCATTCATCACTCCTTGATTATGACGCGGCTTTCGCCGTCAAAACAAACACATCCATATAACCCATTTCATTACGCTTAATCGCACGGATCGGTTGCGCGTTATGCCACAGCCGATTATCGGCGAGAAAAACCACCTCCCCATCTTCCAAGATCTTACGAAAAAAAGGCGCCTCATCTGCATCACCATAGAGCATGATTTCACCACCGACAATGTTGTGCCGCGCAATGCCCACCAGTGCGATATGATCAAAGCCATCTTGGTGCACGCCCTCTGGCGCAACGGGTGTTTCGTCAAAGCGAGTAATAATCCGAATTTGATGCACTTCAATCTCATGTTCGTCTGGCAGATGATGCGCCTGAGTAAATAAGGTGATGAGCTCTACAAAACCGTCACTTTGCAACGTGCTTATCTCTAAAGGCTCAAAATGTCGTAACACATCCCCTTGAAAGGCATTAATGCGAGCGCTTTGCTGAAACTCATGTCGGGCAGTTGGGCACAACTTGCCATGGCGCATGGTAACGACAGAGTAACGACGCAGCCGATATTGACCATCGGCGTGCTCTGTATGAGGTAGGGTAAAAAACGAAGGCGCCAACGTGGTGCGCCCCTCAAGACTAAGATTAGTTATATGCAGGGTATTTTCATGACAATGAAGCATAATCACCTCCAATATTGAGTTTTCATCGGTATATGTGATGACTTATTGCTCAATTACAGTGTTATTCATTAACGCCTCATTTGCAATTTCAGCGACGACGGCGCGCCATCGTCGACATTGTCTGTGACAAAAAGGCGCTTTTAATGATCGCCGTTTTTCCATAGAATCAAAAAGATTATATCAGCGCTTGGTGGAGCATTAATGAGTAACGTAAGGCATTGTAAATTATTAATTCTTGGTTCTGGTCCAGCGGGCTATACCGCGGCGGTTTACGCTGCTCGCGCGAATCTACAGCCAGTTTTGATCACAGGTATGCAGCAAGGTGGTCAATTAACGACCACAACTGAGGTTGAAAACTGGCCTGGTGACGCTGAGGGGCTCACAGGCCCGGGCCTAATGGAACGAATGAAAGAACATGCAGAGCGTTTCGAAACTGAAATGATCTTTGATCACATCAATCGTGTTGATTTTTCTCAACGGCCGTTTCGACTGATTGGTGATAGTGGTGAATACACCTGCGATGCATTGATCATCTCGACTGGTGCCTCTGCCAAATACTTAGGACTTGAGTCAGAAGAGGCGTTCAAAGGACGCGGCGTTTCCGCTTGCGCAACCTGCGACGGATTTTTCTACCGTAACCAAAAGGTCGCTGTGGTAGGAGGCGGAAATACCGCCGTTGAAGAAGCACTCTATTTGGCTAACATTGCCTCGGAAGTGCACCTTATTCATCGCAGAGACACCTTTCGCGCCGAGAAAATTCTCATCAAACGTTTGATGGACAAGGTCACCAGCGGCAATATTATTTTGCATACTAATCGCGTGCTTGATGAAGTCCTCGGCGATGAAATGGGCGTGACCGCGGTGCGTGTCCAAGCCACCGATTCTGAGACCACCGAAACTATCGATGTGATGGGTGCCTTTATTGCTATTGGCCACCAGCCAAATACCCAAATGTTTGTCGATCAGCTTGAGATGAAAGATGGCTACATTGTGGTGAAGTCAGGCTTAAACGGTAATGCAACACAAACCAGCATTGAAGGCATTTTTGCCGCTGGTGATGTGATGGACCATAACTACCGTCAAGCTATTACTTCGGCTGGCACAGGGTGTATGGCGGCGCTGGATGCCGAACGTTACCTCGACAGTCTCGCGCAACAAGCATAATCACGCGTCGAATAAGCTCAACCCAGTGTTAGTCTCGCTGGGTTATTTTGTTTGTATCCAAGCCACTTGGAGTAAACAGGTATACCCAAACCACTTGGAGTTGCCGGTCGGCGGCAAGCGAGCAAAGCCTCTGAGCACTTCGTGAGCATAGATAAACTATGTGATGAGGTTTATGAGGGTCAGCCAACGCCCCTGCTGCTTCAATTGGGAAGGGTATATACTTCCGTTTCAAAAATCATAATTATTAAGCCTTTTCAATGGATAAAAAGAAACAACGCGCTTTAAATCAATGGCTCAAGCAGCAAAGCAAACTGGCAAAACGCTGGTTGATGATTGCAATTGGGCTAGGGGTTGTTTCTAGCGTATTTTTAATTGCTCAAGCGGCGCTGCTTGCGTCAATTTTGCACCAAGTGATCATTGAGCAGGTCGATAAATCTCAATTGATCCCGCAATTTATTGCCCTCGCATTTATGGTCGTGGGCAAATCGGCTTGTGCATGGGGCCGTGAGATCGCAGGATTTCGTTGCGGCGAGGAGATCCGTGTCTATATTCGCCAATTGATCCTCGATAAAATGCAACAACTAGGACCTGCCTACATCAAGGGAAAACCCGTTGGTGCTTGGGCCACCTTGCTGCTTGAGCAAGTGGAAAATATGCAGGACTTCTTTTCCCGCTACCTACCGCAGATGGTATTGTCTGTTGCCGTGCCACTGTTGATTTTAGTAGTGGTATTTCCTGTCAACTGGGCGGCAGGCGTTATTTTCCTTGTAACGGCGCCACTGGTGCCACTGTTTATGGCTTTGGTTGGCATTAAAGCGGCCGACGCCAGCCGCAAAAACTTTAAGGCGCTCCAACGACTTTCTGGTCATTTTTATGACCGCTTGCAGGCGATGACCACCATTCGTCTTTTCAATCGAGCTCAGGCGGAAGCGGATGTGTTACGCGGCGCGTCTGATGTATTTCGTGAACGCACTATGGATGTGCTTAAAGTCGCCTTTCTCTCCTCTGCCGTTCTTGAATTTTTCACGTCGATTTCCATTGCGTTAACGGCGGTTTACTTTGGCTTTGCCTTCATTGGCGAACTTAACTTTGGTCATTATGGCCTTGGCGTCACTCTCTTTGCTGGGCTATTTGTGCTGATACTGGCGCCGGAGTTTTACCAGCCACTACGCGATCTTGGTACGTTTTATCATGCGAAACAGCAAGCCGTAGGCGCCGCAGAAAGCATCGTGGCATTTTTAGCCATAGAAACACCAAAAGCGGACCAATCCGCTGAAGGGAAACAGCCGTTGCCGACACCTGCGCAAATTACCATTGAAGCCCATGATGTTGTGATTTTTTCCCCCGAAGGCCAGTCGTTAGTGGGGCCGCTCAGCTTCACTATCAACAATGGGGAATCGTGCGCGCTCGTTGGGCCAAGTGGCGCGGGTAAAACAACGCTCATTAACGCGTTGCTGGGCTTTTTGCCTTATGACGGCTCTTTGAAGATCAATGGCGTTGAACTTTCGCAACTTGACCTTGAGCAGTGGCGCGCCCAAATCAGTTGGGTCGGCCAAAACCCGCTGCTACTTCACGGCACAATTGAACAAAACGTCACTTTAGGCAAATCAAAGATCGCCGCTCAAGATCTGCAAACCGCCCTTGATGACGCTCATGCAACTGAATTTGTATCGCAACATGGACTCGATTACCTCATCAGTGATCGCAGTGGCGGTCTGTCGGTAGGTCAAGCACAACGGTTAGCATTAGCGCGAGCCATGTTACAACGCGGCACATTTTGGCTGCTTGATGAACCTACGGCCAGTCTGGATGCGCGCAGCGAGCGTCTAGTGTTAGACGGCATACAAAGTTATTCTAAAGGTCTTACTCAACTGATGGTGACCCACCAATTACGCGCACTTGAAAGTGTGACGCAAATTCTCGTGATGGAACAAGGTCTTTTGGTTCAACAAGGCTCCTTTGATGAACTTTCAAACCGTGAAGGCCGGTTTCAAAAGATGTTAAAGGTCCATTTGGCGGCTCTCGACCACAATAAGAAGGGGAATTTAGATGCGTGATTTACTCCCTTATCTGAGCCTGTATCGCAAGCACTGGTTTGGTTTAACCCTAGGTATGCTGCTTGGATTTATAACACTTGCGGCATCGATTGGATTACTCACACTATCCGGTTGGTTTATTTCTGCTGCCGCAGTCGCAGGACTTTCTATTGCTCGAGAAACCTTTAATTACATGCTACCTGGCGGCGGCGTTCGTGGGCTGGCCATGACGCGCACCGCAGGTCGTTGGGGCGAGCGCGTTGTCAGTCACAATGCAACCTTCAAACTGCTGGCAGACTTGCGCATCTTCTTTTTTGAACGTCTTGCCCCTTTGATTCCAGGCAAAATCGGTAATCTTCGTGATGGCGATGTGCTCAATCGCTTGGTCGCAGATGTTGAGGCGATGGACCATCTCTATTTACGCCTCATTAGCCCAGTCACCATTGGCCTGCTTGGCATCGCCGGATTAACCGCGCTACTAGCTTGGTTTGATACCTCGCTGGCACTGCTTCTTGGCGCAATTTTGTTAGTGATGACACTTGTCTGGCCCGTATTATTTTATCATTTAGGCAAACGCAACGGCCGAGAGTTAACAGAGCATCGCGCGCAATTTCGTATTGCTATGCTTGATTGGCTTCAGGGCTTTAGCGAGTTAACGCTCTTTGGCGCAGAGCGCCATTATCGTGACGCGTTTTTAGCCAAACAAGCCTCACTGCTTCGCAATCAATGGGCTCATGCCCACATTACCGGCCTTGCAAGCGCGCTGCTTATTCTGGTGAATGGGCTGACGCTAGTCGTGATTTTATGGTTCGCGGCTGACGGCGTTAACGGGCAAGCGCCCGATCCGATTGTGGCGCTCTTTGCCTTTGCTGCCATGGCAAGCTTTGAGCTGCTCATGCCACTGGCAGGCGCATTTCAATATCTCGGACAAACATTAACCTCGGCAAAGCGGCTCAACGATATTTTGCTCACCACACCCGAGGTGCAATTTCCAGCCATGTCAGCACAGTCGCCGACAAGCCATCACGACGCTTTGGTGTTTGATAATGTCCAGTTCCACTATGCCGAGGGCAAACCCGCAGCGCTTCATGGGCTAAACTTAGCTATCGCCAAGGGTCAAAAAGTGGCCATTCTAGGCCAGACTGGTTCTGGCAAGTCGACGTTATTACAACTGGTTAGCCGCTACTGGGATCCGCAGCAAGGCCTGATAACCCTAAATGGGGTTCCGTTGCCTCAGTGGAGTGAGACGGAATTGCGTCAATCAATGACCGTTGTCAGCCAACGTGTCGATATTTTAAATGGCACACTAAGGGACAATTTACTGTTGGCGGCGCCTGAAGCGAACGACGACGCACTTGTGGCGCGTTTACAGGATGTAGAATTGGACACGCTACTCGAAGGAAAGGGCTTAGATGCTTGGCTGGGTGATGGTGGCCGTCAGCTTTCTGGTGGTGAGCGCCGCCGCATCGGTATTGCTCGCGCGCTGTTGCGCGATGCGCCAATTTTATTATTGGATGAACCGACCGAAGGCCTAGATAAGCAGACCGAAGCGCACATTATGGCGCTGCTTGCGCGTCATTATCAGACCAAAACCGTACTGTTCGTCACGCACCGACTGATTGCACTCGAACAAATGGACAGTATCTGTTTAATGGAGCAAGGGGCCATTGTTGAACAAGGCTCTCATGCCGAACTGCTGGCTGAAAAAGGCCGTTACTATCAGTTATGGCAATCGATAGCATAAAGTGAACATTGCCAAGCGACTTGAACACGCAGCTAGGCGAATGGCAACCAAAGTCTTTGAGCACATCGTGGAATAGGTAAACGGTGTGATGAGGTTTGTAAGTGGCAGCCAACAACGCTGCTACTTCTCATCGCAAGAGGATAGATGCATGACCAAAATTCAATATGGCGACGCTAGCTTACTTACTGGTGAGCTTCTAAAAGAGTTTGAGACCGTCGCCGCAATGGTTTGGATCTATTGCCGCAAGCATCATCAGAGTGAAGGGTTATGCTCTGAGTGTGCCGATTTGATCTCGTACGCAGAGACCAAGCTAGACCGCTGCCCATTTGGTCAAAACAAACCAACCTGTAACCGCTGCCCTGTTCACTGCTATAAACCACAACAAAAGTTGCAAATGAAAAGTGTGATGCGTTTTAGCGGTCCACGTATGCTGTTATGGCACCCTAAGTTGGCATTGCGCCATCTGCTGCATGAAAAGAAAACCGTTCCTAACTTGCCTCTTAACCCAGAATCGAATCGTCATTTGCGTCTGCAGAAAGCGAAAAACAGCAAGTAAGCTTAGCTAAGCTCACTTCCACTGAATACAGCAGCTGTGTTGAGGTCACTCATTCACCCCAATTGCACTATTAGCTATGCTCTTGGGGCAAACTCGATCACAGCCTTTGCATTTTCAAAGGGTTGGGTATATACCCAAGTCACTTCAAGATGCTGGACTCAGAGCCGGCTCACTGAGCTGAGAGCAAGGCAAACAACACAGCGAAATAGCGAGTCTATTTTCAAGTTGTTTAACGCACTTTCGTTACAACAAAAAGCGGTTCAGTGATTGGCTCCCAAGGGGCGAGCTGTCTTGGCTCATCAGCTTTGATGACGATTTTCGATTGAGACCCACTCAATTTTCAAATCCTCGCCTCACTGATTAACCAAGTCATTCTCGCTGAACCATGTATCTTGAGGTTACTTGGGTATAACTATGCGTTTTCGCGTTCAAACTGACGCATAAAATCAACCAGCGCTTGAACACCTTCAAGTGGCATTGCATTGTAGATTGAGGCTCGCATTCCCCCAACAACACGATGGCCTTTAAGTGCTTTTAGACCAGCTGCATCTGCCTGCTCTAAAAACAGCGCGTCCAGCTCAGGCTTGGCCAATTGGAACGGCACATTCATGAGCGAGCGATTTTGCGGATGCACTTGATTGCGATAAAAATCAGAGTCATCGATGAAATCATAAAGAAGCGCTGCTTTTTCACGGTTGCGCTGCTCAATGGCTTTCACACCACCTTGTGCTTTCAGCCATTTAAAAACTAAACCTGAAAGATACCAAGCAAACGTTGGAGGGGTGTTAAACATCGAGTCCTGTTTTGCCAATACGGTGTAATCAAGAATACTCGGTACCGTTTGATGGGCGTAACCTAAAAGATCCTCGCGCACAATCACAATCACAATGCCAGCCGGGCCAATATTTTTCTGCGCGCCAGCGTAAATCATACCGTATTTAGAAACGTCAATTTCACGCGACAAAATCGTTGATGACATGTCGGCAATGATGGGTTTATCCGTTTCGGGAAGATCGTTGATCTCTAAACCGTCAATCGTTTCGTTAGGGCAAAAATGAACAAAAGCCGATTCAGGCGCAATCGCCCATTCACTTGCAGGCAAAATTGCCACCTTGCCATCAATCTCGGTTTTCACCTGTTGAACGCTTGGCTCACAATATTTACGCGCTTCATCGACGGCACTCGCCGCCCAAAAACCGCCATCAATATACGTTGCGGTCGTGGCTTCACCCAACAAATTTTGCGGAATCGCCGCAAACTGAGCACGCGCGCCGCCATGGCAAAATAGCACCTTGTAATTATTCGGAATGGCCAGTAGATCTCGCAAATCTTGCTCGGCTTGTTCGGCAACTGCAATAAACTCTTTACTGCGATGGCTAATTTCCATCACCGACGTGCCCAAGTTATGCCAATTAAGCAATTCTTGCTGGGCTTGTTGCATCACGGCCTTCGGCAACGCGGCCGGACCTGCACTAAAATTAAAAACGGTATCCGTGATGGGTTCCATGATGTTGTTTGCTCCTGCTAGATACTAAAAATAAGGGTTACATGAAAATTGGCATTAATAAATTAAACAATGGCACCTGTTCGCCATTAGCAAATTGAATATTACCATTGAGCAGTTGGGTGTTCATTTGATAACCGCCCTGCACTTCTTCGGCCATTTCTGAAATGATCAGCTCATCAACACCTTGTTGTAAGTTAGGGTACTTTTCAACTAAAGTTTGCGAGACATAACTTTTCATTTCACCATTGGTTTTCGCTAATAACTGCATTGGATTTTGTTTCAGTCCCGTGGTGCCCTCTGGAACTTGCCAATGGACGCTCGCGTTCATGGTACCGTCGTCAATGCGCATTGAGAATTCGTCAATTGCGACAGCGAATCCTTTGTTAAATAAGGTATCAAGATGGCCAAGCACCACTGCTGGCTCCAGAGCATCGGCTTCATTTTGGTGCTGAAGTGCATCGACAATTCCATTAAATGCGGTGACGTCCAATTGACTCATAGAAAACCCAAACGTCAAATCATTGACAGTGGGTTCATCCGGTAACTGCAATGCGCCCAGTACCGCGCGCGTGTCACTGGTAATACGCGACCCATTCTCGTTCAACTGAGTATCACTGGTGATAACAATATCGTCACTGGTAATCGTCACCGCTTGTGGTTCTTCAAACGCCACACGCTTTAGTTTTAGTGATTGCGTTCCGAGCCAGTACCCGCCGTTATTGCGGCCTTCGCCAGTGCCTTGGACTTGGGTGAGCGTGAGATGCGCGCCCTCAGGATTGGTCACTCGCACACTCGGCACCGTAAGAGCAAACTGCATCAGACCATCAATCGCCACATTTCCGGTAAATGACGATGCATCAACAGACACTGTTAAGCCTGGTTTTAGCTCACTTTGACGAATCGCCGCTAGTTGAAAATCGAACTCCGTATCACCATTAAGTTGCGTGGTGGTATTTAATGTCAGCGGCCAAGTGACGTTTGCTAGCGTAGACTTTGCTGAAATCGACGCCAAACCATGCGATAACGTCGAGTGCACGAGGTAACTATCGGGCAAGCCTTCCGCTTTCAGTTGAGCCTGCAACGCGGCATCGCGAACCGTCAATCGTGTCATGACAGTTGAACTCAAATAGCCGCGGTCATAGCTTTCGACTGTGACATCAACCAGAGCCAATTCGCGATTGTTCAGTTCTTTTTCAACGACACTTTGGCCAATTTGGCCTACGGCCAAAGGCCAGCACAAGATAAGCGCAAGCGCGCCACCCGCTCCTGCCCACTTTTTCAGGTTCGTCATCACATTCTCACTGTTCATTTAATTTGCGTCAGTTTACAACAATACCGTTAGCCTTGGCAGCATTGAATCGGCTTTTTAGCAGCTTTAAAACGTTGAGTTAAATCAGGTTATTATCATTTGGTGGTGAAAGTTACGCCAAATTCCAGCCCAGCTCCCAAATTAACTCGGGTATTTATTGCTAAAGTGGAGCAAATTCTTCAACCAATGGACGCCTGTGAATCGTTACGCCTTACTGTATCTTGACAGCAACCCACTCAGCCTCGAGCAAGGTCGTCATGAACTTTCTGCGTTTACCGAGCACTTTGATATCTTTAGCGCTGATAGCCTTGATGAAGCCGAACAAGCCATTGCTTTCCTTAAACAAAAGGAACAAACCATGGCGCTTGTCATTGCGGCGCATCACCGAGAATTTGATGGCGCAAACTTCCTCATCAGTTTGGACAAAAACCCTCATACCGAACAAGCGCGTAAAATTTTGATCAGCGACTCAGTCGATATTGCTGTGATACTCAATGCGGTCAACGAAGGACGCCTCGATCACTGCTTGACCAAACCACTTCAGCCCAAACAGTTGCATCTCAGTGCCAAAAAAGAGCTCACTCAATTTGTGTTACGTTACGCCAAAGACGAGTTGGTGCGTTATTGCAATGTGTTAGAGCAAGATAAACTGCTAAAGGCACACGTTGAACAACAAGTACAGCGTTATCACGCAGGTTTTATTCATGATTACCATAGGCTCAGTGACAACGAACTGGCTGAGCGTTGTGTCACAGCACTATCAGATTTCTTTGATCAAAAAGGGGATGAAACCCGCGCTAGGCGTCAATATTCCGCCAATCACCTGCTGACAGAAGAAGGTACACCAAACCATTTCTTATGGTTTATTACTCAAGGTCAAGTGGCTCTGTACAAACGCGATGATCAAAATCAACTGCGCGAGGTCGTGCGCCATAATAAAGGCAATATTGTTGGCGGTATGTCGTTCGTTACGGGAGAACCGTCGTTTTCCACTGCGTTGACGCTTTCACCGACGGAGGTGATTAAACTTGATCGCAGTACATTTGCTAAAGTGATGCAATCGGACAGCAATTTACTACCCATTTTCACTAACTTATTGTTAAGGCACTTTAATCGCCGCCTTCAACGTAGCATTACCACCAAACTTGACTTACAAAAAACCCTTGAGTCGCTTGAATCTGCTCATCAGCAATTGGTCGAAAAAGAAAAAATGGCGATGCTTGGGCAACTGGTGGCGGGCGTTGCTCACGAATTAAACAATCCCGTTGCAGCGACGCTGCGCAGCATTGATCTACTCTCAACCCAAATCGATGCTCTAATGTGTGAGGATGAGCAAAGCGATGCCACACGCCAAGTCGGCATTCAGTGCATGCAGCACGCAAGCGAGTCAAAGCCGCTCTCCACGCTAGAACTCCGCAGCAGAGCGCAAAAATTACTTCCGCGCCTTAACAACCCCAATCAAGCGCGAAAGTTGGTTGCCCTTGGCTTAGACGACCAAACCGACTTTATTGCTCGCTTAAGCAAACAAACACCACACGCCACAGAGCAACTCAAAACTTGGGACAGTTATCACCAAGTCGGCAGCGCGCTGCGTACCATCAAGGTTTGTTCGCAGCGGATCGCAGATATGGTCAAAAGTCTCAAGAGCTACGCTCGCTCTGAGGATGAAGAAGGCATGCGAGAAGCGAATATTCACGAAGGGTTACAAGACACTTTGCTGATTTTTGAAAATCGGCTCAAACGGTTGACCGTGCACATCGATTACGCCGATTTGCCTTTAATTCGATGTCAGCCTTTAGCGCTGCAACAAGTTTGGACCAACCTTATCTCAAACGCGCTGGATGCGATGAATAACCAAGGAGAGTTTCGGCTTTATACTCAGCGGCGTGAACATCTTGGGCAAGATTACGCCACCGTTGTATTTCATGATAGTGGCTGCGGTATTCCTGCGCCCATTCAACACGCGATCTTTGATCTCAATTTCACCACCAAGCGCGAAGGTAACTTCGGCCTTGGTATTGGTCTTTCTATCTGCCAACAAATTGTTCATAGTCACCACGGCTGGATAGACGTTCAATCAGAAGAAGGGCAGTACACCCAGATGACCGTTTGGTTACCCATTTTCGAGCAAGGAGCAAACCATGAATAAGCTACTGATTTTATGTGTAGATGATGAGCGTGAAGTGCTTGATAGCGTATTACAAGACCTATCTATCTTTGAAGACGATTTCATTATTGAAGGCTCAGAATCCGTCACCGAGGCAAAACATGTCATTGCTGAGTACCATGCGCAGTCAGTCCCTTTAGCGCTGATTTTATGCGATCATATTATGCCAGAGCAGACTGGGATCAGTTTCCTTATCGAACTTAGCGACGATCCTCGCGCCGCCACCTGCCGAAAAATCTTACTCACTGGGCAAGCCGGCCTCGAAGATACCGTTGAAGCCATCAATCACGCCAGTCTCGATTTTTACATTGCCAAACCGTGGCAGGGTGACACGCTGAGAGCGGCAATCAAGCAGCAATTGACCGAATATGTCATCGCTCATGACAACAATTTGCTTCCATGGGTGCAAATTTTAGACTCAGAAGCCTTACTCAATGCCATGGCGCAAAAACGGACCCAATTTGGCGAATAATCTCTTCGATACCGAGTCGCCTCAGAGAAGTTCTGAGTAAATTGGCGCGTATTTTGCTTTAGCTTAGTAAAACTAACTCAGGCAACATAAGTTTGCCGCTCAATGATGAATAAGGTTTACCATGAAAATGCGTAATACATTTTGGGCTGCCGCACTGATGATGGGTGCGACACCATTATTCGCTCAAAGTTCGTACGATCAAGCGACAATGAGCAATTTCAGCTATGACTATTTTGAAGCGCGCATTGGCGTCAGCCCTGTGACTTTTGGTGGCGCGTTCAGTAAGTCTGTTCACCCAAACGCCCATATTTACGCTCGCATCGATTCAGAGTTTGAAAGTGATTTTGACGCGGCTGCTGGGGTTGGCTTTCATTCGCCAATCAATAACTGGGCTGATTTGACTGGCGCAATGTTGCTGCGTGTGGTCGATCCTGTGGCAAAAAGTGGTACGGACTTAGGCATGGAGCTTAACCTTGGCGTGCGCCAATGGCTGGGTCCACAGCTTGAGGTTGGCGGTAATGTAGGTTACGTCTCTATCGAAGATGATGACGATTGGAAAGGCACAGCCTATGCTCGCTTTCACTCAACGGAACTCTTCTCACTAGGCGCTGAAATTCGCATTAACGATTTCTACGGCACTCAAGGTATGTTTACAGCACGTTTCAAATATTAATGCCATTGAGTTCAGCATAAATAATAAGGCGCAGACCATTTGTCAGCGCCTTATTATTTGCCGTCAATGTTATACCCTTCCTATTTAAAGTTGCAGCTTTGTTGGCTGACTCTCCCAAACCTCATCACATAGCTTGCCTATGCCCAGAGGCTTTATTCGTTTGCCACCTACCTGCATCTTCAAATTGTTTGGGTATATAAATTACTGTCGAACTTGTTGTAGCAGATGATTTTTATAAGGTTCTTCAAGAAGTTTCCAGTGAATACCCTCAACAGCGCCTGCAAATTTCCATAATAATTTAATGTCAACATCGTTGCCATACGCCACGCGGACTTTGGAAAACACGGCGATCGCCCCCAAATCTAAAAACGTGTTAACGTCCTTAACCCCTGCTTTTTTAACCATACGCTCAAGAGTGAGCTGCATATTCGGCAAATCGCGCAATCTGCGACTAGCACTCGATTTTTGATAGCAGCGGTGATCCTCCGATAATGTAATTGAGCGACGCACTAACTCATCAAGTTGCGCGCAGTCGCTATCGAGCAAATTGCCAATATCGTAATAATTGACGGTTGCCGTGGTTTGCTTTTTGACATGGCGATATTTTTCACACTCAAGCGCAGTAAACACCTCATCAAGCGACTCTCCACCGCGAAGATAAATGTGGTCATTACTGATCAATGAAAACATAGCATCGTTACTGAATAAACCGATACCGCCAAACATTGACCGTTGTTGAAATGAACCGAACTGGCTGATGTATTCTAAATAAGCTTGCTCTGTCATGTCCTTTGACTCCCATACCCTGAAGTAACCCCCAAACAATGTGATGTCGCCAGAACGCAGCAATAATTGCGAAATAAGAAAAAAGTATTTTATTTATATATGTGTCGAATATTATGTATGAATCATACTTTACGATAAAAAATAAGTTGGGATATGTCTCACAAATCATCGTGTTCAATATTTACTTGCGTGATAGTATTCACATTCTGCTATTTATCCATAACTTTTCGTACACGTGTGCGGTAAAAAAACGCATTTGTGAAGCGTAACCGGTAACAATAGTTGCCTCACCCTCCAACCACGAAGTAAACTACCGACCGTCAAGATTTACACCGCTAATTTATGGAACATCTATCTTTTTATTGGTTGCCAACGAATCGCACGGCACTACTCAGCGCCCTTGAAAGCGAATTCTCTCGATTGGTTGAACGTTCCGTTACTGCGGGAAATGTATCACTACCACCTATTCCAGACGTAGTACTTAAAATCCAACGGCTGTCTGTATTAGATACAACCAGCGTGGCACAAATTGCGGACTGTTTGTTGGAAGACCCAAGCTTGTCGGCCGTCATCCTTCGCGTCGCCAATTCCGTCATTTTCAATCGACGCAATATTACGTGTACCGAGCTGCATACTGCCGTCTCTCGGCTTGGTATGTTGCGCGTTCGTGACATTGTCACAGCTCAAGCGATTGAACAGCTAAAGTGTACCGCTGGTATCGATAAAGATTGCAAAAAAATCCTTATTGATAGCGCCAAAGTGTCACGAGAGCTCGGCGCGACTATGGTCCTAGTCGTCGAGGCGTATAAGCGATTGGCACCGGAGCAGTTTGATTACCTTGAGCGAGAAAAAGCGTTACTTGTCGGCCTGTTAGCTGACATTGGCCTTTACTGCTTAGTCAATGAATATCATCACTACTTAGCAAAAGGTAACTATCTCGACCATGACATTGCGCTGCAACTGTTTCAAAGCCGCTGCTCTGACATCAGCCAAATTGTGCTAAAGCAGTGGGGATTTGATAATGACTTTATTGAGGTAGCTACAAACCGCCCACAAGTCGAAAGAGATGACAAAGTGCACTATCTCGACATCGCCCGTATTGCCTATCATCTCTTACTCTTTCGTCGACAAGATCAAGAGCTTGAAGAGCACGAAGTGGAATTTGATGTCACTGGTGCCGAAGTACTTTTTGAGCTCAGCAATTTGTCTGATGACGAATTTTCTGACAACATCCGTACGGTTCTGCACGCGAGTGGCTTTTAGTCTTTAAATCGAGCCTTTCGCTCATAACCCACTGGCGTTTGGCACGTCAACGATTTATCAAGCCTCAGCACTTAGATGGGCGATATAACGAGGTTTTGAAGTTCGCTATCATTAAGAGATCAATATGTTTTCAGGGATGTTTTTCATTTTTACCCCCTTGGTGCTCGGCTACTTTATCGCGATAAATCGTACAGACGTCTTAGAGCGCATCAACCAAATCACCGCCAATTTGGTTTTGGTGATTTTATCCTTGATGGGACTTTCATTAGCGGCATTAGACGATTTAGCCAACAATTTGGCGACGATAGTTCATTATGCAGCCACTTTTTTCTTCTTTTTAGGCGCTGCAAATTTAGCCATTTTGCCCTTAATTGATCGCTGGCTGCCACTTCACAGTGAACAAACGCAACAGTCAGTCCCTCTGTCCCAAATGGCATTGGAGTCACTCAAATTGATTTTCGTCGTGGGGGGCGGGCTTGCCGTGGGGCTACTTTTGCCTTTGGACTTAAGTTGGGTTGAGACGGCAAGCGAATGGATTCTATTGTTATTGCTGTTTTTTATTGGCATCCAATTGCGTAATAGTGGTTTAACACTTCGACAAATCATTATCAATAAACACGGGCTGATCATTGCGTTCGTCATGATAACCACCTCCATGCTGGGTGGATTATTGGCCGGTTGGTATCTTGACATGCCGTGGCAACAAGCATTAGCCATGTCATCAGGCTTTGGTTGGTATTCTCTGGCGGGCATTTTGATGGGAGACGCCTTTGGCCCTATTTTTGGTGGGGTTTCATTTAGTGTCGAACTACTGCGTGAACTCGTCGCATTAGTGATGATCCCGCTGTTTATTCGTCGCTTTCCCTGCACTGCGATTGGCTACGCTGGCGCGACCGCTATGGACTTCACTCTACCTGTGATTCAAACCACAGGTGGTGTTCGCTGCGTACCCGTTGCGATTGTCAGTGGGTTCATTTTGAGCTTATTAGTTCCGGTATTGATGCTATTCTTTGTCTCGCTTGCGATGTAACAACAAGATTTTTACTAAAAATAAACATACAATGCGATGTTATTTTAAAAGTAAAAGGATATTGCAATGACCTCTTGGCGCCCCTCATTCGCTCTAATGGCGATATTAATAAGTCCGCTGGCTCATGCGCAACAGCACGATCTCTGTTTAAGTCAAAAATACAACGCTTATATTGATGCCTCGTTGCTTTGGTATAGTGATCTCGCAACATTAACCACTCGCCAGTATCCCGAGCTTGCCGACGTGAGTCATTGGTTTCTTACTGGGCGCCAGCACCACTTTGAACTCAATCGCGCGGCATTTGACTACTTTCTTGCTAATGATCCTGGACGTATCAGTTCACAACGCTCAGTTGAGTCTTGGCTTCAGCTTTCCCAAACCGATGTTAAGCAGTTAGCCAGTCGTGAGGATCGCCTTGGGCAGCTAGCAAAACAAACCTACAATGATCGTCAAAGTAAAAATCACGAACAAAACTACCAACTGCGCAGTGCGTTTGCCGAATTGCTAACTCAACCCAAACAGATTGAAAAGGCTTTACTCCGCTACAACCACCAGCTTGAGCAATTAACCAAAGTCTCTTGCAACACGTTGTGACGCTAATTGAGCGTAAAGTTTATAAGCCAGATCCCCTTGTGGTCATAATTAAGAAAAACGGGACTTTGCGCCCAATTTGGTTTAGATTGACCCTTCTTCAAATTTTAGGGTCTCATGACCTTTTGAGATGATTTTGCACCATGGTTACCGAAACAAAAACAGCTGATGTGAGCTTTGACAGTCTGCTGAAAATCTTCACTGTACCGGAAGGACCGGACTCCACCTTAACTCAAATTGAGGCCAGCTTATCGCAAAACCTCAATCAGTTTTTACGCGAGCATATCGTTGCCGAAGAAAAGCCTTTGCGAGAGATCGAGAAAGATTTTTCTTCGGCTGTGATCCCAGAAACCGCGTCTTTTGTGTCTGATCACACCGAGCATTTGCTTAATACTGTGGTTTCGCATTCGGTTCATACCTCTGCGCCAACTTTCATTGGTCATATGACATCCGCTCTCCCCTATTTTCTGATGCCATTGTCCAAAATCATGATTGCACTCAATCAGAATTTGGTAAAAATCGAGACCTCAAAAGCCTTTACACCACTTGAACGCCAAGTTCTTGGTATGTTGCATCGATTGATTTATCGTCAAGATGATGCTTTTTACCAACGCTGGATGCACAGCGCGAATCATTCACTGGGTGCATTTTGTTCAGGTGGGACAATTGCGAATATTACCGCGCTTTGGGTCGCTCGCAATAACGCACTGCGCGCTCAAGGCAGCTTCAAAGGTGTCGAAAAAGAAGGACTTTTTAAAGCCATGAAGCATTATGGCTATGAAGGTTTAGCCATTTTAGTCTCCGAACGCGGCCACTACTCGTTGAAAAAAGCCGCTGATGTTCTTGGTATTGGACAAGAAGGCCTTGTGCCGGTTAAAACCGATGCCAATAATCGTCTTTGCCCCAAGGCGCTCGATGAGACCATTCGCTCATTGAAAACACGCTGCATCAAACCATTTGCGGTGGTCGGTGTCGCAGGTACCACAGAAACGGGGAACGTCGACCCGCTGGTCGAGATTGCTCACATTTGTCAAGAACACGATTGTCACTTTCACGTTGATGCCGCTTGGGGCGGCGCGACTTTAATGTCCAATCGTTATCGCCATCTTCTGAGCGGAATCGAACTTGCCGATTCCGTCACGATTGACGCACATAAGCAGCTCTATTTGCCAATGGGCGCCGGCATGGTCCTATTTAAAGAGCCAGACGCAATGAAATGCATTGAGCATCACGCACAATATATTTTACGTAAAGGCTCAAAAGATCTCGGCAGTCACACGTTAGAAGGCTCTCGTTCTGGTATGGCAATGCTACTTTATGCGGCAATGCATATCATCAGTCGTCCAGGGTATGAACTGCTGATTAACCAAAGCATCGAAAAGGCGCAATATTTTGCCAGCCTCATTACTCAGCAACCTGATTTCGAGCTCATCTCGGAACCTGAACTGTGCCTATTAACCTATCGCTATGTACCAAAATCGATTCAGGCGGCGCTGGCACGAGCTCAAGGTGAACAAAAAGCACATTTAAACGAGATGCTTAACGATCTCACCCAATTTATTCAAAAACGCCAGCGTGAAACGGGGCGCTCATTTGTCTCACGTACTCGACTCAACCCTGCGAACTACGATCATCACCACACGATAGTATTTCGCGTCGTACTCGCTAATCCACTTACCAGCGAAGAAATTTTGCAAGCAATTTTGCTTGAACAGCGCGAGATAGCCAAGCAAGTCCCAACGTTACTTGATCGTCTCGAAACCTTTGCTGCCCAAGTAAAATAAAGCGTCGCAGCCTATTCGACCCGCGCAGATTTGCGGAGTGTCAGTGACGCCTCATTGCACGAAACAACTTTGTTATTTTGTTATGAGGCTCACATTGGCGCGCTAATCATTATGTGATGAGGTTTGTGAGAACGAGCCAACACCCCTGCAGCTTCAAGTGGAAAGGGGATAGTGCTGAGCTAGGTCTCGATATTAAACGGGGGAATATGAAATTTTCTTTCTTTTTTGCCGTAACTCTCACATCAATATTGTCTTAAGTGCGGTAAATTTCGCCGTATTACTATTATTTCTGTAGTTTAAACAAAATAATGTTTGAGGCGGGTCATATTCTCGTAAGATTGTCGCACGTTTGGGTTTAGCCCAACGTTAGAACCCGTTTATACTTTTACCGTGTTCAATACCTTTGGCTAATGTGCCTGCGTCGCTTGTTATAACGCAGTGGACCACTGGCTAAGGTTCTCTGGGGAGATACGATGGGCACTCACATCGAATCCCATTAATTCAACCCGAATTCGCCGTAGTAAGCTGCAACGACACTATGAATACATTAGAAAAAATCCAAAAAAATTTAGAGAATTTCAGCAAATCTGAGCGTAAAGTTGCCGAAGTGATCATGGCATCTCCACAAACGGCGATTCACTCCAGCATCGCAACGCTAGCGAAAATGGCGGATGTGAGTGAACCAACGGTCAATCGGTTTTGCCGTCGCCTCGATACTAAAGGGTTTCCGGATTTCAAATTGCACTTGGCACAGAGCCTTGCTAATGGCACCCCTTATGTCAATCGTAACGTTGAAGAGGACGATGGCCCAGACGCCTACACTCATAAAATTTTTGAGTCGACCATGGCCTGCCTTGACGTGGCGAAAAACAGCCTTGACTCGATGCAAATTAATCGAGCGGTAGACTTACTGACTCAAGCCAAACGCATTTCGTTTTTTGGCCTTGGCGCGTCCTCTGCCGTTGCAAAAGATGCACAAAACAAATTTATTCGTTTTAACATCCCCATCACGTGTTTTGAAGATATCGTAATGCAGCGAATGAGCTGCATCAATTCGACCGACAACGACGTGATTGTGCTCATTTCCCATACAGGTCGAACTAAGAGTTTGGTCGAAGTGGCGCATCTTGGACGAGAAAACGGAGCAACAGTTATCGCCATCACAGCCAAAGATTCGCCATTGGAAAAAGCAGCGTCACTATCGATTACGCTCGACGTTCCTGAAGATACCGATGTTTATATGCCAATGGCCAGCCGAGTGGTACAAATGACAGTAATTGATGTACTTGCCACTGGTTTTACACTTCGTCGCGGCACTGGCTTCCGCGAAAACCTGAAACGCGTCAAAGAGGCGTTGAAAGACAGTCGCTACGACAAAATCAGTCAGTTTTAACATTAGTATTCACTCATCAGAAAAGGCGCATAAAGCGCCTTTTCTTTTCACATCATTCTTCAGGATTTTCCTCGACAATCACGGGGAGCTGACGGTCTCGCTGATCTTGATAACAAATTTCCATAGATGCACTGGTTCGAATTTTAGGTGGTTCTGTACTGCACCCACAATCGCACACCTGATCTAGAATATAAGTCAGACGCTCGTGGGTTAACGGCAACGGGTTACCTTTTATCGCAACCGACATGAGTGCATCATTAGCCACTTGTTCAAACGACGTTTGGCACACACCAAAACTACGTAACGTCGGGAGCTGTAAAGTGACCAGCGCCTGCTCGAGCCAAACCACCGCATCCTGTGCATCGGCATCGTCTTGGCCCGTCAAAATTCGTGCTATGGCTTGGTATCGTTCAATAACATCGCCACGTTTGGCGATTTTTGCCGCAGCAATATTTTCTCGCATCACATGAGGCGCCAGTTGCGCACTGATAACACTGTGGGGTGCATCTAATTTACCGCCGAGTGCAGACGCAAGCGCATGTGCTGCCCCTAATTTCGCATTGGTGATGGCCATTCCACCCAGCATTGCGGCAAAAGAGAGATCGTGGCGACCTTTCGCGTCATCCTCAAGACAACCCAAATAGATAGAGTGTGCCAGTCGTTTTAACCCCTCTTCGCAAATCATATCTGTCAATGGGTTAGGATCGCCGCACACATAAGCTTCCATCAAATGAGTAAACGCATATAAAGCACCACGTCCCGACGTGTAAGGGTCAGTGCCATATGTCAACGTAGGGTCGACAATCGCAACATCTGCCACCATTTCCGGGCTACGCAAACTGACTTTGAGCTGATCTTGACCCGATTTCAGCACCGCACTTCGCGTTACCTCAGCGCCTGAGGCGGCTGTGGTTGGAATGGCAATAAACGGCAGCGGAAATGTTTTGAGTGGTACGCTCCGTCCAACCAAGTCGACGTAGTCGTAGACGTTACCTTGGTTGGGAACTATGGCCGCGAGCGCTTTACCCGTGTCGATCACGCTACCACCACCGACCGCCACAACAACATCCGGTTGAAACTTACGACTGACTACCGCGGTTTGCTCCACCATAGCGATGTTGGGCTCGCCGGAAATCGCCACATGCTGGTAGCGCAGTTTCTGTGCCTGAATATAATCAATCACTGGCTGAGCCCGTTGATGTTCTTTGCCCGTCACCAAAAGCACACTGTAACCATATTGATTAATCAGCGACAGTGACGACTGTAGTGCCCCTTCACCAAATATAATCCGTGTGGCCGTCATGAACTGAAACATAGGCGTCTCCCGATAATAACGAATATCCCCACTGTGACGATTTTAGCGTTAAATTAATGAGATGAAGTGCAATTTGTGAGAAATCCCTTGGCGAAAACGCGAAATATCATGAGGTGGCCCGCACTGATACCCAAACAACTTGGCGCGAAAAGGGTATAGCACCATTGGTTTTGCCTATGACAGTAAAAGGCAAATGCGTCTTTATTTCCCTCAATAGATAAGGCATAGTGTAGTGATACAGAATCAAGGAGAATCGAAATGTTCGTAGTTATTTTTGGCCGTCCGGGTTGCCCTTACTGTGTTCGCGCAAAAGAGCACGCAGAAACGTTAAAAGCAAAACGCGACGACTTTAACTATCGCTATGTAGACATCCAGGCTGAAGGTATTTCAAAGGCCGATCTCGAGAAAACCGTTGGTAAGCCCGTGGAAACCGTACCGCAAATCTTTATCGACCAGCAACACATCGGTGGCTGTGACGATTTTGAAGCCTATGCTAAAGAGAATCTGGGCCTGTTTGATTAAAAGCCGCCCGCATTTCAGTATCAAACCTACACTAAATTCAAACGCACGGCATTGATACATAAGCGCTGAACTAAGACCGCCTGTGCGGTCTTTTTGTTGCCCGCTCTTTCATATTGACTTTTTACCCAATTCTCAGATATTTCGCTTATCTTTTCGATTTATTTGGTTACAATTCCTCCGTAATTTAAGTTACGCGCTATCTCCCTCTTATTTCGCTGACTTCGAGCCATACTGTGAATATTGATGTCGTTTTACTGCTAAAACAAAACCCGATTCTTCTGATTTTTGTTGTCCTTGCTATTGGCCTTTTAATTGGCAAAATTCGCTTTGGCAGCTTACAGCTGGGCAACTCTATTGGGGTCTTAATCACGTCATTGGTAATGGGGCACTTAGGTTTTACTTTTAGTGCCGATGCGCTGACTATCGGATTTTTGCTCTTTATTTACTGCGTTGGTATTGAAGCTGGCCCTAACTTTTTTGGGATTTTTTTCCGTGACGGCAAACACTATCTCGTCTTGAGCTTGGTTGTACTTATCACGGCGGTCAGCATTTCTTACTTTGCCAGCCAATTTTTGGGGCTTGAGTTTGGTCTTGCCGCCGGCATGATGGCTGGCGCGCTCACCGCAACCCCTGTATTAGTGGGCGCTCAAGATGCGCTCAATTCAGGTCTTGCTTTTGTTCCAGCTCATATGGATTTTGCTCAAGCTTTAGACAACCTTTCCGTTGGTTACGCGATGGCCTACCTTGTCGGTCTGGTGAGTATGATCATGTTTGCCAAGTTCTTACCGAAATTTCAAAAACAGAACCTGTCAGACTCAGCACAGCAAATCGCACAGGAGCGAGGTCTTGGTGGCTCTGCCCAACGTAAAGTGTATCTACCGATCATTCGTGCCTATCGCGTTGGGCCAGAACTGATTAATTGGATCGATGGTAAAAATCTACGTGAACTAGGCCTCTATCGCCAAACGGGATGTTATATCGAGCGAATTCGACGTCACGGCATTTTAGCCCATCCTGATGGGGATGCAATTTTGCAAGAAGGCGACGAAATCGCGTTGGTGGGCTTTCCTGACAGCCATGCGCGTCTTGATCCCAGTTTTCGCAACGGTAAAGAAGTGTTTGATCGCAACCTTCTCGATTTGCGCATTGTTGAAGAAGAAATCGTGGTCAAAAGCGACGCCATTGCTGGCAAGCGGCTTTCGGATCTCAATCTCTCCGAGTACGGTTGTTTTCTCAACCGAGTGGTTCGCGCGCAGATTGAAATGCCAATGGATCTAGATATTGTGTTAGCAAAAGGCGACATTCTTCAAGTCAGTGGCGAAAAGAGTCGAGTTCACGGACTGGCTGAAAAAATCGGTTTTATTTCAATCCACAGTCAAATCGCCGACTTAACCGCTTTTTGCAGTTTTTTCATTCTCGGTCTGATGTTTGGTTTAGTCACCATGACTTTTGGCCATGTGTCATTCAGTTTAGGCAACGCGGTCGGCTTACTGCTGGCCGGTATTACACTTGGATTTTTACGCGCCAACCACCCTACCTTTGGCTATGTCCCTCAGGGAGCACTGAATATGGTCAAAGATCTTGGCTTAATGGTGTTTATGGTGGGCATTGGTCTCAATGCTGGCGGAAAAATGTTTGAAAACCTTGCTCAAGTCGGGCCGCAGATTTTAGGTCTTGCGTTGGTTGTGAGCGTGTTACCCGTTATATTGGCCTATCTAGTCGGTGTCTATATTTTACGGATGAACCGCGCGCTGTTGCTTGGCGCTATCATTGGCGCTCGCACCTGTGCGCCAGCGATGGATATTGTTAACGAATACGCCAAATCGACCATTCCCGCGTTAGGTTATGCAGGCACCTACGCCATCGCTAATATCCTAATGACGTTAGCTGGTACCCTATTGATTATTCTGATTTAACTCTTTTTACGTAAAAAAGCTAGGTGATCACTCACCTAGCTTATCGCTAAAATAGAAATAGTGTACGACCAACTTATAGGTTAATAAATTGCGTCTCAACCAATGGGTTTACATCGGCATCATAATCCACGCCGTCCACTCCAAAGCCAAATAACTTCAGAAATTCATCTTTGTATTCGACATAATCGGTCAATTGTTTCAAGTTTTCCGTGGTGATCAAAGGCCACAAATCTCGGCAGTGTTGCTGAATATCATCTCGCAACTCCCAATCATCAAGGCGAAGGCGATTGGCCTCATCCACTTCTGCGGCAGAGCCATCTTCTTTGTACAGACGGGCACGGAACATACGTTCAATTTGCTCGATACACCCTTCGTGCACCCCTTCTTCACGCATTTTCTTGAAGACCATCGCAATATAAAGTGGCATAACCGGAATTGCTGAACTGGCTTGAGTCACAACGGATTTCAGCACCGCGACATTTGCACTACCATCAAGGCTTGCTAAGACACCGTTAAGCTCTGTCGCCGCACGATCAAGATCCATTTTCGCTCGGCCTAACGCGCCATCCCAATAGATTGGCCACGTTAACTCTGTACCAATATAGCTGTATGCCACTGTTTTGCAGCCTTGTGCCAATACACCTGCGTCATTAAGCGCATTGATCCACAATTGCCAATCTTGGCCACCCATTACAGTCACCGTATCTGCAATCTCTTGATCTGATGCGGGCTCAACGCTGGCTTCAATAATAACGTCTTTATTGGTATCGACGGCTGTCGCGGTATAAGTTTCACCAATAGGCTTTAATGATGAACGCACCAGTTCGCCAGTATCTGGCAATTTACGCACTGGTGATGCTAGCGAATACACAACCATGTCAACTTGACCGAGGTCTTGTTTAATAAGCTCAATCGCTTGCTGCTTAGCTTCGTTAGAAAACGCATCACCATTGATGCTTTTTGCGTATAAGCCAGCTTCATTTGCCAACTTATCAAACGCAGCTGCGTTATAAAAACCTGCTGTACCTGGTTTTTTCTCGGTGCCTTCTTTTTCAAAAAACACACCAATTGTTGCTGCATCACCACCAAACGCCGCGGTGATACGAGAAGCAAGTCCATAGCCACTGGATGAACCCACCACTAAAACGCGTTTAGGAGCGTTGTTGATCGGGCCTTGCTCTTTGACGTAGGCAATTTGCTCTTTGACATTTGCTTCACAACCCACCGGATGCGTTGTGGTACAGATAAATCCTCGAATTCTCGGTTTGATGATCATATTCAATTTCCTTAAAAAATCCCTGCTAGGATAAAAGGTTCGTTCACAAATCGCATCCTCTTTCTTGCTTAATTGGCCATTTTGACCAGTGGTTGGAGCACTGAGCGCTCACGTCACGATAAAAAAAGCCAGCTGTAAGTGCTGGCAGATATGCTCGCTGATTACGCGACCGAAGTAAGAGGCGGTGAGGCCTCGCCATCAGTTCGAACCTCAGTAAAGTCGTGACTAAAATGATCAACCTGTATGGCTCGATAACGCAATGCATCCGCCTGTTGAATTTTCTCAACTTCCGTTTGCGTAAGCACTTGTGCTTCGAGCGCTTGTTGCAGACGAATCTTCAACGGGCCTTTTTTATCCACCACGCCTTCTTGAGCCGCTTTTATCATTTTGCGCTCAAGCGGCTGAATGGCATACATTGCCACGAATGCTTGCTCAATAAGGGCAACATGCTGCAAAGGTGCGTTCACAGACTCCGCTTGCTGCCCAAGATAACCTTCCTTCCCAATATAACTTTCCTTCCCAATATAACTTTCCTTCCCAATGTAACAAAGGTGCGTGAGTCTATCGCGCTGCGCGCTTGGCACCATAAGTGCCTTGGCGATATTAATACTAAGCGTATCGCTTGGCTCATGGTAATGATTCCCTAACGGGAACAGTAGCGCTTGGACACTCCGCCCAACCCATTTTGCTGGAAAGTTACGATAGGCTTGGTTAAGCGATGCCGCCGCATGATGCAAACAGTGCTGAACACTGTAGTGAACAAAGTCCAGATCCCCTTGCTGGCGACCATCATCTTCGTATTTTTTCAACGCCGCCGATGCCATGTATAGGTAACTCAACGCATCCCCAAGACGGGCTGAAATGGTCTCTTTGCGTTTCAGCTCACCGCCAAGAGTGAGCATTGCCACGTCCGCGCTCACCGCCAAAGCTTGGCTCAAACGCGTGATGTCACGGTAATATTGTTGGGTTGGCCCACTCATCGCAACACGGGTGAATCGTGTCCCCGTCAATGCCGCCCCTAGCGCGCCAAGGCCGTTTGAAAGTGCGTGTTTGATATGAGCAAATAGCAGTGTGTCGAACTGCGCTGCAGCCCGTTCTGAATCGGTTTCTTCTGCACATGCCATCTCTTGCAAAACATAAGGATGGCAACGTGTTGCGCCTTGACCGAAAATCATCAGATTGCGCGTCAAAATATTCGCCCCTTCGACCGTAATCGCCACAGGCATTCCCAAATAGTGCGTTGATAGGTAGTTCATCGGCCCATCTTGTATCGCGCGACCGGCGTGAATATCCATCGCATCGTTCAAAATGGTGCGAGCCATCTCAGTCATATGGTATTTCGCAATCGCGGTCACTATGCCAGGCTTTTCCTTAAGATCAAGCGCTGTAGTGGTTAATGTTCTTGTCGCTTCAAGCAAATAGGTTAACCCACCTATACGCCCCATTGCCTCTGAAACACCTTCGAAACGACCAATAGAAAGGCCAAACTGTTTACGCACATAGCCATAAGCGCCGGTTGTTCGAGCCGTCAAATGGCCAATAGCAGTCCCTAGTGCCGGTAATGAGATACCACGCCCGGCAGAGAGGCATTCCACTAACATTCGCCATCCTTTGCCGGCATACTCTGCCCCGCCTATCAGCCAATCGATGGGGATAAACACATCTTTGCCACGTGTTGGTCCATTCATAAAAGCCAGACCGAGTGGATCATGACGTTCGCCAATTTCAACCCCAGTATGAGAGGCTGGAATTAATGCGCAGGTAATGCCCAGCGCCTTTTTATCGCCGAGTAAACCATCAGGGTCGTTGAGTTTAAACGCCAGCCCAAGCACAGTTGCAACTGGCGCTAATGTAATATAACGCTTATTCCAATTGAGTCGAATGCCGAGCACCTTTTCGCCATTGTGCTGTCCGTAACAAACCACCCCTTCATCTGGAATGCCGCCCGCATCAGAACCTGCTTCTGGTCCCGTGAGCGCAAAACAGGGAATGTCCTTGCCGTTTGCAAGTCTTGGTAACCAATACTCTTTCTGCTCTTGCGTGCCATAATGGGTGAGCAACTCTCCTGGGCCTAATGAGTTTGGCACCATAACGGTCACCGCGGCGCTGATACTGCGCGTTGCTATCATGGATACGATGGTCGAATTGGCAAGCGCAGAGAATTCACGCCCCCCGTATTCTTTACCAATAATCAGTGAGAAAAAACGCTCTTTTGCTAAGAAGTCCCATACCTGAGGAGGCAAATCCCGGTCTTTTTTGACAATTTGATAGTCATCAAGCATCCCTAACAATGTAACGACTTGATTATCGATAAAGGCTTGCTCTTCATCACTTAATTTGGGTTTAGGGTAGTGATGCAATGTGGCAAAGTTGGGCTTGCCAGAAAACAGTTCCGCATCCCACCACACCGTGCCTGCCTCCATTGCTTCTTTTTCGGTCGCAGAAAGAGGCGGTAGTACCTTCTTAAACAATTTGAAAGCACGGTCACTTATCCATTGTCGTCTTAGAGAGCTCATAGTCAGTATCCTTTTGTTCACGGTTGTTGTTCATCAGTCTGTGCTGTGATTCTTATTATGTTTTGGCATGAGTAACGCGCTTTAGATCGGTTAAAAATGGCGTTGTAGGTTCGCTTGACGCCTCACTTGCTGACATGCCAGCAGCAAGATAGGGAATTAATTGGTCGATGATCGACTGTGGTGAGTTGGATTGAGCAAATTTGCTCGTTGCAATTTCACCAAGCGCTTGACTGGAAGCCATAGTGAAAACACACGTTCCCAAAGTAAAATGCAAACGCCAAAACAACTCTTGCGGCGTTAATCTTGGGTTGGCAACTTGAACCGATTCAATGAAGAGATTTAGCGCACTGCCATAGCGGGTAGCAATAAACCAACGTAAGTGTCCTTGAACATCGGTATAACCTCGACCAATTAAACGCATAAATACATGCATGCCATTAGGTCGCAGTGTATCTAGCGCTTGCAGCGGTTCACGCAAACTTTCAAAAACTTGACTCATTGAATAGTCCGATTCGGTATTCAAGCGTGCGAGCGACTGCTCTACAGCGGGCATAAAAGCTTCGAGATATCGGTTTAGCACTGCTCGAACCAGTGTTTTTTTGTCACCAAAGTGGTAATTCACGGCCGCTAAATTGACCCCCGCTTTCGTGGTGATGGTTCTTAGTGACGTGCCATTGAAGCCATGCTCTGCAAACAGGCTCTCCGCGGTATCAAGAATGATTTGTTTTGTGTGAGCCCGGCCAGCCATAACAAACACCTATTTCAATCACATGTATCAAACACATGTTTGAATTTACGCCCACAACGTAAAATTAACAAGTGGTTAACATTAATTTTTTGCCGCATGTTCCACAAAAAGAAAAAATCAAAACGTAACCAACTGATTAATATCAGCTAATTTTTTTGCGAAAAAAGTGTAATTTTTTTTGGAACTGTTTGCTAAACCGTGAGTCTGAATAGATGTAACCGATGATGTTCGTGACGTCTGGCCGCCGACCGAGACAGATTGTGTTACATACTGCTGCTATTTTTTTCTTGTTAACTCCTAATTTTGTATCAGCCCAAGTCACCTTTTGATTTGGGCTTTTTTCTGTCTGGTACTAAAAAGCCCCTATCATCGCTGATAAGGGCTTTTGTTAAGAACTCAATGCTGCAACTTAGGCATTTTGCGTGGCAAGTTTAGGCAATGACAATCTCAGTAATACATAACCAAGTACCGCTGCGGTTGTTGACCCCATCAAAATACCCAAGCGTGCGTACTTGTCATAGTCTGGGAACTCGCTGCCAAATGCCAATGACGAAATAAAAATAGACATGGTGAAACCAATACCACACAGCACAGATACCGCAAAGATATGACGCATGCTGACACCTTCTGGTAATTTGGCAACTCCTGCTTTCACTGCAACCCAGCTAAAGCTAAAAATACCCAGTGGTTTCCCAATCAAAAGACCGAGCGCCACACCCAATGGCAACACGTCTGTCAGCTTGCTCAATGACAACCCTTCAAGTGAAATGCCGGCATTAGCAAAAGCAAACAGCGGTAAAATAGCAAAGGCAACGTAAGGATGTAGCGCATGCTCCATTTTCTTCAGTGGAGAATATTCACCCGTTTTACCCTGTAATGGAATCGCAAAGCCAATCACAACACCCGCTAATGTGGCATGCACTCCCGATTTCAGCACGGCAACCCATAAAATCAAGCCCACAATGAGGTAATAACGGATTTTCGTCACTTCTTTAGCATTGAGCATAAAGAGCAGCGCAGTCATCGCAAAGCCAATGCTCAAAGCCATTGTTGACAATTCGCCGCTATAAAACAGGGCAATAATAACAACCACACCTAGGTCATCGATAATCGCCAGCGCCAACAGAAAAACTTTCAAACTCACTGGTACGCGAGAGCCCAGCAGCGCCATAATACCCAGTGCAAATGCAATGTCAGTTGCAGCAGGAATTGCCCAACCTTTTAATAACTCAGGTTCGCCACTATTGAATAAAACATAAACCAACGCTGGCGCAAGCATGCCACCCACTGCGGCGATGGCTGGAAAAATCGCGGTCTCTTTTGATTTGAGCGCACCTTCTAGCAGCTCACGTTTGACTTCTAGACCGATCAATAAGAAAAACACCGCCATCAGGCCATCATTAATCCAGTGTGACACTGACATGCCAAAGATGTAGCTGTGGAGCACTGCGTCATAAGTGTCATAAAAACCGGTATTGGCAATCACCATTGCTACCGCAGCCGCAATGACCAGCAAAATGCCGCCTGACGATTCCATTTTGAAGAAATCACGAATGATGTCGTTCATGAATTGATCCTTTAATAATTATTTTGTGTTTCACTTTTTCTCATCATGAGTAAAAAATGAACTGCAAACGAAGCAAGATTTACTTTCTGATAAGACCATGCGCAACAAATGCGCAACACATCTTCAATGTTGATAGGTACTGCATTCGTCACCTATCTTGCCGATAATCAATATCGACCAGTCTAACGCCATCAATATGCTCGGAATAATCGCTTGTTTAGATGTTATTTATCGAAATATCCGAACAGTTAGCCTTGGGCCACACTCGATATAACGGGCTTAGCATAAATCTAACATCATCAATAAATACAATTTTGGCGCAAAAACGATATGCACATACTCAGGATGTCAACCCTTGAGTTACATTGCATTGACAAAACACCTAACAATAGCTTTATATACCTAAGTTGGCTCAAGATGCAAGATGGGACGTGAGAGAAGATGATTTTTAGAAGAGTATTACACAGAAAATAACGAGGCGATCCCCTAGTCACTTAGCGTCTATACCCAAACAACTTGGCGTTGTGGGTAGGCGACAAGCGAGCAAAGCCTCTGGGCACTTAGTGAACATAGACAAACTATGTGATGAGATTTATGTGTGATGAGATTTGTGAGAGCCAGTCCTTTACGTTGTTAAAGAAAGGCACTGCAACTTCAAGTAGAAAGGGAATAAAAGCGCTGCCGCAAAAAGCTGGACGACTCTAACCGCAGCGCGCTCGAAAGTCTAATAGCCTGTAAGCTGCATAAAACCTTTCGCTTTTTGTGCACCAATGGTGTGAATAGGCCCTTCCCAATAAGGAAGCATAAAGGGTAGCCACATATTCCTCTGGTTAACCTGAGTAATAAGTTGAATGTCATACGCTGGAACAGAGATCCGCCACTGCAGTGGTACGGTGCGACCATTGGCTAATGTGGTTTGCGTCAATGGCTTTAACGTAATTTGATTGCTGTCTAGCGTAACAGTTTTACCATTGGCAAAGGTCAGTGTTCCAAAACGAAAGGGCGCGCCATTATCATCTCGATACTGACTGACACTCAGCGCGTTACCATTTTCAAGATGCAATGCAAACCAATCCCAGCCATTATGTTCATCGACTAACAAGCCACTGCCCCACTCTTTTTGTAACCAAGCTTGGCCGTGCACCGCGATTGGTTGCCCGTTTAAATCTAACGTTCCCATGACGTCAAGAAATGGCGCGCTCACACTATAGGCGGCCAACACCCCATCTTGATGTTTCACTTGATACCCTTGTTCACCATTCAGCACAAAAGGACCATTTGGCTTGGTCTGCAAATTGAGTGCAAATTGCTCGGTAGTCACATCTAGCTTACCAGGAAACGGACTCATACCATCCCCGACCCATTTCCAATTGTCGAGCCAAATCTGAAACGGCTCAGAGATCATTCCACCCTGACCGATACCACCGCGCGCCAGCCGTAAATCTTGATACGCCTGTTCGCTGTCAGTCACCACAACACTCGCAATATAGAGCTGTGGGCTATTCCAACCATAGGTAACACGCTCATCCGTTGCGATACGAAAATAGTTCCATTGCACCGTATATTGCTGGCCATGCTGATCGTGTAACGTCGCTAAATAGTGCCAATTTTCGTGTTGAAATTGCGGGTGGAAGTGAAAGTCACGTGGCAAGCTGATTTCTGTTGTTGGCAGCACAGGTTCAAACACACTTGAGCCATCTCGATGCAAGACTGGGTTGAGATTGGTCGTGGGTACTTTTTTGTCTGAAAACCATTGCCAATACAAGGCGAAACCTAAACCTGCCAGCACCAACGCACAGATAAAAAAGACAAAGTATTGGCGTAATACTCTCACAAGGCATCCCTTAATGACTTCATGGGGGTGTTTTTAACCAGACGTAACACAGGAAGTGCGCCTGCCAGCATAATAGCGAACATGGCCCAAGCAATCGTCCACAAATATTCCCATGGAATCACTTGCAATTGCAGCGACCAGCCAAACGAATGTTTGATAATAAGATCAACAATAAGCACAGCCAAAGAGAGCCCGAGAGGCACCGCAACCAGCGCAGAAATCAACCCGAACAGCAGTAATTGCACCCCGCCAATCGCTATCAGTTCGCGCCCCGATAAACCTAGGCAGCGGAGCAGCGCAATATGGCGTTGACGCGAGATCTCACCCGCCAAGGTGGCAAAGAAAAGGCCAAATACCGCAATAACCAATGTGATATTGCCTAGTGTGTCTGCCACTTTAAACGTGTGATCGAATACCGTCATCGCTTGCTGGTGAATTTTAGTATTATCAAAAGCATAATCAGAATTCATGTGAAACAGCGCTTCGAGTCGCTGCTTAATTGTCTCACTTTTGGCACCTTCATTTAACAGAACACCCAGCCCAATATCGCCATTTTCTTCAAAGCGATATTGCCAATTGCGATGGGATAATAAGATTTGATGGTAAGGGTTACCGTAATCATAATAAATACCAGCAATTTGCCAATCTGGCCCCAGCGGCTCAGGAAAATCAATTTCATCTCCCGGTCGTAGCCCTTTTTTCAACGCCATAGACTCACTGATCATCACGCTTTTACTGTGATGAAGATGAAACCAAAAATCCGGGATCCCCAACTTAACTGGTAAGGAGGTTAATTCGCCTCGGTTGGCACCTGTGCTGACAAACTGAAGTGAACCATATTCACTAGGTAACTCTTTTTGCCAACGCCACCATACCTGATCCACTTCTGGCTGCTCTTCCAACCACTTTGCAATCCGCGCAGCAGAATTATTATTGGGGTAAATATACAGATCGGCAGCCAAACGCTGAGTAAGCCATTTGTCTGTGGTATCACGGAAACTGCCAACCATAGTCTCAATACCCACGTTGGTTGCTAATGCCAGCATAAATGCCATGGTCGCAACCCCTCGATAACTCATGCTGGCTGCAGCATCGCTAAAGAACCAGCGTAAACGAACCCAGCGCACCGAATAAGAGTAACTGTTAAAACAGAGCCAAATAATATAAGGCGTAAAGAGCGCCACGCTGAGCAGCATTAAGCCTATCAAGGTATAACCCAACTCTTGGCTCGGCGGGCCTTGATAAACCGCCACCGCCGCGACCGCCAGACCTGTCGCCACCAAAGCTTGCCATGAAAACTCACGTCCCGCATGGCGAACAAGCGATAATTTTGCCGATAGACGGATAGGTTGAGTACGAATTAAACGCACTGCCGGCCAAAAACAGGAAATTGCAGCACCGGCCAAAGCCATCCAGAAACTGTAAAGACTTGCCTGCCAACTCAAATTAATTCGTAAGCCCACATTCACGTCATACAGTTCACTCAAACTAGCAGAGACCGCTGGCATTAACTGGTTGGCAAGCAACACACCAAAAGCGTTACCAAATAACCACGCGATCAAAACCAAAATCGTGATTTCAATCACTAGTGCTTGGGCCAGTTGCATTCCGCCAACGCCCATCTGCCGCATGATCCCAACCAATGGCTGACGCTGCACAAACGACAACGACATCGCTTGATAAAAAATAAACAATCCCACCACAAAAGAGAGCATTCCCATCGCGGTCAAATTCATATGAAACGCTTTGGTCAAGCCCGACATTTCGTCACGATTGTTTTGAACCACTGTAATACCACTTGGCAACATCGCGCGTAACTCTTTCAGATTCTCACTCGACATTTCCGCACAGCCAATCAGTGATAAGCCAGAGCTACGTTCCATTGAACGTAAACGCGACAGATCCGTCATCATGCGAGTGCCGCGCATCTCATCTTTGCGATCTATCTGGATTGGGCCTAAATTCGAACCGTCATGCAATACGATATTATCGCCATCTTTTAACGACAAATGCGTCGCCAAATCGCGACTGATCATGACGGGATAAGGGGGCTGCATCAAGTTAAGCGGCAATATATCAAGCAGCTGGGCATTTTGACTTAATGGTGCCATAGCGACAGGGTCGATACCCACCAAGGTCAAGTTCACACCACCGTGCGCAGTCAAATAACGAATATCAAATGGCGCACACTGATGAAAGCCGGCTCGGCGCAATTGAATATAGAGGCCTTGGGGAATCTTATTCGCCGCATGTTTGGGCAAAATACGATACGGTAATGGGTTATTAAATAACCGCTCACCATTTTGATAACTGACTTTAGCGTGGTGATTGATGGCCGTGACACCGACCAGAAGAGAAACGCCAAGCGTCAACCCTAACCATACGAGAAGAATTTGCAGAGGATAGCGACGATAATGACCCAGCAGCGCCTTAACTACGGGCCATAACATGCAGCTGTCCTCCTTGCAGACGCACACGGGCGCCCATATATTGGGCAACGCGCTCACTGTGGGTAACCACCAGTAACGTGCAGTTAAGATCTTTGGCAAGTGAGGTCAGTAAACGCATCACCGCTTCTGCATTACGCTCATCAAGGCTTCCTGTCGGTTCATCAGCCAACAGCAATTTGGGTTCCATATACAGCGCGCGTGCGATGGCCGCACGTTGCTGCTGACCACCAGAGACCTCTTCTGGATAACGGCCCAGTAACGGCATTAAATCTAAGGCAGACAAAATTTGACGCCATAATCCCATATCTTCTGGCAAACCGCGCAGTTGGCGGCAAAAGCGAATATTGTCAGCGATGGTCAAGGTTGGTAGTAAATTAAACTGCTGAAAAATATGCCCGATATTATCTCGACGATATGCAGTACGCAGACGCTCTGACGCATCATGCATCGCAAAATGTGGGTATTTTATTTCACCAGAATCCGCCAGATCCAAGCCGGCAATCAAGTTGAGTAATGTACTTTTTCCTGAACCACTCTCTCCCATTAATGCGACCTGATCCCCTTGTTCAAGGATGAGATCGGCCCCTTGCAAAACTGGGTGAAATTCATCGCCGTCGACATAGCCTTTACTTAAATTTGCCAGCTCTAACATTGATTGGTTTGCTCAGAAAATGGTGAAAATTGGGAACCCGAATCTACACCAAAACGCTGTTTATCGAAAGCATTTTGGGATCGTAACCACAATATATCTTTTGATATGCCTTTTATTGCAATGCTATTTGGCGCAAAACCACAGTTATTACGTTGGTATGGTGGCGTTAAACTCGATTAAAAAAACACGCTTACAGCATCCATTGAGAAATACGTTATCATGATGTTATTCCTAGGGACTGTTGACCTTTCGTGCTGATTTTTGCAGCCGTTTGTGGGAAATGTCTACAAGACAGAGGCTTTGATGTGTAGTCAACCTACATGAAAAGCCGATAACGCAGTAGAAATGAAGCACAACGGCTGCCCAAAGGGTTCGGCTAAAATCGTTTTATGCTTTGTTAAGACGTCTTTGCTTAGAATGACTAAGCTGCAAACGCCTTGTCGCGCCTAAAACGATTTTTGCGCGAACAAAATTTAACCTCGAAAGGTCAACAGACCCTAGTTACCTCACGATAAATTAAGCAAGACGTGGTTAATGCAACAAAAGAAGACGATATGAGACGAATTTTAGTACTTGGCGCCTCTGGTTATATTGGATCTCACCTTGTGCCCTTGCTGTTAGAGCGTGGCTATGCGGTGACCGCCACCGCACGTCAAATTGACCTGATCACGACTCGATTCGGCTCCCATGAGCAATTACGCTGCCTTCATCTGGATCTTGAGAATGAGGCAGCGGTAAGTGAGGCCATGGCAGAGCAGGATGTGGTGTTTTTCTTAGTTCATGGCATGGCCCATGGTCACGATTTTATTGATTATGAGCTAAACTTGGCACAAAACGTCACCACGGCACTAAACCGCCATCCAGTCAAACACCTAATTTATCTTAGTGCGCTGCAGCCAGCCAATGGTCGCTCTGAGCACTTGCAAGCTCGCTTTCTTACCGGCGAAATATTACGCCAAAGCGCGGTACCCGTTACCGAACTGCGCGCCGGGGTTATCATCGGCCCGGGTTCAGCAGCCTACGAAATCATGCGTGATTTTGTATACAACTTACCTATCCTTATCACCCCTAAATGGGTTGATAATTATGCCAACCCTATCGCACTGGCAAACCTAAACCACTATTTACTCATGCTTGCCGAGCACAAGGCGAGTTCACATGAGATTTTGGAAGCGGGCGGACCCGACACACTAACTTATCGCGCGCAATTTAAAGAGCTTTGTGCGCAAACAAGTCGTCCCTTTCGATTGTGGGCAACACCTCTACTAACACCAATGATGGCGGCGCGTTGGCTTGGCGTCATTACCTCGGTGCCTGCCGCCATTGGCAAAGCCCTACTCGGCGGCCTTGGTCATCATTTTGTGGCAAGTTCCGACGCCATCAGAAAGCGCTACCCACAAGCGCTGGTCAGCTACCGTGATGCGGTACGCGAAGCATTAGAACTCGAAGGGGAATTTATCCGCAGTAACGTGTGGGGGTTCGATGAAACGGCAATTGCTCGTTGGCAACCGGGCTTTGGTTATTATCCCAAGCAAACTGGTGCGAGCTACCGTACACGCGCTTCGGCACTCGCACTTTGGCAGCAAGTGACGCAAGTTGGCAGCCATGAACGCGGGTATTTCTTTGCGACCGGACTGTGGCGATTGCGCGAATGGTTAGATGTGCTGTTTGGAGGAGGAAAACCGATTCGCCGCGTGCCAGAACATCAGCCATTGCAAGTGGGCGATCATATCGACTCGTGGAAAGTCATTCGCTGCGAACCAAAGCAGTTTCTATCACTTTTGTTTGGAATGAAAGGCCCCGGTTTAGGACGACTTGAATTTCAGATCCGTGATTTCGGTGAAGAGCGTGAATTAACCATTAGCGCTTGGTGGCACCCAAAAGGTTTACCCGGTTTGCTTTACTGGTTTGCTATGTTTCCGGCCCACCTGTTCATTTTCAAAGGAATGGTAAAAGCGCTGTGTCGCAGCGCTTTGTTGAATCATACTCAGAGCAATCAGCAAGGTGGTAACTAAAACGATAGATATACCCAAGTGACCTCAAGATGCAGGATTCAGAGCCAGCTCACTGAGCTGAGAGCAAGGCAAGCAACGCAGCGAAATAGCGAGTCTATTTTCAAGTTGTTTAACGCCGCTATCAGTTCAGTGATTGGCTCCCAAAGGGCGAGCTGTCTTGGCTCATCAGCTTTGTTGACGATTTTCGATTGAGAACCACTCAATCTTCAAATCCTCGCCTCACTGACAAACCAAGTCATTCTCGCTGAACCTCGTATCTTGAGGTTACTTGGGTATACCCTTTCCACTTGAAATTGTTTGGGTAAATATGCGATTACCCCTGAATACTCATCGGAATTTCAGCAAGCTGCATCCCTTGGTTTTCAGGGTAAATCAAATATTCACCATGATATTTCACATTCGATTTGTAATCGGTCACTTTATGCACCAAAAACCCTGCTTCGGTGGCGCTTTCCACAAATTGATTATGGTTGCCGCGCACAAACCAATTCATCGGCTTGACCATCACACTACCATCAAAACTGCTTTCACATTGATTAGCACACAGCGCCAATGAGTTTTGCCCGTCAGTAAAAATTTGCACTTTACCTACATTCACCAAAGGCTCTGATGTCGAGACTTCCCACCCCGCTTGCTCCATCACATCTAAAAACTGCTCAACCGTGGCATCGTGTAACACCTTAGGCGTTTCGTTTGCTGGGAAAAACTGACCATAAAGTGCTGAAATGCGGCGAAAGGTAGATAATAATGCAGCGTCGTTCCCCTTTGAGCGCCCCGCCTTCTGCCAGCGCAATAAATCGGCACTCACCACACGATTAAAGCGTTGCTCTTTAATCGCTTTGGTTACCCAACGCACCAGAAAATGGTTATTCGCTACTGGGGCATTAACCACACGACCGGCGCGATGCTCTTCTGCCAGCTCACTGAGCGCCGAATTTACAACAGATTGAATTTCTGAACTATATTGATTAGTTAAATGATTTAGAGCCATTACGCCTTTCTTCCTAATGCCCAATAAAACAGTGCTGAAAGCACAGCACAAACCGCCATCACGATGACCATGGGCCACGCAACACCATCAGGCAAAAATGCCACTAAAGCACCCACTAATGAGCCAGTGCCAAATCTTAATGTTCCTGCAAGCGAAGACGCGGTCCCCGCCATTGTCGGATAACCACTCAACAGCAATGCCATCGCATTACTGCCAATCGTGGATAAGGTGCCGATAAATAACACCACAAACGTCACAATGCCCCAAAAGCCACTGTCAAAGAACCAACACAACAAAAGGCCGAGACCGGCGACAAGTTGCACCCATAGGCCAAACTGGAGCATGGCATGAGAACCCACTTTACGCACCAAACGGCCATTGATGCTGGTCATTACAATCATGGCGACGATGTTCAAACCAAAAAAGAAACCAAAATGGTCTGGCTGTATACCGTAGATGTCAATATAGACAAACGCACCTGCGGTCAAAAAGGCGAACATACCGGAAAAAGAGAAGGCGCCGGAGAAAATGAGGCCCATTGCAACTGGATTTCGGCACACTTGCGCGTAATTTCTTAATGTCGTTCGAAAGTGCAAAGACTGGCGATTTTCCGGCTTCAACGTCTCAGGGATTTGCCACCAAACCAACGCAATAACGCCAATCGCAAATACCGCTAAAATCCAAAAAATCGCGCGCCATCCAAACCAAAGCGCAACGTACCCGCCAATCATTGGTGCAATCAGTGGTGCGATAGTGATCACTAACGTGACAAACGACATCGCGCGAGCAAAATCTTCACGGTCGAACATATCTCGCACTACGGCTTGAATGATCACCGCAGCCGCCGCCCCTGCAAACCCTTGCGCTGCGCGAATGTAAGTCAATGAATCAATATCTTGACTTAAGGCGCTCACGACAGAAGCTAAACCAAAAAACAGCACACCTAAAATCAATACTGGACGACGGCCAAAGCTATCTGCTAGCGGCCCATGGATCAATTGGCCTAATGCAAAACCCGTGGTATACGCCGTTAGCGTTAATTGGACAGCGCCTGCATCGACCCCGAGGTCGCTCGCGATGGTCGGCATCGCAGGTAAATACATATCAATCGCAAGTGGCGTTAATGCTCCAATTGCGCCTAATACCGCAAAAAGAAAGACACTAATCGTATGCGTCGCGGTATCAGCCGCCGCTGGCGAACGAGGTGGTTTGGTCATTACTTATCTCACTACAGCACTCTGTAAGAATGGTATCTACGCAGAAAAATGGGTTCTTAAACATAAGAACCCATCGAAAATATCAAAGCTGAATTCAGCGACTCACTGCAACATGAACGCGTTCGAATGGCAGTAGTTTTATATTCGATATACCCAATATACCCAAACAATTTGAAGATGCAGGTAGGCGACCAGCGAACAAAGCCTCTGAGCACTTCGTGAACATAGATAAACTATGTTATGAGGTTTGTGAGTGCCCGTCCCTGACTTTGTAACGAAAAGCGCTGCAACTTCAAGTAGGACGGGTATATCACTTTAAGCTGCGGCTTCACATTATGTTAGCTATTTACCACACGGATGCGATTTCGTCCGCTGTCAAATAGCGGTAATCACCCGGCTCAAGCGCTTCATCAAGCACAATGGCTCCCACTCGCTCGCGGTGAAGCTGCTCAACTTTGTTTCCGAGCGCCGCGAACATTCGCTTCACTTGATGATACTTGCCCTCATGAATCGTCAATAACAATTCGTTGTTACTCGCATCGACCACTTCCATATGCGCAGGCAATGTCAACTCGCGTTCGTTGCGTAGTTGGATACCTTGTGTCAATTGCTCGGCGTAGTCATCGCCAATCGAATCTGCCAGCCAGACGCGGTACGTTTTATCACATTTGTGCTTAGGTGAGGTAATGCGGTGTGACCATTGACCATCATCAGTAATCAGCACCAAACCCGTGGTATCAACATCCAACCGCCCTGCAAAATGAAGATCTTGCATTTTGGGCTCATCAAGCAGCACAAACGCAGTATGGTTAAAACCATCTTCATGAGAGCAGACAAACCCAGCGGGTTTATTCAGCATGATATAACGTGGACCCACTTGGCTCAGCGGGCGCTCTTGCCAGGCAACTTGGTTGGCTTCTGTCAGCTTTAATGCACCACTTTTGCTCGCCACTCCATCGACTGTTACCTCGCCGCTTTTAAGCAGTTTGGTGGCTTCTTTACGAGTAATGCCGAGTGCATCGCACAAAAATTTATCTAAACGCATTGATACCTCATTCGGTTAAGGTCGAGTATTATAGCCAGCTCCGCGTTAATAGTTGAGTAAATTATCTCTCCCATGTACACCTTACGCCCTTATCAAGCCGATTCCGTCAAAGCGGTTGTCCACTATTTTCGAAAGCACCACACCCCGGCTGTGATAGTGCTGCCGACAGGGGCTGGCAAAAGTCTGGTGATAGCCGAGTTGGCAAGACTGGCCAAAGGACGCGTACTGGTACTGGCCCATGTCAAAGAGTTAGTGGAACAAAACCACGCCAAATATGAAGGCTATGGCTTAAAAGGGGCGATATTCTCGGCCGGTTTAGGTCGAAAAGAGACTGAGGCTAAAGTGGTCTTTGCGTCGGTTCAATCTGTCGTTCGTAATCTTGACGCGTTTAAAGATGAATTTTCTTTGCTGGTCATTGATGAGTGCCATCGCGTGCCCGACGATAAAGAGAGCAGCTACCAAAAAGTAATCGCTCATGTGCGGACACTTAATCCAGAACTCAAGGTGCTAGGGCTAACGGCAACCCCGTATCGCCTCGGTATGGGATGGCTCTACCAATACCATACGCGAGGCTTGGTACGCAGTGAAACGCCACGTTTTTTTCGCGACTGCATCTTTGAGCTGCCCATTCACTATTTACTCGATGAAGGCTTTCTCACACCCGCACGTCTGCTCGACGCGCCGATCCTCAGTTACGATTTTTCGGCTTTAACGCCGACTCATGGCGGGCGCTATAAAGAGTCGGAATTGGATAAAGTGATCGATACAGCCAAACGCGCCACGCCACAAATCGTGGCTCAAATCGTTGAGCAAGCAAAATCGCGCCACGGGGTAATGATTTTTGCCGCCACAGTGCGTCACGCCCAAGAAATTTTCCAACTGTTACCACAAGGTGAGGCGGCACTGGTGATTGGTGATACTCCCACAGTGGAGCGCGATGCAATCATTCAACAATTTAAGCAGCAAAACATCAAATATCTGGTCAACGTTTCGGTCCTCACGACCGGCTTCGATGCGCCTCATGTCGATTTGATTGCTATTTTGCGTCCCACCGAATCGGTCAGTTTATATCAACAGATCATTGGTCGCGGCCTGCGCTTATTTGCCGGCAAAACCGAATGTCTGGTACTTGATTATGCTGGTAACAGTTACGATTTACATCAGCCCGAGGTGGGTGATCCCAAACCCGATAGCGACAGTGAAATTATTACCATTCCCTGCCCTGCCTGCGGGTTTAACAATAATTTTTGGGGCAAACTCGACAGCAATGGTTTTTTACTCGAACATTTCGGGCGGCGCTGTCAGGGCTATTTTACCGATGAGGACACCGGAGAGCGTGAGCATTGCGGTTATCGATTTCGAGCAAAATATTGTAATGAATGCGGCGCAGATAACGACATCGCGGCGCGTATTTGTCACGAATGCGATGCCACATTGGTCGACCCGGATAAAAAACTCAAAGAGGCCCTAAATTTAAAAGACGCGCTTGTTTTTGAATGTCGCGACATGCAGCTTTCCGTGCAATTAACACCCGATGGTAAATCTCAATTAAAAGTCACCTATATTGGTGATAACGACGCGCGTGTGCACGAATTTTGGTCACTCAGCACCAAAAAACAAAAGCACGCATTTTTACAGCGATTTGTTCGCCCTCATCTTGCGGACCGCCATCGCCCTTTTACCGCCACAACAGCGCATAAGGTGGTCGATAATCAACACCGTTTTCGCTTACCCACCTTTGTTATTGCGCGTAAAAATGGGCGATTTTGGACCCTTCGCGATCGTATTTTTGCTGACGAATTAAGCCAGTAGATAATAGAACGTCAAAACACATCACCAATGCTTGCTCGTATTCCGAGACAATGATAGTATCCGCGCTCGCTTTAACGATGATTTATCACGTTGGCGTTTTACCACAAGACGATAAGGTCGCATTATCGATTGTGAAGTTATATTTTACTAATTTGAGAGTAAATACTATGAAATTCGAAGCAGTAGTACGTACTGAACTAGGTAAAGGTGCGAGCCGCCGCCTACGTCACGCTGGTCAATTCCCTGCAGTTGTATACGGCGGTGAAGCAGCACCAGTTGCTATCGTTCTTAACCACGACGACATCGTAAACCAAATGGATAAGCCTGAGTTTTACGAAGCAATCGTTCTAGTTATCGATGGCGCTGAAGTAAAAGTTAAGCCACAAGATGTTCAACGTCACGCTTACAAGCCAAAAGTTGAGCACATGGACTTCATCCGTATCTAATTCCCTACCAAGGAATTTTCGGATTAAATCCAAACCTTTTGCATAATAAGATTAACGGCCTTACCAACCGACTAATCTAAAAAATTCGAAACCCCAGAGACTTACCACCTCTGGGGTTTCACCGTTTTAGGACAATCACAGCCCAAACAACCCACTTATTTCGCCTCATTTTAGTGCAGTTCTTTTTTCCACCAGCTCTTGTTCACACTAAATTCATGACCAAACCATGAATCTCAGTTGAAGTTTTCGTGACCGACTTCTAACTTTATTGGTGCAGCTATTTTTACTTGTAACAAAAGCGCTTCATAGCGCTTTTTTCAGCTTGAAATATTCCCGATACCCAAACAACGTGGAGAAACCAATGAAACGTGCCAGCAACACCTACCGCTTGCAGCTGATCAAAGATGTTGTGACGCGTCGTGAACAAGACGCGCTTAACGACCCTATGGCGAACTACATTCATCAGCTACTCAGCGAACAACCAGAACATGGCAGCGAGATCAACCACCGGTTTAATGGCTGTCATTTCGATGAGCAAGTCGGGGGATGGGTAAGTGACCGCTGGAATATGAAATAGCCGCAGACACTCATTAAAAAGAGAGGAATGGCGTGGCCATTCCTCATTCACATCGGATTCAGTTCAAACAAAGCGGCAAGCACTCCACCTAGAACAAACTTTGTTGCCCGCTATCATCGTTATTATCAGTATCATGCTCTGTTGGTATGATATTCTGCTTGCGCATGGCAAGTCGCTTGCGTCGATACCGCTGCTGGCACAATTTGATCACGTGTCGCTGCTGCGCTGGGGTCATGTCAAGCCAACTAAAGCGTTCTTCACGGCGTCGCATGCAGCCCATGCAATAACCTTTGTCATCCATCTTACAGATCCCAACGCAAGGACTGGGGACTGGAAAAAACTCTAACTGCTGCACTGTACTCCCACCCTTAATAAATTTTTGTCGGCTTTGCAATGGCACTCGCAAAGTTAACACACACGCTTACTCTTTGGGATTTAAAGAAAAATCTGACATTTCCTCTGACCAAACGCTGACATGATTGATAACTTTAACATTATAATCGAGCGCAACATTACCTGGAGAAGACTACATGAAGCGTAGCGTAAAATCCCTTTTGGCTGTAATAGCCGTTCCTGCCATACTAGCAGGATGCACTCAAACCCCGACCCAGTCCAGCGAAGTTACTGAGGCCGACCTGCTACACCATAATTGGAACCTGAGCCAAATCGACGGCGCCGTGCTAGTACCAGAAACCAGCGATATTGCACCACGTATTGAGATTGGTGAAAACCTAACGGTCAATGGCGATGCGGGCTGTAACAACTTTTTTGGCCAAGCGGAGCTGAAAAACGGTCAATTTCGTGTCGAAAACATGGGCATGACTATGAAGATGTGTCCCCCAATGGCAATGGGTGTCGAAGATGCAATCACGACCACACTGACCGAATGGAGCGAAATCACCATTGAGGGCCAAACACTGACCCTAAAAGGCGCACAACACACGCTAGTGTATCAATTGGCCGATTGGGTTAATTAACTTGCGTTCTCCAATCCCAAGCGCTTTCACCGCTTGGGATTCACCACATCATTCTCGTTACACTTCAGTTTCAGTTCAACAACTGAAGCCATCAAAATTACACACCTTCACGCATTGTAAGCATACAACTGTCGCTAGTATCTTACAAAGAGTTGGGTATAGTAGAGTCAATCAACGACTTCTCGCAAAAAACTCAAGGATGAACGATGACACTGCGACACGGCCTTCTCACCTGCTTACTGGCTCTCACAAGTTTTCTCTCTTTTGCATCAGACTGGCAAGCGATTGAGCAGCGTGCAAATGGGCAGACGGTTTATTTTCATGCGTGGGGTGGCAGCCAAGAAATCAACCGCTATTTGCAATGGGCCGCGAATGAATTGAAATCGCAATACAATGTCACACTAAAACACGTCAAAGTGACTGACATTGCCGAAACGTCGACTCGATTGCTGGCAGAAAAGGCCGCCGGAAAGAATCACCAAGGCAGCGTTGATATGGTCTGGATCAATGGCGAAAATTTCAAATCAATGAAACAAAATCAACTGCTGTTTGGCCCCTTTGTGGACACGCTACCTAACTGGCAATACGTTGATAAATCGATGCCAGTTGATGTCGATTTTACTGAGCCGACCAACGGTCTTGAAGCGCCTTGGGGCGTTGGCCAGTTGGTGTTTATCCACGACAGCGCCACACTCAATAATCCACCTCGCTCTTTTGCTGAGATGCTCAGTTATGCCAAAGCGTTCCCACATCGCATCAGTTACCCAAAACCACCAGAGTTTCATGGCACCAGCTTTTTAAAAGCATTACTGATTGAGCTAACCAACAATGATGCATCACTAACAAAACCAGTTGACCCTAGTAGTTTTGACAGTATCACTCAGCCACTTTGGCAATATTTGGACGAATTTCATCAGGTGGCATGGCGCGGTGGCCAACAGTTTCCAGCCAATTCATCCGAAGCTCTGCAATTATTGGACGATGGTCAACTCAGTCTTGCGATTACGTTTAATCCCAACTCAGTCTACTCCGCCCAAGCAACGGGAAAATTGGCCGAATCGACAAAAGTGTACGCCATGGATCAAGGTGCACTCTCCAATATTCATTTCTTGGCCATACCATGGAATGCAAGCGCTAAAGAGGGCGCGCAAGTGGCCATCAACTTTTTACTCAGTCCAAAAGCACAATCGCGTAAAGGCGATATTCAGATTTGGGGCGACCCATCGATTTTACAAAACCAATATCTCACGGGCAGTGCAAAACACACCGAGCAATTTAAATCGTTGCCAGAGCCACACCCAAGTTGGCAATTGGCCCTCGAGAAAGCATGGCTAAAACGCTACAGTAATTAACGCACGATTATGATGCTACGAGTGTTTTACACCTGTGTGGTGGTACTCTGTTTCATGCCCATTATCCCCGGGATTCTGGGCGTTATTAGCACCGCGCTAGCCTATTTACCCGCGCTTAATATGACGCAAATTTCCAGCATTGGTTTGCGCGAAATGTTAGCGTGGAATGGTATTTCTCACGCCATTGGACTTACCCTTTTCACCACATTGGCTAGCAGTGCGATAGCATGCTTGGTGAGCTTTGCGGTTTTGCAAGGGTGCTGGCATCACCGTTATTGGCAAAAAATCGAACGCACTTTGGCTCCGCTTCTGGCATTGCCGCATGTTGCGTTTGCGATCGGTTTTGCCTTTCTGTTCTCTTCTACAGGGCTGATAGCCCGATTATCGCATTCATTTTCTATTGCTGACATAAGCCAGACCAGCGACACACTGCCTCTGCTGATCAAAGATCCTTTCGGTATTGGCTTGCTGATGATGCTGGTGATGAAAGAAGTGCCATTTTTGCTGTTAATGAGCATTCCTATTTTGCAGCAATTAAACCTTCCCCAAACGGAAAAAGTCTGCGCGTCACTGGGTTATACCCCTACGCAAACCTGGTGGAAGTGTGTATTACCACAATGGCTGAGACAAATGCGTTTTCCGCTGTTTGCCGTCATTGCCTACAGTGTTTCTGTGGTAGATGTGGCTTTGATCCTTGGCCCGACGCACCCGCCCACTTTTGCGGTTTTAGTTTGGCAATGGTTTAACGACCCAGATTTAAGCCAACTTCCTCGAGCGGCCACTGGTGCTTTCGTACTCCTACTGCTTGCCCTTGGGTGTATGGGTGTCGCGCGTCTTATCGAAGCATTATGTTTACAGCAGCAACGTGATTGGCAGAGCAGTGGCCGATACGCCATTTTGCTTCCTGGAAAGACGCTCTTTGCCCTTATTTTAATTATCAGTGCCGCCGTCATTCCGATCCTTCTCATTTGGAGTGTCGCACTGCGTTGGCGATTCCCCACTCTATTGCCCAGCCAAACGACGCTGAGGTTTTGGCTCGAAACATGGCCTCAAATCAGTGACACTCTCATCACTAGTGTCACTATTGCACTCATAAGCGCCACCGCCGCGCTTTGTTTGGCACTTGTCACCCACGAATACCATACAAGATACCGTGTGATGGTGCCCAACTGGATGATTGCGTTACCAATGCTGATTCCCCAGCTGTCAATATTGTTTGGTTTGCAGATAATGACCTTGTCTCTCAATAGCCATGCTTATTTCTTTTGGGTCTGCTGGGCGCATCTCTTTTTTGCGTATCCTTACGTCTATCTTGCCCTTGATGGACCTTGGCGCAGCTTTAACCAAAATTATATGCATGTCGCACTAAGCCTTGGTAAATCATATGGATATGCGTGGTGGAGAATAAAATTACCCCAGCTCCGCTCGGCGGTATTATTTGCATGGGCGGTCGGTATCAGCGTCAGCCTTGCGCAATATCTACCAACCTTAATACTCGGTGCGGGCCGGATTACCACATTGACCACAGAAGCCGTTGCATTATCGAGTGGGTTTGACCGCAGAATCACGGCGATATACGCCTTATGCCAAGCGTTATTACCTCTCATTTTCTTTGCGCTGACCATTATCATCAGTCAGCAGGTTTACCGCAGACGCACGACTCTAGCAACCTATGCTAAAAAGGAAGCATCGTAATGAGTTTAGAACTCAAGCAAATCGCGCTTTTCACGCGTGATGGCGCGCCATTAATTGCACCATTTGATCTCTCCGTGTTACCCGGCGACGTTGCGTGCTTAATGGGACCGAGTGGTTGTGGTAAGTCCACTCTGCTCGATGCCATTGCTGGGCACTTAAATTCTGACTTTACGTTCCAAGGCGAGATCATACTTAACGGGGTGACACTCAACCACTGCGCTCCGCATCAGCGTCATGTTGGGATCTTATTTCAAGATGATCTGCTGTTTCCACACCTCAGTATTTGGGAAAATTTGGCCTTCGCATTACCCAACGCAATCAAAGGCAAGGCGCGGCGCCAACAGGCGCTAGAGGCATTAAAGGAAGTGGCGCTAGAGGAATTGGCCCACTCATACCCAGACCAAATCTCCGGCGGTCAGCGCGCGCGCGTTGCTTTAGTTCGCATGTTGCTGGCAAAGCCTCAAGTGGTGCTACTTGATGAGCCGTTTAGCAAGCTCGACAAAGCGCTGCGTAGCCAATTTCGTCATTGGGTGTTCACACAATTGGCAGAAAAACAGATCCCAACACTGTTAGTTACCCACGATGAGGCGGATGTGCCGTGCGGCAGTGCGGTATTCCACTGGCCTTGGCAAACTTTAACTCAAGGAGCGCACCATGCTTGATCGCGTCACCATCCAGTGGATTAAAAAGCCCCTCGAGCACGGTGCAAATCATCTCGATAAATGGGGCGTCAGTGCCAATCAAATCAGCGTGATGGGGTTTGTTATCGGCTGTTTCGCCCTACCTGCGCTTGCCTTTTCTCACTATGACTGGGCGCTGCTGTTCATTATTATCAATCGCATTGCTGACGGTCTGGATGGCGCAGTGGCTCGTATACAAGGGATAAGCGACGCCGGAGGCTTTCTCGACATCAGCCTCGATTTTTTGTTTTATTCACTGGTTCCGTTTGGTTTTGTGCTTGCGGCACCTGTGCACAACGCTGTCGCTGGTGCGTTCTTAATCTTTGCCTTTGTTGGCACAGGATCCAGCTTTTTAGCCTTCGCCATTATGGCGAGCAAGCGGGGTATCGATAATCCCGTTTACCGCCACAAATCGCTCTACTATATGAGTGGCCTCACCGAAGGCACTGAAACCATCGCCTGTTTTGTTGTATGCTGTCTTTTCCCTGCGCATTTCGCTGTTATCGCCTACGGATTTGGCGCAGCATGTTGGTTTACGACAATAACGCGTATCTATTCTGGGTTTGAGACCTTAAATCAATCGCAGTGAGCCTCATTTTTAAACACGAGCGCTTTGAGGCTAGCTTGCTCATCAGCATCGGCAAATTCTGGTGGGTTGGCTAAGCGTTCAACAAATTGCAATTGCGGCGCTTCTGCTGCCATGGAGTCAAGGAGAAAGTCACAGCTTACCGCTGGTGAGTTGACACAGGCTAGCACTTCACCATGCTTCGAGAGTAGGCTCGGCAATCGACGAATAATTTTTTGATAATCTTTGGTCAGCGCAAAACTGCCTTTTTGGAACGACGGCGGATCGATAATAATCAGATCATAAGGTCCCGATTTGCTGATTTTTCCCCAAGATTTGAAAATATCATGACCGAGAAATTTCACCGCATTGAGATTGTCACCATTGAGCATATGGTTCTCGCGTCCCTTAGCCAATGAGCCTCGCGCCATATCAACATTAACCACTTGATCGGCACCGCCTGCCATCGCGGCAACAGAAAACCCACAGGTATACGCAAACAAATTAAGCACATTTTTATGTTGCGCACGTTCACGCACCCATTGACGCCCCAAACGCATATCAAGAAACAGCCCAATATTTTGATTGCGCCCAATATCAAGTTGATAACGCAGCCCCGCCTCTTCCACTACAGGCCGTGACTCCAACTCACCCCACAAAATCTGAGATGGCGCCCCTTCCGCATAACGGTGCTGAATTAAAATGCAGCGCCCTTTTTTGTTTTGCCATAATTCGCTTTGAGTTAACTCGGTTAAACCTTGGCTGAGTTCGCTTGAAAATTCAGCGTCGGGCTCTTTAAATAGATTCACCACTAATTGGCCCGCCAACCAATCACAAGTTAACTGCTCAAGGCCTGGGTAGAGCTGCCCGCGACCATGAAACAGGCGGCGCATTTCATTAGGTGCGGACGCCAAAGCGCGCTCGAGATGAGAAAAAAACAGAGGAAGTTGCGAAGCTTGCATAAGAGTACTCAAAACAAAAAAAGTGTGTTCAGCCGACATACGACCGTGTTAGTCCAAACGAGAAGAAAGCGTAGGCCAAGTCAGGCCCCAAGGCTGCTGCCACTGATCAATGGCGGCGCAAGCCGCAGCTGTGTGCCACAATGCGCCCATTATTTGCGACTGCCGCGGATCGCAAATAAACGAATAGTGCGCCCCCTGGTAATCAAATACCAAGGCGTAAGCATGCAAATAACCTCGGTCCGCGCTGTTATTTGCATTGTAAATCGGGTCGCCAAGAATCGGCGAACCGACCGATTTCAGCGCGACGCGAATTTGATGCGTTTTGCCTGTGTGCGGCTTACATAAAAAAAGTCGCTGTCCAGATTCTCCCGGTAACGAAAAAAACTGAGTCACGGCAGGGTTGGCTTTGGTGGCTATTAATTTCCATGCCGCGCGACGAGAGCGCTCCATATCCCCTATCACCCAACCTTGCTTTTTCTTGGGCTTTTTGCTGCCAATTGCCAAATAGAACTTGGCAATCGTTTTTTGTGCAAAAAGGCTCGATAACGCCGCCGCGGCGGATGACGAACGCGCCAAAATTAACAACCCTGATGTCATTTTATCTAAGCGGTGCACTAGATAGAGCGCAGCATCACCACTTTGCTTTGCCACTTCGGCCACCAGCATGGTGTCGCCATCGTCTTTATGAACCGAAACATTGGGATGCTTATTGATAATAATAAAATCGGGGTGAGTATAGAGAATATCGAACATAATGAATGCAGAGCCGCGTTGGGAGAGAGAATAAGCGGCCGACAGTATATCTCTATACCCAAACAACGTGAAGATGCAGCTAGGCGACAAGCGAGCAAAGCCTTTGAGCATAGAGGTTGGCTGCACTCATTGGTGCAGCCTTAACTTAAATAGAGCGAGGATGATTAGCGAATCGAAAAACGGCCAACAAGCGTATCAAGTTCATTCACTTTGCTGTTCAAACTTCCTACTGCGGTAGCGCTATCGTGCGCCAACGTCAGTGAGGTACTTGAAATCTCGCTAATGGTGGTAATGTCACTGGCAATCTCTTTGGTGACGGCGGTTTGTTCTTCCGCTGCTGTCGCAATTGAATTCACTCGGCTTTGCACATCGTTGGTACTGTCGACAATTTGCGCAAGTGCCTGAACCGCGTCTTCACTTTGGTTTACCCCAATCTCAACCAAACGGGCATTTTCTTCTGTATAGCTGACCGCTTCTTGAGTTCCGGTTTGAATGGCTTGAATAATTTCTGCAACTTCCTTGGTTGCATTGGTCGTGCGCTCTGCCAGTGCGCGAACTTCATCAGCCACTACCGCAAAACCTCGGCCAAACTCACCTGCGCGCGCCGCTTCTATTGCAGCATTCAATGCCAGTAAATTGGTTTGTTCCGCAATTTCTTCAATGACTCGAATGACACTGCCAATCTGTTCACCATGAGTACCTAGCTGGTTCATTTTTGACGACATGTCGCGCATTTGCAGTGAAACTTGCTCAACGCTATGCACCATTTCTGTAATGATTTTCAGCCCCTGCTGCGCAGCCTCTTTTGAATGATGAGAAACATCAAAAGCCGATGCCCCATGCTGCGCCACATCGGTAATCGTGTGCGTTAACTGTTCAGCGGCAGTGGCAATGAGCGTTGCCTTTTCTGCCTGCGCGCTTGCGCCTTTAACGATATCATCGCTGGTGCTCGCAATTTCTTGCGTGACCTGACCGACTTCGCCCGTGACACGCGAAATCGAACCAATAACGTCAAATAACGCGCTCTGCATCTGATTAATTGAGCTTGCCAAACTCGCTAGCTCATCGTGAGAACGATCAACAATCGCGGAAGAGGTCAAATCGCCGCGCGCGACACTCTTAGCAACCGCTTCAAGCTTTGCCAAACGAGTCACAATCGAGCGCGACAGTGTCACGGCAATGAATATGGTGATCACCAACGCAATCAACAAAATTGTCGCCGCAGAGACCGATATCATATCAACCGTCGCGGTTAATGCTTGCATACCGGTTTGGGTATCTTCACGCTCTTCTTTTGCTATTTGCTCCAATAGACGTTCATTTGGTAAAAGATGACTTGTGTAGAGGGCGGTGAGTTGCTCAATGCTCTGTTCAAGATTGGCACTCGATGATTGATTAAGTGACTGTTCAAATTGACGAGTAAAGGTTGCCATACCCTGCTCAATTTTTTCGACTTGAGCATAATCGCTTGAGCCCGGCTGTTCTAACGTTTTTAGTTCCGCGATAACACTCGCAACAACCTGTTTTTGCGCATCATAATCACGAGCAGCCATGCTTGTGCCATAAATCACCGCAATGGCATCGCGATAAACCTTACCGATTTCACTGGTGAGCGTCAGATAATTCACCACTTCAGGTATATCATCGAGCTGCATTTCAGTAGCTTCATCATGCGCTAAATCAACCTCATACCAAATTACCGCAACCATCATCAACATTAGCAAGATAACAGCTGCAAATCCTGCATAGAGTTTCTGCCCTACCGACAACTTCATCGCATTTTCCTTATGGCCAAATTGAACAAGATACATTCGGTATCATTATCGGCAGCATAAAAAAATGCTTAACATGAAAAAAGCGCAGTGATCAAATTTAGCCAAATATCCTTACATTTATCAGTAATAATTCACTTTATTCTAGAAAAATCCGTGATTTATAAATAAAAGCGCCAAGATGAATATCAAGGCATACCCAAATACAGGTATACCCCAAAAATAAAGCCCACCAAACGGCGGGCTTCAAAACAGTCGTTCAAATCAGTTAGATCACTGTCACCAAAAATATCGCAGCAATGGCAATAGGGCAGACAATGCGAACATACCAAGGCCAAATTTTCCAAAAGAGGCTGGTGGCTAACTCAGGACACCCTTGTTGCAGTTCTTGCAATAGTTTATTTCGATTCCAAACCCAACCCACAATAATCGCAAATGCCAAACCAATAAGAGGCTGCATATAAACGGTTGAGATTTCAGCGACTAAATCAAACAGCGAGCCAAAGTTAAGCGCAATAATCACGGATAAGATCAAAATAATGCCACCAATGACAAAGGTTGCGGTGCCACGTTCCATCTTAAGCTCGTCTTGCGCGCACGCCACGGGCACTTCAAGCATCGAAATTGAAGAGGTTAGCGCTGCAATCACCATCAAAATGAAAAAGCCAACCGCAAGCAGAATACCTGCGCTTCCCATGGTATCAAACATCGCTGGCAGCACAGTAAAGACCAAGTCACCCGAGCTGATAAGCTCGCCTGCATCGTTAAAAATTTCCACACCATTATGCTTTGCAACAAACATCGCTGGCAGAATCATTAAGCCTGCAGCAAAAGCGACAGCAGTGTCAATCGATGCAACTTGAGCCGCTGTTTTGGGAATATTAACGTCTTTTTTCAGGTAAGAGCCATACACCATCATAGTGCCGACACCAAGCGACAGCGAGAAGAAGGCTTGGCCCATCGCATTCACCACTAGGCTTGGCGACAGATGCGAAAAATCAGGCACAAGATACATCTTCAACCCGTCCATTGCGCCTGGCTGAGTAAAGATATACACGATCATAATGGCGAACAAGACGAAAAGAACCGGCATGAGTCGGGTTGACCATTTTTCAATACCATTGGCGACGCCTTTACGTACCACAAAGATGGTCAAAAGAGAAAATGCCAACGTTAGTAATAAATTACGACCATTACTAAAGTTGATTAGCCACTCAGCTGCGGCGCTTAATCCAAACAGCTCCAGCAGCGGCGCAATCGCAAAACCCATTAACCAACCGGCCAGAATCGAATAAAAACTGAGGATCATCGAAGCGGCAATCATGGCTATCACGCCTAAAACAGGCGCGCCAAAACGGCTATTTGTCCACACAGATTTTAACGATGCAATCGGGTTTGATTGCCCGTAACGACCAATAGTAAGTTCTGCAACCAGCATTGGAAATGCGATCAGAAATACCATTGCAAGGTAAACCACTAAAAAAGCACCACCACCGTTACTGGCAGTTTGAGTTGGGAAGCCCCATACGTTACCAAGGCCAACCGCCGAGCCGGCAGCCGCGAGAATAAAGCCAAATCGTGAGGAGAAATGGCCACGAGAATTACTTGCCATATAAAAGTACCGCTATTGTTGTTGGTTAATACAACGTCACTCAACCAAAGGTGTACAATAAAATTTACAGATCAAGTCTAAATGAGTAACGACTTACTAATGGCAAGTAAACCAGCTTTTATTTAGAATTGGAACGCCAAAGTTATATCTTTTACTGAATTAACGTCATTTTGTGATTCGTTTGGTGGTTTTTTGCACCAATGTCAACATAACCTGCGATAATCATTTCGTCCTGTCTTCAAGAAACTCGTTAATTTCTTTCCAGAGACCACAGTTCCAGCGTACTATCTAAAAACGACTTCGTTTTGAGCACGCTATGGAAAAGGTTTATCATTTCGTCACCCTCGCAGGTATCGGTTTTTATTGGCTTTTAGTCGCTGGTGTGACATTACGTGTGGTTCTAAAACGGCGCGCCGTGAGCGTCTCTCTGGCGTGGCTCATGGTGATCTACATTCTTCCCGTGCTCGGCATCGCTTGTTACTTTTTATTCGGCGAGCTCAATTTAGGCCGCAAACGTGCCGAAAGAGCCAAAATGATGTTTGGCCCTTATGGCGACTGGTTTTCCCAACTGGATGAAAACCAAGCTCACGTGACCGATGGGATTGGCCGTCATATTTATCGTATTGACTCGCTTTGCAATAATCGACTGCGCTTACCCGCGCTAAGTGGTAACCAGCTCACTCTGCAGTCCACTCCCGAGCACATTCTACGCTCGATGATAAACGACATTGACCAAGCCAAAAGTCACATTCGCATGGTGTTTTACATTTGGCACCCTGGAGGCTTGGCAGATGACGTCGCTCAAGCGTTACTGCGCGCAGCCAACCGAGGCGTCGAAATTAAACTGCTGCTCGATTCAGCAGGTAGCCCGCGTTTTTTCCGCAGTCCGTGGTATTCCATGATGCTCAATGCAGGTATTGATGTAGTGCAAGCCTTGCAAGTCAATCCATACCGCATTTTCCTTCGCCGACTCGATTTGCGCCAGCACCGTAAAATTGCGGTGATTGATGACGAAATTGCTTATACCGGCTCAATGAATCTGGTCGATCCCGCCTATTTTAAACAAGGCAGTGGTGTTGGGCAGTGGGTGGATATTATGGTGCGGATCACAGGACCAACCGTAAACGTCCTTGCCGCCATTCATAGTTGGGATTGGGAAGTCGAAACAGGTCAACGCGATCTTCCGTTAAAGCCCTCGGTCCAACTGGATGAAACGGCGCCGCCGCATCCCATTCAGGTGGTCCCTTCCGGGCCTGGAATGCCCGATTACTTAATCTCTCAAGTATTAAGTATTGCGATTCATCAGGCCAACGAATCGGTTCGTATTACGACGCCCTATTTTGTTCCAAGTGCCGATTTATTAGAGACACTCAAGATGACCGCACAACGTGGCGTCAAAGTAGAGCTGGTGATTCCACACAAAAATGACTCATTGATGGTGCAGTGGGCGTCACGGGCCTTTTATACTGAATTGATGCTTGCGGGTGTGGCCATTTACGAGTTCTACGGTGGGTTACTGCATACCAAATCCGTCGTTATTGATGAGCAGTTTTGCCTTGTAGGTACGGTTAACATGGATATGCGCAGTCTCTGGCTTAATTTTGAAGTCACTCTGGCGGTTGACGACGAAGCGTTTACCCAAGAACTTTATCAAATGCAAAGCGATTATATGACGCAATCTCATAGAGTGGATCTCACTCAGTGGAGTCAACGAGGCCTATATTCACGATTCCTTGAGCGGGTGTTTTATCTGTTTAACCCACTGCTTTAGAGCATAAGCTTGTTATCGTTTTGTTATCCAGATAAGCTCGTTATCTTAGCGAATCATCACAAGGATCACCGATGTCTCAACGTAAGCAAACCTCGCTTATCCATGCCGGACGCAGTAAGCAATGGACTCACGGCGTGGTTAATCCACCCGTTCAGCGCGCATCAACCATCATTTTTGATACGGTTGCAGAAAAAAAACAAGCCACACTCAAACGCGGGCAACAAACACTGTTTTATGGCCGCCGTGGCACTCAGACCCACTTTGCTTTGCAAGATGCCATGGTTCAACTTGAAGGCGGTGCTGGCTGCGCGCTCTACCCTTGTGGTACCGCAGCAATCACGAATGCTTTACTCTCTTTTTTAGCCACTGGTGATCATATTTTGATGGTCGACACTTGCTATGAGCCAACTCGCGCTTTTTGTGATGGTATTTTAGCGCGTATGGGGATCGCCACGACCTACTACGATCCGATGATCGGTGAGGGTATCGCGGCACTGATTCAGCCAAATACCAAAATTCTATTTTTAGAATCACCGGGCTCAATCACAATGGAAGTGCAAGACGTTCCCACTCTTGCGACAATTGCACACCAGCACGATATCATTGTGATGCTTGATAATACTTGGAGTGCCGGTTTGCATTTTGACCCTTTTGCTCACGGCGTCGATATTTCTATTCAAGCGGCCACGAAATACATTGTCGGGCACTCGGACGTCATGCTAGGTACCGCAGTTGCCACTGAGGCGCTGTGGCCCACCCTGCGCGAACAAAGTTATCTTATGGGGCAGTGCGTTTCTGCCGATGACGCTTATCTCGCGCTGCGTGGTATTCGCACCCTTTCAATGCGCATGGCGCAACACGCCAAAGCCAGCTTGGAGATTGCCCAATGGCTTGAGGCTCGCTCAGAAGTTGCCGAAGTGCGACACCCCGAATTGCCCAGTTGCCCAGGACATGAATTTTTCAAACGCGACTTTACTGGCGGAAATGGCCTATTCTCATTTGTTTTAAAGACCAGTGATGTTGCTGCAACGACCGCGCTTCTTGATGGCATGCAGCATTTTAGTATGGGATTTTCGTGGGGCGGCTACGAGAGTCTAATTCTTGCCAATGAGCCGAGCAGCTTTAACAGCTTACGCCGTGTGAGTAACCCTGATTTCGATGGCACTTTGATTCGCATTCACGTTGGACTTGAAGATCCACAAGATTTAATCGCCGATCTTGCGGCAGGATTTGAGCGATACAACAGCGTGATTATGGAGCAGCTGCACAAGTAAACTTAATCTTGGGAGTCGGCAAGGATTTCTCAGCGAAACAGATCAAACGGGTGGTATCAATATCACCCGTTTTTTGTAACCAAATAACGGCAGTGCATCAGGGAAACGTTAAACTCGGCGACAACAACAGTCAAGATCATGATCGTTCACCAATCCCGTGGCTTGCATAAAGGCATAGACAATGGTGCTGCCGATAAACTTAAAGCCACGTTTTTTTAGATCCTTTGCAATACGATCAGACAAAGGGGTTGTCGCAGGTACCGTCGTAGCCTCACTGCGCACTAAAGGAACATCATCCACATAAGCCCAGATAAACCGACTAAAGCTGCCAAACTCCTGCTGTATTTCGAGAAAGCAGCGTGCATTATTTACCGCCGCCGCAATTTTCCCGCGATGACGAATAATGCCAGGATCTTGTACCAACTGATCAATCTTGGCCTCATCGAACTGAGCCACCTTGTGCGGATCAAATTGAGCAAACGCATGACGGTAGCCCTCCCGACGGCGCAATATGGTGTACCAATTCAGGCCAGCTTGCGCAGACTCTAAAACAATAAACTCAAAAAAACGCTGATCGTCATAAACGGGCACGCCCCACTCATCATCATGATAAGCAACATAATCAGGCTTGCTTTCATCGACCCACTGACAACGCGTCATTCTACCGTTCCTTAATAATGATTTTGTATACCCGAGTGACTTCAAGATTCTGGATTCAGAGTTGACTCACTGGGCTGAGAGCAAAGCCTCTAGGCGCCATTTTATAGCCGATTAAACTCACGGTCGACCTGAAAACGCTTCGAGGTGACATACGCTTCTAAATGCTGAACTTGTCCCTCGATACGTTCAAAATCTTGCTCAAGTGTGGCAATCAAGGCTTCGGTCGACTGCCCTTGCTGCCATGGCTTATTTTTCAATGTGTGGGTTTGCTTGTGCTGCGCGGTCGCACTTTGCTCTGTGGGCGCTGGCTCTAACATAAAGCTCAGCGCCACGTAAGCTAGCAAGGTGATCAACGCGCCCCCAAGTAAGGTCAAAGAAATGCAGATGATGCGCACCAGCCACACTTCAATATTGAAGTAGTTCGCGATGCCCGCACACACGCCAGACAACATGCCACGCGAAGAGTCGCGATACAGTGTTCTATCACTCATAACGTCCTCTCCAATTCGGTGTCTCTGCATCTAAGATTCGCTCTAAACTATCCACTCGAGCTTGCAGCGCTTGCGCTTTGGCTGCCAGCGTATCGAGCCGCATGCGATCCTCGTTTGATAACCCGACATTGGATTTACGCTTGCTGCGGTAATGTAAAAACAACCATAACGGCGCAACGAAGATCAAAAAGACAATCAAAGGGCCGATGATTAAACCAGCAGACATAGCTTACTCCTTATTTCACTAACGATAGCGTTTCACTAACCGTCGAATTATTTTGAATCATCCGCTTGCTGCATCGTCGCTTTAAGCTTGGCCAGCTCTTTTTCAATTTCATCTTGCGCTTGCAGCTCAGCGAACTCTTGATCTAACGATTTCGCACTCGTGGTTTGGCCAAACACATCTGCCTGCGCTTCAAGCTCATCGACCTTACGCGAGTATTGTTCAAATTTTGCCATCGCTTCGTTGGTACGATTTTGGTCCAACTGCTTTTGCACTGTGCGACGATTCGTGGCCGCCTGGCTGCGAATTGCTAGTGCTTGCTGTTTCGCCCGTGTCTCGGCAATTTTGGTTTCAAGTTTGCCAATCTCACCACTTAGCTTCGCAATCGTCTCGTCGACCAAAGTTTGCTCTGTGTGTAAGCCCTTAATCAATTGTTCTAGCTTTTGTTTTTCGATAAGTGCGGCACGAGCCAAATCTTCACGCTGTTTTGTTAGCGCTAAGGTCGCTTTTTGCTGCCAATCATCAATGTGCTGCTGCATCGCGTCTACTTTACGCGCCAGCTCTTTTTTATCTGCAAGGGCTTTGGCTGAATTGGTTCGCACTTCAACCAACGTATCTTCCATCTCTTGAATGATAAGACGGATCATTTTTTCTGGATCTTCCGCTTTGTCCAAAAGTGCGCTGATGTTTGAATTTACGATGTCAGCAAAACGAGAAAAAATACCCATGGTCACTCTCCTAAATCAGTTTATTTCATCGATACGGTATCGATTCATAGCGTATCGATTAACGTAATATCAATTAACGTGCCAACTATTTATTTTCCTTTAATTTTAATACTTTAACTAAATTCAATATCTAATCTCAACGTTTAAAGGAGTCAGCGACCTTCAAGCAGTAACATTTATTACCAATAATTGGCTATTTTCGTCACTTATTGGTAAATTTTACTAAATTTGAACGTAAAAAAGAGCCTCATCGTGAAGCAAACGTTAATTGGCGAATCTCCCTCTTTTCTTGAAGTGCTAGACCAAGTTTCTCGTCTTGCGCCAATTGAGCGCCCTGTGCTGATTATCGGCGAACGAGGAACGGGTAAAGAGCTCATCGCTCAGCGACTTCATTATTTGTCTCAGCGATGGGATAAGCCTTTAGTCACGCTCAATTGCGCTGCATTAAATGAGCATTTAGTCGATTCAGAGCTTTTTGGCCATGAAGCTGGCGCGTTTACTGGCGCGAAAGGAACTCACTCAGGTCGATTTGAGCGCGCCGAAGGCGGCACCTTATTTTTAGATGAATTGGCCACCACAACGGCCACGGTACAAGAAAAGCTATTACGCGTCATTGAATACGGTGAATACGAGCGTGTCGGCGGCCATCGTGCTCGCCGCGCCGATGTACGATTGATTTGTGCAACCAACGCTAACTTGCCTGAGATGGCAGAATCGGGTGACTTTCGTGCCGACCTCCTTGATAGGCTGGCATTCGATGTTATCTTGCTGCCACCACTACGCCACCGACGTGAAGATATTATGCTGCTCGCGGAACACTACGCAATCAAGATGTGTCGAGAGCTGGCTTTAGATTATTTTGTTGGTTTTAGCGATAATGCCAAACACGCGCTCCTCACCTATTCATGGCCTGGTAATGTTCGAGAGCTAAAAAATGTGGTTGAGCGTGCTATCTATCATCATGGCCAAAATAAACAGCCGATTGATGCACTTCGATTTAACCCATTTCAAGCTAGCTGGCAAACAACGTCTCAAACACCCCAGCGTATTGACGCTGATGCTTTCGAAAACCCACCTCAAAATCAAACACAAACAGCGCTTGCCAAGCAACCCATTCAAACAACGACTTTTCCCATCGATTTCAAACAGTGGCAAGCGCAGCAAGAACACAAATTGGTTAGCGAGGCACTCAAGGCCTGTCAGTTTAATCAAAAAGTTGCCGCAGAGCTGCTTGGCCTTAACTACAATCAACTACGTGGGCTGGTTCGCAAACACCAGCTGGTCGGAAGATAAAGCACCCTATACCCAAACAACTTGAAGTTGCAGGTAGGCGGCAAGCGAGCAAAGCCTCTGAGCATAGACGAGCTATGTGATGAGGTTTGTGAGAGCCAGCCAACAACGCTGCAACTTCAAGTGGAAAGGGTATATACCTAAACAATGTATACCCATATATACAACGGTAACTTAGTTTTCACCCGCGTAATAAGCCACATAGATAATTTTCTATTTGGTCAAGCGCAGTGAAAATGATAAATTAGCTGGATCGTGTTTGCGATCTGGCCATCAGCGAACTTATCATCACACACGTATTCGTCTATGAACCTTTTCAATAAGCTGTGCCTAGGACTCCTTGGTCTTGCTTTCCTCACCGCCTGCAGTGACGAGCGAGAACACCGTAATGTCCATCAAAGTGGCTTCGTGTTTTGCGGTCAAAGTGATCCTGAGACGTTTAATCCACAACTCGTCGATAGCGGCGTCACTGCCGAAACCTTGGGCTCGCAACTCTATGATACGTTGCTAACCATTGACCCAATTTCATTTCAGCCGCGAGCGAGTATCGCAACCGAATGGCAGAGCAATCATGCAGGTACTGAATACCTACTGACCCTGCGTGATGACGTCAAATTTCAAACCACCCCTTGGTTTACACCAACGCGCCCCTTAAATGCGAGCGATGTGGTGTTCAGCTTTGAGCGGATCATCAATAAAGCAGCCCCCTACCACAACATCGGTGGTGGGCTTTATCCGTGGTTTAGCCGCATCAATTTTGCCACTTTTGTGCAGAATGTTGAGGCAATCAATGATCGCCAAGTTAAATTTACTCTCACGCGGCCTAACTTTGCTTTTCTCTCAACGTTAGCAACACCGCACAGCGCCATTTTATCGTCAGAATACGCGCAGTATTTACGCCAAAATGACCAAATGGCGCAACTCGATAAGCTCCCTGTTGGTTCTGGCCCGTTTTTACTCGTCGAGCACAAAGCCAATGATTACATTCGCCTCAAACGCCATGTCGATCACTGGCGCGGTAAAGCCGTGATGAAGCAAATGGTGCTTGATGTGTCTCAACGTGGTACTGGCACGCTTGCCAAACTCATGCGCGAAGAGTGCGATGTGCTTAGCACACCGCTTGCCAGTCAATTACACGCAATTCAGCGCCACCCTAATTTACTACTCAGCGCGGTTCCTGCGATGAATGTCGCCTTTGTCGCGATTAACACTCGTCACCCTGCACTAGCGGATGTTCGCGTGCGCCAAGCCCTGAGTTTCGCCATTAACCGTCAGCGCTTATTGGAATCGGTCTATTATGGCGCTGGGATCGCGGCAACGACTTTGCTGCCGCCAAATTCTTGGGCTTATCAAAAAGATCAGCGCCAAGTGCATTATGATAGAGAACACGCCATCGCACTCCTTGATGAAGCGGGGTATGGCGATGGCCTTGCGCTATCGATGTGGGTGCCACTGACACCACGAGCGTATAACCCAAGCCCCCATAAAGCCGCCGAGCTTATTCAAGCGAATTTGGCCGATATTGGCATCCGTTTAACGCTATTCACTGACGATCGCGCCGAGCGAAAAGATCTTCAGCACACTCAAGAGGCCGATCTCTTCTTGACCGGCTGGATAGCCGATACTGGTGAGCCAGACAGTATTTTACGTCCGTTACTCTCTTGTAGCTCGCAACATGCTGGGTTGAATGTCTCGATGTGGTGTAATGATGATTTTGATTTCTTGCTCGATTTGGCTTTGGAGACTAAGGAACAGCGCTATCGCGTTAATCTTTACTACCAAGTGCAGAATTTACTCAATCAGGAATTTCCTGTGATCCCACTTGCCCACGGCATGCAGCAGCAAGTCCATCACCGATCTTTGATTGGCATTAAATCAAGCCCCTTTCATGCGCTTCCTTTTCACAACGTTGAGAGACTTTACTAATGCTGTTTTACGCAGTCCGACGTTTTAACCTGTTTATTATTACGTTACTTATCCTCACTTTAGTGGGTTTTTCCCTGCTGAGGCTCGAACCCAATTCTACCTGGGCGGAGCTGAGCTTTTGGCAAGGTTGGCAACATTACCTCAGCTCGCTGCTGCAACTCGATTTTGGTGTCAGTAAAAACGGCGAACCGATTTATCAGCAACTGAAAGTGGTATTTCCTGCAACGTTAGAGCTCTGTTTTGTGGCTTTTGTGATTGCGCTTTTCGTTGGGATCCCAACTGGCACTATTGCAGGAATGCGTCAGGGCAAGTGGATTGATACCACCATTTCGTTCATCTCGATGTCGGGCTATTCAGCGCCTATTTTTTGGGTTGCGCTACTTGCTATCATGTTCTTTTCTTTGCAACTGGGTTGGTTTCCTGTTTCGGGTCGTTATGATTTACTGCTTGAAGTCCCTTACGTTACAGGCTTTGCCTTGGTCGATGCATTTATGGTAAAAGGCGCGACTCGCGCTGCGGCAATAAGCAGTACGCTTGATCATATTATGTTACCCAGCCTAGTGCTCGCTCTTACGCCAACCACACAGGTGATTGGCTTAATGCGTGCCTCTGTTGCGGACGTGATGCGACAAAACTACATTCGCGCCGCGCGCATAAAAGGGCTTTCCACTTGGAGCATTGTGATGGAGCATGTCTTGCGTAACGCAATTCCACCCATCATCCCTAAAGTGGGAGTGCAACTTTCAAGTATGCTCACATTGGCTATTGTGACTGAGTCTATTTTCAACTGGCCCGGTATCGGCCGCTGGTTACTCGATGCGCTCGCAGCGCAAGATTACGTCGCGATCCAAGCCGGTGTCATGGTTGTGGCCACACTCGTGCTGGTCGCCAATATCTTTTCTGATTTGATTGGCGCTATGGTGAATCCGCTGGTGCGTAAGGAGTGGTATGCTAACCGATAACGTCTATCAAGAAGAGCGAATACCGACTCAACGCGAGCGTTTTTGGCGTAACTTTCGCGCGAATAATTTAGCGATGTTCGGGTTATGGTGCTTAATTTTACTCATCATAATTACCCTACTGTCGCCTTGGATCATGCCGCATGATCCCTTTGCCCATTCCAGCCATTTACTGCGCCCACCATCATGGAGTCCTGATGGTACCATTGAGTATTTCTTGGGTACCGACGATCTGGGCCGCGATATTTTATCGCGTCTTATCGATGGTTCTCGTATCACTTTTGGCAGCGCGGTGCTAATTACATTGGTGGCAGCAATCATTGGCTGTGGTGTTGGTGTGCTTGCTGGCATGACCAAAGGGCTGCTCTCGAGCACTCTAAATCACCTGCTTGATACTGTGATGTCGATACCTTCGCTGCTATTGGCGATCATCTTCGTCGCTTTTATGGGCGTAGGTGAATACACCGTCATGCTGGCGATCTGCTTAGCACTGATCCCCCGTTTTATTCGCTCCATTTATTTGGCCGTGCACAACGAAGTCGAAAAAGATTATGTAATGGCCGCTCGACTCGATGGCGCCGATGATGTTTACCTCTTGTCGCACGCAATTTTCCCCAATGTGCTACCTATCATTGCCACTGAACTGACGCTAGCCTTCTCTGTTGCCATTCTCGATATCACCGCGCTCGGCTTTTTGGGCTTAGGCGCCCAGCCACCAAGCACCGAATGGGGTGCGATGCTGGGCGACTCTGTAGAACTCATTTATTTGGCGCCATGGACCGTGACTCTACCTGGTCTGACGATTATGTTTACGGTGATTATTATCAACTTGGTGGGTGAAGGCGTTCGCCGCGCGCTCAATATGGGGACAGAATAATGCCGCTGTTAGATATTCGTCATCTGACGATTGAAATTGAGACACCTCAAGGCATGGTTCGCGCAGTCGACCGCATGAGCCTCACGCTAAATGAAGGCGAAATTCGCGGTTTGGTTGGTGAGTCTGGCTCTGGTAAAAGCTTAGTGGCAAAAGCCATTGTCGGGGTCTGCAAAGACAACTGGAAAATCACCGCAGACCGCATGCGATTGGGAAGCATTGATTTACTCCAGTTATCACCGAAAGAGCGGCGTAAAGTGATCGCACGCGAGATCGCGATGATATTTCAAGAACCTTCAACCTGTTTAGACCCTTCAGAGCAGGTGGGCCACCAGCTGATTGAAGCGATTCCTTCAAGTGCCTTTGAAGGACGCTGGTGGCAGAGATTGCGCTGGCGCAAAAAGCGCGCGATCGCGCTTTTGCATAAAGTCGGCATCAAAGATCACAAAAGACTCATGAGCAGTTATGCCTATGAACTGACCGATGGTGAATGTCAAAAAGTGATGATTGCGATGGCCATCGCCAACAATCCGAAATTGTTAATCGCCGATGAGCCTACCAACGATTTGGACGCCATCACTCAATCGCAAATTTTGCGCTTGCTGAGTCGAATGAATCAGCTCAACAACACCACCATCATGCTTATTGGCCATGATTTAACCACCATCACGCAATGGGCTGACCGCATTACAGTGATGTATTGTGGTCAATCGGTGGAGTCCGCTGATACCAACAAAATCTTAAGTGAGCCCAAGCACCCTTACACGGTTGCGCTGCTTCAGGCGATGCCCGATTTTACTAACTGGATCCCCCACAAGCAGAAATTACCTTCTCTGCCCGGCGCGATTCCATTACTGCAACACCTTCCTATTGGTTGTCGGCTCGGTCCTCGCTGCCCATATGCTCAGCGCCAATGTGTCGAAATACCCTATGCGCGACGCATCAAAAACCATAAATTTAGCTGTCATTTCCCGCTTAATATGGAGAAGAATGGATGAGCGCGTTACTTGAAGTCGATAATTTATCGAAGAGTTTTATTACTCGCTCTGGGCTATTCCGCCGCAAAGTGCAGCACGCAGTGAAACCTGTCAGCTTCACGCTAGAAGCGGGACAAACGATTGGGTTTATGGGACAAAACGGGTCTGGCAAATCCACTCTCGCGCGAATGCTCGCAGGCATGGTTGAGCCATCATCAGGAGAAATCCGTGTTAATGGTGAACCATTAGCTCATCGAGATTACTCCACTCGCTGCAAGCTGATTCGAATGATCTTTCAAGATCCAAACACTTCGCTCAACCCGCGCATTCCGATAGGGCGTATTTTAGAGGGTCCGCTTAAGCGAAATACTAATATGACGGCAGAAGCGCGTATGCAACGAATTAAAAGTGTCTTAATTCGTGTCGGGCTTTTGCCGGAACATGCGTATTTTTACCCACAAATGTTGGCGACCGGACAAAAACAGCGTGTCTGCCTTGCTCGTGCGTTAATTCTACAGCCCTCAATCATCATTGCCGACGAAGCATTAAACGGCCTTGATATGGCGATGCGCTCGCAGATCATCAACCTTTTTCTTGAGCTGCAAGAAGAGATGGGCGTTGCATTTATTTACGTTTCACAGCATATCGGCGTCATCAAGCACATTACAGATCAAGTGATGGTGATGCATGAAGGTGAAGTGGTTGAGGCTGGTGAAACACAAAAAGTACTGACATCGCCGGAGCACCCCGTCACACAGCGCTTGATTGAAAGTCACTTTTATCGCGCGCCAAACCACAGCTACGGTACAAAATAAAAAAAACGCTCGAGTATCACTCGAGCGTTTTTTATTACCAAAAGCACAAATGCGCTTAGACTTAAACCAATTCGGTTTGTAGCCAAGGCCAACCCTGCTTCTTACGGCTTAGGGTGTTTTCCATCATCAGCATGCCGTCTTGCTCGTGCTTGTTCAGTTTCTCTGACCATTCACCTTTGTGCAGCAGACGAGTTTTTGCCGTAGTGATGTCTGTTAGCATCAGTGCGGCAAAAGCCAAACCTTCTTCGTTACAACGACGCTCAAGATCCGCTTCTAGTGCGTCAATCATTGCATCGACTTGCTCAAGTGTCGCCAACTCAACTTGACCAACGACAACGTCACGACCATTAAATGGGTAACCTTTAAGATCTTTTTCAACAAGCTCAGCGGCGCTTAGCCCTTCGATGTTCGTTTTGGCAATCAACAAATCTTTAATGAAGGCATCAATATCAGCAACGTCGGCGATCACAGCCAATTCCGCAACCGCGTCTTTGTCTTTTTGAGTGCACGTTGGCGACGCAAAACCCACAGTGTCTGACAAAATCGCAGACATCATCAATTTGGCAATCATTGGCGTGATTTCATGGCCTTCAATCTTAAACATATTGAACAGGACGGTGTTGGTACAGCCAACAGGCCAAATCCATGCTTCCATCGGGTTGACTGTCATTACATCACCAAGGCGGTGATGGTCAACGATACCCAAAATTTCAGCCTCGGTGATGTCATCCGGAGCCTGAGCCAAATCTGAATAGTCAACCAACCATACTTTTTCGCCCGCAACCTGTGTGCGTAGCTCTGGTGCAGTTGCGCCTGCAACATCAAGAATGTGCTGAGTTTCACGGTTGATCTCGCCTTGACGAATTGGCATTGCCGCTTCACCACGGGCTTTGAGTAGTTCAGTAGCCACGATAGCGCTACAGATGCTATCACTGTCTGGGTTCTTATGACCTACAACTAGAATCATCGATTTTTCCTATTCATTGGTTTCAAGCTTGGCGCACCAAGCTAGGTTGCTCACGAAGGCGAAAATTTTACCTAAAAAATCACAATTGTCATTGAATTTATACACAAGATCATTGGCGCAGCAGCAAAGCTGCGCTTTATATACCCAAGTGACTTCAAGATGCTGGTCGGCAGCAAACAAGCAAAATACACGCGCCACTTATTCTTTGACAAAGCAGATCACCGGCTCTTTTGCACCAGCACTATGCCCCCGTTTGTACGCCAATTTTCGCTCATCTTCGTTTAAATGTTCTAACGGCAACGGCTGCACACGCACAAAGTAGCTATCTAAACGAGAGCTTGCTGGGATTGGTGGTTTCTCGGAAAAAAATGGCACAACTTTCGCAATTTTTAAGCGACTATCGCGTGCAAGTAATGCGTGATCTAACGCACCAGCTTGGTCAACGTGATAATTTCCTGCAATATGATAAATCGGCGTATCGACATAGCTCGCCTGCAACATGCTCTCAGCCATGGTCGCATCCCAAGTAATTTGAGCTTGGTACAGCTGCTCGTAACGCGGGCTGGGGTTTTCACCAGACGCCAGCCCCATCAGCTGCATAAACTGAGTTTTGTACGGGCGCGACTGGGTATTAATTTCACTTGCCAATAATGCTCTATCGCTTAATGAAAGAGACTCAATATAACGGTCACCATGACGGCCAATGCATTTGACCATATTTCGTGGTGCATTAGCGGCAATCACGTCTCGATTGTACGCTTTGGCAATTTCAACAATGCCACGGTAGTCACTTTTGTAATTTGGCCAAGCATTCGCCTGCTCAAGAAACAGCGCTTCTCCTATCTCCCCCTTAATGTAGTTTGAGACTATCGCTTGCTTGTCGCGCGAGAACTGCTCCATGGATAACTGGACCGGCGCGACTTGAACCATCTGGTAAAATAAATCCGTCTGAAGACGGTGAATTCCGGGATGACTATGATATTCACCAACCAAAATAATATCGTAGTGGGCAAGTTGTTGCGCTAATTGCGTTGTCGTGCCGATCTCACCATTTTGACCATACACTTGATAATCATAAAGCGTATTCAATGGATCGGGGGTTTTAGATTCAATCGGAGCGTAATTGGGCGCAGTTACGCAACCCGATAACGTAACAAGAATAATAGGAATGATCGCGGTGCGAAGCATCAAAATAACCTCATTAGGGATATGAAAACCCAGTCACTATAATGAGAATTATTTTTATTATCAACAATCAAAAATTGAAAAGAATTGTGCTCTAGTCGCCGCGATATCACTTCAAAAATATAGCATTTTAAAAACAATCACCACCGCCCAAAGCGGTGGTTTTGGGATAACAATAAAAAAATACCAGCACGTGGCTGGTATTTTCTAAGGGTGATTACATCACTTCAATCGGCCCACCAAAGGAGAGAACCGGTGGCACCTTGCCAGTGAACTTCTCAAACTCCACAATACAAGTATTGGCTGAGGTCGCTTGCGCCAGCTCAGACGAACCCACGTCCAATGTAAGGTTGTTTGGATCGCCATAAGTACAAAGCGCGCCGTCTTTTTCACTCATAGGGCCATACCACGCACCCTCTTCGATACGAATCACGCCACGTGGGTAGCTGTCACTCAGTACTGCGCCGGCCAAAAGCTGACCACGGTCATTGTACACTCGCACTAGATCCCCATCTTTGATGCCTTTGGCTTTTGCATCTTGTGGGTTGATGTACACAGGTTCACGACCTTGCACCGCGTAAGTGGCACGGAACTCTTCCGAGTCACACATCTGCGAATGCAAACGCTTGTCTGGGTGACACGATTGCAGCCAGTACGGATACTTGTCAGAACCTGGGCCGCCATGAGAACGCTCGGTTTTTTCGAACCACATTGGGTGCTCTTGGCAATGCTCATAACCGTAACGGCCGATCTTGCGTGAGCTGATTTCAATAAAGCCCGACGGCGTACCCAATGGGTTGATTTCAGGATCACGGCGGAAATCAGCATGGCGAACCCAAGGTTTTCCAGTACCAAAATCCAATACGCTCTTTTCCCAGAACTCATCAAACTCTGGCATCTCAAACTTGCCCGCGTTGGTTTTTTTACATTCAGCGTAAAGTGAACGCAGCCACTCCATTTCAGTCATGCCACGAGTGTATTCATCAGCACGGCCAAAACGCTCCGTCAGTTCCGTCATAATTTGGAAATCGGTTTTTGACTGGAACAGCGGATCAACCAAACGGTGCATTGCCACCAAACCACGGTTTGAGTATGAGCCGTAAACGTCAATGTCATTACGTTCCCATTGAGTACACGCTGGCAATACGATATCAGAGAAACGACAAGTCGCAGTCCAGGTAAATTCAATGGTCACCACAGTGTGTAACTTACGGAACGCCTGCTTCATGCGGTTACGATCTTGGTGGTGATGCCATGGGTTGTTACCGGAAATAACCACCATTTTAAAATCTGGCAGAGTCACGTCAGCGCCGTTATAGCGGATCTTTTTGCCCGGTTCGAGGATCGAATCAACCCAACGCGCCACCGGAATCACACTGCTAAAGCCTTTAAAGTCGTTATTATCCCACTTCGGTTTTGAACCTGTATCTAGGTTACGTGGGAACGCGCCAGGGCCTGCAAAACCAGTTGATGGTACGCCGATACTTGAATAGTGGTGACCATAAGAGATCCCCCCACCAGGCAAGCCAATTTGACCGACCATCGCAGCGATAACCGCGCCCATCCAGTATGGCTGTTCACCATGCTCTTGACGCTGAATACACCAACCAAACAGCAGCTGAGTACGACCACTGACCAACATGCGAGCAAAGTCGCGAATTTGGTCGGCTGATACACCACAAATCGCCGCCGCCCACTCTGGGGTCTTCTCAACGTTGTCTTTGGTTTGACCTTGCACATAAGCGATAAACTCTTCAAAACCAATACAATAGGTTTTGATGAACTCTTTATCGTACAGATCTTCGTTATACAGTACGTGTGCAACCGCCAACATAAAGGCAACGTCAGTTTGCGGGTTGATGTACATGTGATCATTTTGGAAGTAACGCTGAGTTTTGTTCTTCACTGGATCAACGGAAAGCACATTGATCTCGCCCTTAGCGATTTTTTCTTTCAGTTGCTCAAGGTAAGCATAAGACTCATGGGTTTCACAGTTCCAACCCACTTGCAGGTTTTTCACCGGATCGGTTGCCCAAAGGACAATGTTGTCAGAATTAGCAATAATTTCTGACCAAGAGGTGCCTTGTGCGTAAACTTCCGTCGAGCCTAAAACATACGGCATGATGGTTTGACCCGCACCCGTTGAGTAGTCGCCCACTTTTTTAATGAAGTTACCGTGCATACCAACCGCGCGCTGCATATGAGCAGTACAGTTATGGAATAGACCCGTTTGGTTCCAACCAGTTTGGCCTGCCATCAGACCCGATGGGCCGTACTCTTTTTGTACCAGCTCAAGCTCGCGGTAGAACAAGTCCAGCGCTTCATCCCAAGTGACGCGAACAAAACGGTTGTTACCACGCGTATCACCGCTAAATTTGTGCTTTTTCAGCCAATCCAAACGCACCATAGGGTAACGCACGCGCGATGGGCTGTAGAGGATCCCACGAATACCATTCAGCATATCGGTAGGGTGCTTATCGATTTCCGATAGTGGTTTTACCGCTTGAACTTTGCCGCCGTAGATGTGGGCGCGAAACGCGCCCCAATGCGAACCAGATACTTTCCAAGTACCGCTGGTTTCAGCCGCTTTAGCTGAATTTGAAACCAGTAGGCTAGGACCCATTACTGAAACAGCGCTGGTTGTCGCAACGCCTTTTAGAAAACTTCTGCGTGTAATAGACATAATGACTTCTCCAATCGCTGAATTAGTGGTGTGCTTCAACAAAATCTGATGAATGCTTCTGCAGATACTTCAGTACCAGTGCTTCACTGTCGGTATCAAAGTTCACGAACGCCAACATGCCATCAAACATGCCCGGCCAAGTATTGGCATCAAAATGCGCCTCTGCTGGTTGGGTATGGCACACTGAACAGTTAGTGTTATACGACTCGCGGGCTTTTTCCCAAATCGGTGTCACGTCGTTAAGTGACGACTCTTTTTTCATCCAAACCGTTGCAGCCACTTTTTCCCATGGCAAGCCAGTAAGCTCGTCGACTTTCTTTTCACCCGTCGTGATAACATTGCTATCGGTCGAGGCTTCTTTTAACAAAGAGGCGGTTGCAATGTTCAAACCGAAGTCTTCTTGAATCACTCGGCCAAAGCCTTTCGCTTTACGCCAACCGTCAATTTCAACTTTCACCATGTCGCCCTTCTCTTCCAAAACGGTGACGGTAGACGCTGGGTTAATCAAACCGGCTTCTTTTTTGGCATCTGCTGAGAAATAGACAGGCAAATGACGCACGGTAACGATTTGTTGTCCTGCTGCGTAATCTGTACCTGAAGTCAATTGCTCTAGCTCACCGACAATGCCGCCCACACTGTCCATATTCTCTGGCAGTTTGTGGGCAATACCTTTGTGACAATCCAAACAGCTTTGATCTTTCTCCGCTGCTTGCTTCATTTGAATGCGAGCGGTGGCAGACATTTGGTCAAAGTCCATTGAGTCATAGTTGTGGCAGTTTTTACACTCTAACGATTTGTTCGCAGAAAAACGGGCCCACTCATTTTGCGCAAGAACGATACGACGTTCTTCAAACGCCCCCGGCTCATCGTAATTACCAAAGACTTGCGCAAACACCTCTTTAGAGGCCTGCATCTTACGCGCAATTTTGTCAGTCCAATTATGTGGAACATGACAATCTGGACACGTTGCACGAACGCCAGAGCTGTTTTTCCAGTGCACCGTTTCTTGCAGTTCGACATAAACGTTCTCGCTCATGGTATGACAGCCAACACAGAATTCTTCTGTGTTTGTCACTTCCAGTGCGGTGTTAAACCCACCCCAAAAAATAATGCCCGCAATAAAGCCACCCATGGTTAGCACGCCGAGACTAATGTGGACGGCTGGGCGAGTTAAGGTGCGCCAAAGCTTAATAATTAATGATTTCATGTTCTGTACTCTAACTTCTTTCTGATATTGCCTAACTCAAGGTTGGATCTCGATTAATGAGCGCCTGGAGGTCCGATTAAAAACATCTGCATAAACCAGACGATAAATCCGTATCCCCCAACCAGAGCCACACTCAGAATTGGAAACAGAACAACAGTAATGAAGAAAAATGACTTCCACTCCAAAGAGCGTTCTTCGCCACCTTCAATTTTATTAACATCACTCATACATTTGCCCATGATTTTGATTCAAAATTGAAAAAACCCCACTCAAAAGAGCGAGGTTTAAGAAACTTTACTGGGGCGAAATGTTAGATCAAATCTAGCGATTTATTCAATCAATTAACACGCCAAATCCCTTGTAATTCGGTACTTTTTTGAAGCCAAACCGAGATGTGATCAATTGCTTTTTGATGTTTTAATATATGGAAAAATATGAAGAAAAATTAAAACAAATCCACACCAATAATATTTAACAAATAACTTACAACCACAATCCACCCATCGCCTCATTAAACGAAATCATCGTCACAATACTCAGCGAAATAAATCGCCAGCTTAGTGTGCGGGCGTTTACTGTAATGCTGCCTAAAAAAACGCTTGACACTCGTTGTGCAATAAGAGTTTTTATCTATTTAAACCAAAAGGTTAGCACCAGAAAGCTTGTCCACGGGATCGAACACACCTTATCCACAGAAAATGTGGATAACCTTTCTGACACTACAATTACACGTTTTCGTCATGTGACTGTCATTTCGCACTTTTATACCTATACCCAAACAATTTGGCGTTGCAGGTAAGCGGCAAACGAACATAACCTCTGAGCACTTCGTGAACATAGACTAATTATGTGATGAGGTTTGTAAGAGCCAGCCCCTTAATTTTTCGAACAAAAGCCCTGCAACCTCAAGTGAAAAGGGTATATAGCCAAGTTATATCTAAGAGAGTGGGTCATAAGGAGACAGCACATGGAAGCACAGGGTTATGGTTTGGAACGGGAACAAGAGACTGTGAGAGAAGAGAACGAAAAGAATTGGCTGATCACGGAACCAAACGAGAGCAATAACGAATGGGTCGCCATTCAACCGCTGCAATTGGTATGCACTTTATGTGATTTGTCTTGAAAGATTAACTATTCGAGAATGTGGTACAAAAAAGGCGCCACAGTTTACCCAGCGCCTTTTATAGATATTCAAAATAATTGAAGTTGCCGCTTCAAATCGAGAGCGAGTATCGCCGAACTATTCACGTAGATAAATTAACCAGTACCACATGCCGACAAACACGCCACCACCGATAATATTGCCTAAGGTAACAGGGACCAGGTTATTAATCAGAAAGTTCATAATGGTCAAGTCAGCGAAATCGGCAATGCTGGTGCCTGTTGCCGCCCAAAATGCGTCAGGGGCAAACGCCTTGATCCCGATGGCCATAGGCACTTGAAACATGTTTGCAATACAATGCTCAAACCCAGCAGAAACAAACATCGCCACAGGTAAAATCATCACCATAATCTTATCGGTTAAAGTACGGCCGCTAAACGTCATCCAAACAGCAATACAGACTAGAACGTTACACATGATGCCCAAGGCAACCGCCTGCCAGAAACCGTGATGCAACTTATGTTGGGCTATCGACATGGCGTTAATACCGACTTGGCCACTGTCAAACATGTATTGTTTCGTCACCATCATACACCCCACTAGGAGCAAAGCCCCAACAAGGTTACCGCAGTAAACAATGACCCAGTTTTTAACCAAGACTCCCCAGTTGATTTTCCCGCTGGCCCGCGCCACCAAGGTTAGCACCGAACTGGTAAATAATTCTCCGCCAGTGACGACCACTAAAATGAGACCCAAACTAAACGCTAACCCACCCACAAGACGAGTCATGCCCCAAGGCAAATCCTCAGCCCCGGTTGTCACTGTGGTATAAAAAATGAAAGCAATACCAATATGCAAGCCTGCGGAAATCGCTAGAAGAAAAGATTTAAACGGATCTTTAGTGGCTTTGGCCACACCAATTTCCGCAGCACGTTCCGCCGCCTGAGGCGGTAATAAGGAGTCAAATTGGTTAAAATTCATGGGGCTCACCCATCTGCATCAAGATTATGGGCGCGGATGTTGCGCCGATTTGTGATCCATTTCAAGCGCGATTTTTTGTGCAGGCCATAAATTATTTTACCAACGCACTAACATATTCGGCGCTCATCTCTTTCGCAAGGCACAAACACTCTATACCTAAGTAACCTCAAGGTGCATGGTTATAGTGTCTGCTACGTTATCTAGATTAACGTAGCAGCCCCTTCTGTGACTTGCTGAGAAAACAAAAGTAAAAATAGCCATTCCCCAACGACGCAACACAACAAGTTGGATGAACATAGCAATTCAAACGCAGAAAAATTGTCTTTATATGAGAAACTGGCTAGATTGAAACGGTTGAATCATTAAGGAAATCGCATATGAAGTTTGATCAATCACTATTAGAAGAAATGAATCTGCTGCTCCAATTTGACTTAAGTAGCGCAGCAACTGGGATTAAAGTCCATAGCGATGCAAGTGAAGAAGCAAAAGCGGCAGCGCAGCGCCTCTATGAAAAACAGCTTTGCACACAACCTGACGGCGGCTATCTAACCGACGAAGGCATCGAAATGGCCGAGCACGCTGACCGTCTGCTACGCCGTTTAGCCAGTGCGTAAACCCTCGATAAACCGTGTTCATATTGAACAATTCAAAGTCAAAGCAAAGGCCGATTCACGGCCTTTCTTGCATTTTGGACCTAGATAATCGCAAGATACATTTTTGGAGTTGCAGTATACCCAAACAACTTCAAAATGCAGGTAGGCGACCAGCGAACAAAGCCTCTGAACACTTCGTGAACATAGCTAAACTATGTGATGAAGTTTGTGAGTGCCCGTCAACACCGCTGCAATTTCAAGTAGGACGGGTATAAAACTATCAGCAAACAAAGCCTTGGAGCATAGGGATATAAAATGGTAATACAGCGACGAATACTCATCCTCGGCGCAGGTTGGCTTGGTCTACCACTTGCAAGCACGCTAACACAACACGGTGATAAGGTGATTGTCACACGGCGACATTGGCCCGATGAAATCCTCCAAACATCGAAACACGCACTCATCTACGAATCACTAGATTTGGCACAAGCGGATGCGTTTGAGTCGCTCACTCACTTAATTCGCCATCACAAAATCACCCATATTATTGGTTCGTTTCCTCCGGGCTTTCGTCAGGGTGGCGGCCAAGATTATGCCAAGTTTTGGTTGAGCATTGCGAGAGCCGCACGAGATAGCGCGATACAAAAGCTTGTCATGATAAGTTCAACATCGGTATATGACCAGCCAACAGGGACCATGGATGAGTCTTGTGCTAACCCCGCATCGAATGGTGCTGATCTCAGCAAATCAGCGATTTTACTCGCGGCAGAGCACGCCGTAATCAACAGTGGCATTCCATATTGCGTGATCCGCTGCAGTGGGTTATTTGGCCCTCAACGCCACCCTGCGCGCTTTATCCATCGGCTTAAACAAGTCAGCCGTGTAGCGCCTGCCAATATGCTTCACCTTGATGACGCTATCGACATTATCTGCTTTTTACTGAGCCATCCAGAGAGCCATTTAGTCAATGCCACCACGCCAGAGACGGTCAGTAAGGCGGCGTTTTATCGAGCCGCAGCAGAACAGCACACCCAAATCTCCACACAAATTGCGCATAACGACGAGCCAGGTAAACGCATTAGCGCCACCAAACTGTTGTCGCTTGGCTACCAATTTCACTTTAATTCGACGCTTGATGCACTCAAGGCCCTCTCGTCACGGGATACTCAAACACGTTAAGTCGCTGAACCGCACCTCTCGAAGTGACTTATACCCAAACAACTTGGAATTGCAGGTAGGCAGCAAACGAACAAAGCCTCTGAGCACTTCGTGAACATAGATAAACTATGTGATGAGGTTTGTGAGAGGTAGTCAACACCCCCTGCCACTTCAAGTGTAAAGAGTATATCTTGAAGTAACTGGGTCTCTTTGTTGACGTAAAGAAGATAGGGGCGTTCTCATATCTGCGAGAACGCCGAGAACACTGGCATCGAATTCCCCTCATCACATCACGTCTTTGCATTGCAACACCGCTTGCGATTTTCTTGCTTATACTTCGCTTAACTGCCTTTAGCCGTCCCACTTGAGGTTGCAGCGTTGTTTGTTAATGGACTTTTATTGATGAAATAAGGGCGAACTCTCACAAATCTCATCACTGAATCGTTCTGTGATCAGAGGCTTTGTCGGTTTACTGCCCATCTGCATCTCCACACTTTTGGGGGCATATCACTCAGGCTATTTAAAGGCTGTAAGGCGTTCACCGTATCGACATTGGGGAATAAGCGATGAAAAAATGGGTTTTGGGAATGATTGTGGTTGCGCTACTCGCGTTTGGCACAGTCATTGGTTTCAACATGTTCGTAAACAACAAAATTGCCGACACCTTGGCCAACCTTCCGGAGCCTGTCTATCCTGTTACCGTAGCAAAACTTGAGCCCACCGTCTGGTCAAGAAACATCACTGCAATTGGTTTTATCGAACCCAATCAAGGTGTTGAAGTATCAAACCAAGTTTCAGGCATCGTTACGGCGATAAACTTTGCTAACGGCGCTTCGGTAAAGCAAGGCGACGTTTTGATAAACCTTGATGCCTCGGTTCAACGGGCAGACTTAAAAGCACAGCAGGTACAACTGCCCTCCGTTCGCGATGACTATTTAAGGTTGCGAGCGTTATACCAAGAGCGCTCGGTGTCGCAACAAAGCGTAGAAACGGCTCAGTCCAAATACCTTTCGCTCGAAGCCAACATTGAAAGCCTTGAGGCAACGATCGCGCAACGCGAAATCCGCGCTCCGTTTAGCGGCGTATTGGGCATTCGTAATATCAACCTCGGGCAGTATGTTTCCGCTGGCGCTAACCTCGTTCGTCTTGAAGATCTTTCGGTAATGCGAGTGCGTTTTAGTGTGCCACAAGCCAAACTGGGCCAAATCTATATTGGCCAGCCGATGTCACTAACCGTCGAAGCGTATCCTGAGCGCGCTTACAAAGGGAAGATCAATGCGATAGAACCTGTCGTTAACGATGATACTGGCCTTGTTACGATTCAAGCTGAAGTTCCGAACGACGATAGATCCCTACGCGGTGGCATGTTTGCCGATGTTAAAGTCGGCCTGTCACCATTAGAAAATCAGTTTGTGGTTCCGCAAACGTCTATCGTATTTGCGCTCTATGGCGACTCAGTTTTTGTTGTCGAAACCAAAGACAAAGAGAGCCGCGTTCGTCAAGTGAATGTCACTGTCATTGAGCGTGATGGCAACAATGCCCTTGTCACTGGCAAGTTGGAATTTGGCCAAGAAGTGGTCAGCACAGGGATCTTAAACATGGGGAACAATGTCAAAGTTAACGTGGTTCCAGATGACATTTCAGTCCCTGACAAGATGCCACAGTTATAAGGAGGACGGCGATGAAGTTTACCGATATCTTTATTTTCCGCCCCGTGATGGCCGCATCACTTAGTCTGCTACTGCTCCTCCTCGGGCTTAATGCGATGAATGACCTGCAGGTGCGCCAATATCCCGATATGACAAATACGGTCATTACCGTCGCCACTGCCTATCCCGGTGCGGATGCGGCTTTGGTTGAAGGTTTCATTACGCAGCCTTTAGAGGAGGCACTTTCTCAGGTCGATAACCTTGATTTTATGACCTCATCGAGTCAACTTGGCACCTCAAGTATTGTGCTTAACATGATACTTAACACCAACCCTGAGGAAGCGCTCGCCAATGTCTTATCGCAGATAAACTCTGTGTCCAATGAGATGCCCAAAGAGGCACTTAATCCATCCGTTACCTCGTCGACGGGCTCAACGACCTCGGTTATGTACATCTCATTTTTTAGTGATGTCCTCAATTCCAGTCAGATTGCTGACTATCTAGATCGCGTGGTTAACCCACAAATTTCAACCGTAAATGGTGTGTCAAACGTCACCTTGATGGGGGGCGCACCTTTTGCACTTCGCGTTTGGCCCGATCCTGAAAAACTTGGCCTGTATGATTTATCCACCAGCGATCTGGTTGCGGTATTACAGAGCAACAACTATCAATCCGCAGTCGGTCAATTCAACAGTTATTTCACGCTTCTTAATGGCACAATCGACAGTCAAGTCGATACGGTCGAAGGGCTTGAAAACTTAGTGATCAAAAGCGACGGTGGCCAAGTTGTCCACCTGCGTGATGTCGCTGAAGTGAGCATGAGTAAAAGTAACGACACCACACGCGCATTAGCAAATGGCCGCGAGGCGGTGATCATCGGTATTAACGCGACGCCAACAGCGAACCCACTGGATGTTGCCAAAGGCTCTCGTGTGATCTTTGAATCAATTCATGAGAATCTGCCACCAAACATTGGCGCAGAACTCATCTATGACTCAACATTAGCCATCACCGATTCCATCGACGAGGTGATTAAAACCATTGTCGAAGCGGCTGTGATTGTTATTGTGGTAATTTTGCTCTTCCTTGGTTCATTTCGAGCCGTGGTGATCCCGATTGTAACGATTCCACTGTCACTGATTGGCGTAATGTTTGTTATGCAAGGGCTCGATTTTACCCTTAACTTACTGACGTTACTTGCGATGGTTCTAGCGATTGGTCTGGTTGTCGATGACGCGATTGTGGTGGTTGAAAATGTCGATAGACACATAAAAATGGGCACCCCGCCCTTTAAAGCGGCGGTGATCGCAACGCGAGAAATTGCCGTGCCCGTGATCTCAATGACCATCACACTTGCAGCGGTTTACGCGCCAATTGCATTGATGGGCGGCATTACTGGCTCACTGTTTAAAGAATTCGCGCTGACTTTGGCCGGTTCTGTCTTTATTTCCGGCTTTGTTGCACTAACGCTGTCTCCTATGATGTGCTCAAAAATGCTCAAAGCTCATGAGAAACCGAGCAAATTCGAGCAAATCGTTGAACGAACATTATCAGGGCTAACCAAACGCTATCAACGAGTGCTACATTCGGTCATCGACCATCGGCCGGTAATTGTGGTATTTGCTTTAATTGTACTGGCCTCACTGCCTGTTTTGTTTAGCTTTATTCCATCGCAACTTGCCCCTAATGAGGACCAAGGGGTAGTTGTGGTATTTGGTAACGCCCCGTCAAATGCCAATAATGATTACATTCAAGCGAATATGGAGCTGGTGTCAAAAATCATTGGTGAACAGCCACAAGCTGCGGCATCGCTTGCGCTCATTGGTGTGCCAACCAGCAGTCAGGGCATTGCCTTTGGTCCGCTAATTCCATGGAGTGACCGTACTCAAAGCCAGTTAGAAATTTCCAATACGGTGACGGCGGCGGCTAAAAAAATTCCGGGCATTAATGCCGCTGCGTATCAGTTGCCATCATTACCCGGCGCTTCCGGCGGCTTACCGGTGCAGTTTGTTATCACCAGCCCTGCCAACTTTGAAACCCTGTACAACACGGGGAATAACATTCTTGAAAAAGCCAAATCGAGCCCACTATTTGTATACACTGATGTGGATCTCAAATACGACTCAGGGTTAGTCCAACTAACCATTGACCGAGATGCTGCGGGGGCGTATGGCGTCACAATGCAAGAAATTGGTGCCACTCTCTCTACCATGATGAGCGGTGGTTACATTAACCGCGTCAACATTGATGGCCGCTCTTACGAGGTGATCCCAGAACTGATTCGAGCCGACAGAGCAAATCCTCATCTCATTGAAAACTATTATGTTACTGCGCAAAACGGCGCGGCGGTTCCGCTTTCAAGCTTAGTCAGTTTCAAAGTCAATGGTTCAGCCAAAACCCTGCCTCACTATAACCAAATGAACTCAATCACGATTTCTGCGGTTCCTGCGCCCAATGTCGCGATGGGTGATGCCGTCAGCTTCTTTGAAAACTTGGCAAAAACGGATTTACCACAAGGGTATACTTACGCCTTCATGGGTGAATCACGTCAGTTCGTCACCGAAGGCAGTGCGCTTTACGTTACATTTGGCTTAGCGCTCGCCATTATTTTCTTAGTCCTAGCAAGTCAATTTGAGAGTGTGCGCGACCCGCTCGTCATCATGTGTACCGTACCACTTGCTATCAGCGGCGCTTTGATTGCCCTTGGGTGGACGCATGTTTCGGGTGAAACCTCACTCAACATCTATTCGCAAGTCGGGCTCATCACATTAGTGGGGCTTATTACCAAACACGGTATTTTGATGTGTGAAGTGGCCAAAGAGGAGCAGATCAATAACGGCGCAACCAAACGCGATGCCATTATTGAGGCTGCCACCGTGCGTTTACGACCAATATTGATGACGACATCGGCGATGATCGCAGGCCTAATACCCCTGCTTTATGCCACAGGCGCGGGGGCAGTTTCGCGCTATAACATCGGTTTGGTTATTGTGGTTGGCTTAGCGGTTGGTACTCTATTTACCCTCTTTGTTCTGCCCGTGATGTACACCTACATCGCAAGTCAACACAAGCTTCATGAAGGGCTAGAAGACGACTACGGCCCAATGGTGGATGGCCCTGTTCCAAGTGAGGATACCGATGCGGCGCAAAAGACCAAGCCGTCGAATACGCCTCCGGAGGATCTTAAACCACAAACTTAAATGTTCGGCAACTCGACGTTGCAGACAGCCAGCGCATCTGCAGCCTCAAATATGAAAGGTAGATACCCAACCACTTGGCGTTGCAGGAAAGAGGCCATCGAATGAGACCCCATGAGCATAGAAAACTATGTGAATGGGGCGAATGAGGCAGCCAACGCATCTGCAGCGTCAAATATGAAGGGTAGATACCCAAACCACTTGGCGTTGCAGGAAGGCGGCCATCAAATGAGACCCCATGAGCATAGAAAACTATGTGATTGGGGCGAATGAGGCAGCCAACGCATCTGCAGCGTCAAGTGGGACGGGTATCTGAGCTATTTGCCCATGGCCTCTTTATAATGCTCACGACAAACCGAAACATAACGATCATTACCGCCAATATCGACCTGATCCCCTTCGCGAATCGCATTGCCATGTTCATCGGTTCGAATCACCATATTGGCCTTGCGGCCACAGTGACAAATGGTTTTCAACTCGACTAACTTATCGGCCCACGAGAGTAAATAGCGACTCCCTTCAAACAGCTCACCTAAGAAATCGGTTCGTAATCCATAACAGAGCACGGGAATATGCAGCTTATCGACAACTTCGGTAAGCTGGTACACCTGCGTTTTTGATAAAAACTGACATTCATCGATCAGGACACAGTGAATCGGGTTTGCTTGGTGCAACGCCGAGATCTCATCCAATAAATTGGTGTCAACTTTAAATAGCTGCGCCTCTGCTTGCAAACCAATGCGCGAGCTGACTTTTCCAACGCCGTAACGGTCATCCAATGCGGCGGTAAAAATCACTGGATTCATACCGCGTTCTTGATAATTAAACGACGATTGCAACAAGGTTGTTGATTTACCCGCATTCATTGCCGAGTAATAAAAATACATTTGTGCCACAGACAAACACCTTATATTGACTGCTTCTGATACCTAAACAACTTGGCGTTGCAGGTAGGCGGCAAACGAACAAAGCCTCTGAGCACTTCGTGAACATAGATACACTATGTGATGAGGTTTGTGAACGCCTGTCAACACCGCTGCAACTTCAAGTAGGACGGGTATAAATTGACTACTTAATGGTTCATGTAGTGCAAAATGAGCTTACTTACGACGCCAAGTCGTACCATTTGCGCCATCTTCTAACACGATGCCCATTTCAGTCAGTTTGTCTCGCGCCATATCGGCATTCGCCCAATCTTTTGCTGCACGCGAATCATTGCGCAATTTGATCAATGCTTCAATCTCAGCAACTTCTTCATCGGCACCACTATCGCCCTGCATAAATGCGTCCGGATCTTGGTGTAAAATACCAATTACATCGGCAAGCTCACGCATCAAAGCGCCAAGTGCGCTGGCTGCAGCCATATCTTCAGTTTTGAGTCGGTTGATTTCTCGCGCCATATCAAACAGCACTGAGTACGCCTCTGGCGTATTGAAATCATCGTTCATTGCCGTGGTAAAACGTGTTACGTACTCTTCACCACCTGCTGGCGCAATACTGGTATCAAGGCCACGCAATGCGGTGTATAAACGCTCTAGTGACGCTCGCGCTTGATTTAGGTTCTCTTCACTGTAATTGAGCTGACTGCGGTAGTGACCTGACATCAGGAAGTAACGTACGGTTTCCGCATCGTAGTGACCCAGCACATCACGAATGGTAAAGAAATTGCCTAGTGATTTAGACATTTTTTCTTTATCAACCATCACCATACCACTGTGCATCCAAGTATTTACGTATGGCGTATCGTAAGCGCAGCACGATTGTGCTATCTCATTTTCATGGTGTGGGAACTGAAGGTCTGAGCCGCCGCCATGGATATCAAAATAGGTACCCAAAATCGACGAGTTCATTGCCGAACATTCAATGTGCCAACCAGGACGACCGGCGCCCCATGGTGATTCCCATGTTGGCTCACCCGGTTTTGACATTTTCCATAATACGAAATCCAACGGACTGCGTTTCGCCGCTTCAATATCAACGCGAGCACCGGCTTGAAGCTGATCCAAATCTTGCTTTGACAACCTGCCGTAATCGGCGAATTTCTTCACTTCAAACATCACATCGCCATTGGTCGCAACGTACGCAAACCCACGCTCAATCAATCGCTCACACAGTGCAATAATTTCAGCAATGTATTCGGTAGCACGAGGCTCAACATCAGGACGCTTCATATTTAGTGCGTCAAAATCTGCGTGCATTTCACCAATCAAACGTTCCGTTAGCGCGTCACAACTTTCGCCATTTTCAGCCGCACGTTTGATGATTTTGTCGTCAATGTCAGTGATATTGCGCACAAACGTAAGGTCATAACCTAAAAAGCGTAGGTAACGTGACACCACGTCAAACGAGACAAACGTACGACCATGGCCAATATGACAGAGATCGTAAATGGTGACGCCACAGACATACATCCCCACTTTACCTGCGGTAATGGGTTTGAATTCCTCTTTCTGTCTTGTAAGTGTGTTATATATCTTTAACATTTTCGCTATCTGTCATAATGAATTGAACAAAATGGGCACCGAGTATAGCAATTTCGACTTGATTAGGTAATCCCTATCGCGATGCTTCGCAGGTATCAAAGTTACTCATTGTTACGCATTCTTATTTCAGTGATGCTAACTTGCGCACTTTGTCATGATTTAGGTAGAAATGTGTCTCGCGAACGTCCCTGCGCAGCAGTTGCATAACTTCAAAGTTGGTCTCGTGGCTAAGTTAAGCTAAAATCCCCCTTTAAACCCAACGAGCTAAAGGAACATCGCATGATCACTCTTCATACTAATCATGGCGACATCAAAATCCAACTCAACCATGACCTTGCACCGGAAACAAGCGCAAACTTTTTGCAGTATTGCCGTGATGGTTTCTATGACAATACGCTATTTCACCGCGTTATCGATGGATTCATGATCCAAGGCGGTGGCATGGAATCTGGTCTTCGTGAAAAAAGCACTCGTGCACCAATCAAAAACGAAGCAAACAATGGTTTGAGCAACAAAAAAGGCACCATTGCGATGGCGCGCACTATGGATCCTCATTCAGCCAGTTCGCAATTTTTTATCAACGTGAACAACAACACTTTCCTAGATTTTCGTTCAGAAAGTCGCGACGGTTGGGGTTACTGCGTATTTGGTGAAGTCGTCGATGGCATGGACATCGTGGACAAGATCAAAGGGGTCAGCACTGGCTCTTATGGCATGCACCAAGATGTTCCGCTAGAAGATGTTGTCATCACTAGCACGACTATCGAAGAATAAACCTCGGTTATTCAAGAGAGCGCAATGCGCTCTCTATTCCCAAACAGATATCACAACCATGACAACACTGTTCATTTCCGACCTCCACCTTGCGGCCAATCGTCCTGACATCACCACCTGTTTCTTAAACTTTTTGCACTGCGAAGCCATCGATGCCGACGCACTGTATATTCTGGGCGATCTGTTTGAGTTTTGGACCGGAGACGACGACCCGACCCCCTTTGCCTCCCAAATTCGTCAGGCATTGCACGCTCTCACAACACACGGCGTGCCTGTTTATTTCATTCAAGGTAATCGTGACTTTCTGCTCGGTGAGACATTTTGTCAGCAAACTGGGGTCATTTTATTGCCCGATGTAACAGAAATCGACCTCTATGGACAGCGTGCTGTTATCCTTCACGGTGACACTCTGTGCACCGATGATGAACGCTATCAAGCATTTCGACGTAAAGTTCACCAACCATGGCTTCAATGGCTTTTTAAGCGCCTACCTTGGAGGCTTCGCACGCGCATTGTCAGCAAAGTGCAACACGACATTCGTGACGACAAACAGACTAAGTCGATGACGATCATGGATGTAAATGCGCAAGAAGTTGCAACCGTTATGGCTCAACATCACGTCAATTTAATGATTCATGGACACACGCATCGCCCTGCAATTCACGAAGATACCTATGAAGGCTCACGACAAACGCGCATTGTTTTGGGGGATTGGTATGAGCAAGCTTCAATTTTGTATGTTGATAAAAGCGGCTATTCGCTCAAACAACACGCGCTTACGCACAATAATGAACAATGTGAAATAGATTGAAATCAAATTGTCTGCGCAATCACATAGAAATTTTATTAAATATGATTATCATATTGCTCAATTAGTAAAAGAATTATGTGTTGTTTTGAACTATTCGTACGTTGCTCGCCAACCGATTTTAGATCGGAAGAAAAAAACCATTGGTTTTGAACTGCTGTTCCGTGATGGGCCGAAAAATACGTTTCCAGAAATCGACCCAGAGCTTGCAACCAGCCGTTTGCTTTCTGATCACTTCCTTTCCACACATGGTTCCACCTTGGGTGACAAACTTGGCTTTGTGAATTTTCCCTATCAGAGCTTAATCAACCTAGTTCCTACTTTGTTGCCCAAAGATCGCATTGTGGTAGAAGTGCTTGAAGATTGTGAGCCCGATGATGATCTGCTTGATGCTATAAAAACGCTGTGTATGAAAGGGTATTCCATCGCATTGGACGATTTTATTCCGAGTAAAGCATGGATGCGGTTTATGCCTTATATCGATATGATAAAAATCGATATTCGTACATTTCCATTAGAAAAAGCAGAAACGTTCATTCGTTCTTTGGCACATACCAAAATTAAATTTTTAGCTGAAAAAGTCGAAACTTACGACGAATTTCAAATTGCACTTAATGCGGGTTTTGATTATTTCCAAGGCTATTTTTTTAGTAAGCCAGAAATGATTCAAAAACGGAAAATGAACCCATCGTTTTTGACGGTAGTCCAGTTGTGTAAAGTGATTGCCGATGAGCCAATCGATTTTGATGAAGTTGAGCGACTGTTTTCTATCGATGTAACCTTATCGTATAAACTGCTTTCATTTGTGAATTCAGGCTATACGTTAAAAACTAAAATTAAGTCTTTCCGCCAAGCCCTGATTTATCTTGGTGAGGAACGTTTACGCCGCTTTATCTCTATCATTGCACTTGCCTCGGTGCAAGAAGATAAACCGCACTCGCTCTATACTTTGGCCGTTCAACGCGCGCGCACCTGTGAGCTGCTATTGAGCGAAATGAATACCAAGCTGGACCCGGGCCAAGCGTTTTTGACAGGTCTGTTTTCTTTGCTTGACTCATTGCTTGATCAACCACTCGCTGACGTCATCACTCAGATACCAATTGATGAAGAAATTAAAATCGCGTTATTAGAACGCCGAGGTATATTGGGTTACGTGCTCGCAACCGTTGTCTCATACGAAAAAGCCGAATGGGATCGAGTGCAAAAATACCGCCAAGCACTAAAACTCAGTGAAAGTGCCCTTGCATCGGCCAACCATCAAGCTTCCTCTTGGACACAAGAGCTATTATCGGCACGTCAAGTCGCGTTATAATGACGCCAATTGTATGCAATCCACTAGAAGCAGACCGGCAGTAGCTTAGCCCTCTAATGCAGCTCAACTGCAACTTCAAATCGGAATCGCGTACCACCATTGTTTTTGCTCCGATTGTCAGGAAATTATTGTGTCTTTTTGTTCTTGTGGTTCCAACCTCTCTTATTCCGCTTGTTGTGAAGTCGCTCACCTCGATCATGCGGCAGTACATACACCAGAGCAACTGATGCGCTCGCGTTATAGTGCCCATGTGCTCGGATTAGTCGATTATGTGGTAGCCACCTATCACCCCAGTTGCCATGCAGATGATAATCGTGAAGCCATTGCCGATTCTATCAACAGCGACTGGCGTGGTCTTGATGTGGTAAAAACTGAAGCGGGTGATACCGCTGATGAAGGGTTCGTCAGTTTTAATGCCTATTTTGCTGAAAGTGGCACAGTACACTGCCTGAGTGAACGTTCACGGTTTATTCGTGAAAATGGCCTGTGGTATTACATCGATGGTACGTACAGTGACACGCCATTTGAAATATCAGCAGAAAGAAAAAATTCAAGCATGAATCGCCTTCAAACACCGGTCGCCAATCTAAAAATTGGCCGAAATGACCCTTGTTTGTGTGGCAGTGGCAAAAAATTTAAGAAGTGCTGCGGTTAAAAATTCACGTATCTATACCCCAAACAATACAAAAACGCCCATTCCATAAGGTCTGGGCGTTTTAAACATAGCATGATGATTAGAGCGACTTACTTGTGGCGCTCTTGCAATTTATTAATGACATCATTGAGTGATAAACCTTGGTCTTGCAGTAACACCAGTAGATGGTAAATCAAGTCCGCCGATTCGCAGATCAGCTCCGCTTTATCACCCGACGTCGCCGCAAGCGCGACTTCAACCCCTTCTTCACCCACTTTCTGCGAAATACGTTTGGTGCCACGCGCGTATAAGCTGGCGGTATAAGACGAATCAGGACTGGCCTGTTTACGCTGAGCAAGCAATTGTTCAAGCTGATGAAGCCAAACCAGTTGCGTTTCTGCTTGTTTATCACCATCCCAGCACGTCGTCGTGCCTAAATGGCATGTCGGCCCAACTGGATTGACCTTGATGAGTAGCGTGTCATTATCGCAATCTAGCGCGGCATTCACCAAATTCAGCACATTGCCGGAGGTTTCACCTTTGGTCCACAGACGCTGTTTGCTACGGGAATAAAACGTGACCGTGCCTGTCTCAAAAGTTTTAGCCAACGCTTCTTGGTTCATATAACCAAGCATCAGCACTTGGCTTGACTGATTATCTTGCACAATCGCAGGAATAAGCCCACTCACTTTTTCCCAATCAATACGCTCACCTAATTGGACCATATTTTCTGTCGTCATCGTCATTTTCTTACCTCCACCGGGCGAGCCGTTATGCCTTGAGCTAATAGATACTGCTTCAGTTCACCAATATTGATCACTTGCTTGTGAAATACTGAGGCCGCTAACGCGCCATCCACATTAGCCTCAATAAACGCATCCGCAAAGTGAGCCATAGCTCCGGCGCCACCAGATGCAATTAAAGGAACACGGCATACGCGACGAACCATATTGAGCTGATCGAGATCGTACCCGTTGCGCACACCATCTTGGTTCATCATATTAAGCACGATTTCGCCTGCGCCTCGTGATTGCACCTCTTTCACCCAATCAACCGTTTGCCACTGAGTCGCTTTGGTACGCGCCTCATCACCAGTGAATTGGTAGACCTGATATTGACCGGTTGCTTGGTCAAAATAAGAGTCAATCCCAACCACAATGCATTGCACACCAAACTTATCGGCTAATTCCGTAATTAGGTTGGGGTTCGCCAAGGCGGGCGAGTTTATCGATACTTTATCCGCACCAAATTCTAAAATACGCGCAGCATCTTCTGCGGATTTAATGCCACCGGCTACACAAAATGGAATATCGATGACTTCCGCAACGCGTTTAACCCAACTTTTATCGACTACGCGGCCATCACTTGAAGCAGTAATGTCATAGAACACCAGCTCATCAGCCCCTTCTTGGGCGTAACGCTGAGCAAGCGGCACGATGTCACCAATGATTTCATGATTTCGAAACTGAACGCCCTTAACCACTTGGCCATCACGGACATCAAGACAGGGAATTATTCGCTTTGCCAACATGCCAGAGCCTCCTTCGCGGTAAACTTACCATCCAATAAGGCGCGGCCGACAATCACACCTGCGACACCTGTGCCCTTTAAAGCTTCAATGTCAGAGAGCGCGCCAATACCACCCGACGATTGAAACTGAACTTGCGGGTATTGCTGGCACAGCGATTGATAGAGTGCAACATTAGAACCCGCTAGTGTGCCATCGCGTGAAATATCAGTGCATAACACATGCTTAAGGCCCACAGTGAGATAATCTTCAATTAAGGCTTCAATCGTGACGCCTGAATCTTCCTGCCACCCGGAAATGGCCACTTTACGCGTACCATCAGCATCAATATTGATATCAAGTGCTAAAACAATTTTTTCCGCGCCGTAACTGCGCATCCAGGCTTTAACCATTTCTGGATGCTTCACCGCAGTGGAGCCAACCACAACGCGCTGAGCACCCGCTTCCAGCAGATCAACCACATCCTGCTCTGAGCGAACCCCTCCGCCGATTTGAATCTTAGCTGGGGTGCTTGCTAGAAGCGTTGAGATCAAATCCAATTGACGCGCGGTTGTGTCTTTTGCGCCAGTTAAATCCACCAGATGAAGCCAGTTAGCCCCCGCGTCATGATACAGTTTGAATTGTTCGGCAGGGTTTACTTTGTATTCGGTCACTTGGCCATAATCACCTTGATAAAGGCGCACGACTTGACCGTCAATTAAATCTAATGCAGGGATAATCACAAGTCATTCCTTTTACAAGTTCAAAAAGTTTTGAATCAGCTTTGAGCCCGCTACGCTTGAACGCTCTGGGTGGAATTGCACGCCATAATAGTGCCCACTTTGGATTGCGGCGCTAAAGGGTTGGCCATAATCGCAGCGTGCGATGGTGCTCTCTCCAACCGGGATGGCGTAGCTGTGAACGAAGTAGAAATACTCCCCCTCTTCAATACCTTTAAACAGGGGGTGTTCAGGCGTTGCTGTTACCGTATTCCACCCCATGTGCGGTAGCGGTAAATCGCCCGTTTCCATGCGTTTTACTTGCGCGTCACACAAGCCCAAACAGGGTACCGATTCGGTAGCATTCAGGCTTTTCTCTTCCGAAACCTTCGCCAGTAGCTGCATGCCTAAACAGATGCCCAGTAACGGTTTCTCAACGCGTTTAACTAAATCGATAAGGTCACGCTCTGCAAGGTTTTTCATTGCCTCACTTGCAGTACCCACACCCGGCAAAAATAATTTATCGGCCGCCAGCACCACTTGCGGATCTTTTGAGACGCTCACGTTATAGCCCAAGCGTTCAATCGCAAATTTTACCGATGACACATTGGCGCAACCCGTATCGATAATGACGACGTTTTGTGACGTATTCATAATGACTAGAGCACTCCTTTGCTACTGGGTAATTCATTACCTTCGACTTTAATCGCTTGGCGCAATGTACGACCAAATGCCTTAAACAAACTCTCAATAATGTGGTGGTCATTATCGCCAGTGGATGACAGGTGCAAGGTGCAGGCAAGCGTATCGGTTAATGAGCGGAAGAAATGCACCACCATTTCGGTCGACAAGTCGCCAACCTGCTCGCGATGAAACTGTGCGTCAAACTTAAGATAAGGACGACCTGACAAATCCAAGGCGCATTGTGCCAAGCACTCATCCATTGGCAGACTGAAACCAAAACGACCTATGCCGCGCTTATCACCAAGGGCATCTTTAAGCGCTTGGCCGAGCGCTAATGCGGTATCTTCTATTGTGTGGTGATCATCGATATGTAAGTCACCAGAGACCTGACACACCAATTGGAAGCCGCCGTGGGTGGCTATCTGATCCAACATATGGTCAAAGAATCCAAGGCCGGTGTGAATTTGGTTGCCACCTTGCTCATCCAAATTCACTCTGACTCGAATATCGGTCTCTTTGGTTGTGCGCACGACTTCAGCAATTCGCGGTTGCGTGGTGAGATCTTTAACAATCTGTGCCCACCCCATAGTTTCTGGGTGATATTGAATGCCGCGAATCGCCATATTTTCCGCCAATTGCAGATCGGTCTGACGGTCGCCAATGACGACAGAGCGCTCGAAATCGACCTTGCCTTCGCGTAAATATTGCTGAACTAAACCCAACTTGGGTTTACGACAACTGCAATTTTCGTTGTCGAAATGCGGGCAGATCAACACATCGTCAAACTGCACGCCCTGCGACTCAAAAATCGCCATCATCATATTGTGCGGCGCATCAAAATCAGCTTGTGGGTAGCTGTCTGTACCCAAACCATCTTGATTGGTAACCATGACAAGACGATAACCTGCGTTTTGTAGCGTTAGCAAACTTGGGATCACCAGCGGCTCAAGAGCCAATTTGTCTAAGCGGTCGACTTGAAAATCAACGGGAGGCTCAACAATTAAGGTGCCATCACGGTCGATAAAAAGAATTTTTTGCTGCTTACTCACATTAACTTCCTTATTAAGACGCTTTGCCCAGTCACGGCATGTTATAGGCAAAGCGGCAATTATCATTATACCCTTCCCCCTTAAAGTTACAGCGGTGTTGGCTAGCTCTCACAAACCTCATCACATAGCTTATCTATGCTCAGAGGCTTTGTTCGTTTGCCGCCTACCTGTATCTTCAAGCTGTTTGGGTATAGGCATAAAAGTTGCGAACAAAACCAACGATTTTTTCGCACTCATCACGACTACCAACACTGATGCGCACGCAATTTTCAATCGGGGAGTTGCGTAAAATCATGCCTTGATCCCAAGCGGCCTTAAATAGGGCATCGCCATCAGGGAATTTGACGAGTAGATAGTTCCCCCAGCCTTCAAAAACTTGAACACCCGCTACCATGGATAAACCCACTTGCAAATAGGCGCGATTGGCATTCAATTCAAGCACCTGATATTTTGCTCGAGCAAGGCCACTTTCCGACAATGCTTGGCAGGCAATATCTGCAACTGGTACAGGTACCGGATAGGGCGCAATCACTTTTAGAAGCACATCAATCAAAGAGGCATTGGCCAGCGTAAAGCCACAACGAAGTCCTGCCAGCGCAAACGCCTTTGACAAGGTGCGTAAAATGGCCAAATTGTCATAACGAGAGAGCAGATCCACACACGACGCTTCTGGACAAAAGTCGATATAGGCTTCATCCATCACCACAATGGCTCGCTCTTTGGTCATTTCAAGAAGCTGAATAATATCGTCACGTTTGACTAAATTGCCGGTCGGGTTATTTGGCGAACAAACGAACACCAGTTTAACCTTATCTAAATTCGCCTCGATCGCGGGCAAATCCAGTTGCCAATCGGCCGTCAATGGCACTGTTTTACGTTCAACACCAAAGGTTTCTGCACTGATTGAATACATGCCATAGGTGGGTGGGCAATATAAAATCGAATCTAGCCCTGGCTCACAGAACGCGCGAACCAAAAGTTCAATCCCTTCATCAGCGCCGCGTGATGCCAGTACTTGCTCTGGTTGCACGCCAGCATAAGCGGCATAGGCATCAATCAGTTGTGGTGGTTGACATTCACTGTAACGATTCAAACGCGTGAAGTCGGCTTTATATTCATTATTAAACGGCGATTCATTGGCGTTTAACCAAACATCGCCTGTGCCTCCGATGCGGCGAGCCGACAAATAGGGAGTCAGTTGCTGAACTTGCTTACGAGCGAGCTTTTCCATTATCCATTTTCCTTTTGTACCGCATTACTTAATTAGACAAATTGTCTAATCGGCCACATTGCTCTAACGCATCCAAACGAATGGTAACCGCTCGTTTGTGTGCATCTAATCCTTCGGCATCGGCCATTGCGACTACCGTTGGCGCGAGATTCAAGATGCCCTCTGCACTCAATTCTTGCACTGTCATCCGTTTGGAGAAATCAGCCAAACCTAAGCTAGAGTAGGTTCGTGTATACCCATAGGTGGGGAGCACGTGGTTAGTTCCAGAAGCGTAGTCTCCCGCAGACTCTGGAGACCATTGCCCAAGGAAAATAGACCCTGCGTTATCAAGCAGTGGCAATAATTCACGCGGGTTTTTGGTTTGCACAATCAAGTGCTCTGGACCATAGAAATTGGAAATGGAAATGGCTTGGGTGAGCGACTCTGCCACAATCACCAAACTTGACGCCAACGCTTGTACCGCAATCTCTTGGCGCGATAATAGTTTTAGCTGACGCGATACAGCGTCAGCCACTTTATCGGCAATAATTGGTGATGGTGTCACCAACACCACTTGTGAATCGGGACCGTGTTCCGCTTGGCTGAGCAAATCTGCAGCAACAAATTCTGGATTGGCCGTCTCATCGGCAATCACCAACACTTCTGATGGTCCAGCAGGCATGTCAATCGCCGCACCACGAAAATCGTTGCTGATCTGACGTTTCGCTTCAGTAACATAAGCGTTACCCGGGCCAAAGATTTTATCTACTTTAGCCACGGTTTCGGTGCCATAAGCCATTGCCGCGACAGCCTGCGCGCCTCCAACGTTATACACTTCGTCGATGTTACACAGCTTGGCGACATACAAAATTTCATCAGCAATCGGCGGTGGTGAGCAAAGCACGACTTTGCGACAACCTGCAATTTGAGCCGGAACGCCGAGCATCAATACCGTTGATGGCAACGGTGCGCTGCCTCCCGGAATGTAAAGACCAACTTTGTTGATAGGCCGCGTGACTTGCTCACACACTACGCCAGGTTGAGTTTCCACCTTAAGCGGTTGTGGTTTTTGCGCTTTATGGAACTTACAAATGTTGTTATACGCTTGCTCCAGTGCCTGCTTCATTGTCTCAGACAATCGCTCTGATGCTGCGTCAATCTCATCCTGACTCACTCGCAGCGACGCTGGCGTGACGCGGTCAAACTTTTCCGTCAGCACCAATAGCGCATCATCTCCTTGCGAACGTACCGCGTTGATAACGTCAGTCACTGCCGCCGTAATATTGGCACCCTCACTAATCGCAGGGCGCTCTAATACCGATTCTTGTTGAGTTTCACTCAATGATTGCCAAACGACCGTTCTCATCGCATTACTCCATCATTTTTTCAATTGGTAGCACCAAAATTGAGCTGGCACCAAGTTCTTTTAGCTGTTCCATCGTTTCCCAAAACAGGTTTTCTGAACTCACAAGATGTACTGCAAATTTTGATTTATCTTCAGACAGAGGTAAAACGGTGGGATCTTCGGCCCCAGGCAACAAGGCTTTCACTTGCTCAAGACGATCTGCAGGAGCGTGCAACATGATGTATTTTGATTCTTTGGCTTGTTGAACCCCTTGCATGCGCGTAAGCAGGCGCTCAATCAAAGCTTGTTTGTCAGCATCAAAATCACCGACTCGTTGAATCAAGGTGGCTTTTGATTTGAATATCACTTCAGCTTCTTTGAGGCCGTTTGCTTCAAGTGTTGCGCCTGTTGACACAAGATCGGCAATCGCATCAGCAAGACCTGCACGCGGCGCAACTTCGACAGAGCCTGTCAGCATACAGGTTGAAAAAGGGATGCCTTGGCTGTCCATATACGCTTTAAGCAAATGAGGGTAAGTGGTGGCAATGCGTTTGCCAGCCAAATCTTGAGGGCCGTTATATTGCTGATCTTTATTTACCGCAATGGAAAGACGGCAACCACCAAAATCCATGCGGCGCAACGCAACATATTCACACGGTTGTAACGACGCTTTACGGTCAAGACGGACTTCTTCAAGTTCGTTTTCACCAATAAAACCTAAGTCAACCACACCATCCATGACCAGCCCTGGAATGTCATCATCTCGAACTAATAGTAAATCGATAGGCATGTTAGTCGCGTGAACCACGAGACGTTCGCCCATCACATTGAATTTAACGCCACATTTTTTGAGTAAATCCTGACTTTCTTTACTCAGGCGGCCTTTTTTCTGAATGGCGATTCTAAGTCGTTGTGTTTGCATTGCAGTGTCCTTTTGCGAATTTTTATAAACTGAAAATATGAAAAAACCCTTGGAAGATGTGAGTCTCCCAAGGGTTTGAATCTGATATCTGCTGGATATAAACCTTCGGGAGTATTCCGTCTCCCGAGTATGCGTACACCTCCCGAAAGACTAAGCTGGGTGATGATGATGGTGATGCAGGTTACTGGTCACATTACGCATGGTTAAAATCTACTTTGGTTACTTCTTCTTAGCAACATTATCCAAGCTTGTTACGTTTTGCAACCCATGTTTTAAAATATTCTGCATTATTTTTTAAACCATGATCTACCTTTAGCTCTCACTAAATGCTCGATAATAGGTACTCATTAACGGCGCTGTGAGGTAATCCCACAATGTACGGCTTTCTAAGAGCACAAAAACTTCCGTTGGCATCCCTGGATAGAGCTCAATTTGCTTCATTGCTGCCAACTCTTCCGCTGCCAGTCGTACTTTAATTAAGTATCCTAACGGGTCATCTTGTGTTTTACCTTCGGTTTTATCTGCTGCAACATAAATGACTTCTCCACTGACGGGAGGCGTTTTACGAGCGTTGTAAGCACTTAATCTTACCTTAGCTGAAAGCCCTTGGCGCACGACATCAATATCCTCTGGTTTTAATATCGCTTCGATAATTAACGCATCGGAGTCGGGCACAATTTCCATAATAACGTCTCCTGCGTTAACCACCCCACCAATGCTATGTATTTTCATGGCAACTACAGTACCATTGTGTTCACTGCGAATCGTGACACGATCGCGCACTTCACTTGCGGCGATCAATGCCTTCTCGGTATCGCGCAACGCTTGACTCACATTGTCCAATTCCGCCACCAGCTGGGAACTGAGCTCTGCAGTTTCTGTTTGATGGTCATACTTGAGCGAGGCAATTTTCTGCGCCGCCAGCTCCGTACTTGCATTTAGCTCCGCCAACTTTGCCTGCACAGTTGCTCGCAAACGCTTTAGTTCCAGCATTTTAGTCTTAGATACGTACCCCTTTTGAGCCAACCCTTGTGTCATGGTGATTTCTTCATTAATCAAGCGTAATTGAGTATTGACTGCGGTTACTTGATGATAATTACCTTGTAACTGCTCCTCTAATAACTGCTTTTTCTGAAGAAAATAACTTGTGCGCAGTTGTTCTTTCATTAGAAATTGTTGGTGTTTGATTTGTTGCGCATTCAAAATACTGTTTACATCCGAAGGGGCTAACTGCCATGCCATCTCCTCTTTTGGCCAACTTACACTCTTAGCGCCTGCAATTTCGGCATTCAATTCCGCTTGCTGAGCACTGAAGGTAAAGTGTTTGATCGCAAGACGTGAAAAATCTGCTTCTGCTTTACTGTTGGAGAGCTCAAGCAAAATATCGCCCTTACTCACCTTTTGTCCTTCAGAAACATAAATTGCTTTGACCCAACCACCTTGTAAATGTTGAACCTTTTTACGCTGAGATTCGACAACTACTGTGCCGCTTGCAATCGAAGATGCATGAATTTGAGCAGTAACGGCCCAGATTGCAAAGCCGATAACGCCAAAAATAAGCAGCAAACACCCAATAATAATTGGCCCGCGAGTATCAAATGACTCTGCGGTCAAATCACTCATTTTGAGTTTCATGATGCGCCTCCTTGTCCGTGTTTAACTGTTTTTTCTGCGGGTGGGATCGTGGCTTGATTTGCGGCTTCGACAGCGTTTTTATCGTCAATTCCGCCGATCGCGCCCAAGAACTTGTCGCAGGTTCCCGCTTTCTCAATTTTTCCTTCGTTTAAAAAGATCACCCAGTCCATCTGACGTAAAAAACCGGGGCGATGGCTAATCATGATCACTGTGATTCGATTTTCTTTGCAGTAACGTAATACGATTGAAAGCGCGATCTCCCCTTCAGGATCTAAGTTGGAGTTAGGCTCATCAAGTAACAAAATTCTTGGATTTGAAAAAATAGCTCGCGCTAACCCAATACGTTGGCGTTGACCGCCAGAAAGCTGTAATCCGCCTTCACCTAGGTAAGTGTTGTATCCCTTTGGTAGAGAAATAATAAGTTCATGGACACACGCCAGTTTTGCGGCATGAATAATTGACTCATCACTGGCATCAGAAAAACGACAAATATTTTCAGCCACCGTTCCGGCTAACAGACCAACGTCTTGAGGTAAATAACCAAATTGCTGTCCAAATTGTTCTTCAGGCCATAATTCAATGTCTGCGCCATCAATCTTAATGCTTCCAGATGATGGCTGAATTATCCCCATGAGTGTCGAAGCCAATGTGGATTTTCCTGATCCTGAATTCCCCATAATCGCTAAAGCATGACCACCACCGAGTTTAAAGCTGATATTTTGTAATACTGGTTTTTTATAGCCTTTTAAACGTACAGACACATTTCGTACATCGAGCTCCCCAATCGGTTCTGGTAGCCATGTTTTTTCATCAACCGCTTGAGTCTCAAATGTTTTGAGACGCTGGTAGGCTTGATAACCACTTATCCAGTTTTTCCAACCCATCACCGCTTGCTCAAACGGAGTCAAAACACGTGACATAATGATTGAACTTGCAATAATTGCTCCGGCGCCTAGCTGCTGATGAATGGCTAAATATACCCCCACAGTCAAAACAGCCACTTGCAACATTGTGCGAATGTAGCGACTAAACGTCAGCACACGGCCTATTTTTCCGTTGAGTTGCCATTGCAGGCTTAGCAGCTGATCGTTTTTATGTTGCCAAACGCGTCCAATATCTTGAGCCATTCCCATAGCACGCAACATGGGCGCATGACGTAGGTAATCATTTAACTCCATACTACTGCGACGCGTTAAAGCTTGGGCCTCGTCACTGGGCTTATTTGCTGTCCACATCACAATGAATGCCAATGAAACAAAAATCGTCATGCCAGCTACCGCTATGACGCCAATCACTGGGTGGAGCATAAAAAGAATCACCAGAAACAGAGGCACCCACGGGATATCAAAAATTGAAGAAAGAGATGGATTCACCATTAAGTTTTTCAACTCAGTTAAGTCTTGCAATCCTTGCTTTTGAATGCGGTTACTACTGGATGAGAGTCGAATACTTGCAGACAGCATCAATGGGCTTAACCGTTGGTCCAGTTTCAACCCTGATTTTTGTAATAGGACTGTTCGAGTATGCTCCATCGCCGCTTGAAGTGTCAGCAATCCAATCGCGATAACGAGCAAGGCGAATAAGGTATCGATGCTGTGACTACTCATCACTCTATCAAAAAGCTGTAAGCTATATATTGGTAGGGTCAGCACGAGACAATTGATTGCTAAGCTAAATAAACCAACATAACGCAAATCTCTGCGGCAATATGCAAACGCATCTTTTAACGTATTTGGGAACAAGTTACCCTCCTAAACTCTTGGAGTGATGAAATACCCGCCCTGCTTGAGGTTGTTTGGGTATAGTGAAACAATTTAACGACACGTCACATCATATTGTGCGTAGTAAAATAAAGGCTCGGTGCGATGCACCGAGCCTTTATTAATCACAACTCATCGCCATTAAAGCGAATATTGTCCGCGTCACTGTCACTCCAAATAGTGACTTCTTGCCCTGAGTCATTAGTGAAGGTATATCCGCTGAGCGCTTCGGCATCTAAATCGTGCCCTTCTAGTGAGTTGAGAAGATCATCCCCAACTTGCTGCGTTACACCACTAAGAGACCAGCCACCCCCTTCAAGAGCAACGGTTTCAGCGCCCTGTACAACAAAATTGCCGCCTGCACTACCACCATCGTTGGCCAGTACATTATCCAAAGCCACTTTAATTTGCGCATCATTCGTTGCAATATTGACAGCTTCAATACCGTCGTACACCGTGCCTGTCATATCTAGGGTTGCCTCAGTTTCGTCATTGCCAACAACCAAAACGTCAAAGCCATCTCCACCGCTGTACTGAATATTATTCCCTGCAATGAGATCTTCACTGTCAAAAATCAGCGTGTCATCACCCGAGCCAGCAAAAAGCTGATCAATACCTGTGCCACCATCTAAGGTGTCGTTACCCTCTCCGCCAAACACCAAATCATCGCCTGAGCCGGCACTAATATCATCGTTACCATGATCACCTTTTATCGTATCCGCGCCAGCACCGCCTAGTATTGCGTCATCACCAGCGCCCCCCATCAGATAATCATCGCCGTCGCCACCATCCAGTGCGTCATCACCACCTTGGCCGTACAAACGGTCATCACCTTCTCCGCCGAGCACAGAATCTTGCCCGTCGCCGGCGTAAACCGTATCACGTGCACCACCTGCGTTAATAACATCGTCACCAGAGCCCGAACGAATGAAGTCACTCTCTTCTCCAGTGTCTATCACATCATCGCCCGATCCAGATAAAACGGTATCTCGACCAGCCCCAGAAACGATTAGGTTATCACCGTCGCCAGCTTCAATGATGTCGTCACCAGCACCAGAATCAATCCGATCATCACCCGCCCCGGCACTCAAATTATCACGGCCGCCGCCCGTCACTATGGTATTATCACCAAGGCCTGCATCAATGATATTGTCACCATCTGTGGCAAGAATGCTGTCATTGCCATCACCGGTAACCACGGTATCGTTTCCGGCTCCAGCATCAATAGTGTTATCCCCTAATACATCCGATATTGAGTCATTACCCAGGCCGCCAAGTAATGAGTCATTACCCTCGCCACCTTCAAGAATGTCATCACCCTCACCACCAGAAAGGTAATCATCGCCTGCTGCGCCCAATAAGCGGTCATTGCCAGTACCCCCACTCACAGTATCGTTACCGACCCCACCATAGACTGTGTCATCACCCGCGCCAGCGTCAATTGTGTTGTCGCCAAATTCACCATGAATTTCATCATTACCTGCCCCCCCAACAAGGGAGTCATCACCTAATCCGCCAAAGAGTTTATCCGCACCATCACCACCATCAAGAGTGTCTGCGCCCTCACCACCAAGCAAAATATCTGCGCCTAACCCACCTTCAAGGGTGTCTCGACCACTGCCACCTTCGAGATGGTCTTGCCCAGCGCCACCACTGAGGGCGTCATCGCCTTCTCCACCGTGCATCTCATCATCACCCGATCCGGCCACAGCGATATCCGCATTTGAGCCACCAAATAACGTATTATCCCCTTCACCCAAATCAATTTGGTTACGACCCGACTCTCCATAGACCACATCATTACCCGCGCCGGCGTCAACAGTGTCATCACCACTGCCCGAAAATAACACATCAGCACCGGCCCCTCCGAAAATCGAGTCCGCATCTTCACCGCCATAAAGCGTATCAGCGCTCTCGCTACCGAGTAAGGTATCACGACCCTCACCGCCATAAATATTGTGACTGCCACTAGCGGCCGCAATGAGCGTGTCATCACCGCCTTCCCCAAGTAAAATATCGCCACCATCGTCGGTCAGGTGATCACTCCCATCCCCCCCAGCTAAGAAATCCGCACCTTCGCCGCCAACTAAGGTATCATCGCCTGCTCCACCATACAGCACATCAGCGCCCGCACCGCCGGCAATAGTGTCGTTCCCTTCACCAGCATCAACCAAGTCATCACCCGAACCGGCAATTATCGCATCATCACCTAATCCTGAGTAAATCACATCGTTGCCTTCACCAGCATCAATTGTGTCGGTATCCACACCGCCATAAACAGCATCATCACCAGCTCCAGCATCGAGCGTATTGGTGCCCATCTCAGCATACAATTCATCATTGCCGTCACCGCCGATGAGAGTGTCATCGCCAGCACCTGCAAAGAGTTTGTCGTGCCCTTCTCCGCCACTAATGGCATCATTACCTTCACCGCCAAATAAAATATCAGCCCCGGCCCCACCACTTAAAGTATCGGCACCTAGTCCGCCTTCAATATGATCATCACCTTCACCACCGGCCACGCTATCATCACCTGCGCCAGCGTAAATTTGATCTGAACCTTCACCGCCTTCTATCGTATCTTGATCAACACCACCATAAACAACATCATCGCCCAGACCCGCCTTTATCGTGTTGCTGCCAGATTCACCATGAATTTCATCGTCACCAGCACCACCGTCTAAACTATCGTCACCGGTGCCACCAAACATCTTATCGTTTCCATCACCACCACTTAACGTGTCGTTACCTTCTCCGCCAAGCAATAGATCTGCCCCAGCGCCGCCCTCGAGGTGATCATCACCGATGCCACCTTCAATATAATCATCACCGGCACCCGCAGCTAAACTATCGTCACCCACCCCGCCATACATCACATCTGAACCTGCGCCGGCTACGGCATTATCATTACCATCACCACCGTAGAGCGTATTATTCCCCTCGCCCAAATCAATCGTATTCGAGCCAGCTTCACCAAAGACAACATCATCACCAAGCCCTGCAGAAATAGTGTCGTCACCACTGCCAGCAAACAGAGTATCGGCTCCATCACCGCCTACAATAGTATCGGCACCTTCACCACCATAGAGCGTGTCAGCACTTTCACTTCCCAGCAAAGTGTCATTCCCCTCACCACCATAGATTTGATGACTTCCGTCCGCAGCGGCAACCAAAGTGTCGTCACCTTCTTCGCCGAGCAGAATATCGCCGCCACTATCTGTTAGGTGATCGTTGCCAGCGCCGCCAGCCAGAAAATCACTACCGAGCCCACCAATCAAACGGTCATTGCCCGCGCCGCCAAATAAGGCGTCATCGCCCGCACCACCGCTGATAACATCATCGCCAGCGCCCCCATCAATGAGATCATTGCCATCGCCACCGTCAACGGCATCATCGCCATCACCAGCGTACACTGTGTCATCACCACGACCGGACAGAATCGTGTCAGCGCCCGTTCCTCCATAAACCAAATCATCACCATCGCCAGCATCAATCTGATTTGTCCCCGAATCAGCATAAATCGTGTCATTACCAGAGCCGCCATCAACACTATCGTCACCTTCACCGGCGATCAGTATGTCATCGTCAGCACCACCCAGTAACTGGTCATCGCCTGCGCCCCCTTCCAGTAAATCTGCGCCAATGCCTCCTTCTACACGGTCATTACCTGAACCGGCTCTAAGCTCGTCATTTCCTTGGCCTCCGAGCAAAACATCATTACCTTCCGCACCAAATGCAATATCATCGCCATCCCCTGCGTCGATAGTATTATTCCCAGACTCCGCATAAATTTGATCATCACCTGCACCACCGGAAAGTGTGTCATCACCTTCTCCACCAAGTAAAATGTCAGCACCATCACCACCATCAATACTATCGCTCCCAGCGCCGCCGAGCAGAACATCGGCACCGGCGCCTCCTGAAAGACGATCTCGTCCTTCACCACCGTCGATAAAGTCATCGCCAGCTTCTCCGACCAAAATGTCCTCATCGAGTCCGCCGCTTAAGGTGTCAGCCTCTCCCGAGCCAATCAGCGTATCATTCCCATCACCGCCATATAATTTAGAAGAGTCACTGCCAGCTTTAATTTGATCATCACCCGCTTCACCATATAACTCATTGTGGCCACTCTCACCGCGTATTACATCATCGCCATCACCCGCGTAGACTGTATCGTCACCGGCACCAGCATCAATATTGTCGTCACCACTACCACCGAATACGGTATCGTTACCCGCGCCTGCCTCGATGAAATCATCACCACTTTCACCAGAAATCGTATCGTCGCCGTCTTCACCTGAAAGGGTGTCATCACCGCTACCCGCAACGAGTTCATCGTTACCTGCGCCACCTTCTAAGATGTCATTACCGCCTTCACCAAATAGGGTGTCATCTCCCCCTCCGCCGATAACAATGTCATCACCATCACCGGCAGTAACATGCTCATTTTCATTATTACCAACGATAAAATCGTCACTCTCGGTTCCAGTTTGGTACTGCGTGGTATTGTCATTGTTATTAGCCATGAGCGTATCCTTTTTGCCATCAACGTTATTGGAAGCTATATCTCAATATGAGATTAGGTGCTTATGGGCTTTGCGCAAACTGGACTTTCACTCTCGTCAAGGCCATGAACTGTTTCATTTTTAATAAATCAATATAAAACCGACGATTACGAGCGAGTTAGTACAAAAAAAATCGTTAAAAATTTCGAAGAGAAACAAAACTGAAGAGCAATGATGCGAATGTGCGTCGAAAATAAAAAAAGAGGCCAATCGGCCTCTTTACAAACTGAACTTACCTATCAAGCTTTAATAGGCTTTTACCATCTTGGCTTTTGATAGCATTGACAAACCAAAACAGACCAGTACAAAAACCACGCTTGCTGCGGCAAATGAAATCGCGATTGACTCCGTCATTCCGAGGACAATAAAGCCGACGCTCGCGACAAGTGCGACAGCCAGCGCGTAAGGTAGCTGAGTGGCAACGTGATCAATGTGATTACAGCGTGCACCCGTTGAAGACAAAATTGTGGTATCTGAAATCGGAGAGCAGTGATCGCCAAAGACAGATCCCGCTAATACCGCGCTAAGCATAGGTAACATTAACGCCATATCAGATGCCGCCGCCATGTCACCGGCAATTGGTAACATAATACCAAACGTGCCCCATGAAGTGCCGGTCGAAAAAGCCATCATGCCAGAGAGCAAGAACAGAATGACAGGTAACCATTGATAACCAATATTGCCTTGAGCAAGTGATGACAAATAAGTGCCCGTATTCATATCACTGATCACTGAGCCAATGGTCCATGCGAAGATCAAAATAAGAATCGCGCCAAACATGGATTTTGCGCCAACCCACAAAGTAGCAAATGTCTCCGCTAAGCTGATGCCCTGCTTAAGCACAGTCACCAAAGCAACCGCCAAACCGAACAGTGCGCCACATACCAATGACGTACCTACATCCGTATTTTCAAAAGCACCAAGAACGCTAAAATCGGCGCCGTTGCCAGCGAGCGCTTGCGCTCCGGTATAAATCATTGCAGCAACGGTAGCAACGATGAGAACCAAAATAGGCAAAATCAAATCCGATACTTTGCCATTTTCGCTTTCTTTAATATCTAACTCTTCGTCGAGCTCATGCGCTTGTTTCTCAGTCGATGCGTCTTGGGCATCAAAACCATGTCCTTGCGATGCAGCAATTTCATGCTCACGCATTTTACCCACATTCAGACCAAACCAAGCGACAGCAAACACCATTAATAGTGCAAATAGCGCGTAGAAGTTCATTGGGATCAAACGCACAAACGCTTCAAGTGGCGAATACTCTGTCACGCCGTGCGAAAGCAAAATACCACCCACAATCGTGATAATATAGGCACCCCAGCTTGACGCTGGCATAATCACACACATTGGTGCTGCGGTAGAATCCAGAATATACGCCAGTTTTGCGCGAGAAACGTAAAAACGGTCAGTGACTGGGCGTGAAATTGCCCCTACGGCTAGGCTATTAAAATAGTCGTCAACAAAAATGAATACGCCTAAAAATGCCGCAAGTAATTTAGAGCCACGCTTACTTTTCACACGCGCTTGCGCCCACTCAGCAAATGCTCGCGTGCCACCAGACAACGTCAGCATGGCCGTCATCATTCCCAGAAGTACTAGGAAAGCCATAATAGAAAGGCTCCAAGTGTTCAGAGCACCATCAGACCAAAATACCGCAGTAAACTGATCAAAAACATAAGAGGCCGTGTTACCTAAAGACCAGTCGGTCAACAGGAGCGCACCTAAGATGATGCCCACACCAAGTGATAACAGAACGCGACGACTGACAATCGCAAGCGTGAGTGCGACGACGGGGGGGAGTACCGATAATGGATCGGCCGAAAAATTAAGTAATTCCATGATCTTCAAAAACCAAAGTTGGCTAGAGATCTACTGCAGAAATAACGAATATCCGTCATTTAGTGAAAATAGCGACGAGGAAGCGAACACTTCACTCAACACCCTACAGTAGCGCTCCATAGTTTACATAAGGACTATGGCAGTGTTGTTCCTATTTGAAACAACCCCAGCAAGTTGTTTTGATCTTCAACTCACTTCGGCGATTGCACCTTTTACTATTGTTCATTGGCATCACCCCAACAATAGCGACTCTTTACAATCGCACCTCTACGGCAGCAAACATTGAATGTGTTCTGTTAGCAAAAAGCTGACAGGAGATTATTTCAATGTTACTGCATCAGGTGATGATTATTGTACTCAATCTTAGCGTTGATGCAACACATCACTCTAAAGAAACTGCAATTGTACCGAAAACATCCAATACGCCTTTGGTCATTGCGACTGAATCCTAGCAAGCGCGCTTTATTGACAATTTTATGCTCAACGCCGTACCTTGAGGTTACTCAGTAATCCTACCTGAGTTCTAATTACGACATATTGATATGATTTAGGTCTATAGATATATAAATCGTTAATCAAGTAAGATAAAGATTACACGCAGCTCAAGGGGTGAAACATATTGAAATAAAACACATACAACGCCTAACTTGACCAGCAAACTTATCGACCTCCCCGTATTATCACAACATACACTCGGCACGGCTCCGCTCGTTCATAAACCATGGTCAAAACAAAACGAGAGGCGATTCTTTAAGTTGCTGGTAACTATTCATATCAGTAATAACTGAAAATAATTTGAACAATCGCCGTAATAGGCAACCGGTTTCTCAAATTGAGAAAATAAGATGATATTTATCCAGATTTTTAGACAAGCGCTTTGAATTTTGCGAAAAACTCGACTTTATTTACGATATTAATACTTTTTTAGTTTGCCTCTTTCTAATATAGCGTTAATATTTAAGGGCAGGTTAAACACTATTCTCGTGACCTCAACTGATTTGGGGTTATCGTTTGCGATATTACATTAGCAGGAACAAACATGTCTGAATTGACGAAAACTCTATTAAATATTCGTAGTCTACGTGCTTATGCTCGTGATTTGACTCTAGAGCAACTAGAAGAAGCATTAGACAAACTAAATACCGTTGTGTCTGAGCGCCGTGAATCAGAAGAAGCTGAACGCGCAGCTCTAGCAGAGCAAGAAGAAAAATTGGCGGCAATTGCTGAGCAAATTAGCCAACAAGGCATTGATGTTGACGCGCTGATTTCTGCTCTTTCAGGCGAAACAAAAACCAAAAAATCAAAACGTGCACCACGCCCAGCAAAATACAAATATGTAGACGCTTCTGGTGCAGAAAAGACTTGGACCGGTCAAGGCCGCACTCCATCAGCGATTCAAGAGCAACTTGACGCTGGTAAGCCGCTTGAAGATTTCGAAATCTAATCAAAACGCGTCAATATTCGGTGAGAGCAGTTAACAACATTTCATATATAACGTTGTTATATTTTTATCACCCTTTAATAAAAAAGGCTCTTAAGGAGCCTTTTTTATTTATCTTTACCCTGATATACCCAAACAACTTGAAGTCGCAGTTAGACGAAAAACGAACAACGCCTCTGAGAAAGCCCGCTTAACGTTCCCAGTACGCTTCTTCTAAGCTATCCTCACGCTCAGGCAAACCACTTGAAAGCCTCGGCGAATGCTGCACGAGCACCTCATAACTTGCACGGTTGGCGTATTTACACACTTGAGATAATGACGAGTAAGTTAAAAAGTCAAAGCTATGCTTGCTTGAGTTTGGTACGTTTTCTTTATGGTATTTATTTGCTGCCATATCATGAAGCAGCGCAGATAGCGCAGCATCACCCGCCCCATTCGTATTCTTGATTTTTTCCGGCCCACCCATATAAGGCGCGATATGAGAATAAACTTTTATCGGATTCTCACATGAGAGACGAGATGTCGGTCGGCTAAATTCATAACGGTTAAATTCCGCGATACTTCCAGGCAATAATGGTAACGTTGTTTCACGTTTCGCTTCATCTTCTGTATAGCCGGCCATAAATAATCCAACGGGACCTGCCGTACACAATACCAAATCCGCCCATTCCAATGTTTTGTCGGATGCGGCAAGTGCATCCGATTCACCGGTTAATGCTTGTGCTTCATCTTCATTCATCGCCACCACCGTGACATGTTCGCGAATAAAATCTTGCCAAAACTTAGGATCATCTTGAATAACGAACTTAGTCCCTAGCGTTAATACAACCGGCACATCGTTAGCTTTGGCATACTCAATCGCTTTCATTGTTGCTTCTGGCATAGGATCGCCTTCTTTACAACGAACTAAATAAGCGGTAAGAACTAAAGCTGACGCATTTTTGAATATTTTTTCAGGTATACTTTCAGCGCGAAGTTGGTTCATTTGCCCTTCGCTAATGGCAAAAGTGCGTTCACCATCTTCTGTGATCAGCGTAAAACAGCGTCCAATTGCGCCATCAACACCTTGTAAGTAATTAAGATCCATACGGCTTGAGGTGTAACATAAATAACGATAGCCATAGCTACCAATCTTTATATCTTGGCTCATGACCCCAAGTAATGTCGAACGGTCATCGGCTAAAACAGAGTAATTATGCAGAGTATTACCAATTGTGCCACCGGCATACTCATTGGTGATGAGGTTTTCTTGCTTTAAATATTGGTAAAGTGATTCCGCCGTCGCATCATCAACAACCAAAGAGTGTCCCTTACTCAATCGATAACGATCAATTATCTCAGACGCTACTTTCGCTTCAATGTCCACCAAAGTTTGGTCGATACCTATGATATGCGTTCGCGCCATCTTCTTACTCTGCTGCGCTTGTGTCACCAAAGGGTCACGAGCGTGAACGGGAAAATAGTGCTTGGATTTGCGCTGTCCGGGAAATTTCATAACAATAATCTGACTGAGGGTTGGAAACGGTACGCGATTCTAGCCTGTGGCATAAAAGGCAGCAATAAAGCTCAGTATAGCAAACGTTTGCTAGTGTAATTTTCTTCTGAGCCCATATAAACTCAGGGCGTTAGCGGTATAGAAGCATGCTAAATCAATGCCCTTCCCAACGAAAGTTTTCATCTATACCCAAGTAACCTCAAGATGCATGGTTCAGCGAGAATGACTTGGTTTGTCAGTGAGGCGAGGATTTGAAGATTGAGTGGTTCTCAATCGAAAAGCGTCAACAAAGCTGATGAGCCAAGACAGCTCGCCCTTTGGGAGCCAATCACTGAACCGATAGCGGTGTTAAACAACTTGAAAATAGACTCGCTATTTCGCTTCGTTGTTTGCCTTGCTCTCAACTCAGTGAGCCGGCTCTGAATCCAGCATCTTGAGGTCACTTGGGTATAATGCATACTGGCATCCAAAACAAAACGTGCGGCAGATCTCAGATCTGTTGTGGCGCTGCGGTTTCTGCTAGAATCTCCGTCCAGTTAAATTAAGTGGTATTGATTCATGTCTTTAAACAGTTCTGATAACAGCCAAAAGAAAGTAATCGTCGGCATGTCTGGCGGTGTTGACTCGTCCGTTTCCGCCTACCTTCTTCAGCAACAAGGCTATCAAGTCGAAGGCTTGTTCATGAAGAACTGGGAAGAAGATGATAACGAAGAGTACTGCACTGCAGCAGAAGACCTAGCCGATGCAAAAGCGGTGTGTGATAAACTTGGTATTCCGCTGCACACCATCAATTTTGCCTCAGAATATTGGGATAACGTTTTTGAGTATTTTCTTGCCGAATACAAAGCTGGCCGCACACCCAACCCAGATATTTTGTGTAATAAAGAGATCAAGTTTAAAGCATTTTTAGAGTTTGCTGACGAAGTTCTTGATGCTGATTACATTGCGATGGGCCATTATGTGCGCCGCACCTTCCCCGATGGACAGCAAGAACCACAGATGCTGCGCGGCCTCGATAGCAATAAAGATCAGAGCTATTTTCTCTATACCTTGAGTCATGAACAGATTGCTCGCAGTCTATTCCCGGTAGGAGAGCTTGATAAGCCCGAAGTCCGTCGCATTGCGGAAGAGCAAGGACTAATCACAGCAAAGAAAAAAGACTCTACCGGCATCTGTTTCATTGGTGAGCGTAAATTTACCGAATTCTTAGGTCGTTATTTACCAGCGCAGCCAGGCAATATTGAAACGCCCGACGGTGAAGTGATTGGTCAGCACCAAGGGCTGATGTATCACACCCTTGGTCAACGCAAAGGACTTCATATTGGCGGAATGCGTGGCGATGAAGGTAATGGCCAACCCTGGTTTGTTGGTGAAAAAGATCTTGCACGTAATGTATTGATTGCCGTTCAGGGGAAAGATCACCCGATGCTGAAGTCGGTCGGTCTAATTGCATCACAGCTTCACTGGGTTGATCGCCAACCAATTTCACAAGAAGTGACTTGCACGGTAAAAACCCGTTACCGCCAAGAAGATATTCCTTGTACAATCATTCCGATAGATGATGAAACCATTGAAGTTCGTTTTGATGAACCGCAAATCGCGGTAACACCGGGTCAATCGGCGGTCTTCTATCAAGGTGATGTTTGTCTTGGTGGCGGTATTATCGAACAACGTCTGAAATTCGAAGAAGCTTAAGGGAGCCGATACGTGGCCAATTCACTTTATGACCGCACTATTGCATTTGCTGGGATCTGCCAAGCCGTATCATTGGTGCAACAAGTGGCCCGCCATGGCCATTGTGATGACGCTGCTTTCAAAGCGTCTATTCAGGCTATTTTAAAAACCAATCCCAGTAATACATTGGATGTCTTTGGTGATGAAGCGGCGTTAAAGGTTGGTCTTGAATGTCTTGTAAAAGGCATCGATAGTAGTCAATCTGGCAATGAGATCACACGCTACATTATCAGCCTGATGGCACTAGAGCGTAAGCTCAGTGCCCGTCCTGACGCGATGGCACAATTGGGCGATCGCATTCAAACCGTGCAGCGACAAGTGGAGCACTTTGAACTTTTTGACGATCAGATGCTGAGCAATATTGCTGCCATCTATCTCGATGTCGTTAGCCCAATTGGACCACGTATTCAAGTGCCAGGAGTCTCTTCGGTATTGCAACAAACCGCCAACCAACACAAAGTACGAGCGCTGCTTCTCTCTGGGATTCGCGCTGCCGTTCTTTGGCGCCAAGTCGGTGGCAAACGTCGCCATTTGGTCTTTGGCCGCAAAAAAATGGTCGAACAAGCTCAAATTCTACTGGCGCGTGCATAAGCGCCAGTTTTTCACCAAATAGATATGTTTTATCACAACGCAAACGTTTGCGTAAATTGGTGACAAACCTCGCCTTTATTGGTATAAAGCTCGCGAATTTTCGAAACTCAACTTCAGGAGAACATCATGGAACTGTCAGCATTGACGGCTGTGTCGCCCGTCGACGGTCGTTACGGAAGCAAGACGATTGCATTGCGCGAAATTTTTAGTGAATACGGCCTATTAAAATACCGCACTATCGTTGAGATTCGCTGGCTCCAAAAATTAGCCGCGACCGCTGAAATTGCTGAAGTCCCAGCATTTAGTGCAGAAGCGTCCCAGTTCCTTGATGCCATTGCCGCAAACTTTTCTGAAAGTGATGCCATGCGCATCAAAGAAATCGAACGCACCACGAACCATGACGTTAAAGCGGTAGAATACTTCCTTAAAGAGAAAGTAGCTGATTTTCCAGAATTGCATGCGGTGAACGAGTTTATCCATTTTGCTTGTACTTCTGAAGACATTAACAACACATCTCACGCATTGATGCTTCAAGACGCGCGCGCCAATGTAATCCTGCCAGAAATTCGCAATCTCATTGATGCAATCAAGGCACTGGCGGTCGAATATCGTGATATTCCACTGCTTTCTCGCACCCACGGCCAACCGGCATCACCATCCACTATGGGTAAAGAGATGGCGAATGTGGCGTATCGCATGGAACGCCAATACAAGCAAATTGAACAAGTTGAAATTCTGGCCAAAATCAATGGCGCGGTTGGCAACTACAACGCTCACCTGTCAGCTTACCCAGAATTGGATTGGCACCAATTTAGCGAAGAGTTCATTACTCAATCATTAGGCGTTACTTGGAACCCGTACACAACACAAATCGAGCCACACGATTATATCGCAGAGCTGTTTGATGCTGTGGCGCGTTTCAACACCATTTTGATTGATTTTGACCGTGATGTATGGGGCTATATTGCATTAGGTCACTTTAAACAAAAAACCATTGCTGGTGAAATCGGTTCGTCAACCATGCCGCACAAAGTCAACCCAATTGACTTTGAAAACTCAGAAGGCAACCTTGGTCTTGCAAACGCTGTGTTTGGCCACTTAGCGCAAAAATTACCGATTTCCCGTTGGCAGCGTGACCTAACCGACTCGACTGTGCTTCGCAACTTAGGTGTGGGTGTGGGTTATGCCATTATCGCATACACTTCAACCCTTAAGGGCATTAGTAAGCTCGAAGTCAATCGTGATGCTCTGCTAAAAGAGCTCGACCAAAACTGGGAAGTCTTGGCAGAGCCAGTACAAACTGTCATGCGTCGTTATGGCATCGAAAAGCCATATGAGAAGCTAAAAGAACTCACTCGTGGCAAGCGTGTTGATGGTGAAGCAATGCGTCAGTTTATCGACGGGTTAGAGCTTCCTGAACATGAAAAAGCGCGTCTAAAAGAGATGACGCCCGCCAATTACATTGGCCAAGCCATCGAATTGACCGATAAGCTGTAATCGCGTTAACGCAATAAACCACAAAGCGCACTTTTCAGTGCGCTTTGTTTTATTACAATAGACCTTTCTTATACCCAAACCGGTTTACTGAGGCTTTTGGAAGAACAAAGTGACAGTCCCTACCGTGATACCAAACTTTTTGATATCCGCGAGATTAAACACATGGTTTTCGTCTTGGCGATACATCCAATCGTTAAAATGCACTTCAACAGTCGAGCCACCCTCACGCTCAAGAAACATATCGTAGCGCCAATTTAACGCATTACCCACTTCACGCCCAACAGCCACGCCAATCACATCATCGGCCTGGCCACGATACTCTCCAGGGCCGACTCGCGATATGGTCCAAATACGTTGCGACATTTCACCATCAGCAAACACAAAATCCTCAACGAGCACCAGTTGCCCATTGTTAACCTGCCCTTCAATAACAACCTCGAAGCGTCGCGTCTGGTTGCCTTGAAAATCTTGGACCATTCCCCACGCATACGTTGTGCCCTGAAAATAGCCAAACAAATCAAATTCAGGTATCTGATCCCGATACGAGTCCAAGTCACTACTGCAACCTAGAAGGCTAAAATTGAGACTGACTAGCGCCACAACGGCAAAAATGACTCGTTTTACTGTGTACATGTTATCGCTCCGCAATGAGTTGTTGGCGCAGTTTTGGGTACGCGGTTTTCGGTGATAACCAAATCGCTAGGAAGGCATCATTGAGCCACTCTTGTTCGATATACCCTAGTAGCGCCACGTCTGTGCCTTGTGAAAAATAGAGTGCGCCCAATTGGCCATCAGTCACATACGTCAGTTGATCGCCCGGCTGAACAGTCGGAAACAGCGCTCGAAAGCGTGCCAACCCTCGCTGCCGCTGCTGAGCAGTCAAGCCAAGCTTTTGCCACTGATCATCGGTCGCCTCAAGCAGCTGCTCTGACGAAATTTCTCGTTGATAGTTAATTTCCAGTGCCAGCGGGTGTGGCGTGATATCTCGGCTAATAATATAGCGGCCGTTTGGTGTTTTCAGACGTGACTGATAGACATCAAAGACAAACCAAGTCAATTGCGCTCGGCCCACCGTAGGCCATGCCAGCCAATCAATAATTGGGATCGCTTTTACGTCACTTGATGACGCATTCAGTGGCGCGTTGGCTTGAGGTGTATCCCATGACGCCACTTGATTGGCTTTGGCATCTCGAGCAAAAGGCGGCGCGGCGAGCGCCAAAGCCAAACACGTTGCGATTAAGTACTCACTAACACTATTTCTTTTGCTCACGGTACACCCTCACCATTAACGCCATCACCAATAACCACTGTGACATTAATACGAGTAAAGTGGGGATTAAGGGCAAACCAAACTCCACTGCGTCCAATTTTTCACCGGCCCAATAACTCAAAGCCCCTCCCACAGCGCCAATAGGAAGCAAAACATAAAGTGAATAACGGCCAAGTGTTGGCCACATTTGCCAGCCATACCACGCAAATAACAGCCACAATCCTACTAGCCAATTGGGTAGCCACTCCGTCGAAAAAACCAACACCCCTAGCCATTGATTCAATGTGTCAATGATCAGACCAAAACTCACGACAATAAGCTGTGGCAGCAAAGGGGCGCGATATCGCCATCGAGTAATCACCAAAGAGATCACAACCATGAGCCATAATAGGGGCGCGAATGCATCTCGCCCCAAAACCGCAACAAACCAACCGGCCTGAAACCACAGCGAAAGCACAAGCAAAGCAGTCCACCGTAGCGGAGTACGGGTTGTCATGACTCAACGACGCTCAAAAGTCAGTTGCACCGTACTAATGGTGCGCGCTAAAAAGCCGCCTTCGCAGTAGCAGAAATAGTAACGCCACAAACGAATAAAACGTTCATCATAACCCAGCTCAAGTACGTGAGATTGCGCCGCTTCAAAGCGCGCTCGCCACTCTCTTAACGTCTGGGCATAATCCAATCCAATATCATGCAAATCTCTAAGGACTAAGCTACTGCGCTCGGTCGCCATTTGCGTTAGCACCGAAACAGAAGGTAAGAAACCACCAGGGAAAATGTATTTTTGAATGAAATCAACACTATTGGCGTAACTGTGATAGCGTTGGTCAGCAATCGTAATCGCTTGAATCGCCATTAAGCCACCCGGTTTTAACAGGGCGTGGCACTGCTCAATATAGGAAGGGAGATATTGCTTTCCGACCGCTTCTATCATTTCAATCGAGACCAATTTGTCGAATTGTCCTGTTAGCTCGCGATAATCTTTTTTCAACAAAGTAATTTGCTCACTCAAACCCAAACGCTCAATTTGGGCGTGCGCGTAATCATACTGCTCGGTTGAAATGGTGGTGGTTGTCACTTTGCAACCAAATTGCTGAGCCATAAAAATGGCCATTGCCCCCCACCCAGTGCCAATTTCTATGACGTGATCTTGTGGTTTCAGCTGTAATTGTTCACACAATCGCGTCATTTTATTTATCTGCGCTTGCTCTAAAGAATCGTCGTCAGCTTGATAAATGGCCGCAGAATAAAGCATTCGTTGATCTAAAAAGGCATGATATAACTCGTTCCCCAAATCATAATGCGCTGAAATGTTCTCTTCTGCCTGCTTTTGCGTATTGCGTCTGCGCCAGTGACTGAGCTTTTCAATCCATTGTGTCAACCAGCGGGTTTTTGCATCAAGTTTATCCAGCGTTTCAATGTTCTTCGCCAACAAATACATTAATTGGGTTAGATCATGACTTTCCCACCAACCATCAATATAAGCTTCTGCCGCTGCAATGCTGCCTCCTCGCAGCACTCGTTGATAGAAGTTAGGGTGATAGATCTGAATATCTGCCTTGCTTTGATTAGGCAGACTTTGACCAAACTCGATGGTTTCTGGTGGTTGCGCTGGGTCAAAATGCTCCGTGACACGCAGTTGGCCATTTTCTAACGCGCTAAGTAAGTGCAATACCACCTGTCTTGCGCTTTTTTGCGCTGGGCTTTGTGTCGTAGGTATTGTGAATGAATGGGTCTCTAACATCCGCTGTTTCCCCGTGTGCTATCGTCGTCCTTTTCTAACAACGACGGATTTTGTTTATTCTTCGTTTTTAATTGATTAGGTTCTATTTCGGCCTCGTGCGATGACGGCGCGAGCGAGGCCGTATTTGGGTGGGGATAAAAAGGTGCGCCTTTTATCCATAATTTGAGTGCGTGCCAGTAAATACCCAACATCACCTTAAGGGTTTGAACCGGAACTTTTGCCAATTGCTTTAATAAACGGCGACTGGTCAGTTCGGTGCCGCTCATCGCCAACGTCGCATCGAAATGTTTTTCGTCTTGATGGCAGGCCAGTGACACTGAGAGATGTTTACCTAACGGCTTTAAGCGCCAGTGATATTGCTGCTCTATCGGATTAAACGGCGACACATGAAACGCTTTCGCGTGTTGCCAATGGCAATGATTCGCTCCAGCGCTGGCATTAATTGCGTAATAATGGCGCTCGTTCCACGGTGTATTACTGACTTCGGCCAGCAAATAACGCCAACTGCCTTGTTCATCGTACAAATAATAGAAGTTGACTGGGCTAAAATAGAGCCCCAAATAACGCAAATGACACACGGCCACAACACGGCCAGTAACATGCTCCCCAGTCAGCTCTGCGACCTTTTGCTGAACACAGGTTTTAAGATCGCCAGTGCCAAGATAATCTTGCCGACGCCAACGAGCCCAATGCCACCAGCGCTGACCAAAGCCCCAGAGGGTTTGTTCTAATTGGGGCAACTCATCAAGATCAATGCCAAGCATAAACAACGAATAATTTAACTCATGCGTGACGGGAATAAATCGACGGTGGCGCACTTGTCCACAATACAAACGGCTGCGTAAGGTTAATGACTCATTCATGCGAGAGTTTCCTGACGAGCAGGCTTCGTCACCGCCGCAAGCGCTGCATCGTTGATCCCCTGCACGACATCCAGAGCACTGCGCACACCATCTTCATGAAAACCGTTGTACCAATACGCGCCGCAAAACCAAGTCTGTTGTTGACCTTGAATCAAAGAACGCTCTTGCTGAGCGCCCATTGCGCCAGCATCAAACACAGGGTGATCATAGGTAAATTGGGCAATAATTTTTGCCGGATCAATCTTCTCACGGCTATTTAACGACACACAGAAAGTGGTATCACTTTGAATATGCTGCAAGATATTCATATTGTAAGTCAGTGCCGGTAAGCGGTGCTCGTCTTGCTTATCGCCCTCTAACCAATAATTCCATGCCGCCCAAGCTTGAGAGCGCTTAGGTAATACACTCGTATCGGTGTGCAAAATCACATCGTTTGGTTGATACCGCAGCTGCCCCATCACTCGCGTTTCATCATCGCTGGGGTCATACAAGAGTTTCAGCGCTTGGTCGCTATGACACGCCAAAATAACCGCATCAAATCGCTCAGTCTGTTTAAGCGCGGTGATAAGCACGCCATCATCAGTACGCTCGATACACTCTACCGGACTGTTTAATCGTATTTTATCGGCAAACCCACGTGTGAGCGGCGCGATATAGGCGCGTGATCCGCCATTAATCACTGACCACTGTGGCCGATTAGTAATATCAAGCAGCCCATGATTGAGAAAAAAGCGGCTGAAAAAATGCAACGGAAAGGCGCGCATGTCGGCCAACGTTGAAGACCAAATTGCCGCGCCCATGGGCAAAATATAGTGCTCTGAAAAATAGTCATTGAATTGATTTTGGCGAAGAAATTCACCCAGAGTGATCTCCTGCTCCAGTTCTTGCTGAGCCGCTGCTTTTGCTAACCGATTAAAGCGCAAAATATCGAAAAGCAAGCGATAAAAACGGGGATTTAATAGGTTACGTTTCTGAGCAAACAGCGTTGATAGCGTATGCCCGTTGTACTCCAAACCGCTACTATCATTGCGCACACTAAAGCTCATTTGCGTTGGGGTGCCAGTCACACCAATCTGCGCCATGAGTTGATTAAAATGAGGATAAGTTCGGTCGTTATAGACAATAAAACCGGTATCAATTTGATAGGATTTACCTTGGTGCTCAACATCCCGAGTTGCGGTGTGCCCACCGATATAATCATTGGCTTCATACAGGGTAATATCATGCTGGTGATGCAAATAATACCCACAAGTGAGACCGGAAATTCCTGTTCCAATAATCGCAATTTTCATACTGCTCTCTCTTGACTGCATGGAGCCAACGTATGACTCCAACTCTTTCTCTCATCTCTAGGATGATAACTTTGCCGCTAGGGCTTTTTGCCAGCGATAAGGCAGCAGGGCGAGCAAACGTAGCAAAGCGGTAAAACGCTTCGGACAATAAATCGCCAGTTTACGCTGCTCAATGCCTTGTCTTATGGCGGCTGATGCTTGCTCGACACTAATCATCATTGGCATCGAAAAATCGTTTTTCTGAGTTAGCGGCGTGTCTACAAAACCGGGATAAACAGTCGAAACCGTGATGCCTTTAGGCGCTAAATCAACCGCTAATGTTCGTGCCAGATAACTCACGGCGGCTTTAGATGCGCCATAAGCCTCTGCGCGAGGTAACGCCATCTCGGACGCAATCGAGCCCACTAGCACCAATTGTTGACCGGGTAAAAAATGGCGCTGTATTGCTTCAAGGCAATAGACAAGGCCAATCACATTGACTTTCATGACTCGCTCAAATAACGCCGCATCCATCACGCCATCATCGATATATTCGCAATTTCCCGCATTGAGTAACCAAACGTCAGGTACCCAAGGTAATGATTCCAACGCTTGGTGAACTTGTGTTAGTTCTGTCACATCAAATGCGCGAGTGTCTATGTGTTCGTGACTTGCACTCAATTCCTTTAAGGCGGTTTGATTACGCCCACAGGCGATAACCCGCCAACCAGAATTAGCATAATCTAAAGCAAGTTGATGACCGATTCCGGATGTCGCTCCGGTGATCAAGATACCCTTCATTGGCCAAGCCTTCGTTTAATCGCACTCACTACAACGCCAAGTACCGGAAGATGCTCGTAGAGCATCTCACCCAAATCAAAATAATCTCGGTGATAACACACCAAACCATCGGCAAAACGGAGATGGGACACCCCTTGGACGACGACGGCCTCGCCACGTTTGAGCTTGGGGTGTTCAAGTGTCATCGACCAAATTAAGAAGCCCGAATCATCGACTTGTTGCTGCTCTCGAATGTCAAAATCACACCGAATTACATTTTGATAGAGGGTAGAAAAATAATCAGAGAGCGCAGACCATCCTTCAAGGCGATGCGCGGCATCTTCAAATATTACGTCTGGGTGATACACAGACTCTAATAGATGCAAATTGCTCTTGTTGAGTTGGCTATAAATTGTTGCAACACCTGCCACATCCATATGCAACCTCCTTCATTAATAAGCGTTTATCTTGTTGTTGCAAAAGGCAAGCAGACGAAAAGAAAATTCTGATCATTCGCACGAAATCATTCACCGCCACCATAGTATTTATTTGAAAGAAATGACCTTCCTTGGCCTTCGAATATCGCTTTATCCTGAAAGCGCCTAAATTATCAAAAGGCAAAAATCATTAGACTCGATACGCTGGTCACCAAACAGAAAAATTAAATCACCGACTGTCGCGCCACTTTGAATCAAACCCAACCATTGCCCACAATGAACAGACTTCAATAACATTTACGAACAAATCGTAAAAAGGATCAAAAAAGGCCTGACATTATTGTCAGGCCTTTCAATACACTATGCTCAAACACTCGGCTCATTAAGAGCATATTCAAATCATCGATGACGTAATGCGTCAATTCGCTTATCAAGTGGTGGATGGCTCATCAGCAGCTCTGTCAGAGTTTGCTTACCATTAATACCAAATGCCATCAGAGATCCATCCAACTTAGGTTCTTGGCTCATTTTCAGGCGTTCGAGAGCTGCAATCATCTTTTGCTTACCGACCAAGTCCGCAGCACCCGCATCGGCATAATATTCACGATGACGGCTGTACCACATCGTAATGAAGCTTGCTAGGAAACCAAACAGTAACTCAAGCACCATAGAGACAGCAAAATAGACCATCATATTGCTGCCCTCGCCTTCTTCATCATCGTTTGATGCGACAATATTTGCGATAAAACGAGATAGGAAAATCACGAAAGTATTAACCACACCTTGCATTAAGGTCATGGTGACCATATCACCATTGGCAATGTGGCTCACTTCATGCGCCAAAACTGCCTCGGCTTCATCTCGTGTCATATTGTGTAATAAACCCGTCGAAACCGCGACTAAAGAGTCGTCACGTTTTGCTCCGGTGGCAAATGCGTTAATGTCCATCGCATCGTAAATTGCCACCGTTGGCATGCCAATACCCGCTTGTTTCGCTTGACGAGCGACCGTTTCCAACAACCAATGTTCGGTTTCATTACGCGGACTTTCAATCACCACGCCGCCGACAGAGCGAAGCGCAATGCTTTTTGACATCATTAAAGAAATGAACGCGCCACCAAAACCAAACACAGCGGCCATGACAAGCAGTCCAGACAAACTGCCTGGCTGCATGCCTGTGACTGCATAGACAATATTCAAAACAACACTTAGCACCAGAACAACCGCTAAGTTGGTCGCTAGGAATAAAAACATTCGCTTCATTTACACTTTCTCCGCAGGAAGCACATGATGATACATGATGATGAGAGACAGATACCCACATCCGGTAAGATTACTGCATATGTTGCTCGTTTTCCCTGAAAAGTGTAAGTAAAAAATTGCAACATTTAATGACCAGATCATGACGTCGATTCGGCGTCTATACCCAAGTACCCTCAAGATGCGAGGTCAATTGGGTATAGACTTTGGTCTTATTGCGACGTAGTAGAAAAGTGCTAAATTCATTGTATCAGCGTTGAACATAGCCATTAAGCCGTGTTCAATCTGCGTCGCAAATGAGAAAGGAACTCACCATGGTCGAATCAAACAACTACCAAATGGCGATTGATTTACTTTGTTGTCACCTCGGTATTTCAGAAGACGAGGCGAAACAACAATTGGGTATCGCAACGGAACAGCAGATCAACAAAGAGATCAGTGATACCCAAAGTGCTTTGATGGGGCTTATCAGCGAAAAGTAGTGATTTCAAGATGCGCTAACCAAAAGGACTGCCGTTGGCAGTCCTTTTTTGTATATATGCTCAAATAGAACGGGTATAGCCTTTAAAGTAAAGGCGTCACATCAATGTATTTACCTAAATCGATGCGTTTCGCGCTCGGAATATACGGAATTTCACCCAATTTTGGCGCGCTAAATTTATGCTCAAGCAACGCGATGATTTCGGCGTAATTTTCAGTGCCTGGATTGACACGGTTAGCCACCCAGCCAACCAACTCCAGCCCATCTGCGGCAATGGCTTCAGCGGTCAGCATCGCATGGCTCAAACAGCCTAGCTTTATCCCAACCACCAGTACAACGGGCAATTTTTCACGTTTTACCCAATTTGATAGACACTCATCGTCCGTGATAGGCACTCGCCAACCGCCTGCGCCTTCAATCAGTACCGTATCAGACTGTGCTTTCAAACGCTCAAGTGTCTCACTTAAGCGGTCAAAATCCACAGTGACATTCTCTTGTTTCGCCGCAATGTGTGGAGATGCAGGCAATGCAAGCGCATAAGGGTTAACATCCTCATAAGGAACAGCAACCGTCGCCGCTTTCTGCAAATGCAACGCATCAGAGTTGCGCATGCCATCTGCGGTTAATTCGCACCCTGCCGCAACAGGTTTATAGCCGATCGTCGCGAGTTCCCTTGCTGCCAACGCTTGCAAAATGGCTTTTGACGACACCGTCTTACCTACATCGGTATCGGTACCTGCGATAAAAAATGCTTTCATCATAGCTTCAATTTTCCTAAGCAAACTTGATAGGTTGCGGGAAGCAAACCATCGCGATTTCGATAGGTTTGATACGCTAATTCAACCTGATTCAATGTTTTTCGACTCGTCAAACCTTGAGCACGACCCATAACATGCGTCGCACCAATGCCTTTAAGATCGCGCATTAAAGCCAGCGCTGATTCGTACCAAACTGTGATAGCCGTCAAGTTTAGGTGATGCTGTGATGCTGAAATTTGCGCCAACGCAAGGTTTACTTGTTTAAGCGCGATGAACTGATTGACGTGTTGATGTACGTCAACTTTGTGCCACGCCGCTTGCAGCTCATGCAGTGAACCTGCTAGCAAGGTCGAAAATAGCGCTACCCCACCTGCGCGGGTCACTCGCGATATCTCCGCGAGTGGAGATGAAAGATCATCACACCACTGAAGCGCAAGACTGGAAAACACCGCATCAAAACTGTTATCCGCAAAAGGCAAATGCTCGGCATCCGCCAAGCAAAACTCAGCTGTACCAACGCCACATCGCAAACGAGCTTGCTCAAGCATGGCTGTTGAAAGATCCGCGCAAACCACTTGCGCGCCACGCAGAGCAAGCTGCTCTGAAAAGTAGCCAGTCCCACAGCCTAAATCTAATATACGCCAACCACTCAGATCGTGCGGCAGTTCATCAAGTAGCAGGTGCCCAACTTGGCGTTGAAATGCCGCATGCTGATCATAATGCTTCGCGGCGCGCCCAAACGCCTGCGCAATAGCCGCTTTTGTGTCGTTGAATCTGGGTGATTCTAATGGCAGTGCGGTGTTATTCAAACGCTCCATTATAGCTCTCCTAACACACGCTTTAGCGTATGAGTGAGCAATTTTATCTGCTCGAATCGATGGCCTGCAGTGAGCGTCACTCGCAGCCTTGCACGGCCTGACGCCACCGTTGGCGGACGAATCGCAGTAAGCCAAATACCCTGTTCACAACACGCCGCTGCCGCGTTCACCGCCGCTTGTGCATCACCAATTATCACCGGCTTTATTGGTGACGCAGTATTCACGACTGCGGGAGTGTCACCAAGGGCATCATGAAAATAATCACTCCATTCGCGCCATTTATCGCGCCGCCATTGCTGAGTTTGCACCATGGAAATTGCGTGGTTCAACGCAAATGCTTGCGCCGGAGGCAACGCTGTTGAGTAAACATGATGACGCGCAAATTGGGTTAAATAGTCCCCAGTCGCTTCATCGCACAAAATCGCTGCGCCCGACATGCCAAGCGCCTTACCAAAGGTTACAACCAAAAGATTTGGTTTTATCCCCGCGAGCGCGCACGAGCCTGCGCCATATTCGCCAACCACACCAATACCATGCGCATCATCCACCGCCAGCCAGGCGCGCTTATCGGTGAGTTGAGCAAGTCGCGCCAATGGCGCGCTGTCGCCATCCATACTAAACACACCTTCGGTCACCACTAACGTGGCAGCATCACTAGATGATAGCTCACTCAGCCAGTTGTCAAGCTGAGCGGTATCATTGTGACGAAAACGTCGCATCAAAGCTGGCGATAGCATACCCGCCTCCATCAGTGAGGCATGATTAAGCTTGTCTTGCAGCAGCACATCTCCCTTATCAAGCAAGGTAAAAAGCAGCGCTTGATTGGCGCTAAAACCGGAGCCAAATAGAACGGCACGTGGGTAGCCCAGCCACTCACACAATGACGCTTCTAAATTACGGTGCGCATCGCTAAAGCCGGTCACCATTGGGGAGGCGCCACTGCCACTGCCATAGATACTCAGCCCTTGCTGCCACGCATGCACCAGCGATTGATCGCTGGCCAAGCCCAAATAGTCATTACATGAAAAATTAACATAACGACGATCATCACAGGCAAGCTCCGCCTGATTACCAGAAAATACCGGCTGAAGGGTGCGATATAACCCTTGCTGTTTGCGAAGCTCAAGCGCTTGAGCAATTTTGGCGTTAAAGGCTGGCATCGTAAAAGAGATCGTCCTTGGTTGGGCGGCTTGCCATACGCTCCGTCACCTGCTCAAGCAGCGCTTCTTCTGTTGCTGCGTCCGGTTTTTGGCTGATGTGCTCGCGATTAATGCCCAGCTTGTTAAACAAAAGCTGATCTTTATCTTCCGCAGGGTTGGGGGTGGTCAGCAGCTTGCAACCATAGAAAATCGAGTTGGCGCCTGCCATAAAGCAGAGCGCCTGCATTTGCTCGTTCATATTTTCGCGGCCCGCAGAGAGACGCACAGCCGAGGCGGGCATCATGATCCGCGCAATCGCAATCAAACGGACAAAATCAAACGGGTCAACGTCTTCGGCACTCTCCAATGGCGTGCCCTTCACTTTAACCAGCATGTTAATCGGCACGCTCTCAGGCTGCGTTGGCAGGTTTGCTAGCTCAACCAATAAACCGGCTCTGTCGTTGTCACTTTCACCCATGCCAATAATGCCGCCGGAGCACACTTTCATTCCCGCATCACGCACATGAGAAAGGGTGTCAAGGCGGTCTTGGTAAGTTCGAGTCGTAATGATGTTGCCGTAGAATTCCGGCGAGGTATCAAGGTTGTGGTTGTAATAATCGAGCCCCGCTGTCGCTAAGGTTTTTGCCTGCTCAGACGAAAGCATGCCAAGCGTCATGCAGGTCTCAAGTCCCATCGATTTAACGCCTTGAATAATCTGCGTTAAATGAGGCATGTCACGCTCTTTGGGGTTTTTCCATGCCGCGCCCATGCAAAATCGAGTCGAGCCTGCCGCTCTGGCTTTTTCTGCCGCCTCAAGAACTCGCTCAACCTCCATTAAACGCTCTTTGTCGACATCCGTTTGGTAGCGCGCGCTTTGAGGGCAGTATTTGCAATCCTCAGGGCAAGCACCAGTCTTAATCGACAACAAGGTACTGACTTGCACATGATTGGTTAACTGGTAGGCACGGTGCACCTGCTGCGCTTCAAAAAGCAAATCCATGAAGGGCTTATCCATAAGGGTTTGGACTTCTTCACGCGTCCAATTGTGTCTTACTTCCACGTTGATTCCTTTTTTATCACCCCGCTCACAACAACAAGAGGCCAAAAATTTAAACAGCAAGCGGGTTTAAAATGATGTTGGTTGACAGTCTAACCCTCCGCGATAAACTGTCAACATATCAATAATATTAAAAGTTTACGTTAGATTAATTTTTAATCATCACAAAATGGCACTTTGAATGGATTTAGACTTTGACCGTCAGCATATCTGGCATCCCTACACCTCAACGTTAACACCTCTGACCTGTTACCCGGTCGAATCGGCTCATGGTGTACGCCTAACACTTGAAGATGGTACGCAACTTATCGATGGCATGTCGTCATGGTGGTCAACGATTCATGGTTACAATCACCCAGTGTTAAACCGCGCCGCCCACGACCAGGTGGAAAAAATGGCGCACGTGATGTTTGGTGGGCTCACTCATGAGCCTGCAATTGCGTTGTGCCAGCAACTACTGGCACTGGCCCCAAACAATTTGCACCAAGTGTTCCTTGCCGATTCAGGTTCGGTTGCGGTTGAAGTGGCGCTTAAAATGGCGCTGCAATATTGGCATGCGCGTCATGAGCGCCGAGCTAAATTTCTCACCCTGCGCCACGGTTATCATGGCGACACCTTTGCAGCAATGTCGGTGACCGATCCTGATAACTCAATGCATTCACTTTATAAGGGGTTCTTACCTGAGCATATCTTTGCCGACTCGCCTCAAAGTGGCTTTTGGGATGAATGGCAACCGAGCGATCTGAACGATTTTCGAGCTAAACTTATGGCTCACCAAAGCGATATTGCGGCGGTCATTTTAGAGCCTATCGTGCAAGGTGCCGGCGGCATGCGCATCTATCATCCGCAATTTTTAAAACAGGTGCGTCAGCTTTGCGATGATTATGGTGTGCTGCTGATTTTGGATGAAATTGCCACAGGCTTTGGTCGCACAGGTAAGCTCTTTGCGTGCGAACACGCTGATGTTAAGCCAGACATTCTTTGCGTTGGTAAAGCGCTCACTGGGGGCTATATGACCCTTTCGGCGACACTCACGACCAAGCATGTTGCCGATACTGTCTGCGGTGGCGATGCGGGCTGCTTTATGCACGGCCCTACCTTTATGGCTAACCCACTGGCCTGCGCAGTTGCAACTGCCAGTTTAAGTTTGATTGCCCAAGGTGATTGGCAACATCAAGTAAAGCAAATTGAAGAGGTATTTTGTGAACTTCTGCCGCCACTTTTGCACCATCGGCGCGTCAAAGAGGTTCGTTGGCTTGGGGCCATTGGTGTGGTGGAAACCACTGAGCCGGTTAACATGGAAGTGATTCAACAGCACTTTGTTGAATCAGGGGTATGGATTCGTCCCTTTGGCCGATTGATTTACATGATGCCGCCTTACATCAGTGAACCAAGTGATATTAAGCAGTTAATTGATGCGGTGGCGTCTGCGTTACCGCGAGATGATTGTTTTAAACTGGACGCTGGGGATTAGTGCATAGATTTGTCTCGCTATTGATATCGTCCCCAACGTCAACTCGATGGAAGCGAGCCAGTGACTCTTTGTCTTGCCAAAGAGTCACCAGAAAGGCGCTTTTATTCTTTAGTGTGGTTCGGCACGGTTTGAGGCGTTCCTGACGCCGCAAACCTCAAAAATCGTCCTGATTTTTGACCTTGTAATTTGCTGAGTTCAACTAACTCGCTTTTGGACAGAAATGATTTAGGCTGGCTGTCCCAAATCTGATAGCCGGATTAGAAAAGTAACTTGAAAACGTAGACGCTTGTTAGCAGCGTTACTTAAACCAACGCTCGTACAACAATGAGTGGCATCTAGCAGTGATGCAACTAAATACCCAGAACACCATCCCTAAAAGACCTAGAAATAATGCGATCGTTATCATTTGTATTGATATTGGATTAGCATTTGATATCTTCATAAAGCTAGGAACAACTTCGCCTAACATCAATCCCATGAAGCCCGTTACTAAAAAGCTAAGCCCACCAATGAAACACAAAAGTGGGCTACTTGTATCTTCAAATTTTTTCTGCCGCCTGAGTAGTAGCACTTTTGTGAGTCTTATTATCATATAAATGTCCTTAGTTACTATGTTTGATAAGGCTTTGCTAAATGGTAAGTAAGCGTTTAACACACTTAAGCGAAGCGAAAATGGCACGCACTAGGTAATCCGTCTTAACAACTTTTAGCGCCGCCTCAATCGCTGCTCTTAGCTTTAACCCATTTAATGACGCTTACATCTATGATATTACCACTATATCTTCTACTGATTGAATTTAGCCAAGCATCACGGTCGTCTTTTGCTGTAACAAGAGATGCCTTAAAGATAGCTCTCCTCTTCCTGTCACTAACTTCATTTAGGCTAGCTTTGATATACCTAAATTCTGATAGGTTGGATGACTCAATGATATGGTCTGCATAGGCTTCATGATGTAAAGAGCCAGCAACGTAATCTGCGATACTAGCTGACTTTAAATAATAAGAGTTTCGGCGGAAGTATTCAGCTAACCACAAGCGAACAAAAGGTAACTGAGCGTAGCTATTTTCCCTGATTAGATCCTCAAATTTACTTAGATTCAATTCTATAAACCTAGCATTAGTTACCTTATCGAGGTAAAGGACAACATCATTAATAACAGGACAGAAATATTCAAAATTTTCGATTATAAACTTGGATACTGAACGAATCCGGTATTTTCTGCATTGTCTTAGTATATGCCTTGCCACACCAAGATCTAACTTATCTAATGCGAGTAACTTTTGGCACATTGAGAACATTACTGTTGGTCTAATCTCTGTTTCAGAGGGCAATTCTGGTTCCTCTTCATACGCTTTGTATGCCCCTTGAGGTTCCATTAATTCTGATAACGTTTGGTGAATATGCGATTTTTCAACGTTTTCCGGACTTTCTAAGTAGTTATTAACAAATTCTTTCTTAGAAATAATTTCTGTTTTCGAAGATGAAAGATTTAACCGATGATTTTCAAAAAGGTACTTAGTCAGTTTATCTAAAAAAGTTACGAGTTCGTTTTTGGAATTACCGAATATTCTAAAATCATCAACATAACGAGTATGCTTAAAACCACTATTCGAAATAAACACATCAACATCAATCATAAGAGCTTCCGCCATGATAATGCTAGAAGCTGGACCTACTGGGATACCTTTGGTTGGAGATCCATTAATTGATAATAGAAAGTCTTCTATACTCTTAGCGATATGCTCAAATCCAGTATCTAAGGCACTAATTGCATTTCTAAGTCTATGAACATAAACCTGATTGTAAAAATCACTAATATCAGTGATGAGAACATGTTCATACGTTTCTTTCAGCTCAGAACACTTTTCAAGAAAATCCCCATAACCTGTCCCATTATCAAAGAAAGTACCAGTATTTTTATCGATCGAAACTCGATATGAACAAGCAACTTGTTGTGGCAACGCAAATCTATGTTGCTCTACTTTTTCAGCAATCATATAAGTTAAAGCGGTATAAACAATGGATGAAATTGGATCGATCTGGTGCACTATACGAAATGTTCCACTCGGTTTTGGTGAACACATGATCGTTGGGTCTTCCATTAAAATTTGGTCTAAATCTGTTGCCGTTAAATATGATTTTACATCGTTCCAATTATCCCATAGTGCCAAGTATTCAAATGGCTTAGGGAAGAAGTCTGAATCATAAAACTTTGTTATGTGTGTTTTCGCAAATTCAACTGCGTCACTTGTTAATTTCATTATAAATTCTCTAACCAATTGAGGTGCATGGTATCTATTAGGCACTTGACGCTTTATAGACGGATTTTTCCATTTTTGCATTCCGTCCATCTTGCTATCACTAACTGTGAACCTCAAGGCACATCAAATCATTGTGTGAAGCGAGAAGAAGTTTCAGGGAAAAATGCGGAAAATTCCCGCATAAAACACTGCTTAATGAATTAAGATAATTTAGTCTAATGCGGTGCGCTTCTGGTGACTGGTTCGTTGGGGTTAAAAAGATTTGGGGCAAAACCAAGTTAGCCAACCGATTTGTTCACTAAGCACTAGGCAAAAAATCAGGACGATTTTTTAGGTTTGCGGCGTCGGGAACGCCTCAAACCGCGCCGAACAGCACCAAAGAATAAAAGCGCCTTTCTGGTTACTCTTTGGCAAGACAAAGAGTAACTGGCTCGCTCCACCAGCGTCACAGTGATGACAAAACTTCAAAGCGAGACAAACCCTCTCCCCTATCAATTTCACAATTTCACAAATTGAAAACACAAAAAACCCAGCTTTCGCTGGGTCTTTAAATTCAACAATAATGACTGAGTTCTAATAGAACTAAATCACCATTAACCGATGTGCGTTACGCCACCCATGTACTTTTGCAGTACAGCCGGGATCGCGATGCGACCATCCGCTTCTTGGTTATTTTCAAGAATTGCCACCATAGTGCGGCCAACGGCCAAACCAGAGCCGTTAAGTGTGTGTAGAAGCTCTGGCTTCTTCTCACCTTTACGACGGAAACGCGCTTGCATGCGACGCGCTTGGAAATCCCACATGTTTGAGCAAGAAGAGATTTCACGGTAAGTTTGTTGCGCAGGTACCCAGACTTCAAGATCGTAAGTCTTACGCGAGCCAAAGCCCATATCGCCAGTGCAAAGCACCACTTTACGGTAAGGCAGCTCTAGCAGTTGAAGAACTTTCTCAGCGTGACCCGTCAGCTCTTCAAGTGCGTTCATTGAATCTTCAGGTTTGGTGATTTGAACCAATTCCACTTTGTCGAACTGGTGCATACGAATCAAACCACGCGTATCACGGCCGTAAGAGCCCGCTTCAGAACGGAAACAAGGCGTGTGCGCGGTCATCTTCAATGGCAAATCCGCTTCATCGATGATTTCATCACGCACTAAGTTTGTCACAGGCACTTCCGCGGTTGGGATCAGTGACAGTTTACGCGGCTCTTCGTCGCTGGCTTTTTCGGTTAACGGCTCGGTGTGGAACAGATCTTTACCAAATTTTGGTAGCTGGCCAGTACCGAATAAGCTGTCAGCGTTAACAAGGTAAGGCACGTACATTTCAGTGTAGCCGTGCTCTTCGGTGTGCAGATCCAGCATGAACTGAGCAATCGCACGATGCAAACGAGCAAATTGACCTTTCATCACAATAAAACGTGCGCCAGTAATTTTTACTGCGCTCGCAAAATCCAAACCACCGGCCATTTCACCAAGATCAACGTGATCTTTTACGTCAAAGTCATAAGATTTTGGCGAGCCCCAACGAACCACTTCAACGTTGTCGTTTTCATCTTTACCATCTGGCACAGAATCGTCTGGAATGTTCGGTACGGACAAAGTGATCTCTTCAAGTTGGGCTTGAATGGCATCAAGCTCTACTTTTTTGGCATCAAGATCGCTGCCAAGAGAACCAATTTGCTGCTTGATCGCTTCCGCGCCTTCTTTGTCACCAGCCGCCATTTTTTGGCCGATTTCCTTGGAGATCGAGTTACGCTTGGATTGTAAATTCTCAACTTCAACCTGAATTGACTTACGTTGTTCTTCGAGATTGCGAATAGTCTCTACGTCGAGGCGAAAACCACGGCGCGCCAGTTTTGCAGCTGTTTCGTCCAGCTCTGTGCGAAGTAATCTAGAATCCAGCATTGTTAATCCTATGCTTAATGTGGTGACGACACGCAACGTCTTCATTTCACGCGCTACGTGGCAAAAAAATGTGGCAAAAAAATTCTGAACAAATGTATCCAAAAACCGCTAGTTTTCATAGCGCTTTTGCGGGCTATTTGCATCCAATCCGGCCAAATACTCTAACTTCTCGCCAATTTTCACTTCTAAACCGCGCGGGCTCGGTTGATAGTATCGCCGCTGACCCAGTTCTGGTGGAAGATAGCGCTCGCCGGCGGCGTAAGCGCCCGGCTCATCGTGAGCATAACGATATTCCGCGCCATACCCCATCTCTTTCATCAGCTTGGTTGGCGCATTACGTAAATGATGAGGCACTTCATACTCTGGCAAATTGTGTGCATCCGTTAACGCTTGGTTCCACGCGCTGTAAACCGCGTTGCTTTTTGGCGCGCAGGACAAATAGACAATCGCTTGTGCGATAGCACGCTCCCCCTCAGCTGGCCCCACGCGAGTAAAACAGTCCCAAGCCGACAAAGCGACCTGCATTGCACGTGGATCGGCGTTACCTATGTCTTCTGAGGCAATCGCAAGTAGCCGCCGTGCAATGTAGAGTGGATCACACCCTGCTGCAATCATTCGCGCCGCCCAATAAAGCGCCCCATCCGGGTTGGAGCCGCGAATGGATTTGTGCACCGCAGAGATCAGGTCGTACCAAATGTCGCCCTTATTATCAAAGCGAGCTACTTTTTCACCCGCGACTTCGGCAAGCAGGGCTAACGTTATCTGTTTGACTCCGTTGTCATCGTCTTCGGCCATGTCATAAAGCAGCTCAAGATAATTGAGCGACATACGCGCATCGCCATTGACCAGCTCTGCAAGCCTATCAAGCACGTTATCATGAAACTGAGCCTGAACCGCGCCTAAACCACGCGACTCATCGTGAATAGCCTGCTGTAACGTTTGAGCAATTTCTGCTTGAGTGAGCGAGGTCAGCTTGTAGACCCTTGCACGTGACAGCAGTGCGTTATTGAGTTCAAACGATGGGTTTTCCGTCGTCGCGCCAATAAAGGTCACTGTGCCATCTTCAATGTGAGGCAAAAACGCGTCTTGCTGCGATTTATTAAATCGATGCACCTCATCGACAAACAATATCGTGCGACGCCCCGAGCGTTTGTTGTCTCGCGCACGCTCAATCGCCGCGCGGATCTCTTTCACACCGGAGGTGACGGCAGAAACCCGTTCTACTTCGGCGTTTGCGTAGTTAGCGGCGACTTCGGCCAAAGTGGTTTTGCCTGTGCCTGGCGGCCCCCACAAAATCATCGAATGCAGGTGGCCGGCTTCAAGGGCTCGGCGCAGCGGCTTATTTGGCCCTAAGATGTGTTGCTGGCCTACATAGTGTTCGATGGTTTGCGGCCGCATACGAGCGGCAAGAGGACGAAAGTCTTCGTCCCCAGAAAAATCAAATGTGTAATTGGCCAAAGTTAGTTCCTTTGATCGTCGACCTCAACCCCTTTGGGTATGGCAAACATAAATCGACTGGCCTTGGGTTTTTCCAGTGTCACTTGAGTGAACTCAAACTTACCCTGCTGGCCATCTTGTTCGATAACATCAAACCCCTTCACAATGCCTTTCGCATCAATATGAATGTTGAATCGGCCTTGCGCGGCGTCACGCGCCACAGGAACTAGGGTAAACGTATCGCCCTGTTGGCTAACCACATAATTGTTCCAATCACTGGGCCTATTGCGGGTAAGTAGCACAAATGGCGTTTGCTCAGTCGCTTGTTCTTGCCAGTAAATACTGACTTGTTCGATGAATGGGCTGTAATACCACAGGGTTTTGCCGTCAGAGACCAACACATTTTCATCGGGATAAGTGGTGGTCCAACGAAATAGACTGGGGCGAGCAATTTCTACCGTGCCTTCCCCTTCCATAATCGGCTCACCATCCGGGCTTAATACCTGCTGGACAAACTGCGCACTAAATCCGTCGTTCATCGATAAACGTCGGTTAAGTTCATCTTGTGGCGCCGCAAAGGCAAGGCCACTTACGAGCGTCAATAACAACAATTTCTTCATTTTATGTCCTAGTCTTTAGGTGGCGCAGGTGCCAGTACTTCACGGTTACCATTGTGGCCCTGCGCGCTGACAATGCCTTGTGATTCGAGCTGGTCAATAATACGCGCGGCGCGGTTATAGCCAATCTTAAATCGGCGTTGAACTCCTGAAATGGAGCCACGACGCGACTGAACCACATACTCAACCACTTGATCAAACAGCGGGTCAAGATCATCATCATCGCCTTCGGCCTGCTCGCCGGGCAATAGCGACTCTGGCCCCTGATCGCCACTGATGATCTCGTCAATATAATTCGGTTTACCACGCGCTTTCCAGTTGTTCACCACCGCATGCACATCATCATCTGAGGCAAACGCGCCATGAACACGAACTGTGTGGCTAGAGCCTGGCGGCAAATAGAGCATATCACCCATGCCAAGTAGAGACTCTGCGCCCCCTTGATCCAAAATAGTGCGCGAGTCGGTTTTGGTCGAGACCGTAAACGCGACGCGAGTCGGAATGTTGGCCTTGATAAGACCTGTGATCACATCCACCGATGGGCGCTGCGTGGCCAAAATTAAATGAATGCCCGCCGCTCGCGCTTTTTGCGCCAAACGCGCAATCAGCTCTTCTACCTTTTTACCGACCACCATCATTAGGTCGGCAAATTCGTCCACAACCACCACAATGTAAGGCAGTTTTTCCAGTAGCGGTGGCTCGGCATCCATACTGTCACCCTCTTTCCAGAGCGGATCGTGAATTGGATGACCTGCCTCAGCGGCCATTTTGAGTTTTTCGTTATAACCCTTAATGTTACGTACGCCCAGCTTTGACATCAGCGCGTAACGACGTTCCATCTCACCAACACACCAGCGCAACGCGTTCGAGGCGTCTTTCATATCAGTCACGACTTCTGCGAGCAAGTGAGGTATCCCTTCGTAGACCGAAAGCTCCAACATTTTCGGGTCAATCATGATAAAGCGCACGTCCTCTGGCGACGCTTTGTATAGCATGCTGAGGATCATGACGTTAACACCCACCGACTTACCCGAGCCTGTGGTACCCGCCACCAGTACGTGTGGCATTTTAGACAGATCCGCCACCACGGCATCACCGGCAATATCTTGGCCTAATACCACGGTTGTCGGAGAAGACGCTTCGGTAAAGATGGAGCTGGCAACCACATCCGAAAGGTACACGGTTTGGCGACTCATATTAGGCAGCTCAAGCCCAACATAGGGCTTACCTGGGATCACCTCTACCACGCGAACGGCCATCGCCGACAGTGAGCGCGCCAAATCCATCGACAAACTTGAGATACGACTAACTTTGACGCCAGGGGCCAGATCAAGTTCAAATCGAGTGATCACAGGCCCTGGGAAAATGCCCACGACACTGGCTTTAATTTTATAGTCTGCCAATTTGGCCTCAACCAAACGTGCCACTTGTTCAAGTGCGTCGCGGTCGATGAAGTTTTCGCGTTTTTCTGGGTGGTAAAGCAAATCCAGTGTCGGCAGCGGTTCTGTCGGCACAGGTAAATTGACATCGTGTTTGACCAAAAATGGGTTTTGCTTGGCTTGCTCTGCAGCGCGCGCGCTAGCCACCATTTGCTGAAATGCCGCAACATCCTCATCTTGTGGCTCATCGTCATCAAGCGGTGACTCGCTTGCAACATTCGCTTGAGGCAAAGGCTGATAAGCGGATGATTCGCCACCATTGGATTGATGAGCAGAAACGCCGTGCGACGATGGTTCATAAGAAGACGATGATGATTCATAACAAGATGATTCGTAAGAAGCGGTCTCATCCGAGGCCAAATCATCATTCGAGTCGTCGGTTAATGGCAACGCATTCGAGGAGTCCAGCCAAGGCGCGTCAATAGTTTGAGCATTGGCCTCAGATGTTACGTCAGCGGCGTCTGAAAATGACACTGCTCTCAATTCAGTCGTTGCCACGGTTTCATCGTCACCTACCAGCGCCTCTGTCTCACTTTGCGATATCATGGTATCTGAAGGGTAAGTACTTGCTTCTTGTTGTGACGCTGCGTCATAAGAGTGCACCATATCTAATGACGTTAACGACGCTTCGGTGTCACGGACCTCTTGCGAAGGTGACAGATGCGCGTGCAGATGGGTGTTTTCTTGTTCGTCAGCATGAGCTTCCATGCGCGAAGAAACGACGTTTGAAGCCTCAGAGACTGGCTCTTGAGCAAAGTGAGGTTCATTATCAATCGAATCAAAAGCATCGGCGCTAAAATGCGGCTCTTGACGAGGGGCACCTTTCTCGCGATGAATGTCAGCAGCAAAAGCGGTGTGAGGCGAAGAAACGTTCTGTTCGGCGCGCTCAATGGTCGATGCCATGACATAATCGTCATGCGCTCGCGCGTCCGCTTCAAGTTCGTCGATGGTTGCCGCGAGCTGTTTGCTGCGGTCAAACGAAGGCACATCCTCATTCACTGTGCCTGTCGTTACCTCAGCGCCTAGTTGAGATTGAGGCGCTGATTGCACCGATGTGTATATCGGATAGTGACGCTCCACTGGCAAGTCACCTTGTGCTGATGGGGTCGAATTCAGAGCGGCCTGAACTGCAGGTTCCATCGTTGGCGCCATCAGCGCATCATGGTGCTCATTGTCATCAGCGTGTTGCCATGGCTCCGCGTGAGTATCACTCGCATCATTTTGCGCGTCTAATGGCATCAGTTGTGTGTCGGCATCTAACTGTGGAGTGAGCAGCTCTTTTTGCTCTCCACGAACACGGTTAATCAAAGAAGTCATCAACGCAATGACACCCGCACCCAAACGCTCAACAATAACCAACCAAGAAATTCCCGTTAGTAATGTAAAACCAGCGCCCCATAAAAATAGCAGCATGAGTGTGGTGCCAAGCACATTAAGGTATGGCATGGTAATCGCGGTTAATACATCACCAATCACACCGCCTGATGAGAAATACCAGATATCGTCAAAGTTGACATCGGCCAAGCCGCAACTGGTTAAAATAAGCAGTGTTAATCCCAGTAGGCGTGTGCCCCAAATCATCAGATCAATGGTTTCATTACCACTGCGACGACGAAGAACAATCCACGAACCGAGCATGAGTACAATAGGAATAAGATAGGCGAGTGAGCCAAAAGTAAAAAAGAGTGTATCGGCGAACCACGCACCCAGCGCGCCACCTTTGTTTTGAATGGTGCCGCCCCATGCAGTTTGTGACCATGATGGATCGGCGGGGCTAAAACTGATCAAAGCCACCAGCATAAGACAGGCCATCAGAATGCCTAAAATGAGCGTACATTCTCGAAGACGCTGAAACCCGTTAAGACGCGAGGGTTGGAGAGCATCACTGGATTTGATAATGGTTTCAACTTTTTTATTGGTGTTCTGCTTGAACATATATCAACTTGGCTATTGGGTGATCAAAAACGAAGCGAGCGGTCTACACCGCTCGCACACTGTTTTGATTTAACCACAATGAAGGCAAAAACCCAATTGCGATCCCGCCAAAACTGACGCAGAACTGCGCACCTGATCAACTCAAGTGCGAATTTATGGGGTCAAAGTATCGCTTAGCGAGTTTTGATCACCAATTGGTTAGTCTGCTTCACTTCTTCCATAACCACATAAGTACGTGTGTCATTTACACCTGGCAGGCGTAATAGCGTGTCGCCAAGAAGTTTACGATAAGCGCCCATGTCTGATACACGAGTTTTCAACAAGTAGTCAAAATCCCCTGATACCAGATGACATTCTTGAATATCGTCTAGCTTTTGAACGGCGGTATTAAATTGCTCAAAGACATCTGGCGCGCCGCGGTTCAATGTTATTTCAACAAAGACCAATAACGATGCATCGAGATACTGAGGGTTAAGTAGCGCAGTGTAGCCCGTGATATAGCCCTGACGCTCAAGGCGTCGAACACGCTCAAGACATGGGGTTGGCGACAAACCTACTCGTTTTGACAACTCTACGTTTGAAATTCGACCATCTTTTTGAAGCTCATTTAAGATATTGCGGTCGATGCGGTCTAATTCCTTGGACGGCTTCTTATAACTGTCTGCCATTTTTTATTCCACCTTATTACTTCCTTGCAAAAAAATATACTACAACTTTCTAATATATAGCATCAAATTTCAAATGATAAGCCCTATACTGAAAGTTAATTCGACATAAAACCAATTATCCAGTCAATGCAACCAATAAAAAGTGAGGAGTCAGGATGATTATTGGCGTTCCAAAAGAAATCAAAAACCACGAATACCGCGTTGGCATGACCCCTGCCAGCGTTCGCGAAGTGATCTCTCATGGCCACCAGGTTTACATCGAAACCCAAGCGGGTGCTGGTATTGGCTTTTCGGACAATGATTACATCACTGTCGGTGCATCCATTCTTTCATCTGCGGCGGACGTTTTTGCCCGCGCCGATATGATAGTCAAAGTCAAAGAACCTCAAGCGGTCGAACGCGCTATGCTGCGCGAAGGCCAGATTCTATTTACCTATCTGCATCTTGCGCCTGATTGGCCTCAGACCCAAGAATTGATTAACAGTAAAGCCGTCTGCATCGCTTACGAAACGGTTACCGATGCGCAAGAGCGTTTGCCACTACTGGCGCCAATGTCCGAAGTTGCTGGCCGCATGTCCATTCAAGCAGGCGCGCAAACGTTAGAAAAATCCCACGGCGGACAGGGCTTACTGCTCGGTGGCGTCCCTGGCGTTGCCCCCGCGAAAGTCGTCATTATCGGTGGTGGCGTCGTCGGTGCCAACGCTGCGCGTATGGCGGTTGGCCTGAGAGCCGATGTCACTATTTTGGACCGTAATACCGATACATTACGCCGCCTTGACGAAGAATTCCAAGGCCGAGCCAAAGTTATCTATTCAACGTCTGACGCGATTGAGCGCCATGTCATCGAGGCCGATTTAGTTATCGGTGCCGTCTTAATTCCTGGCGCTGCTGCGCCTAAATTAGTCACTAAAACGCACATCGCTCAAATGAAACCCGGCGCCGCAGTTGTCGATGTTGCCATCGACCAAGGCGGCTGTTTTGAAACCTCGGTGGCCACCACTCACGACAATCCCACTTATTTGGAAAATGGCGTGGTTCACTACTGCGTCGCTAATATGCCCGGCGCTGTGGCAAGAACGTCTACTTTTGCCTTAAATAACGCTACCTTACCCTACATTGTTGCGTTAGCCAATAAGGGTTATCGCCAAGCATTGCTCGACGATAACGGATTTTTACACGGTTTGAATGTATTTCATGGTCTTATTACCTGTAAAGAAGTCGCAGAATCGTTCAATCTTGAATTCACTGAGCCTTTAAAAGCAATGCAACTGTTTGACTAAATCCGAATAAAAAAGGCGCAACATATTGGCTTATAATATGCTGCGCCCTTTATAATTAGCATGCTAACAAAATGATTTTTAAAGCAATAATTTCAAATAATCACGCATCCTAAAGCCTAAAATTCATCATTGGCACCGAGCCAGTTTGTCTCCGCGCAGCATGGCGCGCCCACAAATACCTTAAATATTGCAAGGTGGATCACGCTCAGTGCTCCTACCAGTAAAAAAATTAATAATTGTGAAAAATTTTCTTCTTCAATCACGATTTTTTTCACCGCTGCAAGATTATTTTGCTATTTGAGTGCCTATATACCCAAGTCACCTCAAGATGCGCGGTTCAATCGTTGGCCTCACCGTTTTGCGTTGTGACACGCTCCGCATGAAGCAAAATATTACGTGGGGTAATATTGGCACCACAAAATTCGTTCAGAGCTACCTTATAACCCCGTTCTTGTAAATAAAGCGCTCTATCAAGCACCAACCACAATTCAAGCGCGCGCTGAAAGCCCATTTGCACCAGACTCAAGCGCTCCATGTGCCAAAATCGCGCTACCGCACGCGATTCATAAGTGCTGAAATCGATAAGTGGTAATACATACGACTTTTGCGCCGCAGCCCAGTGACAGAGCGCTTCAAACCCCTCAGCCAGCTGTGATTTTTTTATGCTCGGAATGGGCAGGTATTCCCCCACGCTCAACTGCTCTCGCGCAATAAGATCAAACCCTAAGCGAAAGATCATCTCTTGCTGGCGATGGCGATGCACTCGCTCCCCTCCGGTCACGGTTTGTTGCAGCGGAATTCGCAGCTCACGCTGCGTCAGTTTCAAACCTGAGGCTTGGGCGGGCTGTGATAACGCTTGATACTGAGCCGATCGCGTTAAATGGTAGCAACAAGGCGCAATAGTGATCGCTGGCGACTGCTGAGCACTTGCTGCTTTTAGTAGCGTGACATGCAAATCACCACAGGCATGAAGCGCAATGGCATGTTGCTGCGGTTTAAACGCTGTCAGTGCATCGTCACTAAACGCATCAGCTTCGACAAAATGCATGGGCAGCTGGTGCTGATTCGCATAGTGCTGGCCCGATTGGCACAGTTGAGCTTGGTATTCCAAACTCACCACAGGCTCGTGGTTTGATGCTGCCAATAATCGGCCTAAATACCCTTTACCTGCGCACCATTCAAGCCAGTTATCACCATGATGATGGAGAAGAGCAAAATTAGCAAAGCGCTGAATTTGAGTCAGCTTGCGACCAGGAATTCCGGTCTCAAGATGACGAGGCATCGCCTCAACCTGTGACGAGCAGGCCTCATCCAAGAGACTCAACTCCGTTTGCTGGTGCAATAACGACAGCTCTGGAATAAATGCGCCTAACTGAGTAATCAGCTTAGAAACGTCGGTTTTCCAATAGGCAATATCGTTCGGCGTCAGTTGCTCTAGCCAAGCGCAAAGCGCGGGATAGTCTTTCTGCCAAGGCAGCGAATCATCGAGACTTGAGTGAAATGGCTCAAAGCGCCAAAGTGATTGCGTTGCGGTAAGTAACGCGTCAATAGTAGTAAATGATGGCAACATCTGGCCCTCCCCCGCGCAGTGTAATCACTTCGTGCGTGAGGGAGAAGTGTTATATTTGGGTATAATCACCGCACAGGCAGCTCTATATCGCGAAACATTTCGTCAATTTCAGCATTCGACTTAAGCGACATGGCCTGCTCGACGACAGGTTTGGTTAAATGTGGCGCGAAACGCTCCATGAAATCATACATGTAAGAACGCAAGAATGTGCCGCGACGAAAACCGATACTGGTTGTGCTAGAGCCAAATAGATGGCTGGCATCAATTGCCACCAAATCTTCATCGGCATCGTGGTCAAACGCCATTGAGGCAATCACACCCACACCGACTCCCATTCGCACATACGTTTTAATCACATCGGCGTCTGTGGCAGTAAATACCACTCGTGGTGTCAGCCCATGTTTATTGAACGCTTCATCCAATTCAGAGCGACCGGTAAAGCCAAAGACATAAGTGACTAGTGGGTAAGCGGCCAAATCCTGCAGTGTTAATGGTGATTTCTTGGTGAGTGGGTGATCTTTTGGCACCACGATCGAACGATTCCAGTGGTAACACGGCAGCATAATCGCATCTTGATAAAGATGCAGCGCCTCTGTGGCTATCGCAAAATTCGCGGTGCCTTTCGCAATGGCTTCCGACATTTGTGTCGGCGTGCCTTGGTGCATATGCAGTGACACTTTGGGATAGCGAGCAGTAAAACCTTTGATCACCTCTGGCAACGCATAGCGAGCCTGCGTGTGTGTGGTTGAGATGTTCAATGTCCCCATCTCGGGATGTGTGTGCTCTGCCGCCACCGCTTTAATGCTTTCAACGCGGGCTAAGATCTCTTGCGAAATGCGCACAATTTCATCCCCAGCGGGGGTGACTTGAGTAAGATGTTTGCCGCTGCGCTCAAAAATTTGAATGCCCAACTCATCTTCAAGTAAGCGTACTTGCTTACTGATTCCCGGTTGCGAGGTATACAAGCTCTCTGCTGTCGCGGAAACATTCAAGTTGTGGTTGACCACTTCAACAATGTACTTCAATTGTTGCAGTTTCATTGCTTGTACCAACTCCTTAGATTAATTGTCATACCCTTAGAGCCTATCAAAACGCGTACAACGCACTCGAAAGAAATCAGCAGCAGAGTTATACCCGTCCTACTTGAAGTTGCAGCGGTGTTGACGGGCACTCACAAACCTCATCACATAGCCTATCTATGCTCAGAGGCTTTGTTCGCTGGTCGCCTACCTGCATCTTCAAGTTGTTTGGGTATATACCCTTTCCACTTGAAGTTGTTTGGGTATATAAATGACAATATTGCTCTTACATATAAGAGTTAGTTATAACGTTTCCATTACAAAATGAACAGTGAAATCGAGTGGTTTACTAGATGGTTGCTGATGTTATCGCCATTTTGACTAAATTTTGCAACCTATGCCTCATTCTCAGGTTTGTGTCAAAAGTTTTGGTTATCAAACCGAATAGAAGCAGGAATAATCGTGATGTAAAACGTGCAGCTTAGGGTACGATTCGTGTATTCTACTGTTAGCAATTACTTGAGAATAAGCAGATTTATCTCTATGAATATTGGATTAATTATCGCGTTGATTGCCATTCTACTGGTTTTGGTGCTCGGCTATAACATCATGCTGCAATATCGCGCCAAACTCGAAGCGACTAAACGCCAAGAATCTGCGCGCTACGTAACGATCATCGATGCAACTGAAGAGCTTATCGGTCACGCCCATTACCTGCCGTTCAGCAAAGAATTGCTGATCTGCCTAAACGGACGCATCCTCGACGCTTTGGAAAATATTCTTGCGCTTGACCCTAAGAATAAACAGATCGCGCAGCGTATCGTCAATACACGTCAGCAAATCCAACAGCTAAAGGACAATTACCAAGCTAACGAAAGCACGCCATTTCGTATGCCTTCTAGTGATAAACAGGCGATCACCTTGCTTAAACTTGTTAAGCGATTACGCGAAACCATTCGTAACGAACACAATAAAGGCCGTTTCGATACTCAGGTCTACGTACTCGAAAATGCGCGTTTGGAAACAATCCAGGTACGAATCAATATTGAGAACGTGATTAAACGAGCCAACGAAGCGATTACAAAAGGCCAAATTGGCACTGCGTTGCAACTACTGCGCAAAGGTATTGATGTTCTTAGCACCAAAAGTGACAACTACTCCATCAACGCCAAAGAAAAACTTGAGCTCATGCTTGAAGAGATTGACAAAAAACGGCTTCACCGCCATGCCGAAGAGCTACAGCAGCTTGAAGAGCGCGAACGAGAAACGGAAATCGACGCCTTGTTTGGCGAGAAGAAAAAATGGTAACAAACTGGCCGCGTCATCGCGGCCTTTTGGTAAAAAACGGGCCACCGTTTGAATGCTGTTACACTCAAAACAAAGCTCAACACAGACACGCAATCATAGATGTATAAAGAATTATTAGAACCAATCAATGACTTCCTAAAATGCTCAACGCCAGACTCTTGGGTTGAAGAGGCTCGTAAGCCTCAAAACCTATCGGTGATTTTACGCGATCATTTACTGTGTGAATTGAAAGCAGCGCAGAGTGCGGTTTTCTTGCTAAAACGCTACGTACTCACAGAAGAAGGCAAACAATCAGTCACCCAACTTATCGAGCCTTACGAGAATTTTGCTTATAAGGGCATTGGTAACCTTGCCACGCTTAAAGGCAAAAGCAACCTGTCCAAGTGCATTCAACCCGAAGATGGCTGTGATTACGGGCAGGATATGATTGATAAGATGGTGCTTTTGATTCGAGAAGAGCTCCACCACTTCTATCAAGTGTTGGAGATCATGGAAGAGCAAGGTTTAGAGTATCGCCCCATCACCGCAAGTCGTTACGCCAAAGGAATGATGCAGCATGTTCGAACGTTTGAGCCAGCAGCGCTGATTGACAAGCTTATCATTGGCGCGTTCATTGAAGCGCGTTCTTGCGAGCGCTTTGCCAAGCTCGCGCCTTTTTTGGATGAGCCCATCCAAAAATTCTATATCTCTTTGCTACGTTCAGAAGCCAGACACTACCAAGACTACTTGGCACTCGCAGAGCAAATTGCTGGCGAAGATATTTCAGAGCGTATTGAACACTTTGCGAATGTAGAAGCTGTATTAGTTACGTCAAGTGATAACGAATTTCGCTTTCACTCTGGCGTGCCAAACCTTATGTTCGACACGCCATTGAACACCTATTCACAAACAACGTGAAGATGCACAAACGGAAAGCCCTGCAATCTCAAGATATTAACGCTTAAGCCATAAGGCTCGCATTAATTTGAGCCAATACGTCGTTAGGATTTACCGCTTGGGTAATTGGACGACCAATAACGAGGTAATCTGAGCCAGCGGCAACCGCCTCAACCGGTGTCATGATGCGGCGCTGATCGCCCTGCTCAGACCCCACTGGGCGGATTCCCGGAGTGACTAATTTAAACTCTTGACCCAATGCCGCTTTAAGCTGTGACGCCTCTTGGGCAGAACAAACAACACCATCAAGTCCGGCGTTTTTCGTTAGCGCTGCCAAACGCATCACCTGTTCATTTGGTTCAACGTTTAAGCCGATACCCGCTAAATCGCTACGTTCCATACTGGTTAAAACCGTAACACCAATCAGTAATGGTCTATCTTTACCGTATGGCTCCAAAATCTCACGCGAGGCCTGCATCATTCGCTCGCCACCACTGGCATGAACGTTAACCATCCACACACCAAGCTCCGCGGCGGCACGCACCGCTTTTGAACACGTATTGGGAATGTCATGAAATTTTAAGTCTAGAAAGACTGAAAAATCACGTTGGTGCAGTTCGCGAACCAGTTGTGGGCCAAACAGAGTAAACATCTCTTTGCCCACTTTTAAGCGGCAAAGTGATGGGTCGATATTATCCACAAAGGCGAGTGCGTCATCCTGGTTATCATAATCCAGCGCCACAATAACTTTAGGATCGGTCAAAGATTGAATCGGCGCAGTTGGGTGTTGCATGTTTTCTCCTAACACTCGTCATTATTGCCAGTGGCGTCCTCAGTGCAGTACACCATCGCCCTAGCGTCTATAAAAGCAGCAACCGTGCTGCAAAAAATTCATATCGTGATGTTTAATCGGTATGCAAAATCAAGCAAATCGCTGGCGATAATGTAGACTACTCGCCATCGAGACCGCGAATCGGTTTAATGGTCTCCCAACCTTTGCACGATGGGCAATGCCAATAGAGCGCATGAGTTGCAAAACCACATTGCCGGCAGCGGTAGTGAGGCTTCACTTTAAGCTGTTCACCAACCATCGCTTGCAATGTGCTTAAACTTTGCTTTGCCCGTCCCTCTTCCGCTTCCACGATGTGGTAATCAATCAAACGATAAAACCCTTTCATGGTTGGGTTTTTGATCAGCTGCCGCGTAAGCAGCTCTTGCGCTGCGCCGACACTATCGTGCTGAGCCACTAATTGCGCTAACATCAATTCGGCAGAGACCCCTGCTCGCTTCTCAATGCAACGTTTTAAAAAATCGACCCATTGCTCTTCTTGCCCCAAATGACGGTAGCATTCCGCCAAGGTGGGGAGAGCTTCACTGATAAAATCAATGTCGTTATCCAGTATCGCGGTCAGATACTCAATGGTTTTGCGATACTCTTGCATTTCAAGGTATAAACGCCCTAACGACAGACTCGCGCGTGCACACGCGGGATCTTCTTTCAGCGCGTGTTTAAAATAATTAATCGCTTTATCACGTTGACCATCGGCCTGTGCCAGCATGGCTTCTTCACACCAAAAATGAGCAATGGTTTTACGCATCTTTTTCTTACCCATCTTGACCAATAAATTGGCAGCATCGATGGCTTTATCCCACTCACGAGTCTGTTGATAGATGGTGACCAACTGTTTGAGCGCCGCTTCGCGATGCTCGGGCTCGTCAACCAATTGTTCAAAAATCTTTTCTGCGCGATCTAAAAAGCCAGATGCCATGTAATCTTTGGCGAGCTGCTGTAGAGCGATATTTTTTTGCTCAATCGTTAGCCCAGAACGAGAAATGAGGTTTTGGTGAATGCGTATCGCACGGTCCACTTCACCGCGCGAGCGAAACAAGTTGCCCAGCGCTAAATGAGTGTCAATGGTGTCATCGTCAACTTGCAACAGCTCGATAAAGTGGTCAACAGCCTTGTCTGATTGATCAGAAAGGAGCAAGTTAAGACCCATCATATACTGCTGAGATAATCGATTGGATTGTTTCTGCTTGTTGTCGACAGCATTACGATTCCCCATATACCACCCATAGGCAGCGGCAATCGGCAACAACAAGAAGAGCAGTTCAAGCATAGCGACGTTTATTCCTGCGCTGATTTCGCGCTAATGCCTGCTTTAACAAGCTGTTTATTAAGGCGGCGAATTTGCATCTTTAATTTGAGATGAATGCCAGCAAAGAGTAACCACGCACACGCAAAACCAATCACAAACACCAATCCAAGCAAAGTGGAAAGGTTAAAGTCGCTTTGTGCGATAAGATAATTAAAGTTAACCACTTCTTGGTTTTGCGCACCGAGAGCAAGTGCGATAAGGAACAGCGCAATCACCGCTATGACTTTTATAATTTTCATATCTCATCATCCTTTAAGAAGTAAATGCTGACCCGTGTGAGGTTATGTCACTTGAATCTACGATTATGCAGCAAAATCCGTTACCACACTACGGATAAATGTGTTCACAAAAAAACGGCATACTAATAAGTATGCCGCTTCTAAATTCTGAGATTTGCCCAGTTATTCTTGCAGGTTTACGCGCTCACGCAACTCTTTACCCGGTTTGAAATGAGGGACGTATTTCCCTTCCAATTCAACTTTATCGCCCGTTTTAGGGTTACGCCCAACACGCGGCTCACGGTAATGAAGAGAAAAGCTACCAAAACCACGGATCTCAATTCTATCACCACTTTCTAATGTTGTAGCCATGTGCTCAAGAATATCTTTGACAGCGTCTTCTATCTCTTTTGCTGATAAATGCGTTTGCTCAGCACACAGACGCTCAATGAGTTCTGACTTAGTCATAGTTTTCCTCTTCGATTTTTTACTACTGCCATTATAGTAACTAAACTGTGTTCCAACAAACACTTGCTTTCAATTGTAGATAAAAACGCTACAAACAGAGTGAAAATTGATTGGATTACCGCAAATTTCATTGCATCAAACAATGTACTGGCAATAAAAAAGGAGCCTTTCGGCTCCTTTTCTTAAAAGCAAATTTAATTATTCGCCTTTAGCAGCTTTGAAAGCGTCTGCCATTGCATTACCAAAAGCAGCTTCGTCTTGCTTGTTGATAGATGCCATTGCTTCTTGCTCTTCCGCTTCATCTTTCGCTTTGATAGATAGGTTGATTACGCGGTTCTTACGGTCTACACCAGTAAATTTCGCTTCAACGCTGTCACCAACGCTTAGGATTAGAGATGCATCTTCAACGCGATCGCGTGAAACTTCAGATGCGCGGATGTAACCTTCAACGCCGTCAAGCAGTTCAATTGTTGCGCCTTTCGCGTCAACTGCAGTTACAGTACCGTTTACTAGAGTGCCTTTCTTAGTATCAGCAACGTAAGCATTGAATGGGTCATTTTCCATTTGCTTAACGCCTAGAGAAATACGCTCACGCTCTGCGTCTACTGCTAGAACTACTGCAGAGATCTCGTCACCTTTCTTGTACTCACGTACTGCTTCTTCACCTGGAACGTTCCAAGAGATGTCAGATAGGTGAACTAGACCGTCGATGCCGCCATCAAGACCGATGAAGATACCGAAGTCAGTGATAGACTTGATCTTACCAGTTACTTTGTCGCCTTTAGCTTGCGCTTCAGCGAATGACTGCCATGGGTTAGCTTTACACTGTTTTAGACCTAGAGAAATACGACGACGTTCTTCGTCGATCTCAAGAACCATAACCTCAACTTCGTCGCCTACATTAACAACTTTAGATGGGTGGATGTTCTTGTTAGTCCAATCCATTTCAGAAACGTGTACTAGACCTTCAACGCCTTCTTCGATTTCAACGAAGCAGCCGTAATCAGTTAGGTTAGTTACACGACCAGTTAGTTTGTGACCTTCTGGGTAACGCTTAGCGATTGCTACCCATGGATCTTCACCTAGCTGCTTAAGACCTAGTGATACGCGAGTACGCTCACGGTCGAACTTAAGAACTTTAACTAGGATCTCGTCACCAACGTTTACGATTTCTGATGGGTGCTTAACGCGTTTCCATGCCATGTCAGTGATGTGTAGAAGACCGTCAACACCGCCTAGATCTACGAACGCGCCATAGTCAGTTAGGTTCTTAACGATACCTTTAACTTCAGAACCTTCTTGTAGAGTTTCTAGAAGCTCATCACGCTCAACGCTGTTCTCAGATTCGATAACTGCACGACGAGAAACAACAACGTTGTTGCGCTTCTGGTCTAGCTTGATAACTTTGAACTCAAGTTCTTTGTTTTCTAGGTGCGTAGTGTCGCGAATTGGACGTACGTCTACTAGAGAACCTGGAAGGAAAGCACGGATACCGTTTAGTTCAACAGTGAAACCGCCTTTAACTTTACCATTGATGATACCAACAACAGTTTCAGCTTCTTCGTAAGCTTTCTCAAGAACGATCCAAGCTTCGTGACGCTTCGCTTTCTCACGAGAAAGTTGAGTTTCACCGAAACCGTCTTCAACAGCGTCTAGAGCAACATCTACTTCAGAACCAACTTCAACTTCAAGTTCGCCAGCAGCGTTCTTGAACTGTTCAGCAGGGATAGCAGACTCAGACTTAAGACCAGCATCAACAAGTACGTAGCCGTTTTCGATAGCTACAACAGTACCTTTAACGATAGTACCTTGTTGGAATTCAGTCTCGTTTAGAAACTCTTCAAAGAGTTGAGCAAAAGATTCAGTCATTTATTTAATCTTCACAATAAAGTAAACGTCCACGGGTATCCTACCGCGTGGGGTTGTTAATTCCGCCGGTCATCATCCTTGCGACCAACGCTCTGCACTGGCCGGATTAATCCACCAGTTTAGATTCAATATAATTCATTGCTTTTTCAACCACTTCGTCAATAGACATCGAAGTAGAATCAAGCACTAGCGCATCCTCTGCTGGGCGCAATGGCGCCACAGGGCGGTTACGATCTCGGTCGTCACGCTCTTGGATCTCGCTCAAAAGGTCAACAAATCTAACATCAAGACCCTTTTCTTGCAACTGTTTGAGGCGGCGTTGCGCTCGCTCTTCGGCACTGGCGTCCAAAAAGATTTTAACTTGCGCAGATGGGAACACCACAGTACCCATATCGCGACCGTCGGCAACTAAGCCTGGGGCGACTTCAAAGGCGCGTTGACGGCGCAAAAGAGCTTCTCGCACTCGAGGAAAAGCGGCAATTTTTGAAGCGGCCATGCCCGTTTGCTCTTTACGCAATTCGCCAGAGACATCCTCACCTTCTAAGATCACTTTGACCAAATCACCTTCGGCAACAAATTGCACGTCAAGATGCGTTGCCAATGGCACCAAAGCCTCTTCCGAGTCCAAATCAACCCCATGATGAAGAGCCGCTAATGCCAACACTCGATAAATTGCCCCTGAGTCGAGTAGTTGAAAACCCAATTTTTTGGCAAGGAGCATACATAAAGTACCTTTGCCAGCACCACTAGGGCCATCGACAGTGACAACGAGAGTCTTGGCAGACATGTTCTTCTCCACGTTAGTGCATGAGCTTGGCTTTCTCGCCAATTGCCATGCCTTAGTTAATTTTACGGGGGCGAAGTATATATGAAACCACCTCAAATTGCCATGTCTTTACCCGATAGCGATGATTGTACCAAGGTTGACTGCTCTATTAGTGGCGCAGCTTTTTGCCGTTTTTCCTGCTCGATCACAATTTGTAATACAATATTATTGTATTCTTCATGGGTTTTTAAAACGTGAATAAATGAGATCTGTTATGACAAAAATGACCCTATCCCTAATAACGATGAGCCTGCTTGCAAGCGCAAATATAGCGACAGCGTCAGATTCATTGGCAACGAAATTCAACCTTGACCCAGCAAAAGCACCGGCACAAAACTTTGATATGAGCAATTGGAAAATCACTCTGCCAGAGCTGGAAACCGAAGGAAGCCGAAAAGGCAAAGCCCTAGAAATTGCCAAACCGGAATTGAGCAATCGCGAAACTCCTTATGTCCACCCTCAGTGGTTTTATACTGATCCTCAAACTGGCGCTGTGGTTTTTGTCGCACCAAACGAGGCACCAACAACGCCCAACAGCAAAAATACACGAAGCGAACTGCGCGCCATGTTGGCAACCGACTATGGCGAGCCAAAGAATAACTTTGTTGTCGCATCACACCCTGATGCGAAAGAATATGGCGCGATTGGTGGCGAGCTTAATGCGACCCTTACTATCGATAAAGTCAGTAGCAGCGGCAATTACAAGAAAAACGGCGCGTTTGCGGTTGTCATTGGTCAAATTCATGGTTCAAAAAACGAACCCATTAAGATTTCATACCGTAAATTGCCGGAGCATGAGTTTGGTTCATTAGCCTGGAACTACGAACTTAACCCACCTAAAGAACTGCAAAACGCCAAAGATTCAAACGGTAAAAAACTGCGCAAAGACATTCGTCACGATATCTTCGGTCAATACAATTTGCGCGAAGGTGATGCCGATCCACAAGATGGTATCAAGCTTGGTGAACTTTTTGCTTATTCTATCAAGGTGAAAGGTGACATCATGCACCTCACGTTTACTAAAAATCCGGGTGAAGCTAACCAAGTCATCAAGACCTATGATATTGACTTAGCGAAAGGCGGCTACCAAGGTCACGAGGTTGACCAAGGCTACGGTAATGATTGGATGTATTACAAAGCGGGTGTTTACAACCAATGTAATACCAAAAAAAGCAGCTCAGATTGCCAATGGCGTGGTATGGAAGCGGGCGATTATGCGCAAGCCAGCTTCTACCAACTTGAGCTAAAACAATAAGATAATAGAACTCACGCGACCTTTAAGTCGCGTGAGTGTTGTTTTATACAATCGGTTTTTGACCGCGCTCTGCCAACTTCAGCAGCGCGCTTTCAGCCATTTTCCCAGTGATCCCAGCCAATTTATCCGCAAGCTTTTTCTTTTGCACATAGTGTAAGGAAAGCACCGTTTTCTCTTTCGCTGCTGCCACAAGCAAGTCATCTGACGTGCTGATATCATCCACCAGCCCAAGCGCTTTGGCTTGCGTGCCAAACCAATGCTCACCTGTTGCAACCGTGTCTAAGTCCAATGCTGCGCGATGTTGGTGAATAAAGTCTTTGAACAGTTGATGGGTCTCTTCCAATTCAGCTTTGAATTTATCACGTGCTTTGTCGGTATTTTCACCAAACATGGTTAATGTGCGCTTGTATTCGCCCGCTGTCAGTTGCTCATATTCAATGTCGTGCTTTTTAAGTAGCTTATTGAAGTTTGGCAGCTGAGCTATCACACCAATCGAGCCAATAATTGCAAAAGGTGCAGAAACAATCTTATCGGCAACACACGCCATCATATAGCCGCCACTTGCGGCCACTTTATCGACCGCAATCGTCAGTGGAAGGCCCGCTTGTTTAACGCGCTCTAACTGTGAAGCGGCCAAACCGTAGCCATGCACCATGCCACCGCCGGTTTCAAGGCGCAGTATGACTTCATCGCCTGGTTGAGCGACGGCCAATACCGCGGTGATCTCTTCGCGTAGCGAAGCGACCTCTTTGGCATCAATACTGCCATGAAAGTCCAACACAAAAACATGCGCGTCTCTTGTGTCGCTCAGTGCGTCACCGGATTTCGCACTCTGCTTCATCTCTTTTTCGCGTTGTTTATTTTGCTCTTTTTCTTGTTTCTTATTCGCTTTGTCGCGCAGCTTCAAGAACGCATCATCGTGCAAATGATGTTCAAGCTGTTCCACGGTTTGTTTGTATTGCTCAGATAGGTTAACAACTTCCAATTCCCCTTTAGCAGTGGCGCCTTTGTGATTAAGCGACTTTGCCAATACCAACAGCACGACAACCGCCACTAAAAACGTCACGATTTTGGCCAAAAACAGGCCGTAATCTAGCAAAAATTCCAAATTCAGTTCCTCTGGTTATACGATTGCATCAAGGCACTCAATGTTCGTGATGGCCTTGTCAAAGAATTGCCCTTTACGCTATTGTAATCATCCTGTCACGATAACCAAACCTTTCTTAGCGATATCATTACGATACCGCCCAAAAAAGCGATATAAGGACTTCCACGTGCTCCACACTCTTGCTCCAAACGCGTTCGCAGATCGCGTTATTCTCGTCACTGGCGCTGGCGCTGGTATTGGCCGCCAAGCGGCGCTCAGTTACGCTCAAGCGGGCGCGACTGTGATTTTACTCGGGCGTAATGTTGCCAACCTCGAATCTCTTTACGATGAAATTGAATCCAAAGGTTATCCTCAAGCGGCGATCATTCCCTTGGATCTTAAAGGCGCGACAAAGCAGCACTATCTTGATATGGCAGAAACCATTGAGAATCAATTTGGCCGTCTTGATGGTTTATTGCATAACGCTGGCGTGCTTGGCACATTAAGCCCCTTTGAACAGATTGATGAAGATGAATTTGATGCTGTCATGCAAATTAACGTCAAAGCCGAATTTTTAATGACTCAGGCCCTGTTGCCTGTACTGCAAAAGTCAGCCGCTGCACGGATCATCTTCACCTCATCCACCGTTGGTCATAGCGGTCGAGCGTTTTGGGGCAGTTACAGCGTATCTAAATTTGCCGTTGAGGGCATGATGCAGATCTTGGCTGACGAATACAGTGATACAACCATGCGGATCAACGCCATTAACCCCGGTGGTACTCGTACCAGAATGCGTGAAAAAGCCTTTCCAGGCGAAGATGCCAACACTCTCAAAACACCATTAGATATCATGCCGTTATATTTACAGCTAATGGATCCTACCGTGACTGAGTTTAACGGCCAGTGTTTTGACGCTCAGCCTATACCCAAGTAACCTCAAGATGCATGGTTCAGCGAGAATGACTTGGTTTGTCAGTGAGGCGAGGATTTGAAGATTGAGTGGTTCTCAATCGAAAATCGTCAACAAAGCTGATGAGCCAAGACAGCTCGCCCCTTGGGAGCCAATCACTGAACCGATAGCGGCGTTAAACAACTTGAAAATAGACTCGCTATTTCGCTGCGTTGTTTGCCTTGCTCTCAGCCCAATGAGTGACTCTGAATCCAGCATCTTGAAGTCACTTGGGTATAAATAATCACGACTGCCAGATCACTGACCACTGAAAAAGCTTGCGCTTCGAATTAGTACAAATATACTGTATATAAACACAGGTATTTACTATGCACGATTCGCTTCTTTCTCTCAAACAACGTCAATGGATTTGGCAAGCTGGACAAGCGCCCCTCACAGGTGATGAGCCACTAAACCATTCAACTGGGTTTGCGTCGTTAGATGAACTCTTGCACGGCGGATACCCAGCCCAAGGTGTGGTGGAAATCGAATCACTTTGCGGTATTGGTGAATTGCGCCTGTTGGCACCTTATTTACAGACACAACCTGGTGACATCGCGCTGATCCAGCCGCCGTTTGTTACTCAGGCGGCGTTTTTTAACACTCTTGATATCGCGCTAGAGCGCGTATTGATCATTGAACCGGCTACCGCGCAACAAGCACTATGGGCCGCAGAGCAGTGCCTTAAAAGCGGCGCGTGTCGCCACGTTCTGCTGTGGCAAGACTCATTAGAAATTCATCACGTCAAACGGCTACAATTGGCAAGTCGTCAAGGCAACGCCCTGCTGTTTATTCATAAATCCCCCGCTGTAACTCGACTTTCACTGCCCGTCACACTGACTTTGCAATTAAAGCCCACAGCAAAAGGTCTGCATATTACTGCGCGAAAACGCAAAGGCGGCTTTGCTCATGGCAGCCTTGAGCTGGATTTTTCAACTCACTATCCAAGCCTTGTCAACGCGCCGATATCTCATCATGGCTCAACCGTGCTTCCCTTTGCGCGTACCAAGCAAGGGTAATGCATGGTATCGCCTCACTTGACTCTTCCATCGGATCCCTTGTGGCTCTATTTGCATTTTCCTGCGCTACAGCTGGATAAACTTGATAGCGAGAACACTCAGCCCATCGCGATTATTGATAAGAAAACAATGCGATTGTGTCAGTGCAACTCCGCCGCTCTTGCCGTGGGAATTCAGCCAGGCCTTGGTCTTGCCAGCGCTGCTGCCATGTGTCACTCCCTCGAATTACACCCTTACCATCTGGAGCATACCGAGTCTTTATTAGCAGGCGTGGCGCAGTGGCTTTATTTGGTCACCGCGGAGATATGTCTAATCCCTCCTTGCGGGCTTTTGCTTCGCGTGACACCGATGCTCAAGCTTTATCACAGCGTGGAACATTACTGGGCGATGATAGAACATCATCTGCGTTGCCAAAATGTGCGCTATTGTGCCGCACTGGGCCACACCCCTTTGGCGGCAAAGTTGCTCGCATTGAGCAAGCACACCACGACTGTGGCGAATGTCTCGCATAACGCTTACCAGCGCGATGGCGACGACGCACAAAGCCAAGCCGCACTGCCCTTTTTTCTTGGTCATCATCGCGATGACTGGTATGCCATTATTGCCAAACAGAGCTTAGAGCATGCAGAGCTATCTGAACGCCACAAGGACATGTTACGTCGTGTCGGGATTAATACACTGGGCGCACTGCTCAAACTGTCGCTTACCGAGTTGGCTCGTCGATTTGATATTGAGGTCGTTAACTATATTGGCCGCCTCACAGGCCAGCTAAAACACCCACACTCATTTTATCGGCCGCCGGAACAGTTCTCTTTATGCCAAGAGTTATTGTATGAATACGATAATGTGCAATGGCTAACTCGCCCCCTAACGCGCGCGCTTGAGCAACTGGAACGTTTTTTAAAATGGCGAGATGCGCTGGCTTATGAATTAACGCTCACCTTACACCACAGAGAGCACGTCAATACAGCCGTCGTATTTCACGCCGCCCAAGGGGAGTATCTGGCGTGCAAATGGATGACACTGGCGACATTACAATTAGAATCTCTTCGACTGCCCGCCCCGATAATTCGCTTTACTCTTGAGCTAACGCGTCACGGTATGCAACAAGGGACAAGTTGCGATCTGCTGTCGCAACAAAGTGGCCAAATGTCGTCGCTGGAGCTGATCAGTGTATTGCAAGCCAAATTAGGGGGGGATGCGGTCTTGCGCCCTCGACTTATCAGCGATCCTCGACCAGAAAAAGCATCACTGTTAGTCAATGCGCTTGATGTTCAGCGCAGTGAGGAGTCTTCTCATCATCATGCCAATCAGAAGCAAAGTCGCCTCAGCGAGGCACAAGAGCAGCAAACGCACACACTGACTCGCCGCTTACGACCCAGCTTTTTATTGCCTGAGCCAGAGCCTTTAAATGACACCATCGCATTGATGAATGGGCCTGAAAGAATAGTCAGTGGTTGGTGGGATGGCGACGCCATCATGCGGGACTACTACATTGCACGCACCGAGCATGGCCAATGGTTATGGATTTTTCGTGATCCCTTTAAGCGTTGGTTCTGCCATGGTTTTTTTGCGTAACTTTTGATATTTAGCTGTTTGGTCACCCTAATGAGTCATTCATACGCTGAGCTTTTCTGTCAAAGCAATTTTTCTTTTTTAACTGGCGCCTCCCATGCCGAGGAGCTGGTGCTGCAAGCGGATTTTTTGCGTTACCACGCCATCGCAATTACCGATGAGTGCTCCGTTGCTGGGGTGGTGCGAGCGCACAGCGCAATTAAAAACCATAATCTTTCAATCAAGCTTCTCATTGGCAGTCTGTTTTGGCTTAACTCTGAGTGCCAATTGGTACTACTGGCACCAAACCGCCATGCCTACGCAGAGCTTTGCCGTGTGATCACCAACGCGCGCCGTCGCAGTGATAAAGGTCATTATCAACTCTTCGACTGGGATATTTTATCACTCAAACATTGCTTTATTCTCTGGCTACCCTGCCACCAAACCAGTGATGAAGAATGGGCAAAGTGGCTGGCGCGCTATCATTCCGGCCGCTTATGGCTTGGATTACAACGTCATTTAAAACAAGACGACCGCGCCTATGTTCGCCACTGTGAAGCCCTAGCCCAACAGTTTCATTTGCCCATCACGGCCTGCGGAGGTGTCGTGATGCACCACGCCGATCGTTTACCACTACAGCACACTCTCACGGCAATAAAACACCACTCTTTAGTCGATACACTGGGCGATCATCGTTTGGTAAATGCAGAGCAGTCGTTACGGGGCAAAGAAAAACTGCAGCGCTTATTTCGTCCAGAGTGGATCGCAGAATCGGTTGCCATTGCACAACGCTGCGACTTTGATCTTGCCAGTTTGCGTTATGAATACCCCCATGAACTCGTACCACCAGCCCACACACCGATGAGCTATTTACGCCAACTTGTGGCTCAGGGAGCACAACGCCGCTTTCATACCGGGGTTCCAGATGAGATTGCAGGCATCATAGAAAAAGAACTGGCGCTAATTGAAGAGCTTGAATACGCGTATTTTTTTCTGACCATTCATGATGTTGTGATGTTTGCCAAAGATCGCGGCATTTTATACCAAGGCCGTGGCTCTGCCGCCAATTCGATTGTCTGCTATTGCTTGGAAATTACCTCGGTAGACCCTCGTCAGATCTCGGTCTTATTTGAACGATTCATCAGCAAAGAGCGTAACGAGCCGCCCGACATCGATGTCGATTTTGAGCATGAACGACGTGAAGAGGTGATCCAATACCTGTACCAAAAATACGGTCGCGAACGCGCCGCGCTAGCGGCAACCGTGATCAGCTATCGTTTTAAGAGTGCGGTGCGTGATGTGGGAAAAGCGCTTGGCATTGAAGAGACTCAGCTCGATTTTTTTATCAAACATATTCACCGCCGTGACACTAGTACAAGTTGGCAAGATCAAATCACCGAGTTAGGTTTGCGTTCAGACACACTAAAGGGCCAACAGTTTATTACCTTAGTGGAGGCAATCATCGGTTTCCCGCGCCATTTGTCGCAACATGTCGGTGGGTTTGTCATTTCTGCCGGTCCTCTTTATGAACTGGTGCCAGTCGAAAACGCAGCAATGGAAGATCGCACTATCATTCAGTGGGATAAAGACGATTTAGAAAGTCTCGGACTGCTAAAGGTCGATGTACTTGCGCTTGGCATGCTAAGTGCCATTCGTAAATGTTTTCAACTTATTGAAACCCATTACCAGCAAGCACTCACTATCGCAGATATTACCCGTAAGCAAGACGATACAAACGTATACCGCATGATCCAGCAGGCCGACACGGTGGGCGTCTTTCAAATCGAATCGCGCGCGCAAATGAGCATGCTTCCTCGGTTAAAACCCGCCAATTATTACGATTTAGTGATTCAAATTGCTATTGTTCGCCCAGGTCCAATTCAAGGCGATATGGTTCATCCTTTTTTAAAGCGACGTCAAGGTATTGAAACGATTGATTACCCGTCAGATGAGGTGCGCGATGTGCTTGAACGCACCCTTGGCGTGCCGATCTTTCAAGAGCAAGTGATAAAACTGGCGATGGTTGCTGCAGGCTTTACTGGCGGTGAGGCCGATCAGCTGCGTCGCGCCATGGCTGCATGGAAAAAGCATGGTAACGTGATGCGATTTAAAGACAAACTCATCAGTGGCATGTTGTCTCGCGGTTACGAGTCTGCGTTTGCCGAACGCCTCTTTGAGCAAATTTGTGGCTTTGGTGAATACGGTTTTCCTGAAAGTCATTCTGCCTCATTTGCGGTACTTGCCTATTGTTCGGCATGGTTAAAATATCACTACCCTGCCGCCTTCTATACCGCGCTACTGAACAGCCAACCTATGGGGTTTTACAGTTCTTCTCAGTTATTGCAAGACGCTCAACGCCATGGTGTGGCTGTGCTGCCGATTTGCATCAATCAGTCATCTTCTGATCACCAGTTGACCCTACGGCCAGATGGTTCGTTTGCCATTCAGCTCGGGTTTCGCATGATAAAAGGCCTTAGCAGTGCGACAATTCGCACGGTTATCGATGCGCGGCCAACAACCGGCTATCAGCACCTCACGCAAGTCAAAAACTTACCCAATGTCGGTCGCGACATTGAAAAACTCGCGTCAGCAAATGCTTTTGCCACACTGCATGGCGATCGCTTTCAAGCTCGGTGGCAGGCGATGGACAATTTAAGTGAGCTGCCGCTGTTTCGTGGTCTTGAAGATAGTGCGCAACACACACTTCAAGCCCCAAGTCAGTGGCAAAATACTCTAGAAGATTTTGCCAGCACAGGCATTAGCCTCGCGGCGCATCCTATTACGCAACTTGAGCAAGCAGGGAAACTGCCCCGCTTTACCCGTAGAGCTGAATTAGCGCAGTGTCGTGACCGTGCTTTGGTGACGGTTATCGGATTGGTCACCGGGCGACAATCTCCTAGCACCGCGGCAGGAGTGACATTTTTAACCTTAGAGGACGATACGGGCAACATTAGCGTGGTCGTCTGGCAAGCCACCGCTCGCGCGCAAAAAGAGGCTTATCTCACGGCAAAACTGTTGATGGTAAAAGGCGTGGTTGAAAAAGAAGGCGATGTGCTGCATATCGTCGCAGGGCGACTTGAGGATTTAACCGATTCCCTTACCGGGCTAAATACTCGCTCGCGAGATTTCCATTAGTCGATGGTAAGTTTGAGGCGCATGCGCATTGAAAGAACTTAAAAGCCGCGGTTTATATTTATACCCAAATGACTTAAATATAAACCGCAGCTCAATAATGGAATCAGCGCAAAATATCACGCAGACGCTCTTGCAACACTTGAACTAAGAGATCGGGCTGAAATTTCGAAATGAAACGATCACATCCCACTTTTTGCACCATAGCCTCATTGAAATTACCGCTCAGCGAGGTATTCAAAGTGATAAACAGTTTTGACATACGAGGATCTTGACGCACCTCTCGAGTGAGTTTATAACCGTCCATTTCCGGCATTTCGGCATCGGTTATCAACATAAGAAGCTCTTGTTCTAAGTTTTTGCCTTCATCACACCAGCGCTTCAATAAATTCCACGCCTGAAGACCATCACCGCACTCAATAATATTTACCCCAAGCGGCTCAAGCGTATCGCGCACTTGATTGCGTGCCGTCGATGAATCATCGACAACCAGAACGTGGCGCCCATGAAGCTCATTGACCAGTTGGGCATCAAGTACCCCATCCGAAATCGACACGTCATAATGGACGATTTCTGCGAGCACTTTTTCTACGTCGATAATTTCAACAATCTCACTGCGGTCCCCTTCTTTGACTTGGGTGATCGCAGTTAAATAGTTCGAACGTCCGGTGTTTTTCGGTGGCGGTTGGATCTCGGTCCAAGCGGTATTGATGATATTGCGCACTTGTCCAACCAAAAAGCCCTGCACAGTTCGGTTGTATTCGGTAATGATCAGATTTTCTTCAAGTACTTCGCCACGTTGTGGAGGAAAACCGATCGCTTGTCGTAAATCAATCACAGGTACCGCCTCACCTCGTAGCGACGCGACACCACAAATGTGGTGATGACTGCCCGGCAACTTAGTTAACATCGGCATTTTGAGCACTTCACGAACTTTGAACACATTAATAGCAAAAATCTGCCGACTGTTGAGACTAAAAAGCAATAACTCGAGTCGATTCTCGCCCACCAAATTTGTTCGCATATCGACGCTATTTAACACATTCGACATTATTCACCTGATCCCGTGGCTTAGGGTACCTGAGCGTCTTGTCGCTCGGTAACCATGATATTGATACATCATTTTGCTGGCGACAAAAACAAGAAAACCGCTACAGCATCAATTACTTGATACCATAGCGGAACAAAAGAGAGGGAGCAATCAATTAACAGCAAGCTCGTTAACGGCATCAACATTCAAGCCTAGATATCGCCGATTAACCTTCAATCACTTTCATCAGCAACTCACCATCATACAGTGCCTGTTTCACCAACGCGGCCCCCGGCATCGTCGCTTGCTTATAAAAACGCGACTCAACCAATTCCAAATGTTGATGATAAACCGGTAAACTTTGCTCTTGAATACAGCGTAGTACTGATGGGTATAAAACCTCTTTCGCTTGATTTATCACGCCGCCAATTAGGATTTTTTCTGGGTTAAACAGATTAATCACAATCGCAATCGCCGAACCAAGATACTCTCCAAGCTGTTCAATCACATCAACCGCAAGTGCGTCCCCACTTGCTGCAGCTTCGCATATGCTTTCGATACTCATTTCATCTTGCAATGCCAGAGATGACGGCTCGCCATTTCGAATTCGCTCAACGACTTGCTCACGAATCGCTTTTGAACTGGCGACAGTTTCCAAGCAGCCTCGATTACCACAATGACAACGCTTACCATTGCGATCGATTTGAATATGGCCGAGCTCGCCAATATTACCGTGGCGCCCTTGGAGTAAACGTCCATCCAGAATAATCCCGGCACCCAACCCGTGGTGAATCGAAATCAGCACCGAGTTTTCATTTTCTTGAGAGTGACCAAACAACTTTTCCGCCAATGCCCAAGCACGAGTATCATTGGCAATGAAGACTGGCAAACCTGTCGCCTTATAGATCTCAGGGCCTAACGCTAAATTTTCAACGTTGTAATGCGGCATCTGCAGGACAATGCCTTGCTCTGAGTTCACCAAGCCTGGCAGAGTAATGGCGATGCTGGTTAAGCGGTCCAATTGTTCTGCATAGGTTTGGAAAAATTCTTCAATTTCGTGCAGCAGCCGAGCAAGTACATCATCCTGATCTCGCTCGTGAATATCAATTTTCGTGTCAATGAGTACATCACCACCTAACTCATGAAGCGCAATCGTCAGATAACCACGCCCGAGTCGCATCGATAAAAATTGCCAACCTTGATTATTCACCTGCAAGCCGACCGCAGGCCGTCCACGACTTAGGGATTCTTGCACTGTGGTTTCATGAATGAGATGCGCCTCGATCAATTCGCGCGTAATTTTAGTAATACTTGCCGGGGCAAGTTCACTCTCTTTAGACAGATCAATTCGAGAAATCGGCCCTTTTTGATCGATAAGTTTATATACACGACCTGCATTGACCTGCTTGATATGGTCAATGTGGCCGGGTTGAGCCATGTACATCTCGTACTCCACACAGTAATAACTCGACAATTTTTTTACTTTGCGAAGTAATTGTGAAGTGCAACACGTCAGCGCCGTGACCCGCATCACGTTCAAAGGTGATGGTTTGTGTTTTCAGTCAAATTACCTGCGCTCAACGCAGTAAAATTATCGAAATTTGATCCATTATACCCCTAACTTGCCCGGCAAATCAGCAAAACAACGGCCTTGTTGACATTTAACTCATACATTCATCCTATAAAACGCAACAAACCTACCATTTTCATTGCGCACAGAATGTGATTGTTACGTCACTTTTTTTTCTCCACAAAATTTATCGTAACCTCATTGAACTTCAATAAGATACCACTACACTCATGAGTATCTTTGCTCGCTCATCTTTGAAAAGGAGGTGGTCATGACACCGCGCCTTAGACGAACCAAAATTGTTACAACGCTCGGTCCTGCGACCGATAAAGCCGACGTGTTAGAACGAATTTTACGCGCAGGCGCCAACGTCGTGCGCCTCAACTTTTCTCATGGTACTGCAGAGCAGCACCTCGAACGTGCCGTTAATGTGCGAAAAATTGCAGCGAAAATAGGACAGCATGTCGCCATACTCGGCGATCTTCAAGGCCCTAAAATACGGATATCCACTTTTGAGAAGGGCGCTATAACGCTACGCGTAGGTGAGCCTTTTATTTTAGATAGCGCAATGGCACGTGGCGCTGGTAACGAACGCGGCGTCGGTTTGGATTACACCACGCTTCCTGAAGATGTCACTGAAGGCGATGTGTTGTTACTCGATGATGGGCGCATTCAACTCAAAGTGGTCAGCGTCACCGGAAGCCAAGTCAATACGTGTGTCATGATCGGTGGCGCGCTGTCCGACAACAAAGGGATCAATAAACTCGGAGGCGGGCTTTCCGCAGCCGCTCTCACTGAAAAAGATCACAACGATATTATTACTGCCGCGCAAATTGGCGTCGACTTTTTGGCCATTTCATTTCCCCGCAATGGCGCCGATATGATGTACGCTCGAAAACTGGCTCAAGATGCTGGGCTCAATGCGCGTCTTGTGGCGAAAGTCGAGCGTGCTGAGACCGTTGCGACAGATGATGCGATGGATGAGATTATTCAAGCGTCCGACGCCGTCATGGTGGCACGGGGCGATCTTGGGGTTGAGATTGGCGATCCTGAGCTCGTTGGCGTACAAAAAAAATTGATACGGCACGCTCGTCGATTAAATCGCGCCGTGATCACAGCAACTCAAATGATGGAGTCGATGATTTCAAGTCCGATGCCCACTCGAGCCGAAGTCATGGATGTCGCCAATGCAGTGCTGGATGGGACCGATGCTGTGATGTTGTCGGGTGAAACTGCCGCCGGGCAATACCCTGTTGAAACGGTAACCGCGATGGCCGCCGTCTGTTTAGGCGCCGAAAAAACCGCCGTCACTGACCGACGCCACGCACCGCCAGCACACCCTTTCAGCAGTAAGGCAGAAACGATTGCAATGTCGACCATGTACGCGGCAAATCATATGCCTGGAATCGATGCTGTCATTTCACTCACAGAATCAGGCCAAACTGCGTTACTCATGTCACGGCTGAGTTCCGGCTTGCCGATTTTTGCGCTATCTCGTCATGAAGAAAGTCTTCGCCATTGCGCCCTCTATCGTGGCGTCACTCCGATCTATTTCGATTCACAAGGTGATGGGGGCGTCGCGACAGCGCAAAAAGCACTGTTGACGCTCAAAACACAAGGACTACTTGAGTCTGGTAATCGAGTGATCATTACCCAAGGCGATATTATGGACGTGATCGGCTCTACCAATTGTATGCGTATTCTAGAGGTCGATTAAGCCGAGCGAGCGGCAGCTGATGATGTCAACATGGAGTGATATAAAGTGATAAAACGCTGCCCTGCTTCCAGCCCAAGCTGGTAATCGTGCAAAAGCTCTTCGGCCGTGCTCATCAAAGACGATGAGCGCAACGGCGAGCTTGGCGCAATTTGTACCACAAAAGTGTCGTCGGGCGGCTGTCGAAGAAACGTTTGAGTTAAATCATAAGTCTGATAATGAACCATCAACATATCTGCCAAACTGGCATCAAACTTTTCTCCCAATAAATGACTAAGACGATAAATATTATCAGCGCCGAACAACCAACGTCCGCCATTCAACTGAGGAGCGTAAGGCTCATTTTGTTGCGCTTGAATAAACTGCTGCTGAATAAAGCTTGACCATCCTTGTCGCCATTGAAGCAGTGTCTGCTGCCACTTCTCTTGCACGCCTTGCAAAGGTTCCTTAAACCACGCTGGTATTTCATCATTAAGATCATTGGACGTCGGTTTGGGCCCAGGAACCTCAATCGGCTCAGTTCGAACGACTACGATTAAGCGTGCATTACGACGCCACGCTTCCTGTACTGGGATTGACGCTGAGACACCACCATCAACAAATCGTTGACCATTCAGTTCGACTTCATGCTCATACAGTCTCGGAATCGCGCACGTTGCGAGCAGCGTTTCGAACCACTGCTGGGTCAACAAAGGGAGATAATGATCCGATAGCGTATCAACATCGGTCACTGCGGCAAACGCACCGCGCTGACCCAAGGTCATTCGACCAAGATCAAGATCTATCTTGTACGGAAACTGTTGGATCTGCGTGAGCGCCCAGTCCATACCAAGAAATTGCTTTCGCCGAATGTAAGAAAAGAGACTAAAAAATTCGGGGGTCGTTGTGAGATCTAAAATAAACGACTTTGCCAACCCTAACTGCCGGCATAAATAGGCACATAGATTAAGCGCCCCCGCAGAGGTGCCATAAAACTCATCAAATGGGTCTACATTGGCGAGTAAGAATGCATCTAATACGCCGGCTGTAAAAATACCACGCTGACCACCACCTTGGGTCACCAATGCGGTTTTGCCTTCGAGGTAGCCAGCAAAACGCTCACGATTAACTAAGGTGGTTTGCTCAGTAACGACACCACTATTGACTACCATAAATAACCACCACTATGCCGTGGTAATTGCCACAAACCCAAACGAGAGAATCACGGTAAATGCAGCCGCGACTACCCATAGCGCTAGCTTAAGATCGTATTCCATCACTGCCTCCAAATTAATCAAACTCACAAAACTCATGTCGCAAGCCATGTAAATGTAACAAAGTAATAACAGTTGCGTGAGACATGTTCAAGTTCTGACCAATTCAGTCGCGTAATTATGCCATTGGTATCACAATCGAAGCAGATCTAACCATCGGCTTTACGGTTAACTCTCGCGATACCACTCAATCTCAGCAAACCCAAACGCCACTTACGCCACTTACGCCACTTACGCCAAGAGAATCAAATGAAATATCTTACAAGGAAATCAAAAACACCTTTCGCTAACACGATGACGTTGATAACCAAATTGCTCAAAATGTTTTCTTTCTCTCTGATACCATTTGTTTTCGTTGATGCTGCTGAACTTGAGGTCACTCCCATGGTTGGCGTCACTGCAGGTGGCGACGTCAAAGACGATAACGATGAGCGGTACGATATCAAAGCAGGCGTTAATCTGAGCATCGCCATCGAGACCCCAATGGATAAAGGGCGCATAGGTCTCTACCTTGCCAGCCAACGCAACAAAACTGAGCGGATTGATACCAAAACGAAACTGCACATTTTGCAGTTTCAAAGCAGCGTGGTTTATCCACTAAAAAATGGGTTTCGCAGTTATGTGGGGCTTGGCTTAGGGGGCGGCTATCTTGACGCGCCATGGGTCGATAATCACTGGGGATTTTCCGGCTCAGCGTTTACCGGTATTGAGTATCCAATCTCAGAAACCGTGTCATTCAACAGTCAACTACGCTGGCTGGGAGTCAGTGTTGACGATAATGCCAATACCGCTGTGTCGATGTGAATGGCATTCGCAACTGTTCAATACGCTTCCACACTCAGTTACTAAATCAATTTCAAGCTCATTTTGGCCTAACAATGCACTTCTAACATTTCATTTACAAAATGTTGTTTGATCAAATTTTTTTAGAGGGTCCGCCTAAAGATGAATTTAGACTCATTACTTTGAAATTATCCAAAATGAAGCATTTTACACTGTACTTTAGAATTTCGTAACGACCTTTCCCTGCCCGTTTGCAATAATGCAACATATCCAAGCAAGCCACTCACAGGACTTCACAAGGTTCGCTGTTGCACCAAACAAAATAAATCGCTAGTCTACCGGTTAACGAAAAGCTGTTTATGCCAGCTTTCGCGAATCCAGGTTGTTAAAAACAACATTTAATTCTAATTTCCTTCTATAGAGCCTATAAACAAACCAAGGTTTTTATGTTTTACGGTGAATGGTTGCAAGGTTCGCTCCTTTCGCAGTAAAAATCGTCTTGTAGTGCTCAAGGAAAGCTTCATTCCTCAGGGAGTTGTAAGGAGTACATCATGAAGCGAGAACAATGGGGATCCCGCGCGGGGTTCATACTAGCCGCAGTCGGCTCTGCAATTGGTTTAGGGAACATTTGGCGTTTCCCATACATGGCTTACGAAAACGGTGGTGGCGCCTTTTTTATTCCTTATATTTTTGCCATGCTCACCGCTGGTATTCCATTTATGATTTTGGAATTCAGCCTAGGTAAAAAATACCGAGGCTCAGCTCCAGTCACGTTAGCCAAAATCCACAAAAAATTTGAATGGCTTGGCTGGTTCCAAGTTGGTGTCGCCGCGATTATTGCCGTTTACTATGTTGCGGTTATCGGTTGGTCAATCTCTTACTTGGGTATGTCATTTACTCAATCTTGGGGAACCGATACTAACGCATTCTTCTTTAGTGAATACCTAAAGTTGGGTGATAATTCACCAACCAACTTAGGTAACATTCAGTGGAATATCGCCTTTACCGTATTAATCGCATGGGCTATCACCTACGCGGCGGTTGCAGGTGGTGTTAAAGCTGGTATTGAGCGCGCTTCCAAAATTATGATGCCTATTTTGTTTATCATGGTGCTGATCCTCATAGGTCGCATGGTCTTTCTTCCTGGCGCGCTAGACGGTGTGAACTACATGTTCAAACCTGATTTCAGCAAAATCATGGATGTTAAAGTGTGGGCAGCGGCCTATGGTCAGATCTTCTTCACCTTAAGTATCGGCTTTGCCATCATGCTGGCTTACTCAAGCTACCTACCAGAAAAATCAGACGTCACTAACAACGCATTTATGACGGTATTGATTAACTGTGGTTTCTCGATGATGGCCGGGATCATGATCTTCTCTGTGCTTGGCTATATGGCCCAAGAGCAAGGCGTTGCGATCACCGAAGTGGTATCGGCAGGTGTTGGATTGGCGTTCGTTACATTACCTGCAGCAATCAACCTAATGCCCGCGCCTTATATTCTTGGCCCGCTGTTCTTCTTTGCTCTAACAGTCGCTGGATTAAGCTCACTCATTTCAATTATTGAAGCTGTCACCTCGGCTGTGATTGACAAATTCCAGTGGTCACGTCGCAAAGCGGCTAACTTGGTGGTCGGCGTTAGTGCCGTGGTTTCTTTAGCATTCACCACTAATGGCGGTCTATTACTGCTTGATCTTATCGACCACTTTGCCAATAACATTGGTATTATCTTCGGTGGCTTGGTTGAAATTGTGCTTGTGGTTTGGCTAATGAAGCAAGTGGGTCAAGTTCGTGAATACGTCAACAAAGTTTCTGACTTTAGCGTTGGTACATGGTTTGAGATCTGCTTGCGCTTTGTAACACCTCTGATGCTAGCAGTGATCCTCGCAACGAAATTGTATGAAATGTTTACTGTGGGTTACGGCGGCTACGATCTCACTTTAGGTTGGGTTGTTATGGGTGTCATCACCGTCATCGCTGTTGCGATTAACCTATCCAGCCGCCGCAAAGCGGAAACTCAATCACCACAAGAACAGGAGGCCTAATCATGACTGTTGGTGCTATCGTTATGATGCTCATAGGCATTGGTATTACTTGGGGCGGCGCAGCGTTCTGCATTAAACGTGCAATGGAACAGCGTTAATCGCGTCAAATAGACATTCAAAAAGCCACTTCACGTAAGTGGCTTTTTATTTTTGATATAAAGGCCGTACATTTCACCACATAACCTCTTCTCTCAGAGAAACACCATCTCTCAAATGGCGCTCAAAGGCGAAGCGACTAAAATGTATCCAGGTGTCATTTCGCAACCCATAAAGGAGTCGAAGCTATGGAGCACACCTTGTATGTCATGGCAAGATTTCGCTGCCACACGCAACATATCGAAAGTGCAAAACAAACCCTGAAGACCCTCGCCTTTAATACACGAACCCAAGAAGACGGCTGCATAAGCTATATCTACCTGCAAGATGCGCAAGATCCTCATATTTTCACCCCCTATGAAATTTGGCACTCTCCCAATGCCGAAGCAGCACACTGGAAAACTCCCCACCTCCTCAAAGCGGTAGAGGAACTGAAAGATGCCTTAGATGGAGAGGTAACCATCAACCGATATCACAACATTGAGGATTGATTCATGGCAAAAACGATTTTACTCACCGGCGCAGGGTCCGGTTTGGCTCTTGGCTCAGCCATCGGGCTCGCCAATGCAGGTCACAATATCATTGCAGGTGTATATACTTATCAGCAAGCCACCGAACTCAAAACTCTCATCGCAAACCAGAATCTAAAGATGCAAGTCATAAAACTCGATGTGAATGACCCTCGCGATCACCAAAGAGCGTGGCAATATGATATCGACATTTTAGTCAATGCAGCAGGAACAGGCGCGACCGGCCCAATAGCGGAAATCCCAGTAGAGTACGTACGCGAGGTGATGGACACCAATATTTTTAACCCGCTCGCACTCACCCAAGGTTTTGCAAAGAAAATGGTTGAGCGTGGTAGTGGAAAAATTGTATTTGTCTCATCCATGGCAGGTGTCAGTACCTACCCGTTTCTTGCGCCTTATAACGCCTCAAAACACGCAATCGAAGCGATAGCGCAGTGCATGAAGGATGAGCTAAAAGAGTTTGGTGTGCGAGTATGTACCATCAATCCAGGCGCGTTTCGTACTGGATTTAACGACCGAATCTATGAACAGGTTGATGAATGGTATGATCCACAAAAGAACTTTACCAAAGAAACGGGTATTCGCGCGATTCAGCGTCAGCTGGCAGCCCCAGATGGGCAGTACCCACCACAAATCATGATAGACAAAATGATTGAAGTGATTCCTTCCGATGACCCACACCCGTTTCGCACTATGTTGCCAACTGAAATGGTAGAGTGGTGCAAGGATTATCAAGCTCGAATGTGGGACGAAATAATATAGCGCATCATAAAATACGCTTATGGCTCAAAATGCTTCAGTATCGCCAAATGGATTAAATATACGTGTACCCCAAAACGTAAAAAGCCAATCAGTTTCCTGATTGGCTTTTTATCATATGGAATACAAACAGATTAGCCGTGGTTACGGATCCATTCGTCCATTTCAGTACGTAGGTTGTCTGACTTGGTACCAAAGATGGCTTGAACACCACCCGATACCACAACAACACCTGCAGCACCTAGCTTCTTAAGCTTATCTTGATCAACCGCATCCGTGTCTGCAACTGAAACACGCAGACGAGTGATACACGCATCAAGGTTAGTAATGTTTGCTTTACCGCCAAACGCTGAAACAAGTTCACCAGCAAGCTCAGTACCTGTTGCAGTTTCTGCGCCTTCTTCTTCGTCTTCACGGCCTGGTGTTTTCAGGTTCAGTGCACGAATCACGAACGAGAACACTAGGTAGTAAATGACCGCGTAAGCAAGACCAAGACCCACAAGCACTAGCATATTTTCTGCATTTGGTGATTGAACGACAAAGTCAATGAAACCATTTGAGAACGTGTGACCGTGAACCACGCCAAGCGCGTTAGTCAATACATAAGCAAGGCCCGCTAGTACTGCGTGAATCACATACAATACAGGTGCGATAAATAGGAACGCAAATTCAATAGGCTCAGTAATACCAGTCAAGAACGAGGTCAATGCTGCTGAAAGCATGATACCCAATACTTTGGCGCGGTTTTCAGGCTTAGCGGCATGCGCAATCGCAATCGCTGCTGCTGGAAGACCAAACATCTTGAATAGGTAACCACCTGCTAGCTGACCAAAACCATTACCTGCTGCGCGAGATGCATCATCTGCAGTCAAGAAACAGGTCATGATACCGTTGGCAGTTTCACCAGCAGCCGTTGTACAAGTACCTGCTTCATAGAAGAATGGTACGTTCCAGATATGGTGCAGACCAAATGGGATTAGAGAACGCTCTACCATACCGTAGATACCGAACGCCAACTCAGGGTTTTGGTATGCTGCCCAGTTAGAGAACGCTTTGATAACAGAACCGACTGGTGGCCATACGAAAGAAAGAACAACGCCAAGTGCAATCGTAGCAAAACCAGTAATGATTGGCACCGCACGCTTGCCTGCGAAGAAGCCCAAGTACTCTGGTAACTGAATTTTATAGAAACGGTTGAACGCCCAAGCGGCTACGCCACCAGCAAGGATACCGCCAAGAACACCAGTATCGATTTTGCCAACGCCCATGGTTTCGCCCATCACGTTTAGGGTGGCAACCATGATACCGTAACCAACGATTGCAGACAGACCCGCAACACCGTCGTTATTGGTGAAACCTAGTGCTACGCCAACGGCGAACAATAGGGACATTTGGCCGAATACAGACCCACCGGCCTGTTCCATTAGGTTGGAAACAACTTCTGGTAGAAAGCTAAAGTCCGCCGCGCCTACGCCAAGTAGAATACCCGCGACTGGTAGCACTGATACTGGTAGCATCAACGCTTTACCGACTTTTTGCAGGTTCGCAAAGAGGTTTTTAAACATCTAACATGCTCCTGATTGATTATAGTTTAGTGTTCGGGTTCTAACGGCGGACCCCCGTCGCCTTTCAAGGTTAGCACCCACCAAAATTGTAACCACACATTGCGGTTTAATTTCGGTGCGCTAAATATATATCGAGCGTGTGGTTTATATCTATAAGATTACGAAAATAAGTTTCAAATGCTGTTGTGGATCACAAGTCAAAACGCGTTAAAACCAACCAAAATCACCATTAAGCAATTGTTTTTAATAAACAAAACAATATATGGTCTCTCATACCGTTTGTGATCAACTTGGTTCCGAAAGTTATTTTTTGTAACAAAACTACTTTTTGTGATTTTACTTCGGATGTGACCTATCGCAATCGATTACCAAATTTGATTCGATAAAAAACAATAATAATAAAAACTAAAAGGACGCAAAATGCGTCCTTTTTGAGTCCATAATTACTTAATTTGATTTTTATCGCAAAAAAAGAGTTTTGAAGTTTTGCGTTGTTTGCCGTGCTACTTCAGACAGCGCAATGCCTTTCAACTGCGCAATATAAGCCGCAACTTCGACAACATAAGCTGGCTGATTTTCTTTCCCTCGATGAGGTACCGGCGCCAGATAAGGCGAATCGGTTTCAATCAGCAACCGTTCTAATGGCAAAGCTTTAACAACGGCTTTAAGTTCGGTGGCTTGACGAAACGTCACAATGCCCGAAATGGAGATATAAAAGCCCAGTGCCATCGCCGCTTCTGCAAACGCAAGATCTTCAGTAAAGCAGTGAATCACACCGCCACAGCGATCCGCCCCTTCTTCACGTAAAATAGCAAGCGTGTCTGCTCGCGCCTCTCGTGTATGAATAATAAGGGGTTTGTTCAACGCCACCGCTAAGCGAATTTGCTGGCGAAAACGCTCTTGTTGCAATGGCGCACTCTCCGGCTGATAGTGATAGTCGAGCCCAGTTTCCCCAATTGCGACCACTTTTTTGTGTCGTGCGTATTGCTCAAAAGTGGCTAAATCAAAAGGGCTATCAACATCTAATGGATGTACACCGCAAGAGGCAAACACAGTATCAAACGGCTCTATCATGGTCATCATGTCAGGAAAAGCTTTCATGGTAACACCGACAGAAAGCAAGGATTCAACCCCCACTTGCCTTGCCTTCTCAATGACATCAGCGATGCCAGTGTGTAATTCTTGGTAATCTAATTTGTCCAGATGACAATGGGAATCTACAAACATACATCCTCTCGAGATTCGATAAGCCAATTCATCACAAGCAACTCTTCATTGAGCCCCGAATGCGTGCGCAGTTGCTGCATTAGTGCGACCAGTGATTGACTCATGCGCTGTAACCGAAAATATGGCACCTCAGCCAAGCGCTGCGCGCCGGGTAGTAAGGTAGCATCATTCAACGAAAAATGCGTTTTTTGACCATCGCAAAGCAGATGCCAAAGCCACGCCAAGCGCGGCAGTGTTTCGGTAATAATCGCACTGACAAGCGGCGCTTCATCAGCGCTTTCATTCAACAACACGGCCAAAAATTCGCTTTCAACTTTTTGGTAGGCTGACCACTGATCATCACGGAAAAAACGCTCCGCTCGCAACGGAGAGCCTGAGTTTAATTTTAGCATTGCGGCTGTGATATGATGTTGGCCTCGTTGACTCAGCCATTCCAAGCTGGTTTGGGTGCTTGGCGTGGCAAGATACCACTGCTGACAACGGCTCAGTATTGTTGGTAGCAGGCGCTGCGGATGAGCTGTCATCAAAATAAAATAGCAACGGAGCCCTGGCTCTTCTAACGTTTTAAGCAGCGCGTTTGCCGCGGCCTCATTCATTGCATCAGCAGGCTCAATAATAAAGACGCGATAACCACCCAGTTGAGATGACTCTTGTGCCAAACGATTGCACTGTCGAATCTGATCGACGGTTATCGACTTGCCCGACTTCTCCGGATTTAACGAATGAAAATCAGGATGGTTTCGCGCCAAAAACAGACTGCAGCTATGACAGAAACCACAAGGCTCGATGTCAGAATGCTGACATAACAAGGTTTGCGCCAGTTGATTAACCAGCGCCTCCGCACCAAGCTCTTCAGCACTATTGAGCAGCAGCGCATTTGGCAGCACATTACGCGTCAGCGCGCCTTGCCACTGATGCCACAAAGGGGTGAGCCATGGGTAACTTTGCCACTCATTCATTAGGCTGCGCCGCCACCCAGCGAGTTAATGTCTGGGCGATATTCAGCGCAACTTGCTCCATCGATTGCTCTGCGTCAATGATAAAAACGCTGTCATCCGCTTGTGCAATCTCAAGATAACGCGCTCGTGTACGCTCGAAAAAGCTCAAGTCCATCTTTTCTATGCGATCAAGCTCTCCTCGACCGCGCGCGCGCTCAAGTCCAACTTGGGGATCGATATCAAGATAAAGTGTCATATCCGGTTTGAAACCAGCAAGCGCCGTATCACGCAGTTGCTCCATGGTGCGGCGATCAATTTGGCGTCCACCGCCTTGATACGCTTGAGATGACATATCATGCCGATCTCCCACCACCCAAGTGCCCTGCGATAGCGCAGGCTTGATGACCGTTTCAACCAGCTGAACACGCGCGGCGTAAAGCAGCAGTAACTCGCTCATATCTTGCAGAGTTTCCTCGGCGTGCTCTTCTTTCACCAGCGCGCGCATCTTCTCTGCCAAAGGCGTACCGCCTGGTTCGCGCGTTGTGATCACCGTGTCAACCGCCAACTGTTCCAGCGTCTCGAGGACGGTTTTAATTGCAGAGCTCTTGCCCGCGCCTTCTAACCCTTCAATTACAATAAATTTGGCTGTTTTCATCACTGATTTCTTAATACCTTGAGATACGCTCTAACGGCTCGATTATGTTCGGCTAACGTTTTGGAAAACACATGGTCACCACGACCACTGGCGACAAAATAAAGATAGTCACTCTGTTCTGGACTCAGTGCTGCCGCAATCGCGGCCTCACCCACCATCGCGATTGGCGTTGGTGGTAACCCATTGATCATATAGGTATTATAAGGCGTTGCAGTACGAAGATCTTTTTTTCTTATATTGCCATCATAGGCCTCACCCATACCGTAAATCACGGTGGGATCGGTCTGAAGCCGCATTCCCAAATTCAAACGATTGATAAAAACAGACGCGACTCGGCTACGCTCTGAGGCGATAGCCGTCTCTTTTTCTATGATTGACGCCAAAGTCAGCGCGTCGTACTCAGAGCGCAAAGGCAATGCAGCATCACGTTGCGCCCAATGTTTCTTGAGCACACGCTCAAGATTACGCTGCGCGCGTTGCAGCAAAGCCACATCGGTCGTTCCCGCCGTATAATGATACGTTTCTGCTAGAAATAACCCTTCCAGCTTTTCTCGGTCAACGCCCAACTTAGCGGCAATTTCCGCTTCGCTAAGTTCCGTTAATTGATGTGTTAAATGGGGTGCCTGCGCCAATTGTTGTCGCCATTCACTAAAGCGACTTCCTTCGACTAAGGTAATGGTGAATTGATGTTCTTTGCCTTGAGTAAATTGCGCAAGCGCATCATAGGCCGTTAAGGGAGCCACTAATTGGTAAGTGCCCGCTTTGACATTCGTCAGTTCAGGATAAAGCTTGGGTAACAACCTTAGATAAGGCGTCTCACTAAGCCAACCTTGAGCGACCAATAGCCCGATAGCACGGTTAAAGCTCGTGCCCGGTGTGATAGTCACCAACTCAGCTTGATTAAGTGCCAATGGCGTTTGTAAATATGACTTTGCTTGTTCAATTGCATAATAAACGCCAGCTAAAGCTAGCGCAGTAATGATAACAATGCCGACCAACAACTTCTTGATCACGGGTTTAAAATTCCTTGCAACGTTCGAGTTAGCTTACCAATTGGATAAGCTTTCTCACCAATACGAGATACCGGGGCAACGCCCAACAGTGAATTACACAGCCACACCTCGTCACTGCATAGTAACTGTGATAATGGCGCGTATACTTCAACCATGGGTTGGCCTAGTGCCACCAACGCGTCCATCACGCAGCGGCGCATGACGCCAGCCACACCAGATGAGGTTAATGCCGGGGTAAACACCTTATCATCAACGCGCCAAAATAGATTCGCCATTGTAGTTTCTATCACGTGGTTTTGCACATTTATCGTTATACCGTCAGCAAAGGGACCCTGTTCGAGCTCTGCTTTGCACAACACTTGTTCTAAACGATTATTATGCTTATGGCCGGCAAAATAAGGATTGACCGAAAGTGGTGTTTGACACACACCCAGCGCAATACCGTCTTGTTGCCAAGTCGCATAATGACTTGGGTAGGCAAAGCTCGACATTGTATGACAAGGTGTATCAACATTCGCCGGGCTGTAACCGCGGCCGCCTTGACCTCGGCTTACATGCCACTTGATCCCACCAATGGCATGGGTCTCTTGTGCCATCGTCTCTAAGACAACAGCAAGCCAAGATTCAATCGTGACCCAATCTGGCTCCGCTATCTTCAAACACTCGAGCGCCGCTGCCATACGCGCTTTATGATAAGGCCAATGTTCTATTTGCGCGCCGCGAACTCGCATCGTCGTAAAACAGCCATCACCGTATTGGAAACTGCGATCGTTTAGTGTCACCGATGTGCTTGGCACGCCATTTACCCAATACATTATCCACCTCGCGATCTTCTTGCCTTAAAACGACAAACGGCTCAATGCTATGCATCAAGCCGTTGGAACTCAAGTCTTGCGGAGATAAGACTTGATTTAGATCTTTTTAAATACCAATGAACCGTTTGTGCCGCCAAAGCCAAACGAGTTACAAATTGCGTATTCCATCTCTACCGGTTTGGCCGTATGAGGAACCAAATCGATATCAAGACCTTCTTCTGGATTATCCAGATTGATGGTTGGCGGTACAATTTGGTCAACCAAAGACAATACCGTGATAATCGCTTCAACGGAACCCGCTGCACCAAGCAAATGGCCTGTCATTGACTTAGTCGATGAGACTTTTACTTGCTTGCTACCTGCTTCGCCAAGTGCAAGCTTGACCCCTTTGAGTTCTGCAACATCGCCAGCTGGCGTTGATGTGCCGTGAGCATTCACGTAACCAATTTGTTCACCAGTGACATTTGCATCACGCATTGCCGCTTGCATCGCCAACGCGCCGCCAGAGCCATCTTCGCTTGGCGCCGTCATGTGATACGCATCACCAGACATACCAAAACCGACCAGTTCCGCGTAAATTTTTGCGCCACGAGCTTTTGCATGCTCATACTCTTCAAGCACCATGATGCCAGCACCATCGCCGAGAACAAAACCATCACGGTCTTTATCCCAAGGACGTGACGCTTTTTGCGGCTCATCGTTACGAGTGGACAACGCTTTTGCAGCGGCAAAACCAGCCATACCAAGTGGCGTTGACGCTTTTTCTGCACCGCCTGCTACCATAGCGTCTGCATCGCCATAAGCAATCATGCGCGCAGCATGACCAATGTTGTGCAAACCTGTGGTACACGCGGTTGAAATAGCAATGTTCGGGCCACGCATTCCACGCATGATAGACAGGTTACCTGCAATCATATTAACAATGGTTGATGGCACAAAAAACGGACTCACCTTACGTGGGCCTTTTTCGACCAATGCAGTATGACCTGCTTCAATCAGCTCTAAACCACCGATGCCTGAACCAATGGCGACACCAACACGAGTGGCGTTCTCTGGTGTAATTTCAAGCCCCGAATCGTCAAGCGCTTGCACGCTTGCCGCGATGCCGTATTGGATAAACAAATCCATTTTACGAGCATCTTTTTTTGACATGTATTGGGTGCAGTCAAAATCTTTAACTAAGCCTGCAAAACGAGTAGGAAAACCTTCCGTGTCAAAGTGCTCAATATTTGAGATACCACTTTGACCTGCCAGTAACGCTTTCCATGAATCTTGTACGGTGTTGCCGACCGGTGTCAACATACCCATGCCAGTGACAACTACGCGACGCTTGGACACGATATTATTCTCCGGGAAATATGAAAGAAATGTTCTATGAGAGGATAGATGAAATCAGAAAAAACACAGGCGGTCTCGGTGACCGCCTGGGAGAGAATCTTACTGAGCGTTAGTCACGTAATCAATCGCTGCTTGAACAGTAGTGATTTTTTCCGCTTCTTCGTCTGGGATCTCGGTGTCAAATTCTTCTTCTAGCGCCATTACTAGCTCAACAGTGTCAAGAGAGTCTGCACCTAGGTCATCTACGAAAGAAGCTTCATTTTTCACTTCAGATTCATCCACACCTAGTTGTTCAACAATGATTTTCTTTACGCGTTCTTCAAGGTTGCTCATTTTTCTTTTCCTATACAGAGTTCGCTTTATGCGATGTTTTTCGTAGTTTATTCAAACTATTAAAAGTTGCAAGGGCATCTTTTCTGGTCAAACCACAATTTTACGCGATTTTTACCGAAATTCCTTACCTATTTGACCTAAATCATGCACAAATGTGGCACATGATTTAAACCATGTACATACCGCCGTTAACATGCAGCGTTTCACCAGTGATGTACGCCGCCGCAGGAGACGCTAAAAATACCACAGCTTCAGCAATTTCTCGAGGATCGCCTAAACGACCTGCAGGCACATCTGCCAATGTTGCGGCGCGTTGCTCGTCGTTGAGCGCACGCGTCATGTCTGTTTCGATAAAGCCAGGCGCGACTGTATTAACGGTAATGCCACGCGAGGCGACCTCACGAGCCATAGATTTGGTAAAACCAATCACACCCGCTTTTGCTGCTGCGTAGTTTGCCTGTCCTGGGTTGCCCATAGTACCAACAACTGAGCCAACGTTAATTATGCGGCCATTGCGTTTTTTCATCATACCACGGAGTACCGCTTTTGAGAGACGGAAAATCGACGTCAAATTGGTATCCATGATATCCATCCACTCTTCGTCTTTCATGCGCATGAGGAGATTGTCGCGTGTGATACCCGCATTGTTAACCAAAATGTCGATGCCACCAAATTCATCGGTGATCGCTTTTAGCACAAGGTCAATTGACTCAGGACTGGTCACGTTCAGCGCCAAACCCTTGCCATTGTCACCAAGATATTCGCTGATTGCTGCTGCGCCACTTTCGGAGGTCGCTGTACCGATCACTGTCGCGCCGCGCGCAATCAAAGTTTCCGCAATTGCACGACCAATACCGCGACTTGCACCTGTCACAAGCGCGATTTTACCGCTTAAATCCAATAGGTTTGTCATGAGTTATCCTAATTATTTTGCCGCATCAAGCGAGGCAACATCGTTTACCGCTTGAGCCTCTAATGTTTTTACAATGCGCTTGGTCAAGCCAGTCAATACTTTACCAGGGCCCATTTCAATCAGGCGCTCCACGCCTTGCTCACTCATTTTCTCAACCGACTCAGTCCAACGTACAGGGCTATAAAGCTGACGCACCAAAGCGTCTTTAATCTTCGCTGGATCCGTTTCTGCCATCACGTCAACGTTGTTGATCACAGGCAAGCTTGGAGCATTAAAGTCAATCGAGGCCAACGCCACAGCCAATTTATCCGCCGCAGGCTTCATCAGAGCGCAGTGCGATGGCACTGAAACTGGCAGTGGTAATGCACGTTTCGCACCCGCTTCTTTACATAGCGCGCCTGCGCGTTCTACGGCGTCTTTGCTACCGGCGATAACCACTTGACCTGGTGAGTTAAAGTTGACTGGAGAGACAACGTCACCTTGCGCCGCATCTTCACACGCTTTGGCAATAGCGGCATCATCAAGACCGATAATGGCATACATCGCACCAGTACCCGCTGGCACGGCTTCTTGCATCAGGCGACCGCGTAGCTCAACCAGTTTGATCGCTTGCTTAAAGTCAATGACACCTGCGCACACTAAGGCTGAATATTCACCCAAGCTGTGACCGGCAAGATTTTGAGGTTGAGCAAGCTCAAGAGATTGCCACACTCGCCAAATGGCAACAGAGGATGCAAGCAATGCCGGTTGGGTGCGGAAAGTCTGGTTCAAATCTTCCGCTGGGCCATTTTGCACCAACGCCCAAAGATCGTACCCCAAGGCTTCTGAAGCCTCCGCAAATGTCTGTTTGACAATCTCATACTGCTCGCCGAGTTCGGCCAACATGCCAACGACTTGAGAGCCTTGGCCGGGAAAGACGATAGCAAACTTGCTCATGTAATTTTCCTTAAAGCAAAAAACCATAAATCGCGCGCGCAAAATACGCGTCGCATGCAGCATTAAACCAATAAGACATTCGAGTCAGGCAAACGCTGCAAATGCCTAAAATTTAACCAGCGCAGATCCCCAGGTAAATCCACCGCCAAATGCTTCTAACAACAAGGTCTGACCGCGTTGAATTCGGCCATCACGCACTGCTTCATCGAGTGCGGTCGGTACCGTCGCGGCAGAGGTATTACCGTGTTTATCCAAAGTAACAACCACTTGCTCAAGCGGTAGCGATAATTTCTTCGCTGTCGCGGCAATAATGCGGTAATTGGCTTGATGAGGGACCAGCCAATCCAGTTGAGATTTGTCGATTCCATTCGCATCGAGGGTGTCTTTGACCAGCTTAGATAACTGAGTCACTGCAACTTTAAACACTTCATTGCCCGCCATATGGAGCCATTTGTTGGCATCTTGCCCACGAAGTGGGTTTGGCAAGCTGAGCAAATCACCAAATTGACCATCTGCAAAAATGTGCGTGGACAAAATACCGGGCTCATCACTAGCACCTAAGACGACGGCTCCTGCAGCATCGCCAAATAGAATAATGGTGCTTCGGTCGTTTGGTTCACACGCTTTGGCCAGCGCGTCTGCACCAATCACGAGCACGTGTTTACACATCCCCGTTTTAATATGTTGATCCGCTATCGATAGCGCGTACATAAAACCCGAACACGCGGCCGCGACATCAAACGCCGCGCAGCCATGAATATCCAGTTGCGCTTGAACTTGACAAGCTGATGACGGAAACGCGTGACTGCCACTGGTGGTCGCTACGATGATCATATCGATATCGTGCTTGTCAATCTTGGCCATTTCTATGGCACGACAAGCCGCGTGATAGCCCATATCAGCCACGGTTTCATTTTCCGCGGCGACTCGGCGTTCTTTAATACCGGTACGCGCAACAATCCACTCGTCGCTTGTCTCTACCATTTTCTCTAAATCGGCATTTGTACGGACTTGAGATGGCAAGTAGCTGCCAGTACCTAAAATTTTGCTATACATGAAGACTAATAATGCCTCTCGAGTAAAACCGCTTCCAAACGATCACTAATATGACTGGGGATTTGTCGTTTGACCTCGTGTACTGCCTCGCCAATGGCGTTAATAAAAGCAGCTACATCAGCACTTCCATGGCTTTTTATGACAATGCCGCGCAATCCTAACAAACTTGCGCCATTATACTGGTCGGGGTTCAGGGTTTTGAGTTCATCAAATAACGAAGAAAACAGCGCACGTGCGATCCAGCCCTTCACCGAAGAGGCGGTCATACTGGCTCGAATTTTATCAATAAACAGCTGTGCAGTGCCTTCGCTCGCTTTTAAGCAGATATTACCAACAAAGCCATCGCAAACAATCACATCCGCAACATCATGCAACAGCTTATTGCCTTCAATATTGCCAACAAAATTGATGGCTTGGGTTTTATTGAGCATTTCAGCGCAACGTTTTACGACATCGTTGCCCTTAATTTCTTCCGTTCCCACATTTAACACTGCCACTCGAGGCGCATGGCCGAGGTGCTGCTCTGCCAGCGCTGAGCCCATAATGGCAAATTGGAATAGGCTGTCAGCATCACAAGAGACGTTCGCGCCAAGATCCAGCATCCAACTTTTACGGCCAGTGCTCGTTGGGATGGATGAAATCAATGCGGGTCTTTCAATGCCAGGAAGAAGTTTGAGAATAAACCGAGATAACGCCATTAACGCGCCCGTATTTCCGGCGCTGACACACGCATCTGCCTCGCCTTCCGCGACGAGATCAATCGCCATGCGCATCGAACTATTGTGGCTATTACGAAGTGCTAAAGAGGGTTTTTCAGCGTCGCCTATCACTCGTAAACTGTGCAAAATGCGCAGACGAGAATGTGGCGTCACACCAAGTTGGAGTAATTGCGTGGTGATTTGAGGTTCATCACCTATGAGGATCACTTTTAGCTCTGGGAAATGCGACAGTGCCTGCACGGCGGCAGGCACTGTGACGCGAGGACCGAAATCCCCGCCCATTGCATCAAGTGCAACGGTAAGACTTTGCAAAGGTAAACCTTACTTGTTGATTACCTTTTTACCACGGTAGTAACCTTCAGCGGTCACGTTGTGGCGTAGGTGAGTCTCACCTGAAGTCGCGTCTACAGAAAGAGCAGCTGTAGTTAGCGCATCGTGTGAACGACGCATGCCACGCTTAGAACGTGTTTTACGGTTTTGTTGTACGGCCATTGACCCTACTCCTATGTTATGGTTCAGCGCAAAGCTTAACGCTTTAGGCTTTTTAAAACGTCAAATGGATTTGGTTTATCTTCAGGCTCTTCGTCCGGAATTTCGCCAAACACCATGTTATTTGAATCAACGCTACAGTCCGCTTCGTCATGCATTGCGATTTGAGGTAATGCTAGAATGAACTCGTCTTCAACAAGCTGAATGATATCCAATTCGCCATATTCATTTAGATCTACCAAATCATAAATTTCAGGCGCTTCCTTTTCTGTCTTCTCACCGTAGTAAGGAGTGTAAAGGAATTCAACTTCAACCCGATGGGTGAAGGGTTCATTACAACGTTGACACTCTAAATCGACATCAATGTTAGCTTTACCAGAGATAACAGTGAGTCCTTGTTCATCTATCTCAAACGATAATGAGACTTCGGCGTCGCGTTTAACGCCATCGGTCATTTCAGCTAGACGTTTAAACAAACTGGCTTGGATGATGCCATCGTAATCCAATCGTTTTTGAGCCGCTTTTGCTGGGTCAACCGAGCGCGGTAGTTTTACCTTTTGCATAGGGCGCGAATATTATCTTCCAAATCAAAATTAGTCAAAGGAAAAGGTAAAAAAGTTGTGCGTTTTCGCCGCGTTTTTTCCCCTCTCCCACCTGTATACCCAAGAGACATCAAGATACCGATATCCCGACGACACGCTTTTGGGTGTAGATTCGATGGCGTATTGCCAATAAATGCGAGAAATCTCTCGCACAACAATGTCATTTCGGTAAATATTGAATTATCAAATTATCTCTAAACACGATACTCGATATGCAAAATTACCAATTGGTTCTCGCTTCAACCTCGCCCTTTCGTCAGCAGCTACTCGCCAAGCTAGGCTTACCCTTTGTGACAGCGACACCTGAGTGTGACGAGACGCCCTTTATCGGCGAAACACCTCGAGCGTTAGTGGCGCGTCTTGCCAAACAAAAAGCCGAATCGTGCCAAACCTCGAGCGACTCGCTCATTATTGGCAGCGATCAAGTCTGTGTCATCAATGGCAATATTGTTGGCAAGCCGCATACTCGCGACAACGCGATTCTTCAATTGCAAGCGCAAAGTGGTCAACGCATTACATTTTATACTGGGCTGGCTTTGCACAACACGCAAAATCAACACACAGACGTTGTGGTGGATGAATTTCACGTTCATTTTCGTGTCCTAACACAGACGCAGATTGAACACTATGTTGATAAAGAGCAACCTTTCTTTTGCGCGGGCAGCTTCAAAAGCGAAGGACTCGGCATCGCGCTGTTTGAGCGGCTCGAAGGCAAAGATCCAAACACCTTGGTCGGCCTGCCTCTTATCGAATTAGTCAGCATGTTAAAACGCGCTGGCATGCCAGTCTTATAATCACGCTATCAGCGATACTGGCAAACCCAAACGACTTGAAGATGCATATAGGCGGCAAACGCGCAAAGCCTCTGAGCAAAGCTTTTTAGCATAGATACACTATGCGATGAGGTTTGTGAGAGTCAGCAAGCTCCCCTGCCGCCTCAAGTTGGTCCGGCTAAGCCGATGCCAACGAACGCAACTGACTCAATACGCCTTCAAGCTTACTGTCCATCGGGGCGTGAATTTCCATCGCCTCTTCACTGGCAGGATGGACAAATTGAATGTTCGCCGCATGTAAAAACAGTCGATCCAACCCCGCCTTGCCCGTGTAAGCATCAAACCGTCGGTCGCCATAACGATCGTCCCAAGCAATAGGATGCCCAGTATACTGAGTGTGCACTCGAATTTGGTGAGTGCGTCCGGTAATCGGGCTTGCTTGAATTAGCGTCGCGTTTGGCAAGCGTTCAAGCACTTTAAATCGCGTTTCAGAGGGTTTTCCGGCTTGACTGACTCGCACAATACTGTTGGTTTCGTTTTTCAATAATGGCGCATTCACGACGCGGCACTGGTTTTTCCATTCCCCCATCACTAGGGCAAAATAGTATTTTTTGACCGTTTTTTCGCGGAACTGAGCTTGCAAGTGGCGCAGCGCGCTGCGTTTTTTAGCAACCAACAAAATGCCGGACGTATCACGGTCAATGCGATGGACTAACTCAAGAAAACGCGCTTGCGGACGTAACGCTCTCAGCGCTTCGATTGCGCCAAATTTGAGACCACTCCCGCCATGCACTGCTGTACCTGACGGCTTATTCAACACAAGTAAGTGCTCATCTTCATAAATAATGCGCTGTTCAAGCTCCGCCACTTTAGCCAGTTTTGTGCTAGGCGCAGTGTCTTGCTGTGGCTCCGTTAATGTAACCGGAGGAATTCGAATCACGTCGAGCGCTTGCAGCTTATATTCCGCCTTAATGCGCTTTTTGTTTACGCGAACTTCGCCCTTACGCAAAATGCGATAGATCATACTTTTTGGTATGTCTTTCAGGTGGTTGCGTAAAAAATTATCGATACGTTGACCGGCCATGTCGTCGTCAATTTCAACGAATTGGACTTGAGTTTTGATTTCGTTCATGACGCTATTCTAAACCCAAAACCGCTTAAGTTCACATGATTCTTTCTGGCAATTTTCTTGGGTAAATAATGCACTGAACAGGCATTGGAGCAAGAGCTTAATCGACCTAAAGAAACCAATTTATCCCAAATTGACTCATACGTGAGCAAGCTTCGATTTTTTTGCTAATTTACAGCAATTTAGATAACTCAAAATCATAAAAAAGAACATTTTTTCCACAGTTAATCACAAAGCTGATTGCTGATATTTCGAGTCACTGCTATAGTTCATGGCTGCTAAGGTAACTTCGGTCAAATATCAAACGACAATGACCAGTTATCCACAGCAATCGAGTAGATGGATGAGTTCGCATGCAGCAACTGGCGTAAGACATGGTGTAATCATACCGCTATCACCCTACTCATCGTTCACTCATGTTGAGCAATTACCGCCCTAATTGTGCGGGTCACAGGCGTACCTACGTTCAGCTTGTGATGCTGAAGCGCCCACGAGCATCCCTTCTCCAGCCGGGAGGCTGCAATTCGATAAGCCATGGGATCTGGCGCCATGAAGACGATTGTCAGTGATAGAAATAAAAGCATAAAGACAACGAGAATTATTTAAATGAAAAGAATGTTAATCAACGCAACTCAGAAAGAAGAGTTGCGTGTCGCTTTGGTCGATGGCCAGCGACTGTTCGATCTTGATATCGAAAGTCCAGGACACGAGTCAAAAAAAGCGAATATCTATAAAGGCCGAATTACTCGCATCGAACCTAGCCTTGAGGCTGCGTTTGTTGACTATGGTGCAGAGCGACACGGTTTCCTTCCTCTTAAAGAAATTGCCCGCGAATACTTTCCCGATGGATACAGCTATCAAGGTCGCCCAAGCATTAAAGAAGTGCTAAACGAAGGCCAAGAAGTTATTGTTCAAATCGAAAAAGAAGAACGTGGCAGCAAAGGCGCGGCGTTAACCACTTTTATTTCTCTTGCCGGTAGCTATTTGGTTCTGATGCCAAATAACCCTCGCGCAGGTGGCATCTCACGTCGTATCGAAGGCGATGAACGTACGCAACTAAAAGCAGCTCTAGACACCCTTGAGCTGCCAAAAGGTATGGGATTAATCGTTCGTACTGCTGGTGTTGGTAAAAGCGCCGAAGAGCTGGAATGGGATTTAAACGTTCTGCTCAACCATTGGGCAGCCATTAAAGATGCGTCAGATTCAAACCCAGCACCTTTCTTGATCCATCAAGAAAGTAACGTGATTGTTCGTGCCATCCGTGATTACCTGCGTCGTGATATTGGCGAAATCCTTATTGATAGCACCACCATTTTTGAACGCGCCAAAGAACACATTCAGCTGGTCCGCCCTGACTTCATCAATCGTGTTAAAAAATACGATGGCGAAGTTCCGCTATTTAGCCACTACCAAATTGAGAGTCAGATCGAATCAGCATTCCAACGCGAGGTGCGCTTACCATCCGGTGGCTCAATCGTTATCGACCCGACAGAAGCACTTACTTCTATCGATATTAACTCTGCTCGCGCGACCAAAGGCGGTGATATCGAAGAGACGGCACTCAATACCAACTTGGAAGCGGCCGATGAAATCGCCCGTCAATTGCGTCTTCGCGATCTCGGTGGTTTGGTTGTCATCGATTTCATAGATATGACACCAATTCGTCATCAGCGTGAAGTCGAAAATCGCCTACGTGAAGCGGTTCGCCTTGACCGCGCCCGGGTTCAAATTGGCCGTATCTCTCGTTTCGGCCTGTTAGAAATGTCTCGTCAACGCTTAAGCCCGTCACTTGCTGAAGCGAGCCACCATATCTGTCCACGTTGTACGGGTACTGGTGTGATCCGTGATAACGAGTCATTGGCTCTATCGGTATTGCGTTTGATCGAAGAAGAAGCGCTAAAAGACAACACCTCGCAAGTGCTGGCTGTGGTGCCTGTGCCTATCGCTTCGTACTTGCTGAACGAAAAACGTCGTTCCGTGAATCACATTGAACGCATTCAAGAAGTTAAAATCACCGTAGTGCCGAATTCCGATATGGAAACGCCACACTTTGAAGTGATTCGCGTTCGTGAAGGCGAAGAGTTTGATCTGCTTTCTTACTTGCTACCGAAGAAACTCGAAGCAATGAAAGAAGCGGAAGGCAAAGAGCCTACACCAGAAATCAAAGCGAAGAAGATTGAAGAGCCTGTTCTAAAAGGTTTTGCTCAGACGCCTCAATCAGCGCCTGCCCCTAAAGCAGCGGCGCCAGTAGAAGTAGCCAAAACCACACCTGCGCCTGCGCAAGCAGGGCTTTTTGGCCGTTTATTTAAAGCCATTGGCGACTTCCTATTTGGCTCAGGCGAGAAGGTAAAAGCCGATAGCAAAGAGCAGGCAGAGAAGCCGCAAGGTGACAAACGTCAAAGACGAGATCGTAATGACCGTCGCCGCAATAGTGGCAACAAAGAGGGTAACCGTGAGCGCGGTGATAACCGTCGTCGTCGCAAACCTCGCGATGAGCAGCAGCCTCAAGCCGAGCAAAACGATGCGGCTAAGCCAACTCGTCAGCCAAAACGCAAACCTCAAAACCGTGGCAAAGCGGGTGACAACGTAGAGAACGTTTCTCAAGCGAATGTCAAAGTTGCCGAAAAAGGGTTGCAACTGGCGGCAGATGCTCACGCTGATGTGAAACAAGACAAGCCTAAAGCGACCAAAACTGAGAAAGTGAAAGAGCGTCGTCAACGCCGTAAACTCAACAAATCAGTTCGCGTAAAAGAGCAGGTCACGGCAGAAGCTGTAGAAGAAAAAGCGCTTGAAGTTCAGACAACTGACACTGAACTCGTCGCAGAACGTCCGGTAACACCTCACGCTGCACCAAATGCTGAACCAGAAAAAGGCCAAAATGAGCCAAGTATCGAAAAAGCACAAGGTGAAGATTCAGACGCAAATGGCGAAACGAAACAGCGTCGCAATCGCCGCTCGCCTCGTCATCTACGCGCGAGCGGACAGCGTCGTCGCCGTGGTCGCGATCGTCGCCCTAACCCATTCCGTCTGCGTAAAGGTGGGGTTGCGTCACCTGAAATGGCAATGGGCAAAGTGATGCCACGCTACATTCCAAAACCGGTAGCGAAACAAGACAAACGCGAAGAAACTCAAGCTGTTGCGGTTGAAAATGTTACTGCAGTAGCTGCAGTTACAACGCAAGATATGGCCCCTGTGACCGTCGCGCTTGGTGGGGTGGCCTGCCCTGAAATGGCAATGGGTAAAGTCATCGTATCACGTGCGACTGCGCTCAATCCGAGTGTCACGTCTCAGCATGAAGCGACAGTCACTGACGAGCCATTGGTGATTGAGGCCGAAACGGCGAAGGTAAATGAGTCAGAGCAGCAAAAGCCTGTGATGGCTGACGTGATGGACACTGTCACATCGCAAGCGGCGGTTTCGACAGCGAATGTCGAACCTGTTCAAACTGATGCAGCCGCCACATTCACTGACGGCGACACTCGCGCAGATACCGACATTTCGGAGTCTAATCAACCTGCGCCTCTGGTGGCAGAAAGCGCGCCTGCAATAGAAGCGCCTACGTTTATTGCACCAGATGAAATTGCGTCAGACGAAGTTGCCGAAAAACCTGCGGAGTCTAAACCCGTCGCTGAGCGCATCAAACCTGTCGCAACCATCAATAAGCCACACGCTGGCTCTGCGATGACCAAAGCGCCTGGCAGCAATGATATGGGCGAAATTGTGATAAATGCAGCGCCACTGCGTGAGCACCGCTATGTTGGTCATGGCGCAGGTAGCCAATCAGCAACCAGTCAAGCCAGTAGCACAATGACTAAAGCGGTATCACAAGAGTAACATCAGCGCTGTGATAGCCTAAAGTCAAAAGCCGAGTGGTCCACCACTCGGCTTTTTTATGTCTACGAACCCAATGCAAACGGCTTGAAGCTGCAGTGCGTTTCGTTATACCCCTGCAACTTCAAGTAGGACGGGTATAAAAGTAATTCCAGCCTACTTACTTAGCGCTGTTACAAAACATCATCAGATGTTAGTAAACATCGACATACAACCTTGAAGTAAATCACATTTTCTTTTACTATACCGCAGCTTATCGCGAAGTGATTTCAAGATGAATGAGTCAGAACCTTGGAGTGACTTCGGTAGATCAACGACGTGCTGAACCCCCTTGTCACCGTTCTTTTCATACGCGGTACGTCGAATTCATTCACTCTCAGACGTAGCCCAAATTTATGTTCGAATTTCCCCAATTTTCTAAGCACTCGATTAAAAATGATGTGCTTTCCGGCTTAACCGTTGCCCTTGCCCTAGTGCCTGAAGCGGTCGCTTTTGCGTTTGTCGCAGGTGTCGATCCTATGGTCGGTCTCTATGCCGCATTTCTAGTCGGACTTGTCACCTCAATTTTTGGTGGCAGGCCCGGTATGATTTCTGGCGCCACGGGCGCGATGGCGGTAGTGATGGTATCGCTAGTGGCAGAGCATGGTATTCAGTATCTCTTTGCCGCTGTTATGCTGGCTGGTGTACTTCAAATTGCCGCGGGTCTATTTAAACTGGGCAAATTTATTCGCATCGTTCCACACCCTGTGATGATAGGTTTTGTGAACGGCCTTGCGATTGTCATTTTCCTCGCTCAACTGGGTCAATTTAAAGCCCCAAATATTGAAGGCGTATTTACTTGGTTACCGCAAAATCAGTTAATAATCATGTTTGCCTTAGTGCTATTAACCATGGCAATCATCTACTTTTTGCCAAAATTGACCACTGCGGTGCCATCTTCTTTGGTGGCGATTCTTGCCGTGACAGGCTTAGTCCATTTTATGGGGTTAGAAACTCGTACTGTGGTCGACTTTCTTCGAGCAATGTCCGGAAATGATGCCGCAACATTGGCAGGAACCCTTCCTAAATTCGCGCTGCCGCAGGTTCCTTTGACCCTTGAAACGTTAAACATCATTTTGCCATACGCCATTATTCTTGCGGCCATTGGGCTGATTGAGTCTCTACTTACGCTCACGGTATTGGATGAGATGACCAATACGCGTGGTCAATCCAATCGTGAATGCGTTGGTCAAGGCATGGCAAACGTCACCTGCTCCGTCTTCGGCGCGATGGGCGGCTGCGCTATGATTGGTCAATCTATGATCAACGTCAACTCGGGTGGACGCGGCCGTTTATCAGGTATTGTCGCCGCTGTGATGCTACTGATGTTTATCCTCTTTACTTCGTCGCTAATTGAAATGATCCCACTCGCTGCATTGGTCGGCGTTATGTTCATGGTGGTGATTGGTACCTTTGAATGGGCCACCTTCAAATTGGCGCGCCGAGTACCGAAAAAAGATTTCTTTGTCATTGTTCTTGTCACCGTGGTCACCGTACTAACCGATTTAGCCGTTGCGGTGGGTGTTGGCGTGGTGGTTTCTGCGTTAATGTTTGCGTGGGATCACGCAAAACACATTTACGCCGAAACTCACATTAACGACGAGGGCTCAAAAGAGTACAAAATACATGGACCTATCTTCTTTGGTTCCGCGGCCAATTTCCTTGATTTATTCAATGCAGCGACCGATCCTGAAGATATCATCGTCGATTTTGCCGACTCACGCGTCACGGATCATTCGGCAATCGAAGCCATCGAGACTTTAGCAGAACGCTACGCTAGCGCAGGAAAAGCACTGCATTTACGCCATCTCAGTCCAGATTGTCGTAAACTGCTCGATAAAGCAGGCAGTCTAATTGAAATCAATCTTAAAGAAGATCCTACGTATAAGGTCGCAACGGATGTACTGGCGGGCTAACCTGCCGCACACCTTTGAGCCTTTTCTATACCCAAACAACTTGGAGTTGCAGGTAGGCGGCAAACGAGCAAAGTCTCTGAGCATAGATAGACTATGTGATGAGGTTTGTGAGAGCCAGCCAACAACCCTGCAACTTCAAGTAGAACGGGTATATTTCGCTGCGTTGTTTGCTTTGCTCTCAACCCAGTGAGCGGGCTCGGAATCCAGCATGTTGAAGACACTTGGGTATATTGGTCGAATTAAGGAGGATTTATGTCTGAGTCACACCAAGATAAACAGCACAAAGCGCGCCAGCAAAAAGTAAAACAGCAAGTGGACGCACGAATCGCCAATGCCACGGAAGAGAAAGGGTTATTACTGGTGATCACAGGTAATGGCAAAGGCAAATCCACATCGGGATTTGGCACGGTAACCCGCGCCGTTGGGCACGGACAGCAATGTGGTGTCGCGCAGTTTATTAAAGGGACATGGGAAAACGGCGAGCGTAATGTATTAGAAAAGCTGGGCGTTGAATTTCATGTGATGGCAACTGGCTTTACTTGGGAGACACAAGATAAACAGGCTGACACTGAAGCTGCACAAGCGCTATGGCAGGAGTGTAAACGCATGTTAAGTGATGCCAGTCTTGATCTGGTGCTGTTTGATGAACTGACCTACATGGTCACCTTTGGTTATATTGAACTTGCTGAGGTGATTGATGCGCTCAATCATCGACCCGCGCACCAATCGGTCATCATCACAGGCCGCGGTGCCCACAGGCAATTGGTTGAATTAGCCGACACCGTTTCTGAGGTGCGCAACGTCAAACACGCCTTTGACGCTGGCATTAAAGCGCGCAAAGGCATTGATTGGTAATTCAGTCCTGAAAGTCACTGAGTCGTCAAACACACAGTGACTATCATGCGGTTCGCGATAAACGAGCCGCAACGACCAAGACCTAAAACAGTTTTTTCAGTAAGCCATCGACAGCGTTTTTCGTCTTCTCATCTTTGATTTTATCGGTCAGCTTTTCAAGCCCGCGATCAACTTCCTTTTTAGCTTTGGCTTTTAACACAGCATCAAACTCAATCGCGTACTTGGGCTTACTCCAAGGGCCACTGATTTTAAGTGGAATCGTGATGTCCTTTAATTCATCGATGCTCTGCCCACCTTGCCCCTCGAGTGAACCGACAATCGAAACTCGAAGTAGGAAATCCACTGTCTCATCCAAATAATTTGCCTCGCCTTGACCGGCAACGCGCAGCAATGGCGATTGGGCGGAAAAATCATCGGTAGACGCCACCCCTTGGTTGAGGACAATCGTTGTGCCCATTGCACTAAAGTCGGTCTGTTTTACCTCATTGTTATTGATCTTTTGCCCCTTGAAACGGGCGTAGCCATCACGAATAATTTGTGCAATGTTGATACCTTTTACCGCGCCGTCAGCCAGCGTCACATTGACCTGTCCTTGTAGCGACTCTTTCACAGAAATGGGGGTTAAACCCATCCCAGCGAGATCCAATGCCACGTTGCCTTTGCCCGCTAGTTTATCCATGTTAGCGACTGCCTTCAGTAAAGGCTCAATCTCAACATGATTCACCTGAGCGTTCGCGGTAAATGGCGCAGGAGTTTGGCGCGCATCAACGGTCGCGCGGGCGGAAATCGTACCTTGATATAGCTGAGCCGCAAGCGATTTCAACTCGATAAAACCTCGGTTAGCACTGATATTTAATGCCACATCAGACAGCTCTGCATTTGCGGCAATGAGCCGGTTGGTAGTGAGTTTCCCTTCGATGTCATAAGCGGCTAAAGCGCTCAAATCAGGTTGTGCAGATGACGCCATTTCACTGCTTTTCGCAGCCGTTTTTTCAGATGAGGAGACTGAACTGTTCTTATTAGCCGCACTCTCCTGACCACTGAGCGCGTCAAGGTTGACCTCTGGGCTGTGCAGTGCAAATCGCAGTTGGGTTACATCGGCTAAAGTCACAGTGGCATCGCCACTGAGCGCTAAGTCATTTGCTTTGAGCTGCTGCAACGCAAAAGTCAGTTGTTTTGCCAATACGTTGTAAGTTAACGCCGAGTTCATAGTTAGCGACATAGGGGACTGAGGCAATGCCTCCCCTTTGATATTAGCGGTTAGTGCCACGCTGGTCGCATCAAATTGCGACAGCGCTGAATCTACTTGAAATGTTGCGCGACCTTGGGCATCCAATGACGAAATCGCATCGCTCATGTTGGCGTTAAGTTGATATGTGAGCGTACTTTCACGCCCAAACGCGAACGCATCCAACATGAGTTTGAGCGAGTCTAGCTGCCAAGCCGCGTCACGGGCACTAAGGTCAAATTCGCTGTTACGCAGTTCAAAACGCAGTAAATCCGTGGCGATTTCAATCTCTGTTTTACCGGACATCGCAAATGTCATCTCATCAATCTCTCCCTTTAAAGAAAGGGTCAATGAACTCCAAGATCCCAGAGCAAATTGTGATAGCGCAAGATTCACATCACTTAGTGACATGTCACTGCCTGTCGCCTCATTACGTAACTCAAACTGGCCGCGACTCATCGTGATTCCGGCCAAAGAAAGTTGCCAAGGGCTTGACGTCGATGTGATGGTTTCGGATTGGTTGTTGGCTGGGGTTTCGACAGATTTTGTGGCAGAGGGAGATTGCGTTAAGGCATCGAGATTACTGCGGCCATCTTTCAATGTTTCAATGTTCACATTGGCGCCACTTAGTATTACATTCCCGATATCTAAATGCTGACGAAATAGCGGCATGACCGCAACATCCACCGCGACTTTATCCACTTCAAATAAATAGGGTTGGCTAAATCCGCTTGGATTACGCAGCGCCGTTCGGCCAATTTCAATTCCAATTGATGGAAAGAACTGCCAAGACAAATTACCGTCAATGACCAAGTCGAGACCCGTTGCTGCCTTGGTTTTTTCAACAATAAGAGGTTTAAATTGGTTTGGGTTAACCCATGTAGTTAACGCAATAACCGCCAATAACGCTGTGCCAAGCACAGCAACCAGTACCACCAGCAATTTTTTCATATGAGATTCTCAAAGCATCCATGACACAAAGGTGCAGCACACTGTACACCCAGATCACCTAGGTATAAAGATAGACAAAAAAAAGTGGCAACAAAGTGCCACTAATCTCATAAAAAATAAAGTGCGTCACAAAATCTCTTTTGCCGATATTGCTTGGCAGATTTCAAGACGATCCTTGCGTGAAATTACGAACGTAATAACTTGGCGATGTGCGCTTTTAATACATCAATCGCGATGCGATTCTTACCACCACGTGGCACGATGATATCGGCATACTGTTTTGATGGTTCAATAAACTGCATGAACATCGGACGCACGGTTTTCTGATACTGTTTCAGTACCGACTCCATGGTGCGACCACGCTCTTCAACATCCCGCTTTACACGGCGCAATAGACAAATGTCTAATGGGGTATCCATGAACACCGTGGCATGCATTAAGTCACGCAAACGTGGATCGGTAAGCAGTAAAATACCTTCCAAAATAATCACTTTCTTTGGTGTGAACGCAGTGGTTTCACTGGTACGGGTATGTTCTGAGTAACTGTACTCAGGAATATCGACCGCTTCACCACGCAACAACTTTTCAAGATGTTGGCATAATAGATCATGATCAAGCGCATTAGGGTGATCGTAATTGGTTTTCACTCGCTCATCCATGCTCAAGTGGCTTTGATCTTTGTAGTAACAATCTTCGGTAATCACCCCAATTTGATGGTCACCTACTTTGGCAAGTAGCTCATTGTAAATGGTGCTTGCAATAAGACTTTTACCTGATGCAGAAGCGCCAGCAATGCCGACAATGACACATTGATTATTCACAGACATTCGTTTTTACCCGATGATTAATGGTGGTGTGAGGGGATAACCGCTCAGATCTTTTGACTTCGCTGCTGATCTGAGTCTAAACCGCCTGATTATAGGGAGATCATTTATAAGATACTAGTCGGTTTTACCCTTCTAGAGAGAGGGATTTGCCTCTCTTGCACCGCTTTGCGACAAGCAAACGTTTTCGCTTCTTGCTCTCAAAAAAAACGCCAACCGAAGTTGACGTTTGATGCATATTGACTCAGCGGATCACATTACCCCAGAGGTCATACTCGTCGGCATGCTCAATCATAACATCGACTAAATCACCCGCCTTTACTGCGTGCTCGCCATTTAAGTACACCACACCGTCAATTTCAGGAGCGTCTGCGTAAGTACGGCCAATAGCCCCTTCGTCATCCACTTCATCAATCAAAACCGTCATTTTTGTGCCCACGCGCAGCTGTAATTTCGCCGCACTGATTTGCTGTTGTAATTGCATGAAGCGGTCGTAACGTTCTTGCTTGACTGATTCTGGGATCTGGTCGTCAATCTCATTTGCTGCCGCACCTTCAACGGGTGAGTATTTAAAGCAGCCAACACGATCAAGCTGCGCCTCTTGCAACCAATCAAGCAACATTTGAAAATCCTCTTCCGTTTCGCCTGGGAAGCCGACGATAAAGGTTGAGCGAATCACCAACTCAGGACACACCTCACGCCACTTTTTGATCTGCTCAAGCGTGCGCTCCGCACGACCAGGACGTTTCATCATTTTGAGAACGCGAGGGCTAGCGTGCTGAAAAGGAATATCAAGATATGGCAGTACTTTGCCTTGCGCCATCAATGGAATGATGTCATCAACATGTGGATACGGGTAGACATAGTGTAAACGAACCCAAATGCCCAGTTTACCCAACGCCTCGCTGAGCGCTTCAAGGTTATGACGTACAGGCATACCATTGGCAAATCCCAAGCTGTGTTTCGTATCGACACCATAGGCACTGGTATCTTGACTGATCACGAGCAGCTCTTTGACACCGGCGTTTTTCAAACGCTCTGCTTCACTTAAGACCTCACCAATTGGGCGACTCACGAGATCGCCGCGCATTGATGGAATGATGCAAAACGTACAGCGATGATTACAGCCTTCTGATATCTTGAGATAAGCGTAATGTTTGGGCGTCAATTTAACGCCATGATCAGGCACTAAACTGGTGAATGGATCATGCGTTGGCTTCGGGGCAAACTGGTGAACGTGATCAAGTACATTTTCATACGCATGTGGGCCTGTGATGCCAAGGACACCTGGATGCACTTCTAAAATTTCATCCTCGCGCGCGCCTAAGCAACCAGTGACAATCACTTTGCCATTCTCTTTCATCGCCTCACCGATGACATCCAGTGATTCTTGCACCGCACTATCGATGAAACCGCAGGTATTGACGATCACGACATCAGCGTCATGATAAGTGCTGACAATCTCATAACCCTCAGTGCGCAACTGAGTTAAAATGCGCTCAGAATCAACCAGGTTTTTCGGACAACCTAACGAGACAAAACCAATTTTGTTACTGCCGCTGCCTGTTGTCACGGCTGCCGCTTCACTCTGTTTATCAATGGTCTTTTTTGCTGTTTCTAACGTCGTGGTTTGATTCGGCGTAAAAATTTCAACAGTCATGCAGTGCGCTCACAGTGAATAAAATGATCTATCGAGTATTGCCTATCATCATAGACTCAAGCTTTGGGGCATCCCACGACATTAACGTGGCGCTCAGCAATACCCATATTGGCTCGCGATTATACCCAAGTGCTGACAAGATGCCAGTTTTGAGCCAGCCTCAACATTGACTAAACGTGAAAGCGCACATGTGATCTGCACATCGAGTTATCAAGCCTGCTGGTTGTAATCGCTGGTTTGAGATTGACCCTTCTCTGATGCGTCGGATTTCGGCTTGGGCGCAGATTCCTCTTCTTGAGCAGGTTCAGCCGAGTCTGAGTTCGTGCTGTGTTCTTCCATAAACTCCTGCGCTTTTTGTTCGCCCTTATCTAACAGCTCTTGCCCCGTCTGCTTGGATTTATCCCACAGCTCGGTGCTTTTTTCTTTTGTCGCATCCCAAAAACTGCCTCCGCTCGTTTGCGCATCCTCCAGCCATTGAGCGCCCTTTTCTTTTGACGCATCGTAGGCATTTTCACTGGCCTCTTTTGCAGCCGACCAAGCTTGCGCGGCCGATGCTTTGGCCTTTTCCCAAGAGTCCGTGCTTTGCGGATCGCTTTGAGGTTTATTTTGGGACTCATCTGCCACCATAGGTGAACTTGTTTCAGCTTGCTCCGCTGCAACAGGAAGTCCTAACAGTGCGAGCATCAGAGGAAAACAAGACCAAATTGAGCGTTTTTTATCGAGCCCAAATATCACTGCCTGATACAGCCAAGACTGTTGAAAAAATAATATCACCCGCTTCATTGAAAACTCCTAACTGCGTCTGCAAACAGTTCGATCCTACAAACAAAACACACATGATGCGAACCTCTTTAGCCCATTTGTTTCATAAATAAGACAAGCGCTCACCTAGACAGGCTATGTGGTGCGATGTCAAATAAACGCAGACGTTGCACGTTAACAGATGACATGATTCGAAGCCCGATCACTTGACGCAGTCATCAAATGAAGAATATTTACTGATTTGTGATTTTGCTCATACAGCTCAAGATGAAATTGCGTATATCTTTAAGGCGTGAGCAGTAAGGCTCGTCACATAGGAATATCACATGATTTTTTGGTCACTTACCGGTTTAACCTTGTATCTTTTCGCTCAACTTTTCTTTGGCACTTATGCCACCTCCCGCTGGGGCGTACAACGCGTCACTCACCTTATCGTTGCAATCACACTTGGCCCACTGATGCTGATCGCGCTCATTGGCTCTCAAGTCCAAAGCCGCACCTTGCTAAGACAATTTCGCTAATTCATCGTTATGAATCACTAAACAATGTGGCATTGATTGCTATGCACCTAAAATGGCGCATTGTTTTGGTGATAACGCTTTATTTTGTTGTCCTAGCCAATACTAAATGGTCCATTTTTAACCCCGCGAAAGTGGGCGCTCAGTTTATTTTGCTGGTTCTTATTTCTGAGTTATATCTCCATGTATCAAGGCAAGCGCAAAATACGATTCCTCTTCTATACTCTTGTCATTACCCTGCCCCATGGAGTCTAAAGATGTTAAATCGCTCATTTATTATCGCCCTTACTGTGGGCGCAGTTTCCGTTATCGGTGTTGCTGGCTGTTCATCACCTAACCCTTATGGTAATGCGTATGGCTCCGCAGACACACGGACGATTCAACAAGTTTACTACGGCACGATAATTAAAACCGAACCCGTTACCATAGACTCATCCGAAGGCAGCAATGCCATTGGGACCATTGCGGGCGCTGCTATTGGCGGCATTTTAGGTTCAAAAATCGGCGGCGGCACAGGCTCTGATATTGCAGCTATTGGCGGCGGCTTGTTGGGTGGGTATGCCGGCAGTGAGGCGGCAGGCGAACTTGGCAAACGCAACGGCGTGAACCTTACCATTCGCCTTGAAGACGGTCAGATAATTTCAATTGTACAAGAAGTTAACCCAAATATGATGTTCCAGGTTGGCGAAGAAGTTCAGGTAAATGTGGATGGTAACACCGCTCGCGTCGTGCCACGCTAAGCCCCGCCTACCGATTGAATCACGACGTCATCGTATTTGATCAATATGAATAGTGTCATTCAAAAAAGCTGCGCTCAATTTGAACGCGGCTTTTTTAGTCAATGAATATATATCCAAACAACTTTAAGATGCAGGTAGGCGACCAGCGAACAAAGCCGCTGAGCATAGATAAACTATGTGATGAGGTTTGTGAGTGCCCGTCCCTTACTTTGTAACGAAAAGCGCTGCAACTTCAAGTAGGACGGGTATATTAAACCGCGTGTGCTCGCCACAGGCACGGTTCCATTTTCATATCGCTGAATACCGCCTCAAACGATGATTGCAGAGGGCTGCAAGCGTAAAGACCAAATTGCACTGGCTGAGTTGCTGTCATGGGTGGATTGGCTTGTCCCATTTCAAGGCTTGTTTCACCTAACTGATGCAAATGAAAAATACGCATCTGCTTGAAAGTGATACCATCTACTGATGACTCAATCAAAAAATCAGGACCACGACGGCTTAAGCGATACCAAATGGCCTTTGGCAATGGAATATCTGTGGTGGCCCAATCCGAGTAACCCAAGTTTGTCACCACGCTACCCAATCGCGAGAAGCTTTCATTCTCATACTCAATCGAGGCTTTAAACCAATTATTGTCATCTAAATAAATAATCACGCCGCACTGGTCAAACTGCGCTTGATAGTCAAACTTTACCTTTACTGTAAAGGTAAAGTTTTCTCGAGAGGTTAGCTGCAATGCGGGCGCATTATCGTTGCGAAATCCGTAATAACTGCGTTGCCAAAAGTCGGTCACAGGCTCCGTGGTGATGCTTACGGCATCTGCACTAACATTGTGATGTTTCGGTTCATTAAGCCAAACCGCTTGAGTAAAATCCAAAACCATACTCATGATGTTTATCCGTTAATATTGAAAGCCTCATTTTAGCGTGCTTTACTTTACCCTCAATGAAAGCGGTTCCATAATTACGGATATCATCACAATTTCCCACTATACGCTATCGCCAAACCACCATGATCTATCCTTACCAATCAATCGGCTTACGATCACGAAAGAAACCACCTGTTGGGCCATTATCTGGTAGGGTTGCCGCCCAGACAATGCCACTGGCACCTTCAGCAATAGGTCGACCTCCGGCACCACCCATGTCGGTTGCCACCCAGCCTGGGCAAATGGCGTTGATTAAAATCGGCGACGAGCCCAGCTGGTGAGCGAACATCAATGTCATTGCATTGAGCGCACTTTTAGACACGCTATAGGCAGGCGTTGATCCCGTCTGACTCGCCAGCGCTCCAGCGCCACTGCTCACGTTCACAATACGCGGGTGCGCACTGCACTGAAGGAGTGGCAAAAACGCTTGGATCATTCGCCAAGGCCCATAAAGATTGGTCTGTATCGCCTCATCAACCGTCGTTATGTCAGCATTGACGACATTTTCCCATGTGTCGTAGTGAATTGCGGCGTTATTAATAAGCACATCCAAAAGGCCGTATTGCGCCGTAATCGCTTGTGCCAACCGCCGCACACTCTCATCATCACTGACATCAAGTGAGTGCGCACTCATCGATAGATGAGGAAATTCATCGACGACATGTTGAGCCGCCTCTTTATCTCGAGCCGTGACTAAAACATGATAACCCTGACTTGCCAGTTGATAACTGGTTTCTTTGCCAAGCCCTCGATTAGCGCCAGTGACTAGCGCAATTGGCGATTCATTTCTCATCGGTCCTGTCCTTTTCACTTCAATAAAATGCGCGCAAGAAGAGAGACAGTGCAAAATCCAGACATAACGCCCCTCCTAACGTCCTAGTTATAAGATACTCAATGAAACTGAGCTTACGCAATCTCGAAACCACGCATTCCAATGACTAATATTTTTATCAATACAAAGCAAGTCACTCTAATTTGCTCTGGCGTTAAAGCACATAGCACAACCAAACGTATAAAGTGCGGCGTATACCCAAACAACGTGAAGATGCAGGTAGGCGACAAGCGAGCAAAGCCTCTGAGCACTTCGTGAACATAGGCGAGCTGTGTCATGAGGTTTGCGAACGCCAGTCAACAACGCTGCAACTTCAAGTAGGACGGGTATCGTCATAACTCAATGAAACGGAGGCCTCCATGGTTGATTCGGCACACTTCCCACTCCAACAGACCATTATCAAGATGGTGAACGCGATAGATACGAAACAATGGAAAGACGCTAAATCCCATTTTGACGAGGAAGTTACCGTAGATTACTCCAGTCTCAACCACCAGCCCAAAGCCAATGTTGCGCGTGGTGACCTAGTGGGTGGTTGGCAGCACGCACTCGAAAAAGCCTCTACCCACCATATGGTCTCCAACTTTGACTATTCATTGCAAGGTGACGTGGCGTTTATCGAATGTCACGTCTATGCCTGCCATCAAGCCGATGGGTTTGAAGGATGGGATTGTTTTGGCCGCTATCAGTTTGAGTTGGTCGAGCGTCAAGGAAAATGGTTCATTGCCGCTATGACGCTCATCGTCCATGGACAAAAAGGCAATCCGAACTTTCTTGCGCAATTACAAGGAGCATAAAATGGCAAATATAATGGTCGAAAAACTGTTCTTTTTCAGCGACGGAAATCGCCTCGCAGCGGATCTCTATTTGCCGGAAAACTACGATGCAAAATCCTGCTACCCCGCTGTCGTGGTAACCGGAAGTTGGACCACGGTTAAAGAGCAAATGGCGGGGCTTTACGCGAAACGCATGGCGGAAAATGGTTACCTTGCGCTTGCCTTTGACCCAAGCAATTATGGAGAAAGCGAGGGGGAGCCACGTTTTTATGAGCACCCTGAGCAAAAAGTGCGCGATATTTACAATGCAGTCACCTATTTGTTGAGTCGTCACGACGTCAATCAAAAAGCAATTGGCGCGATTGGTGTTTGTGCAGGCTCAATGTATACGTTAATCGCCGCGGCGCAGGACGAGCGTATTCACGTGGTCGGCACATCAGCATCTTGGTTGCATGATGCCGAAGCCGTTAAGCTGTTTTATGGCGGAGAAGAAGGTGTTCAGCGGCGAATTAAAGAAGCGCAAGCCGCAAAAAAGATCTACCAAGAACGCGGCGAAGTGTTGTACATCCCGACGATTTCAAAAACTGACCCCAACGCCGCTATGTATGGCGACTATGACTACTATTTGAACCCGGCTCGTGGCGCGGTACCCAATTGGAGTGCGGACAACTTTGCGGTCATGAGCTGGGAAGATTGGCTTACCCTTGACCCCATGCCCTCGGCCAGTCAACTGAACAAACCGACAATTATGGTTCACTCCGATGGCTGTGTATTGCCTCAATACACTAAGAATTTTTTCAATAAAATTCCCACCTCCGACAAAAGCCTCTATTGGGTCGAAACCGATTTAGAGCCGCCAATCCACCAATTCTATTTTTACGATCAAGAGTTAGAAGTGTCGATTGCCGTTGAGCAGATCACGCATTGGTTTAATAAACACTTGTCTCCTTAACATCGAATTGGAGTCAGAAATCGCGCGATGACAAGTACTACTTTTTTATACCTAAACAATTTGAAGATGTAGGTAGGCGACAAGCGAGCAAAGCCTCTGAGCACTTCGTGAACATAGATAAGCTATGTGATGAGGCTTGTGAGTGCCAGTCAACACCGCTGCAACTTCAAATGGGACGGGTATACACCGTAAAAAATTATGTCACAAAAAAAAGGGGGAGAATAAAAATGGCAAAAAATAGAATCATGCTCGCAAGGTTTCCACTGCTGTTGATCACGGTTAGTGCGACCTTTAGTGATGCATTTGCTCTCCCCACTTCAGAGCGCAGTGTCAGTCGCAATGAAGTTTCCTTTGGCGCTGGCGCCTTTGGCGTTTTTGACAGTAAACAAAGCACCATTTTCAAGCTTGGCTATGCTTATCGCGATCCAGAGCGGCTTGGCGGTTTTAGCCCGATATTACAAGGAATGATCGGGGAGGATAGCCTTTATTACCTCGCGTTGGGCGCCGAATATCAGTACCAGATTAATTCAAATTGGTCGGTTGGGGTCAGTGTTTCTGGTGGCTATCTCCATTCAGGCTCATCGAGCCTTGGACACCACCTCGGCCATGATCTGCAATTTTATTCGACGCTGTCTGCCACCTACTATATGACAGAAGAAAGCGCCTTAAGACTGGAATATGGGCACATATCCAATAGTGGGTTTGGCGACCGAAATCCCGGTTCAGAATCTTTGATCGCCTCTTATATCTTTCGCTTTTAATTAACTAATACTTTTCACTAACCAATCCCCTTTTTCAACGAATAAGCGCGCCCTTGATTCAACGTTAAGTGACCACAATACGCCTTCAGCTCGAAGGCGTAAGCGTGACATTAAGACCAAAACGCTTCATTAAGATTGCCTCAATGTCATTGTCTGGAATGGTCACTTTATGCTGCTTAAAGTCTGTATCGGTTGTGGTCAACGTGTTTCCCGATAATGTGAGTCGTCCGAAATCTGCGAGCTTAGTCGCTAATAATGTTTGAGTAAAAGGGGAATCGGGTGAGGTCTGAGTGAAATGAGATGCGGCTTGGAAGTCTGCAAGATTACGCGGGATCTCACGAAATACGTAGCGATAGTGCCAATCACGGTCTTCAAACCAGCAAAGCGCGTGGTAATTACCGTGATAATCCGCAACCTTATAGCGAACCCCTTCACCAATTGACTCACCACCTAGCGCGACATTAAGCGGCGCGCCAAAATGTTTTCCATTCCCCACATCGACCAGATACAGCCCTTGCTCAACATTCACCAACAATGCCATATGATCAAATTGGTGCTTCATGTGTTCACCGGGAAACATCTCCGCTTCAACGAGCGTAACATCAAACCCAAGTTGCGATAACGCCCAATAAAATAGACTGTTTAACTCAAAACAGACACCACCACGCTGATGTGTAACGATTTTTTCAAACGCCGCCTCAGGATAATAATTGAGCGGCGTTTTATTTATAATATCAATGTTTTCAAAAGGGACATGTTTAATAAAATGCAGCTGCAATTCATCCAAACATGCGACGGAATGAACCACCTTACTTTGATACTGAATCCGCGCTAAAAATTGACTGACATCCATCGTGCTCACCTCTTTATTCATCGATGTTCGAAGTGTAGTGACAAGGCCATTATTCCTCCATGTCGATTATTATCCATTCGCTCGAAACACTCGCAATTCTGCTAGCAATCTCAAATACCTTGCGCAATCGACCTTCATCGCGCTCTTCAACCATCTACTAGCACGGAGAACCCATAACAATAAGACACCAAATCAGGAAACAAATTGGCAACAAATGTGGTATTATTATGCAATCATAATCGTACATGGAAGTTTATTAATGCGCGTACTCAAAAACCACCTGAGGCAATTTGATAAGTATCGAAAAGCAAAAATGTGCCGCCTAGAAGGTGTATTGCACCGCCTCATTCGACACAAAAGCTATTGCGAGCCCAACATACTCTCGAAAGATCAAGTCGAGCGAATTTTGATTGTCCGAAACAATAAACGTATTGGCAACATGTTATTTTTACTCCCTTTTCTTCGCCAAGTTCGTGATGTTTTCCCTGATGCCCATCTCACACTAATGCTTCGTGACGAAAGCCAAGCCGAATTATTCGCCAATTTAGGCGTCGACGAATTTTGTTTCAGCCGCCTTAGTTTCCGCAATATTTTCAAAACGCTTCGCTTAGTTCGTGATTTACGACAACAACCCTTTGATGTGATATTCGCACCGAATGACTCAGCAGAAGACGCGGCATTGACTGCACTGATCCCTGCGCGAAACAAAATCAGCCGCGACACTCTAAATCGTAATGAGGCGTATACGCATGTATTCCCGTATCAAGGCGAAAAAAAGCACGCTGCACTTGCCAGCCTCTATCTGTTGCCAGCCGCCGGGTTTCCATTAGCGCCGATTGATCACAGCATTGAATTTTGCGCGAAAGAGAAGGCCTTTGGGGAACAAGAAGTCGATAAAATTCAGTCCGATCAAACAGAAAACGCGTTACTCATCGCCTATTTCCGTGGCGCGCGAGGCGCAAAATTACTGCCTGATAGCTATTGGGATTCACTACTCGACCGTTTTGAGCAGAAGGTGGATAAGCCGATCCAGTGGGTCGAAGTTCTCAGTCCCGATATCCCGGAGCCTTTGCGCAGCGATATCGATACATTTTCATCGCCCAATTTGCGCTTACTGGCGAGCTACCTCACTCAAGTTGATGCCTTTATTTGTTGCGATACTGGGCCGCTTCACCTAGCAGACTCTGCGAATGTAAAATGCATTGGGCTTTATAATCGAACTTGTACCACTACCTTTGGCCTGCTTAGCGACCCGTCAGTGTGTGTGAAAAATATCGAGACTTTTGATGTTAAGCAGACATTACAACAGGTCGGAGCGCTTGCCTAACCTACGCTGCCCAATTTCTTTGCCCACTGGGCGACGCGCTCACCATAAAGCTTAGCCGTTTCAATATCCCCTTTTGTTGGCGCGTCATTGGCATCCGCATCCGCAGGGCTTTGCGCCATTAAACCGGAAAATGCCCCTAAATAATTAATGTCATCACGATCCGAGGCTTTATTATTCGCAGGCATCAGCCCAGTACCGAGCCAAACCATGCCGTGCTGCATCGCTAATGTCATCAAATAAGCAATGGTTGAATGTTTATCGCCATTCATACTCGCAGAATTGGTAAAACCGGCGGCCAATTTGTCTTTCCATTTCAGCTGAAACCAACGCTTACTGGAGTCTTCGGCAAACTTCTTAAATTGCCATGAAACGCACCCCATGTAGGTCGGCGTGCCAAAAACAATGGCATCAGCGGCATCCAGTGCATTCCATGCCGCAGCGTCAATATCGCCCTGCACATCGATGGGGACTTTTTGTGCAACCACCCCGTCCACTTGTTCTATGCCTATCGCAACCGCTTCTGCGACATTTTTAGTATGACCATACCCACTGTGATACACCACGACGACATTCATACCCATTCCTTATTATCCTGTGCGAATTACAAACAAGTATAGGCATGAGTTTATTGCTCTTTAGAAAATGATGAACCATTCTCACCCTCGAACAAACGTCGTCTAATCAAAACTGACTGGCAAATAAAAATCGAGTTCAAAATGCTCATCTTGCTCAAGGAACTGGTTATGGAAATAGTGGACAAAAGCTGGGGTTGAACGCTGTTTAAAGCCCGAGCTTGGCAGCCAGTGCTCTAACACCAAACTTATCTGAGGAAGCAGCTCACCATAGATCCCTTTCAAGCGAAACACAGCATGCAGCCCTCCTGGGATCACCATTTGATTCACCACACTGCGTCTTTGGATCGGCTTATCTATCGCAATGCATGCCACATAACGGCACTTATCGACATCGACCCACGCCGGATTTGAATGGTGTAAACCATATTGGGTTGAGAAATCACGCCGCTCCACATTCGCCCAAGCTTGTAATATAAGCCACGCCTTGCGAATGGAACGGTTATACCCTCGGTGACGCACGTAAGCCGCCATTTTTTCGGGTACATCGACTATCACAGGCTCTGGTAACACTCGTCCCGACACTCGAGCGTATCCGGCCGCAATCTCAGGATCTTTAAGATAAGACTTTTCAGCACGGTGGCGTTCAGGATCGCGCCACTCTCCGGGCGAAATCCCAAAGGTTGCCTTAAACGCACGGCTAAACGATGAAATCGAGTTAAAACCACATAAACCCGACACTTCTGCAACCGACGCTCGAGCCTCAAACATGAGTTTATTTGCCGCATATTCCATGCGGGTTCGGCGAATGTACTGGTGAACGGATTCACCGACAACCTGTTTAAACACGCGGTGGAAATGCGCTTCTGAGTACGCGGCGATATCCGCCAACCGTTTTGCGGGTAGATCGCGAGTAATGTCTTGATGAATATGAAATAACACATCGTTAATTCGTGAGATGTGTTGCGCTGTCTGTTTTTCCATTCCTTTGGCACACAATCGCATAAATGGACATGTTTTACAGCATAAATGGACAACTAGATTTTGACAATTCCCATGTAATATTGAAAAAAACAAAATAAGAACAAGAGATACCCAATGGAAATTGCACACGCACTCAATCGCATCCCCTCTTCATACATTCGAGAAATTCTTGCCGCTGCCAGCGACAAAAATGTCATTTCGCTGGCGGGCGGGTTACCCGATGAGCAAACCTTCCCAATTGAGTTGATGAAGCCCGCTCTCGAGCGCTTAAGCCAGATGCCGGAAGTATTTCAATATGGCGCGACCGCAGGTTACGGCCCGCTCATCCAACATTTGTGTGAGCGCTTTGCCTTACCAGAAACTCACACTGTCATGATGGCAACCGGTTCACAGCAAGGGCTTGATTTGATTGCGCGTGCTTACATTAATCCCGGCGACCGCGTAGTAATGGAAGCGCCAAGTTATCTTGGTGCGATGCAAGTATTTGGCCTTGCTCAAGCGGAAATTGTTGGCGTATCACAAAACGAGCAGGGCCCAGATTTAGCTGAGCTTGAGTTATGTTTCAAAACGCAAACTCCAAAAATGTTTTACGCGGTTCCCGATTTCCATAACCCTACCGGTGTGTGCTGGAGCCTAGAAACGCGCAAACAGGTCGCAAAACTGTGTTATCAATATGACGTCACACTGATTGAGGACGCACCATACCGTGAATTGCGCTTTACGGGCACTATGCTGCCAATGGCATCGGAGTTTTGTTTAGATAAAGCGATTGTATTGCGATCGTTTTCAAAAATTGCCTCACCCGGTTTACGCCTTGGCGCGGTCAGCGGGCCGCGCGAGCTGATTGACCCTATGGTCAAAGTGAAACAAGGCGCTGATTTGCACTCAAGCGTGCCAATGCAAGCATTGTTACTCGGACTACTGGAAAACTCAGGATTTGACCAACACATTGCGACGATTCGCGCGCTGTATCAAGGTCGTTACCAAGCGCTATTTGATGCACTTGATGCTCAGTTGCCAAGTCCATGCCGCGTTTATCCAGTTGATGGCGGTATGTTTGTTTGGGTGGAATTACCGTCGTGTGACACCTTTGCTCTTGCAAAATCATTGCTTGCAAACGGCGTTGCTGTCGTACCAAGCCCAGTCTTTTACCCAAATCCGAATGAAGCGAGCTCAGCACTGCGCCTTAACTTTACCAACGCGCAACCCGAAGAGTTGGTTGAAGCCGTATCAAGACTGGCGCAAGGACTAAAACAAGCGATTGTTTAGTTTATTCCATTGATGATGAAAGGGTGGCTATCAGAGCCACCCTTTTTCATTCAACTACCCGTTCAAATAATCCGCTTTACAAGGCCATCTCAAGTTTTGGTCCGATCTCGTTAAACCCTTGCGCTTGATAAAACGCTTTCGTCCTTAGCCATTGAGGTTGAGCTGGCGCGCCAACCTCCAAAATGCCCCAGCCGCGATCAACACCGAACTGACGGCAAAACTGAATAAGTTTCGCTCCGACACCTGTTGAGCGATGTGTTGGCACAATATACAGCTCCATGATCTGCCCCAAAGTTCCTGACGCATAAATCGCTCGAGTTTCGACAAGTGTCACCACACCCAAAGGCCGCTGCTTTTCATCACGGGCAATAAACGCCCAAAACCCGTTATTCTCATCGATTAGATGCGTTGCTGTGTCAATGAAGGTCGCTTTATCAAGCTTTGACGCATCATTCCCCCACAGCTCCGTTTCCATAGCAAAAACCAATTCACCCACCAATTGAGCCTCCCCCAATGCTGCGGGCAAAATAGTGATCTCATTGCTAATCATGAACGTCTTGTTTGACATGAATCTATTCCGTTCGAAAAAAAGCAGTATATCAACAAACCCATTCCTTTCCCGCATCTCTTAGCTAGCAAGTGACGCAAAAATACGACGTTATAACACGTCCTTCGAAACTCAAGTTGGTAACGAAACCCTCGATACCATGTTAACAAATGAGACAGTGTAATTATTCACCAAGACAACACCTACGCCTAACTACACTCAGTGGAAGTTGCGTGCGAAGTAATACCGTATGTGATTTTGAGAGCAACAAGATAGGAGATGTATGCGATGCAAAAAGATGAAGTTCTAAACCTTGTCAACGAGACCAAAACCCCACAAATTCGCGCCGGTGAAACCCACCATTTCAATGATATTTGGATGGTGGTCGTCGACGGGCGCATCTTTTGCCGCCAATACTCTTTTGGTAAACGAAGCTGGTATAGCGCCTTTCTCGAAGATCCTAAGGGTGCCATAAAGTGTGACGACACCGTGATCGATATCCAAGCTCAAATCCCAGCGGATCTCGATGACATCAACTCAAAAATCAACGCCGCTTATATCGAAAAATACGACACTCGGTTGCACCATTACCCTGAGATTGCGCATAAAATGACGGGGGAAAAATATATGGCAAAAACCATGGAACTTATTCCAACCTCGCTCGATTAACGCCGTCTGTATTCTTGGTGACATCTTTACCGCAAAACGCAAAAACCCGATAACTCTATGAGCTATCGGGTTTTTACAATAAGTGGCACGCCCTACAGGATTCGAACCCTTATATTAGGTTAATCTCAACCCCAACCAGTGAGTGAGTGAGTGGAAATTTCATCCAAACATAAGCCAGAACTATATTTTCTGTATAAAAGTGCAATCAAACCCACATACCTCATTAATTGCACCACTGGTGCAATTAATGTTACTTTTTACTGTGCCATGATCATTATTTCGTGTGCTAACTCGGCAACTGTTCTCAACAATCCCTAAATGAAAAATTATTCAAAATAGTGAATAATAAAACCTTGCATAACTATTCACGCTTATCTTTATATCATTAAGTCATAGCTGATAGCATTCAATCAGTCGCTACCTTAGTTAGATGTTCCTTTTTAGCGTAGTCCACCACTACCCACAACCTGTACAAAATAATCAGCTAACCCAGCTCTAAACAGTCGAGTTGAGCTAGCAGCGTTTTTATAAATACGACCCTTTGCATCCAGATCCATGACTGGGCAATCATTCCAATGTTTAGCAGTCTTACTGTAATCAAGCTTACCTAGAGCATTACCTGCGGATACGAGTTCATCATTTGAGACATCGCCTTGGTCTAGGTGATGAAACGTCAACCCGATAGCCTGCCAAACCTGTGGAGACAGATGATAGCCTGAGCGGTCATCAACAAACGTACTTTTCAGTGGCTCTAGCCATGCTCTCAGAAAAATGGCGACTCGATTAACACAATAATCAGAAAGAACCGAAGAAAGTTGCTCACCATTTGGTAGCGTCAAATCCTTCGACATTTTGCTGTACTCCTGAGTACCAATGCCAGCCACTGCACCAACAAGTAACTTAAACAAAATGTACTGGGTAGTGATATGAGTATCCGACTTTTTCACATGCCTAGAATCAAAACTCACCCCACCAAAAGAATCGAGGCTTGTTTGCTGAATTAGCTGCTCGACCTGACACTTTAGGGGAAACTGATCCTCGGACAGCAAAACTTCACGTTCGCTGATATGCGGAAGATTGATCGGAGCATCAAAAATACGGTTCTGTTTAAATAACTCAACGACCTGATGTTCATCAAAGCCATTTTCGTCATCAAAGATCACTCGAACCTCAACATGCTCCATTGCGATTCTTTGTCGAAACTCACTGCGCTGATTAGCTTGCTTAACACTTAGTCTTGAGCTGAATAGAAATGATCTTTGTCCCAACAACTTACAAGTAGCAACCAACCCTAATGGGTTACCAACTACACATGTGTAAGTTGGACTATAGAATAAGTTTATGCGTTGATGGGAGGCTCGCTCGAAACGGGGCTTACCAACAACTGCAAACGTCAATACCAACGGTGCGCTTATCGCATTTTCATTAACAACCGCTTCAAGTTGGTTTTGAATGGCTTGCACTCTCTCCGCATTTTTTGCGTTTACCGCAACATCAGAAACCCAATTAAGACTGGGCAATAACCTATCTGTAGAAAAATAGTTCGCTAACTCAACCGTAGGCATAGTAGTGATGAGTACTTTGTGCGTTCGCCCTTCAGTGGAAACCAAAACCCCACTAATTTTATTCTCTATATGATTCAAATGCTTTGACCTGTTTAACTGACAATTCCACTCTAGAACAAAATCAAAACTTGATCCGACAAACATGTCGGATCAATAATTAAAGTTCAATATTAAACCAATTTTTGCTAATGAGCACTATATTGCCACACGTCATTGTGAGGATTGCCTTATGACAACTAAAGCCACCAAAAATAAACAAGATGAAATCTCTGACGAACATGTCGAGGCATCAATTATCGATACACTGTTTGAGCATTTTGGTGAAACCCCAAATCCAACTACTTATCTCGCAAGTTCCCGGCACTTTATTGGCGATTCGAGTACAGTCATGCCACCAAACCTAGTTACAGAAATATTCCAAGAGAAGGCGAAATACTACGCTGGGATCAAAACCATAAAAACTGGCCTAAAACACGTTGATATCTATATAAGTCCAGAGTTAGCTCGCGATATGCTCCAACACTCTAGACGAGGTGCAATCAACCCAGACCATAAAAATAGAACAATCAGCAGAGCCAGAGTAAAAGCTTATGCTGAGATGATGAAAAACAAACAATGGTGTCTGACCGGAGAACCCATCATCATCTCTAGTGATGGTGAGATCCTAAATGGACACCATCGACTAGAGGCATCATGCGAATCTCAATCAGGATTTATTGCTCCAGTCACCTATGGTGTAACTGATGATCTTTCATTTGCGCATATTGATGTAGGCAACAACCGAACTCGCTCTCAAGTACTCGAAATGGCGGGGGTTGAGGTTAGCCCTTCGGTATTATCGCGTGTTGCCATGCTCGCCAAAGCCTTCGAAGAGACAAGAAATCCATTTGCATTTCGAGGCACACAAGGCACGTCATTTGCTCCAGCACAAATTCTCGCGTTTGTAGAACAAAATAGTGAGCTGGCACTCTCGGTAGCATTTGTCAGTGAAGTGGTCAAACGACACAGATTAGAAAGCCAAGCCTCTGAGGCTATTTACGCGTTTGCGCATTATCTCATAAAGAAAAAATTGGTAGAGCTACCGATAAAAGAGCTTCCACTGACACCAGAGACCTACCTAACCAGAGTGATCTCATCCATTGGCCTAGAGTCTGAAGAGGATGTTGAATACCAAGTACGAAACTACCTACAATCACTGGTGCATGAGTCAACATCCTATGCACTATTGTGCAAGCTAGCAGCAATATTTAAGGGTTGGAATTTGCACCTAGGCATTTCGGTCGCAGGCAATAAAATCAGCGTTCGACGCGTTGCACGATACAAGAAAGACGAGGATGGAAATAACATCCCATTACCAGCCTCAGGTAACATCAACGAACCATTTACCGTTCCATGTTTACCAAAGGGCAAAACGCCTCGAAGCATTCAAAGACAAAGCAATATCCAGATTAGATAAACTGTCGCGCTATGGGGAAAGTAAAGGCTTTCCCCATAGCACCTTACCTTTTCTAAACGACCCTACACATATCAATCATTTTCAACACATTCCGTGTTAAAATCTCGGCAATTATCACTAGCGCATTTTTAAGTCAGTATTACCATGCCACATACACCAATTAACCAAGATGAAATTAACAAAACCGTATGGGCTGCCTGTGACACGTTCCGAGGCACTGTCGACCCATCTATCTACAAAGACTTCATCTTGACTATGCTGTTTTTGAAATACATCTCTGATGTTCACCAAGACAAGTACGAAGAGCTAAAAGCAGAGTACGGCGATGAGCCAGAGCTAATCGCAGAGATGATGGGCACCCAATCATTCCAAATCCCTACAGGCTCAACATTCTGGGACTTATATGAGGCTCGCTACGAAGCTGGTAACGGCTCACGCATCGACCAAGCCCTACACGCCATCGAAGAAGCCAACGGCACTAAGCTAAAGAACGTATTCCAAGACATCAGCTTTAACACCGACAAGCTCGGTGATGAAAAGCAGAAAAACGATATCTTGCGCCACCTACTGGAAGACTTCGGTAAAGATACCCTAAACCTGCGCCCAAGCCGCGTTGGTTCTTTGGACGTGATTGGTAACGCCTACGAGTACCTCATCAAACACTTTGCTGCTGGCAGCGGCAAATCTGCGGGAGAATTCTATACCCCACCAGAGGTATCAGACCTACTTTCTATCATCCTAGAGCCACAACAAGGCGACAGCATTTGCGACCCTGCATGTGGCTCAGGCTCTCTACTGATGAAATGTGGTAAGCAAGTTCAAAAGAACTTTGCAGGTTCAAAACAGTATGCACTGTTCGGCCAAGAAGCGATTGGTTCTACTTGGTCATTAGCGAAGATGAACATGTTCCTGCACGGTGAAGATAACCACCGCATCGAATGGGGCGATACTATTCGCAACCCTAAGCTACAGGATAAAGAAGGCGGCCTACTTCACTTCGATGTGGTAACCGCAAACCCGCCGTTCTCGCTGGATAAATGGGGCTTTGAAGATGCTGGTAACGACCATTTTGGTCGTTTCCGTCGTGGTATTCCGCCAAAGACCAAGGGGGACTATGCATTTATCTCACACATGATTGAGACACTAAAACCGCAAACAGGTCGTATGGGTGTGGTTGTACCTCATGGTGTTCTGTTCCGTGCATCAAGCGAGGGCAAAATCCGTCAACAACTGATTGAAGAAAACCTATTGGATGCCGTGATCGGTTTACCTGAAAAACTGTTCTTTGGCACGGGTATTCCAGCGGCAATCTTGATCTTCAAAAAGAAGAAAGACACCAACGATGTCATGTTCATTGATGCTTCGCGTGAGTTTAAGTCAGGCAAAAACCAGAACGTACTGACACAAGAAAACATCGACAAAATTGTGAAGACTTACCGCAGCGGCGACAACGTGGATAAGTACGCGTATGTGGCAAGCCTCGATGAGATCCGTGAGAATGACTACAACCTCAACATTCCTCGTTACGTCGATACTTTTGAAGAAGAAGCGGAAATTGATTTGATGGCAGTGCGCAGTGAGCGTTTGGCGCTGCAAGCTGAGCTTGCGGATCTGGAAGCAGAAATGGCGAGCTACCTAGAGGAGTTGGGTTATGGTGCCTAATGGTTGGGAGAATACTCGGCTCAAGCATATTGCTCGAATTAAATCAGGTTCAACGCCTTTGCGAGCTAAACAGGAGCTATATTACTCCCTTAACGGAACTCCTTGGGTTAAAACTTTAGATTTGAATAATTCTGAAATCATCGAAACAGATGAACGCATCACAGAATTAGCTCTAAAAGAAACTTCATGCTCCATTTTCCCAGCAAGCACAGTTCTTGTGGCTATGTATGGAGGTTTTAATCAAATTGGAAGAACTGGATTATTGACTGTCCCATCTGCAATTAATCAAGCTTTGTCTGGATTGATGTTAGATGAAAACAAAGCCGACCCTAAATACATTTTGAATTATTTGAACGGAAATGTACGACAGTGGAAAAAGTTTGCTGCCAGCAGTCGTAAAGATCCTAACATTACACGCGAAGATGTATGTGGATTTGAGGTTTTGCTCCCCCCACTCCCAGAACAACGCAAAATCGCCCAAATCCTTTCTACATGGGATCGCGGTATTGCAACCACTGAAAAGCTGATTGATGCCAGCAAGCAACAGAAAAAAGCCTTAATGCAGCAGTTGTTGACGGGTAAAAAGCGTTTGCTTGATCCTGAAACGGGTAAAGCGTTTGAGGGGGAATGGGAAGAGGTTAAGTTGGGTGATGTGTTAACAAAAATTACTAACGGCCTAACCTACGATTCAAAAGCAACAGAGGGATTGCCAGTTTCACGAATTGAAACTATTTCGACTGGTAAAATAAACCACTCTAAAGTTGGATATGCTCCAGATAACGATAGAACAATAAAGTTCAAACTCCAGTACGGCGACATATTATACAGCCACATTAATAGCTTAGATCATATTGGTCGAGTTGCTTATTTCTTAAATGATAAGACTTTGTATCATGGGATGAACTTGTTACTTTTACGTTCTTCTAAAATGATTTCATCCAAGTTTATGTACTTCCTGCTCTCATCGAGTGTAGGTAAGTCGTTTGCTAGTAGTCATGCTAAGAGTGCGGTAAATCAGGCTAGTATATCAACGACGGATTTAAAATCATTTAAGGTGAGTCTTCCTATCCTAAGTGAACAACAAAAAATCGCCTCAGTCCTAACAGTTGCCGATAAAGAAATTGACATGCTTGAATCCAAACTTGCTCACTTTAAGCAAGAGAAAAAAGCATTGATGCAGCAGTTGTTAACAGGAAAGCGTCGCGTAAAGGCTCCTGAAACCGAAGCCGCTTAACGAGCGTATCTTTTGACAACCGATACAGGGCTTGTTTAGCAAGCCCTGATAAACAATAAGAACAATGTCATAGGCTAAGTATGGAACCATTATCTCCCAGTGAACCTAAGCATCACGCACCGAATTTCAAAGAAGAACAAAGCGCAAAAATCCCTGCACTAACTCTGCTGACTAACCTTGGCTATCAATTCATTCCGCCAAGTGAATGCATGGCAATGCGTGGTAACAAAACCACAGTTATTTTGCCGCAGGTGTTACGCAAGGTTCTGAGCTTTAAAACCTATTCATTTATGGGGAAAGATCGCCATTTATCGCAAGCTGCGATTGATAAAATCGTGCAAGAGCTGGCTAACCCTACGATGAATGAAGGGCTAAAAGCGGCCAATGAAAAGCTCTATAACGCCTTAACTTATGGTATTGGTGTGACTGAGTTTGTCGAGGGCAAAAAAGCCAACCCAACCATTCAAATCATTGATTGGGAAACGCCTGAGAACAACCAGTTCCACTTTACCGAAGAGCTAGAAGTAGAAAATACTCATGGAACGGGTCATCGCATTCCCGACATCGTCTGCTTTGTAAACGGTCTGCCTTGGGTGGTGATTGAAGCCAAGCGTCCTGACTCTTCTCATGAAGGCAAGCCGACGGTTGCCGAGGGTATTTCACAAAATATCCGCAACCAAAAAGTCGATGAGATCCCACACCTGTTTGCCTATAGTCAATTGCTCATGTCAGTGAATGGACATGAAGGTTTATACGGTACATGTGGCACACCAAGTAAATTCTGGGCGAAGTGGAAAGAAGAAGAGATCACTGATGCGACCTTTGCTCGTCTTAAAAACACGGCACTTTCACCAGTGCAACTACATCGGCTATTTGATCACCGTTCTGCCAAGGTGCGTGATGAATATTTATCGCTAATTGCAGGCGGTGATTTAGTGGTGACAGACCAAGACCGTTTATTGGTATCACTACTTCGACATGACCGCCTTCTAGAAATGACTCAGCTTTTCACCTTGTTTGATAAGAAGGCAGGCAAAATCGTTGCTCGATATCAACAAGTCTTCGGCATTAAAGCCCTAATTGAACGTGTCACTTCTTTCGATGAGAAAGGCGCACGTAATGGGGGTGTTATATGGCATACCACAGGGTCAGGAAAGTCGTTCACCATGGTGTTCTTGTCCAAGGCACTGATTTGGATTAAAGAACTCGCCAAGTGCCGTGTTGTTGTCGTTACTGACCGTGTTGATTTGGAAGATCAGCTAGCACGTACGTTCGCCTCAGGCGGTGCACTGTCTGAAAAAGATCGCAAAACAGCCATGGCTACCACAGGTAAACGCCTTGCCGAGCAAATTGGTAAAGGGAATGAGCGTATTATCTTCTCCATCATCAACAAGTTTGGCACCGCGATTGAACTGCCTGAATGTTATAACAACAGCCCTGACATGATTGTGCTAGTTGATGAGGGACACCGTAGCCAAAACGGTGAAAACAACATTCGTATGCAGCAAGCCCTACCAAAAGCGGCTTATATTGGCTTTACGGGTACACCACTACTGCAAGACGATAAAACTGAAAACAAGTTCGGAAAAATCATCCACTCTTACACCATGCAACAAGCGGTGGAAGACAAAACAGTCACACCACTACTGTATGAAGAGCGAGTCCCCGAGTTAAGTACTAACGATAAAGCTCTTGATGCTTGGTTTGACCGCATCACTGATAAACTCACCGAAAAGCAACGCACAGACTTAAAGAAGAAGTTCGCTCAAAAAGGCCAAATATATCAAACCGAAGGCCGTATTGAGCTTATCGCTCACGATATCTCAGATCACTTCCAAAACTTTAAGCGCCAAGGTTTAAAGGGCCAGCTTGCTTGTGATTCAAAAGCCTCTGCCATCCAATATAAGAAGCTTCTCGACCAAATTGGCAAAGTGACCTCGGTTGTTGCCATGTCACCGCCAGACACCCGAGAGGGACATGATACGGTCGATGGAGAAAGCAAGGATGTGATACAGAATTGGTGGAAAGAGAACGTAATGGACTCTAACTTTGGACAAGATGAAAAAGCCTACACTAAGCATATCATTGAAGAGTTTGGTAAAGAGAATGGCCCCGACTTAATGATCGTTGTCGATAAACTTCTAACTGGCTTTGATGAACCAAAGAACACCGTGCTTTACATCGATAAACCGCTCAAGCAGCACAACCTTATCCAAGCCATTGCTCGCGTTAACCGTCTACATCAGAAGAAAGAGTTTGGTTACCTCATCGACTACCGAGGCATCTTAAAAGAGCTAGATGCCACCATCGCTGACTACCAAGACTTGGCAGAACGAACCCAAGGTGGCTTTGATATTGACGACCTTAAAGGCTTATACAGCCGAATGGATACGGAATACAAAAAACTACCGGGTTTATACAGCGAGCTTTGGGCAATTTTTGCTGAAGTGGCGAATAAGCAAGACGGCCCGGCTCTACGCCAAGTACTTGCTCCGAAAATCGATACTATTGACGGACAGCTCACCGATACCAATCAGAAAAAGCGAGAAGATTTTTATTCGACCTTAACAGCTTTCTCTAACTGTTTAAAAGTGGCTCTACAATCGGCGACATACTTCGAAGACAAAAGCTTCGATGACAAGCGTGAACTCTACAAGAAAACGCTTAAGTCCATGGCAGAACTCCGTAAGCAAGTTCGTGAAGATGCCGAAGAAACGGTTGATTACGATGAATATGCTGAAAACATCCGAACAATGTTAGACAAGCATATAGGTGGCGTTGAAATCCAAGAATCTAAAGGTGCTTATCTGGTTGGCAATATGGGCAAAAATATCAAGCCAGAACAGCTCAGTGACGATGAAGCGCGGAACCAGAAAGACAAAATCACGGGCCGTGTGACTAAGATGATTGAGCAAGATCTTGCCGATGACCCTTATGCTCAAGAGTATTTCTCGAAGCTGCTCAAGCAGGCGATTCAGCAGGCAAAAGAAATGTTCGATGCACCTGTAAAGCAATACCTGCTATTTGCTGATTTTGAAGAGCAAGTGAAAGAGCGTAAAGTCGATGGCATACCAACGGATCGCTTCTCAGATCTAGACCCTAAAATTAAGCGCCATGTGCAAGCTTACTTTGGTCTGTTCCTAAAGCACTTGGGTGCCGACAGTAGCTTGAGTGAAGACGAACGCTTTAACTATGCGATGCAAATAGATGATGTTGTGACGGCTTCTGTTGCCGAGTTCTCAATCAACCCACAAGAGATTGAAAACCAAATCCGCCGCAAGCTGTTGCCTGTTTTGTTTAAAGCGATTGGGATGGATACAGCTAAGGTCATTATTGCCGACATTATTCAGATCACCCGCCTTGGCGTAGCAGGCCACCATTAATGACATCGGTAAATTCAAAAGAAGGTAGCAAAGAGGAGTACAGCTTTGTCTATGGCGATGAGGCTGTTCCCTACGAGGTTGTGCGTAAGCCTCACCTAGAAGCCAAGAAACGTAAAATAACCATCAAGGTTCATCCCAATTGTGAAGTCGTAGTGACATCTCCAGAAGACGCTGAGCGTGAAAATATTCATCAGGCAGTAATGAAACGTGCCAAGTGGATTTATGAAGCGCTTAAAGAGTTTCGTGGACATCTGGAATACGTCCAACCTAAACAGTATGTTAGCGGTGAAATGCAATTTTATCTTGGTCGCCGCTATGTTTTAAAAATTGTAGAAGACAAAGAAGCTCTTCCTTCGGTGAAGATGACTCGTGGCAAATTGCTCGTGACCTTGACTCGATTTAACGATAACAAAACGGCCATGGTTCGAGCATTGGTGCGCAACTGGTACAAAATTCAGGCTGAACGGATTTTCCATGAGCGCTTATCTGAACTACTTCCTCAAGCCACATGGGTTGATGGTATCCCAAGCTTTCGTGTATTACCTATGTCCAAACAGTGGGGAAGCTGTTCCGCCAAAGGGAATCTGATGCTAAACCCTCATCTAATCAAAGCACCCAAAGAGTGCATTGATTACGTAATCTTGCATGAGCTTTGCCATATCGCCGAGCACAACCATAGTGAAAGATTTTGGCGCTTGCTGACAAGTGTTATGCCGCATTGGAAAGAAGTGAAAAGTAAGCTCGATGGCATGGCTGAATTGTACTTGAATGAGTGATAATTTCGAGCTACTGGTTTAATAGGAAAGAGATCTAGACGATGTAAAACTTTCCTATATAGCTAAATACGCCCTAACTTGGGAAGAATTTTCCTATATAGCTAAATCACAGGGTGTGAGATATGGATAAAGCGCAGCAATTATTAGCAACATGGGGGCAACGGAACAACAGGCTAGCGCAATTGCGTCAAGTATCGATGGTACTTTGCTAGAGCACATACATGAGTCCCTGTTAATGGCATTCAACAACCCTGTTAACCGACAAAAATTCAAGGGCATGCAGAATAATAATGAGCCATTTAATGGTACGACACCTTTGGAGTACCTAGCTCAGAACCCCGCTAGAGCAACCTCGATTGCTGAACACAATAAATCAATAGGTATGCCTTGGTGAGATTGATGTAATGGGTAATTTTAGTGAAAGCGATATGCTGAGATATCTCAAAGTTACGTTTGAACAAATCATTCTAGCTAGGCTCTAGATAACTATGTCAGTTACCGTGAACTTGATGTATGGTGAGCATCAATTGAAATGTGATTTGTGATTGATATTCTTTATTCAACTTCCCTATATATTTTGGAGCAAAGGGAAAGCTCTAAGTTATGCTTTAATAAACAATAAGTTGAGCATAATAAGCTAGATGGTTATAAAACAACAAATGTGCTAAGTTAGTGGTTATAGATGGAACTAAAATTAAATAGAGGGTTATCAAATGCCAGCATCCTCCCTAGAAGGCTTGGTCACGAAATCAGGTTGGTCTATTAACAAACTACTCAAAAATACATCAGGAAGTGGTGGTAACTTTTGTACTCAATACGAAGCAACATCAGTTGAGGGTAAAACGGGCTTCTTGAAAGCGATGGATTTATCTAAGGCACTCAATTCTGGTTCACTAGAGGCTCTACAGCGTACTGTCAGTGAATACCTGTTTGAACAGGAGATCCTTAATCATTGTCGAGATCAAAATCTGTCTAAAGTCGTCGTCCCCCTCGACTCTGGCTCAATAATCAACCCTAATTTTGGTGCTCCACTAAATCAAGTCTACTATATCATTTTTGATTTCGCCGAGGGTGACTTAAGAAAAGAGTACATCAACAAAGAGATTACTTCTTGGAGCAAAGTATTTCGAGCTTTGCACCACGTAGGTGTTGGTATAAAACAATTACATAATGTCGGTATTGCCCATCAAGATATTAAGCCTTCCAACATACTATGCTTTGCAAATGATGTATCTAAGATTTCTGATTTAGGGCGAGTAACTGATGCACAAGGAAAATCACCCTTTAGCCAACTTATTTTCACTGGCGACCAATCATACGCCCCCATCGAACTTCGCTTCAATGCGACACCTCGCAATGATTTTATTGACCGAAGGCATGGTGATTTACATATGTACGGTAGTTTGATTTACCACATTATCTCGGGAATACAGTTGACCCCCATATTGGTTGAAGAAACCAGAAAACTATTACCTAACACGTCGTTAACGACATATGATGAAGCGCTACCTTTCCTAAAATTAGCTTTTGGAAAGATGATGGACGAATTTCACAAAAAATGTGAGCATGAATTTGGTGAAGAAATTGCCTCAGAAATCTGTGAAGTTGTTAAAGAACTGTGTTATCCAGACTTCAACTTCAGAGGTAATCTAAAATATTCACGGAAGGTTCAAAGGTTATCGCTCGAAAAATACATAAGCAAAATGGCAAGCATTCAAAGAAAACTATATGTCAAAGGAATTTGTTAGCTATGGATGATAATATTATATTAATGGAAGACCGCCAGCTTATTCCTAGATGGCATACTTCAAGGAAAGCGTTCCAATTAAGTTTTCCTAATGCACCACGGGAAATTGTGACTTCAGGTGAAAATGATATTTGGCTAATAAAGGCTATTGATATTTGGAAAGAAAACCCTACTCTCCCTAATGCTATTGATCTATTTGTCAGATTGGTTCAGGATGATCTTAGAGAACATAAACTATATTCAACCTTAAGCAAACAGCTAATTAAATCTTACCAACAGTTACCTGATGTGATTAAAAACCTTGTCTGTCCAAAAGCAGATTATTTAGATACAGCAGAAACCTATGGGTATTCGACTAGCGTAGATAGCATTAGATTGATAATTAAGAAATTAAAAGCACTAGTCGAAAAAAATCCAAGAGATTCTTGGAGCTGGATGGATCTTGGTTTCTATTACTCTATCATTGGTGAAACTGACAAGGCAGAGTACCATGTGTCAGTTGCGAGAAACCTAGATATAAACAATTCTTTTATATCAAGGTCTTATACTCGTCACGCAATCCACTCAGGTGATCCTGAGCTAGCTGAATGGAATCTGCGAAAAAATCCTTTCCTAAAAAGTAATCCAATGCTATTAAGTGCGTATATAGCTTTATGTAGCAGTTATAACATTGGTAGAAATAACGTAAGTGATGGTAGGAAATTGCTTAGTAACTGGAAAGGTGATGCTAGTAGAATATCAGAACTACTGGCCTGTATTGGCACAATTGACATAAAAAATGGTTCTATAAAAAAAGGCAAAAAGTTAGTAAACCAAGCACTAGTCTCACCGTCTGAAAACGTCATATCACACATATCTTGGCTCAATCATAAACACAAGGTTAATATTAAAAACGCGAATCACAATTCTATTTCTTTAGAAAGAAACATTAATGATTTGTATTCAAAAGGTAACTTCAAAGAGTGCAGATCAGAGCTAATGAAAATGTATAACTTCCAGCCATATAGTAGTGCTTCTATTTCAGATGCTGGGTATTTAAGTATTGTTGCTTTGCAAGATATGAATTTCGTGAAACTAATATCAGAGAATAGAGTACCTAAATCACATATGGGATTTAGTGAGCTTAATAACCTAATTGTAGCAAAAATGCTCTCTAATGAACTAGATGATATACATCGAGACATTGAATTACTCAGGAAAAAAGTCGATGCTACAGACGTTCAGACAGTTGCAACTTTTAATGCAACGTGTGGAATGTTATTTTTCTCTATAGGCAACATTGAAACGGGCCAACAGTATTACGATAAATCCATTAGTTTGCTTTCTAAACACAATAATCAACGCTCATTGTGTGTAGCTAATTATTTTTATTCAATGATGCTAAAGGACTGTAACCCAGAAAAGGCTTCATTTGTAAAAAAAGAAGCTGTAAGACTCGGCAAAAAGCTTGGAATGTTGGAAATAAGCTAATATCGCTTAGTCTTACTACCCCTTCAAAATATAGGAATATATCATTAAGCTCCATATATCGAGAGCTATTTTACAACAAGTCTAGACCCTGCTCATTATCGAGAAAGGATTCTAACATATACTGGAGCATTTTCATGCTCCATAAAGAAGTGCGCTGTAGCTAACACACTCAAGATAATGTTCAGTACTAAACGTGTAACCTTCGCCACAACGCACCCCATACCTTTGCGGTTACCTTGAAGTTGACTCTCTTAGCAACTTAGTCAAATAAACCTTTCTCCGACTTACTTTTGTCGGAGACGTTATTGCCTTGGCGAATGCCTGCTCACTGCCCAGCCAATACATATTTTCAGACGCTCTTGTGTTAGCGGTGTATATCCACGACTTATCTATGAGTCGGTGATCTATGATGGGTGCGATTACTGTTGGGAATTGACTTCCTTGAGCTTTGTGCAAAGTGATAGCATACGCGAGTTCTATATCATCCAAGATATCCAACTTGATCTCAACAATTCGCCCTGTATCAATTTTCGCCCTAGCCAAGATACTTTTATTCTCCTTATCGTGGAGTTCAATAATCTTGCCTAAAGTCCCATTCTGTATGTCAATCTCATAGTTGTTTCTTGTAAAGATGATTGGGTCACCCAACCTGAGTCCAATATCTTCAACTCGCCCTTCGGGAGATATGAGCAAAAGTTTTTTTCCATAAGGGTTCGCTATTGCCTGACAAAGTTGGTTAACCTCGCTGGCAATCTTTCTTGTTGGTGATATGACTTGAACATCAGTACTGGCTTTCAACTTGAGATATAAATCAACTATGTCGTTGACGATATTAGCCCTACTGGTTTCGGTGAAGAAAACATTCTTATAATTCAGTTCCTTTGGAACTCTCGAATTCCTGATATCATCTGCATAGTCAGGAATACCCGTTTCAACCTTTTGCCGACGAACAACGTCAAGGTGCGTTCTTGGTAGATCCCCATACTGTATCAACTCCGACAAAACTAGCCCTGCGCCGATAGGCGGTAACTGCTCATCATCTCCTACGAATATGATTCGTGTGCTCTTAGGTAGCTTCATAACTAACTTATAGAGGCTAGGCACATCAACCATAGATGCCTCATCGATCACAAGTAACATTGACTCATGGCTATTGATATCTGCGTCATTCAGCATCAAGAATCTATGTATCGTTTGAGTTTCAACTAGGATGGACTCATGCAATCGCTTTGCTGCCCTACCACTTAGTGCCACCCCGTACACTTTGAAGTCAAGAGCCATATAACTATCGACAATTGCTTTCATTACCGTTGTTTTACCCGTGCCAGCTCCACCTGTTAGGATAAATACGTGATGCTCAAGACTCCGAATTATTGCTTCATTTTGCTTTTCAGTTAACGGGAACTTGAATTGAGCTACTGCATTTTTATAGGCCTCATCAGCTCCAGAGCGCCACCCATTCCCTAAGTTAGCCAAGTAGTTCATACGCTTGGCAATCACGCTCTCCATGATGTACAGGCCAGTATGGTGAATCTGCTGAGTCTTATCGTTGTAATAGATAGCGAGTGAGCTGTGAGCATTTACAAGGCACTCCTCAGCCAAACTTTCATCATCCTCACAGGCCTCCATCACCAAGTGCCACAGCTCGTCAATTTGAGCGACTGTGTGCCCTTCTTTACAGTGCTGATGCATTGCCTTTTCAACTATTGCGTTCATTCTTCTCGGGTCATACAGATCTATTTTGAAAGCTTCAGTTGCTAATGTATCTGTATCTTTAAATGAGACACCAAAGTGCTGTAACAAATAAGGATTTTGTTTTATCTGTTGTACAGCCTCAGACTTGTGGTACTTAAAAAGCTTTTGCTGAACTAATGGCGGAATGCCCATTTTTGCAAAATAGAGAGCATCGTTTAGGTTTTCGTATTTTCGATACCCTTCTGCGAGCTTACTTGCCAGTTGAGGAGTGAATAGGTCACTTATCTCCTTCGTTTCTCCTGTTTCAAGTAACTCAAATAACTTTACCCCAAATGCTTCGAAGACTCTTCGCGCTTTAATCTCTCCAATACCCTCAAAATCTGGCTCCCTAGAAACAAATTGAATAAACTCCTCTACTGTTTCTGGTAGCACCATAACAGCGTCCGGTTGGGTAAAAGAATATTGTGTAAGCTCATAACCACGATGGTTTACAGCCTTCTCGTCCACATTTCCTAACAACTCCCATACCTGACCTGCTCTCGGTTCAGCATTGAGCTTCTTTTCGCTTACTTCTACCGAAGCATAGGATTTAGCTGGTACACGATTTACATAGTCCTCGATTCGCACGAACATCCCATTGAATCTGTACATACCATTTCTCAAACCGTATACAGTTGTGACTCTGACGTAATACCGAGATGACACATTCATAAAATATTACCCATCGTATTGATGACATCTTCCAGCTCGGAATAACGAGCTAGTTTGGCTTTAAGCTCCAATATCTCAGACCTCAACTTGTTATTTTCAGCCTCTAGATGCCTAACTTTAGAAGCACTCTTGTCTCGCTCTTTACTGGGGGATGCTCTAGTGGCGGATGATTTTCCAACCGGACTAGGAAGAATTCCTATACTACGCAGGTAGTTCTCTAGATCTTCTAGGGCTTTGGCAAGGGCAGGGTTTTGTCTAAATGCAGACTTGCCTATATCAGCTTGCTTTGATATCTCACCTCGGTTGAGCTTACCTCGATGAATCATGCTCTTATAATCCGAATCAGACTTAGTGGCCTTCCATATCTCGAACTTGTTCAAGTTTTCTTGAGCTAACTGTTGACCGTTTGCCATTCCTATTCCTTATGTGTTTTTAGCACCGAGCACGCGATACACTGTTTGTCGAGATACACCACACTCTTTGCTAATCTGTGACTTGGGTATACCTGCACTGGCTTTTTGACGGATTACCTGAACTACATCTTGAGATAAAGAGGGGCGACCAATATTTTTTCCCTTTGCTTTTGCTGCTTGCATACCTTCACGCTGCCTAATATTAATCAGCTTTCGCTCAAACTCTGCGAATGCCCCTAGCATTTGCATCGTCAATTTGGCAAAAGGATCTTCTTTAGTTGAAAACTCTAATTTTTCACTTAGAAATATAACCGAAGCGCCTTTATTGTTTACCATATCGATAATGCTTTGAAGGTCGAGGAGGTTCCTAGCTAGCCTGTCAATAGAGTGAACATAAAGCTCGTCGCCTAAACGAAGGTACTCAATGCACTCTGTGAGTACTGGTCTGTTTCGAACAGTCTTAGCAGACATTCTCTCTACAAATAGTTTGTCTACATCAATACCGACTAATTGCCTGTCAATGTTCTGCTCTGCACTGGACACTCGTATGTATCCGACTTTTTGAGTTGTCATAAATGAAATCGCCGAGATATCGTAACAAAAACACTACGCATTTAGTTACAGACTGTCAACAAACAAAAATAGACCTTATGTTACACACAAAAACAGCACCACGGCAGGTGCTGTTTTTGTGTAACTAAAGTGTACCTTTATGGACAGTTTTTCAAGAAAGCCAGCATGCGGAATGATTATTTGTCCTTGAAATAGTCAGGTAGGTTTTCCAGATTGAAAAGCTCACTATCCGTCAGTAAGTCAATGACTTTACCATTCTTAACCACGAAAGAACCTTCCGTGTTTTGCGCTGTTCGAAGCTCAGGTTTTAGTAAATTTTCGATAACTTCAAGAGCCTTACTAAGCTGCGCTTTGTCACTTTCATGCAATTGTTTGATCGTAGCTAATTCAGATTGTGTATATGTTGTGGCCTTAGGTGGAGCAATAGAGGCTATAACACTGTTTCGTTTGTCCTGTGCTTCAACTAACAGCAACCGAATTTCATTCTCTTTCCCATCGACTTCATGCTCGAGTTCATCCACCCGTGAGGTCAGCCTCTCTATATCCAACTTTTGCTGCCTGATCTTTAATTCGAGCCTAACCTTTGCGTCAGGTTTTTCCTTTTTCTTGCCGACAAAGTTATCGATCAGAACCTTATATCGACTACCTGATCTCCTCAATGTAGAACTATCGACAGGCATCCCATACTCCGTCATTTTTTGTGCTACATACTCCGAAAGTTTACGCGAAGATGCGAACGTTGAATTTGATGCTGTTAACTCAACAAGAATTTTCTCAATAAATTCAACCCGCTTCTTCGCAAGAGATTGTTTCCGCTCTATTAAAGTTGCCATAACGCTACCTCTGGTTTCCGGTACTCATCAGAGCCAATATCTCATTATTGGTTAATCCTCGAAGATCAGCCTTCGTTTTTGCCACTGCCACTAAATACTCTATATCAGACAGATCATCAGCAGACTGGCCCACTCGATCTTTAGCCCTAACCTCTATTTTTCTTCTAAGTCTTGATGCTTGCATTTTTAGCTTATCACTATGCAAATGCGGAATCCCCTCCGTTTCCTTTAGTCTTAACATGAGCATTTCTTGCTCACTTGCGCCATGAGCTTTCATTGAATTCAATAGCTGTAAGCCCTCGTCAGACACATAATAGATACCGTTAACATTGGCGTTAGCATCTTCGATCACGTTCTTACGCACTTCCCAATATGATGCTTTGATAACACACTCCATTTTCTCGTTCTCGAGTTCTTTTCTTTCTGTCTCAAGCATTTCAAAGTTATCTAACTTTGTATTTATTGTTTTAATGTCATCACACAAAAGACGAATTGTTGAAGTTATCGCAGGAAGGTTGTTGTTTGTGCACACAGTTAATGGACATGCATGGCAGTTTTTCTCACCAATGCTATTAATAATTTCTTTAGGACATTCTCCACCTGTAGGGCAAATGTGGGTACGGAAATAAGCAATATTGTTGATGTTAGCTCTCCCCAACTCGGTAAGTCCGTTGAGTTGAATTACAGTTTCTCCCATATCGAAATTTACCGATTGAGCGTTATACTTAGCTATTGTCTTACTTGGTGAATCATTCAATTCCTTCTCAAAAGCCTGCTGGTTAATTTCCAGATCACGCACAGATAGTATGGCATTCTGATCGTTTGCCTTAGCATCATCTATGATCATAACAATCTGATTAATCAGTTCCTTTGATGCGCTATCAGGTAAACTTTTTGTATAGAAGTCTACTGTCGCTTCAGACTGACCAGTCAAGTATTTACCAACTACATTCGACCCTAAAATTGGTGCAAAAACACTGACCGTCATAGTTCGCAATGAGTGCGGTGTTACTCGAGTTTTTCTAATGACAGGTGTAAAGGCAACGGCCTTGTGACAATCATGATATGAAACTGAAATATCGCATAGTTTTGTATCAAACTCGCCTAAACTCGTAAGGTAGAGGAACTCATTCACTGAATAGTTAAGTGCAGGGGTAAAGAGTGTTGTAGGCTCAAAACTAACACCATTTCGGGTTAGGAACGCTTCATACTCATTGATGATTTCACTAAAAAAGTGAGGACACGCGGCGTCGTTGTGAAACTTTTTTATTCTAAATAATGGTGAGACATTTCCCCATTTAGAGTCCTCATAACCACCATAAGGAATTTCACCACAAATACTCGGGTTGGACTCCATTGCCCTTTTTTTGATCTTATATACCTTGAGTAAAATCTCCATCGTCTCTTTAGATACCGTGACCGGATACGACTCATTTTTGGCCTTATCGTTTGTCACTATCAACTGTTGGTACGCGCCACCATTGGGAGAATATAAATTGAAGCACTCTCGATCATCCAACCAAATAGCATTTGACCTTCTCAGTCCAGAGTGAAGACCTAAATTCATTAGAGACCATGCGATGTGATTGTGGATATACACGTTCTCATCTTTAGTGCCTAATTTCTTCCTGACCGCATCATTTTTAACCAGCTTTATCTGAGGCATTTGGCTTAGGTTTACTCTTCCTATTTTCATAGGAACGCTACCGTCAATATTGACATTTCGATCTACTACAACATAGTTCCTACAATTTACGCCTGTTTCTATCGCTCTCTGCGACTCCTCTAGAATCTGATTTGTAACCTCTTTACAAAAACTACGTAAACCAAGCCAATATTCTAAACCAAAGACATACTTGGTATTTTTCACATACCTGTTACCCTTTTTTTCCTTAGCCTTTCCTACAAGAGGGTTTCTAAAGTTCTGCACCAACCCCGAATCTAAAGTAGTAAGATAATCAAAAAAATTGCTGATGATTAGCAAAGCATCCCTACCACTGTTGTTACTTTTAGTATCATCTCGGTGTACAGCAGAGGTCATATCATAGACAAACTGTTGAAGCGTTACTGGGTATTGAAAGCCCTCTGTAAATTTGTCGCGATTTTCAATTTCAAATACATTGCTCCGCTGAACGTAAATACTATGCAGCAAATCTTCTGGTCGCTCTGGGTAGGTGAATTTTCCAAAAAAGTCAGTATTAAAGTAAGCGGGTAGATACGAGAATAGGTATTTATTCAGAATACTGAGTCGCATTTTCTTCTGTTTGACTGTTGCAGCTTCATTTGAGGTTGCACGAATATAATCATGTTGCGCAGCTATCCAAAAATTATCATCATTCAGTTGCTCAGGGTAAAATGCTGCATCACTGCCTCCCTTCCCAGACCAGTAGCCATAATCTATAAGGGTTTTTCTATCTCTTGTAGGAACCGTGATCTCTTTGATTCCTTGAACATTTTTACCAACCAAGCTCCATAACTTGCTCGATTTCTCACCGTATACTGCTATATTTGATACTGGCTTTGTAACCCTCTGTATTGCAACTCGCTTATCGATGAACTCATTGTAGATATCGTTTTCATTCATAAGTTCTGCGCGAACTAGAAAGTCAATCGCAGGGCTGATATTGTAACCGGCTGGGCTGTTGTTATGATGCTTCATTAAATCGTCATGATAACTGAGCAAAACATCCACGGTTATTTCATTTGCGTCTGTAATTCCATGAGCCACAATAATGTCCGCTAGTCGCTTGAAAGACTGATTGAGCTTATCTGTTGACAAGTTTTCCAATTGAATATACTTCGCATACCATTTTTTGAATGATGGTACTTGTATGCACGAGACGTTGGTTTCAAATCGCTTCGTTGTCGCACCAAGCCAGAAATCACTGGCCAGCGGTGGGATAAATTGGCTCATAGCTGTAGTGCTAATACGTATCGCAGCATTTGCTGATTTAGGGTGGGAACCTACCATTGGGTTCAATGCAACAAGTTTTTGCAAAGCAAGATAAGACACAAAGAGGCGCATATTGTGCATGCGATTGAAGATGTCATTCGGTCTAATCTTATTGGATGATGGTACCAGTTTGTCCAACACAGGAAGATATTTTTCTTTAGTATCGCCACGAACCTCCATTTTCAGCAGAGTTTCCATTTCCACCAAAAAATCCTTAATTTCATCAAGTTGCATTTGGGATATTTTAATTAAGGTAGCAATACAATCATCACTTCCATCGTCAGCACCTTTAAATTTTCGTTTGTATGAAGCAGGAAAGGCACTATCGCAACTCTCCTTTAATTTAATGCTAAAGGAGTCAACAATCGTTCTGAAACTGTCTGTTGTGAAGTTATCGTTGAAGATCATAATTTTTTACTCTGCTTTTCGATCATAGTGAACTTGTTGGTAGGCCTACCCTCGTAAAAAGCGGTTTCATGCTCCATCAATGCTTTGTTTGTTTCTTCAATCTTTTGCGCCATTTTCGCAAAGCTTTCCTTGGAATATTTTTTAGTGCTCTTGAATTCAGAGTGGCGCATATAGTACTGAATCTCCTGATCTGAATAACCCTGACCGCCTTCAGGACGCGGAGCAAAGTTGCGCATAAAGACCGCATAGAAGTGACGCATTGAGTGAGTTCCAAGCTCGTCGAAAATCTCGTCTGTCAAACCCGCTCTTGTAAGATTACGATTCCAAGCCTCACTGATGGTGCTCTCTTTTGAATGAAAATATGGAGGGTAAACCATTTCTTCAGTGAGTTTATTTTTGACTCCACGCGACTGTAAAAAGAGATATTCAGAACCCGATTCCGGGCGCTCATTTTCCAAATAAAGTGTTAACTCTTCAAAAAATAGAGTCTTAAACGGCTCAATCAAGTGAACTGAGTAATGGTCAATGGATTTACCTGCTACATTAGTGTAACTAATTGACTCTAAATAACTGATTGTACCTTTGTCGTGTAGCTTGACGCGTTCTTTTACTACGTCAACATCTTGAAACCTGATAGAAGCAGCCTCAGAGATGCGCAATCCACCTCCAAAACAAAGTGCATATATGGCTCTATCACGATGGGTTTTGACATTGATATAGAATTGCCCAACGCATTCAAGGGGAAAGAACTTATCGTGTTCTGCTTTTGGTGTGGGTGGAAGTTTAAAAAAGTTCTTAATCATTGTGACCTTTGCACCACCAGATATACAAGATGCCATGTAAGACCTTTCAACTAAGGTAGCGCGTTCTCTGTATGATAAGTGCCTGACTTTTCCAAGCTCTTGACCAACAGCAGTTAATCCTTGTTCTACATCTATTAACCCATCCACATTGCGCTGGCGTTGCAAACTATGCTCAAGGGCATTTGACGCGGACACGAAATCACACAAACTAGATATCATGCGACTGACAGAAGCTCTTTTTAGAGGACTAGAGTCTAAGTTCTCAGCACATATTCTTGCTAAAGGGTTTTTAGAGTGCTTCCCATCAAGTAGAAATGAGGTGTACCCAGCAAAAATTAACGTCAATGTACTTCTGAGTTCATGACTTGCTGCTATGGCGGGGTTGTCACTGACTGCGTTGTTGTAGTCTTCTGAATGCATCACTATCGATGCCTCGATAAAGTAGTCATAAAATTTAGCAAGATCAGAAGCCTTAGCTTTAACTGTATTGTATGGTTGGCTACTCAAAATCATTGCATTTATATGCTCTTCAAGCTCAACAATCCTTCCTGTGTTATTCGATCTGTATGAATAAAACACCACGCCGTCTGAATCTCTTAACTCTCTCTTGGCTAGATTTTTTGTTTTTCTAGGCATAAGTCCATTGCACCAATAATTAACCTAAGTAACTATATATAAACTAGCAGTAGTTTCATTTTGGTGCAATGAAATAGGGAAACAAGGATTCATTGGCTTTTTAGTTTTTAAATGATGGGAAATTTTCTAGCAGGCATACGAAAAAAGCCAGTATCTAAACTAATAGATACTGGCTCTTCGAAAGTGGCACGCCCTGTAGGATTCGAACCTACGACCACATCCTTCATCACACTATAGCTTTCGCTACCACCTATAGAGGCTTTGTGCGCTGGACTATCCCTTTACCATAGCTTTTAAAGCTTTAGGTAGACGCCGTCTAGTCTCTACACCTTCCCAGTATTACTGGGCTTGGCTCGGGATTGCCAACTCGTAAAAGTAAGGTTTCCCCGAATTTGACGTCTTACACTCTTATCGTTTCCAAAAAGAGGCCCAACCTGAATGCTAGTATAAACTAGCCAATTAGAAGGGACGTGCTCTATCCAGCTGAGCTAAGGGCGCATTATTTAGTTTTTAAACTATAACTAGTTAAAAAACGAAATTCAAATTATTTTTTCGTTTGGCCTTCATTGCACCAAACGTGTTATCACGACCGCTTTGCAAACTTGCCAGTTCATTACACCAGAATTAACCTAATATAAGAACCTGTGACCACATGCTTAGAAGGCACGTGCTCTATCCAACTGAGCTAAGGGCGCGCAGTAGTGTGGGATTATACGAGTTCACATATTCAAATCAATCGCTTTTACCAATTTCGTTATTCAAACGCTTAAAAAAAGGTCATTTCTTACTATCACGGATGATTTCATTCAAAGGCAAACGTTTGCTTGTGGATGTTGTTGCAATATTTTGCGACAATAGCGCGCAAAATCGTTGGTCACTGAGTTGCAAAAGGAAAGTCATGACGGCACAACATATTGATGGAACACTCATTTCGAAAACAGTGCGTGAAGAAGTCGCTGCGCGAGTGAAAGCGCGCGTAGAGGCAGGATTGCGAGCACCAGGCTTAGCCGTCGTTTTGGTCGGAAATGACCCCGCGTCACAGGTGTATGTCGGCAGCAAGCGCCGAGCCTGCGAAGAGGTGGGATTTCTTTCCAAATCCTTTGATATGCCTGCAAGCACCAGCGAAAGTGAATTACTCGCGCTGATTGACACACTTAATCAGGACGGCGAGATTGACGGTATATTAGTGCAGCTGCCACTGCCGGCTGGCATTGACACCACCAAAGTGCTTGAACGCATCGTGCCCGAAAAAGACGTTGATGGATTTCATCCATACAACGTTGGTCGCCTTGCGCAGCGTATTCCAAAACTGCGCTCCTGCACACCAAAAGGTATTATCACCTTATTGGAACGCTACAATATTGAGCTTCGTGGTAAACACGCGGTGATTGTTGGCGCTTCTAATATTGTCGGTCGCCCAATGACACTTGAACTATTGCTCGCAGGCTGCACGACAACCACATGTCATCGCTTTACCCATGATCTTGAATCGCATGTGCGTCAAGCGGATTTGGTTGTGGTCGCGGTAGGCAAAGCCAAATTTATTCCCGGGGAGTGGATAAAACCAGGGGCAGTTGTTATTGATGTGGGCATTAATCGCCTCGAATCGGGCAAACTTATTGGTGACGTTGATTTTGATGTTGCCAAACAGCACGCTAGCTTTATCACGCCGGTGCCTGGCGGTGTTGGCCCAATGACAGTGGCAAGTCTCATTGAAAATACCTTGATGGCGTGTGAGCAATATCACTCTCTATAAAAATCACTCAAAAATAAAGTAAGGCCGCTCAAACAGAGGCCTTACTTTGTAACGAAAAGCGCTACAGCTTCAAGTAGGACGGGTATAAGGATACCCGAGCACGCTACACTGAATATCAGCGAATTTTATCCGCAAGATGACTGACCGCCAAAGCAAAGTAATGCGAACGATTCCATCGCATTAAGGCGTTGTAATTACCATAGACCAAATAAGCCCGCCCGTTAGTATCGTCCGGTAACACCAGCCAAGCAGGCAACGCTTTATCAAGCTTTGGTAATGCTTGACCATTGAGGCGTCTTACACCAAGTGCTTGCCACTGCTGTAAATCTTTCGCTTTATCCGCTTCACGTCCAGCCAAGGTGTAATCGAACGTCGCTGGCAAACGGACTTGTCGTCCCCAAGTGAACTCATCATTCCAATCAAAATGGGCTAGGTAATTTGCGGCCGATGCAAACACATCCGCTTCCGTGGTCCAAATATCTTTTTTACCATCACCATTGCCATCCGCCGCGTACGCTAAAAACGAGCTTGGCATAAACTGGCACTGACCCATCGCACCCGCCCAAGAGCCCTTAAACTCATCAAGCGCAATATGCTGTTCATCGAGAATTTTCAGCGCCGCCATGGTTTCGCTGCGAAAAAACGCTTCTCTGCGCCCTTCAAAAGCCATGGTAGCTAAGGCATCAATCACGCGATAATTTCCTGTAAAACGGCCAAAGTTACTTTCAACCCCCCACAAGGCCACAATAAATCGTGGCTGAACACCATATTGCTGTCCGATTCGCTGTAACGTATCGTAATGTTTTTGATACAACTCATTGGCTTGTTTGACTTTCCAATCCGGTACCGCTCGCGGCAAATATTCATCCAGGGTTAATTTTTTTTCCGGCTGATTACGATCCGCCGTTACCGCACGTGGGCGATACTCAACATTGGCAAAGGCCGCTTGCAACGTACTCTCCGAAATGCCGGCTTGACGCGCTTCCGCTTGTAATTTTTCTAGATATTGCTCAAAGCGCATTTCTTCACTTGATTCAACTGGCGTTGTTGTTGACGACGCTGCCGCTGAATAAAGCGTCATCCCCATTCCGAGGCAACTGACCAGCATTACAGAACATACTGTGTTACTCAGTGGGGAAAAGTGACGTTTCATTGTTCGCTCCTTTCAATCAAATTGAGCCTTGACGATAGCCTTTCAATAGCCTGAACGCCTGGCTTTTGTCTTTGACCACATGGCCGCCATTTCGTTCTAATTCTAGTTGCTCGCTATCAAAAGCCTTCTTAGCGATACCATTTCTTGTGATTTGTTACTCACGCTTACGCGCTTTATGCTGCTCAAGCAAATTTTCTACAGGTGGCGGCAATTGTAGAAAGTAACCATCGTCAATCAGCGCTGTTTTGACTTTTTCCACATCTACTTGCGCCAACTGTCGTCCTTCAAGTTTGATGGTCATCACTGGGTTGGGTTTGCCAAACATCTGCATTAACGCCTCTGGTACCCGTGAAAAATCGTCCTTTTTTGCAACGTAAAGATACGCTCCATCTTTTTTAGTACTTTTGTAGATTGAACAAAGCATATCTTGCTCCTTACCCTAAATGAGACGCCATCGAGCGCATTTCCGCGTGATGAAGTCATATATAAATAGCTAACTCATTACATTTTTGGAGCAAAATGCTCAAATCAGGACAAGATAACTTGCTGCCTGCTAGGATGGAATATAACATGACATTGTTGAATATACTCAATCTTCACCGAAACAACCGGCTCTCGACGCGAAGCCGTGCTTTAGCGCGGAATAGACAACCACCGAGCCTTGCCAACCCACCATATTTAGTGGCTTGGCGGCTGAAAGTTTAATCGCATTGAGCAAAACAGCATATTAAGTCGCTTGGCTTACCCATTACTGAGGCAATGAAATCGAATGTCCCGCACTCCTGAACTCAAAGGCAGCAGCTTTACGCTCTCGGTGCTTCATTTATCCGATGAGTCGATTCAAGACGCAAAATCCTATTTGATGGATAAAGTCGCTCAAGCACCTGCTTTTTTTGAGCATGCGCCAGTTGTGATTAACCTTTCTCAGGTGACGCAAGAACCCGATTTCACTCAGTTAAAACAAGCGATTTCGTCTGCGGGTATGATTCCTGTGGGTATTACAGGCTGTAAAGACAAACGAATGCAAACGCTCGCAGCAGAAGCGGGGTTTGCCATCATGTCAGCCAGTAAATCTCCCTCCCAAGCCCCTGCACCGATCCCAACCTTAAAAGTGGTTCGCACTCCAGTGCGCTCTGGACAACAAATTTACGCTAAAAATGGTGATTTGTTAGTACTAGGTCATGTTAGCGCAGGTGCAGAGGTCATCGCAGACGGCTCAATACACATTCATGGCACCTTGCGCGGGCGAGCTATTGCCGGCGCAAGTGGTCAACAAGACGCACGAATCCTCTGTCACGATCTTCAGGCTGAATTGATCTCTATCGCAGGCTCTTACTGGTTAAGCGATCAAATCGACCCTAATTTTTGGCAGAAAAAAGTTATGTTGAGCATGGCGGAAGAGCAACTCCTCCTCGAAGCGCTCACGCTTTAAATTTTGAAAGGAAGTCCTCAATGGCACGCATTATTGTTGTTACCTCAGGAAAAGGCGGAGTGGGTAAAACAACCTCTAGCGCCGCAATCGCAGCAGGCCTTGCGCTAAAAGGCAAAAAGACCGCGGTGATCGATTTTGATATTGGTCTGCGTAACCTTGATTTGATTATGGGCTGTGAACGCCGTGTTGTTTATGACTTTGTGAATGTCATCAACGGCGAAGCGACACTTAATCAAGCGCTTATCAAAGACAAGCGCGCGGAAAACTTATTCATTCTTCCCGCGTCACAAACGCGTGATAAAGACGCTCTCACCAAAGATGGTGTGAAACGTGTCTTAGATGAAATGGATGCGATGGGATTTGAGTTCATTATTTGTGACTCACCGGCAGGCATTGAGCAAGGCGCGCTGATGGCGTTGTACTTTGCTGACGAAGCCATCGTAACCACTAACCCGGAAGTCTCTTCTGTGCGCGACTCCGACCGAATTTTGGGTATTTTAGATTCAAAGTCAATACGCGCTGAACAAGGGCTTGAGCCTGTGAAACAACATCTTCTGTTGACTCGCTACGACCCTGCGCGCGTGAATTTAGGCGAAATGCTAAGTGTGAATGATGTGGAAGAGATTCTACACATTTCTCTCTTGGGCGTGATCCCAGAAAGTCAGGCCGTATTGAACGCTTCAAATAAAGGCGTGCCAGTGATTTTCGATGAGGCGTCTGATGCAGGCCGAGCTTATGATGACACGGTTGCGCGTCTACTTGGCGATCAGGTTGATTTTCGTTTCCTCACCGAGGAGAAGAAAGGACTCTTTAAACGACTCTTTGGAGGTTAATGATGTCACTGTTGGAATTTTTTAAACCACAGAAGAAGACCACTGCCAGTATGGCCAAAGAGCGGTTGCAAATTATTGTTGCTGAACGCCGTAGTCAAGGCGACCCTGCGCCCTCGTATTTGCCACAACTCAAAGAAGACATTTTGAAAGTGATCAGCAAATATGTAGCGATTGACCCTTCTATGGTCGATCTCTCCTTTGAGCACAATGATGATGATATTTCAGTGTTAGAACTTAACGTTCAACTTCCTGAAGAAGAGCGTCAATAATACGCACAAAAAGAGCGGCCAATGGCCGCTCTTACCTTAGTTATACCCAAACAACTTGAAATTGCAGGTAGGCAGCAAACGAGCAAAGCCTCTGAGCATAGATAAGCTATGTGATGAGGTTTGTGAGAGCCAGCCAACAACGCTGCACCTTCAAGTCGAACGGGTATATACCATTTAGCGGACAGGGTCATTCACTCGGTCGCGCATTGCTTGGCCGAGCACTGTTAGTCTCCAGCCTTGCATGAGATCCGGCACGCGTAAAGGATCGCAATCGCGACGCCATACCCAACTGATGAGTTGGTTTATTTGCTTTTTCGAGGCCAAAAATTCACTGGCTAACCCAGAACGCTGAGTCGCCAATTTCACCTCATCTTTTAACACGTTAAATTGCGCCTTATACCCAGGTAAATCCATCAAGCGCTCAATTGGCGCTGGGTATTCCTCGGCACTAACACTTTGCCCTTGCTTCACAAGCGCTGCGATGCGTGTTCCATGTCGCTGTACGGAACGGATATCGAGCCCTTCTTGCTCCATACGCTTAAAGCTGGTTAATCCCAAACGTGCCACAGTCAGTAAGTCTGCTTCTTTAAACACAAAGTTTAACGCCAGATCACGACGCAGTGCCTCTTGAAGTCGCCAAGTTGCCAAAGGCTTTAGTATAGCAAGCTGACGCGGCGTCAACTGCCACGCCCCTTTAATATCAAGATAGGCAAGCTCAGGATCCGGATGACGAATACGCTTGCTCGCTTGTAACGCGCTCTCATCCAAAGCCGCTTGCCACCAACCAGCCTCTGTCACCGCACTTAGCAGGCGTTGATATAGGGGCAATAAGTAATGAACATCTGCCGCCGCATAATCAAGTTGCTTCACAGACAAAGGGCGCGCAAGCCAATCGGTTCGAGATTCACTCTTATCGAGCTCCACAGCAAGGTATTGATTGACCAAAGCTGCAAAGCCGGTTGACAAACCATGACCTAAAAATGCCGCCATGATCTGAGTGTCAACCATTGGGGTTGGTACGCAACCAAAAGCATTGTGAAACACTTCAAGATCTTCACCACAAGCGTGTAGCACCTTAAGGACGCTGGTATCGTTCAATAAAGCCGCGAAAGGGGAAAGATCACTGATAACCGTTGGGTCAATCAAAGATAAATGTTCACCATCATAAAGCTGGATTAAGCCAAGCTGAGGATGATATGTCCGCGTACGAACAAATTCAGTATCAAGCATTACCACGTCGCGCTCTTGCGCTTGACGGCAAACCTGCTCTAACGCTGCGTGGGTATTAATTATCGTGTAGTTCACGCTCTTTTCTCTCATTTGCTTTTTGCCTAAGTGGGCTCAAAATGTGGGCCTCACGCCGAATCACCACCACGCCACACAAGCAACTTATACTAACCACACTCATTACGTGATCAGCCATTGACTGCAGTCAGTGTTAAATAAAAAGGCCAGCAATAAAGCTGGCACATTCTTAAGCATCATCTCGATGTATCAAAAGACGCCGTTATACCCGTCTCATTTGCAATTGCAGAGGCTTTGCTGGTTTAATGCCTGCAATTCCACATTGTTTGGGCATACAAGGTCAACAATTAAGCGTTTTGTTTCGCCAGCTCCGCGTCATTTTCTTCACGCAAAACTCGACGCAAAATTTTACCGACATTGGTTTTTGGCAATTCCTCACGGAACTCCACCAGCTTGGGCACCTTATAACCTGTCACCTGTTGACGGAAGTGAGCAATGAGTTCTTCTTTGGTCAAACTTGGGTCGCGGCGTACAATGTAAAGCTTCACCACTTCGCCAGACACTTCATGTGGTTGGCCGATTGCGGCAGCTTCCAGCACTTTACCGTGAAGCATCGCCACATCTTCGATTTCATTTGGATAGACGTTAAAACCGGACACCAAAATCATATCTTTTTTGCGATCAACAATATGCAGTAGACCTTCATCGTCAAATTTAACGATATCACCGGTCGATAACCAGCCTTCCTCATTCAAGACTTCTTTGGTCGCCTCTGGTCGTTGCCAATACCCTTGCATAACCTGTGGGCCTCGAACCTGAAGTTCACCAACCTTGTCATTAGTGAGTACTTGCCCTTCATCGTCGACAATGCGCACGTCAGTAGAGGGGACGGGAATACCAATTGCGCCAGTGTAGGCCGTTAGATCGTATGGGTTACCCGTCACCAATGGCGAACACTCGGTAAGGCCATAACCTTCAAGCAAATGCACACCCGTGACTTTTTGCCACTTCTCGGCGACCGCACGCTGCACCGCCATACCGCCTCCCACAGAAAGCTTCATATGTTCAAAGTTAAGCTCGTGGAAATCTTCATTATTAATCAGTGCATTAAACAGCGTGTTAACACCTGTAATGGCCGTAAATGAGTATTTTTGCAGCTCTTTGATAAAGCCTGGAATATCTCGTGGATTGGTGATGAGCAAGTTATTACCGCCAAGCTCAACGAACAGCAGACAGTTTACCGTTAATGCGAATACGTGATACAGCGGTAGCGCGGTCACCACTAGCTCACGCCCCGCGCTCAAAACAGGACCGTACGCCCCTTTCGCTTGTAGAACGTTCGCCACCATGTTGCCATGAGTCAGAATGGCGCCCTTTGCAACGCCAGTCGTTCCACCGGTATATTGCAAAAAGGCAATATCATCACGCGTTATGAAAGGTTTTACATACTGCAGGCGACGGCCTTTATGCAGCGCTTTACGCATTGAGATAGCACCTGGCAAATCGTACTTGGGTACCATGCCTTTGACATATTTGACCACAAAATCGACCAACGTGCCTTTGGCGCGCGGTAACATTTGGCCAAGGCTAGTGAGCACCACATGTTTCACTGGTGTGTTATCAACGATTTGCTCTAATGTGTTTGCAAAGTTAGACACGATAACAATCGCTGTCGCACCAGAGTCATTCAGTTGGTGTTCCAGCTCTCGTGGGGTGTAAAGCGGGTTGACGTTCACAGCAATCATGCCTGCGCGCAACACACCAAACAGCGCGACTGGGTATTGCAGCAAGTTCGGCATCATGAGCGCGACGCGGTCGCCTTTTTTCAGTTTGAGCTCATTTTGAAGATAAGCTGCAAATGCACGACTGCGCTCTTCTAATTTGCGAAACGTCATGACTGAGCCCATGTTCATAAACGCAGGCTGATCGGCGTATCGTTGTACCGACTGTTCAAACATTTCGACCAATGATTCGTATTGACTTGGGTCAATCGTCGTTGGGACATCTGCGGGATAACGCGCAAGCCATGGTTTTTCCACAATCATACTCCTAGTAAAAAGCTGGCTTTGGCCAAGTCAAAATAACAATTTGGCAACATTTATTTTTCATTATTACACCACAGCTTTTGAGTGTATGCTCGAAACTCTCAGCAACAGGTGTTGATTTTGTTAACTATCCCGACAATTTGTTGGGCAACCTCGATCGGGCTTTGCAAATGGCAGTGATGCCCTCCGGCAACCGTTACTACTTTAGGCCGAGTTGCGAGTGCAACCGTCTGCCGCAGCTGAGAAAATCCTTGTTCACCAAGCACCACTGTGTGAGGGCAAGTAATAGCGTCCACCCATAGGTTTGCTTGCATCTCATCCATACGATAGAGCGATTGAGCGTGTAATGCGCGATCATGACGCCAACGCCAGCCCGCGGCCTCTTGAATAAGATCGCGCTCTACAATGGGCGCTATTAACTCTGGCGGCAGTTGATTTACATGTGCACGCCGAGCAATGGCGTCTTCTCGTGTCGCAAAATAGCGTTGCGGTTTATTGCGTATCCGCTGTCGGCTTAAAATGCCTTGTCGCAGACGCGATTTTGCCTCACTTGCAGGCTCATGCAGCGGTCGATATGCCTCTATTTGCATTAATGCTGCAATGCGTTCGGGAAACGACGCACTATAGCAAGCAGCAAGCAAACCGCCAAGAGAATGCCCTACCAGCACCAAGGGATTTGGCGATAAATTCCGAATTACTTGATGAAGGTCGTCAATATAATCGTGAAATGGATAAAAGTGGTCTGATGACTTATGTTGCGACTGGCCATGCCCGGGAAGATCCAAGGCAATCAGCTGCCAATCGGGGAGGCAACGGTTGAGCTGGCTCATCACGGAGATAAAACTGGCGGCGTTGTCCAACCATCCGTGAACGAAAAGCACCGTTCCGACCGTCGGTTCGTTTTTGTTTATCGTCAACGCAGCCAATGACTGGATATGCATCAGCGAAAAAGGAAGTGGTAGCATCATCGCAGCCTTGTTGAAATGACCCTTAGATATAAATGTCTACACCAAGCAGCTGCGCCAGCTGCTCTTTTTTGCTTTGATTCATGACATCCATATAGCTTTCCAATGCTTGACGAGCCCGACCTTGCGGCAAATCATAGCCAAGTGCGTTCTCATCCCATTGTGCATTTGCCAAAGAACGAGCGTTAACCAACGAATGTGCGACGGCAGTGGCGACTTTGGTTGTCGTATTAGCGCTTGAGACCACCTCACTGCGCGCCACTTCTGCGCCTTGAACTTTATTGGTCGAAGCGGCTTGTTGGCTGCGTTTTACTCCGCGGTTTTGTCTAACAACGGATGGAGGTAAACCCTGAATTGATACCATACGCCACGCCCCTTACCATTAACCGTTCTATTCACGACCGGGCAATTTTTTCCACGCGACATTATCGCGCAAATACACCGGACTTGACGCTTCCACCGCCACAGTGTTGCCTTGTGCCAGCTCATATTTGGCGAGCACCACCATGTCTTGCGCGTCAGGATAAAGCACCGCACTTTCTGTCAAAGTAAGGGGCAATTTAGCCAGTTCAGGATACGCCGACCAGCCTGTGCCAACCGAAGACCAACTCAAAGAGTCCGCTTGACACTCTGCGACTAACGCCTCTGGCGCAATAACACGCTCACTATCAAATGTGTGCCACGTGCCGTTCTCTAGACGCTGATACCGCGCCCAGTAAACCTCACCCATTCGAGCATCAATCGCGGCCGCAACGTGCGTCTCTCCGGTCAAACGAAATTGAGCTTGTGCCATTGCCGCCAAAGTAGAGATGCCAATCATGGGCAAGTCTGCGCCAAACGCCAACCCTTGGGCAATACCAATACCAATGCGAACGCCGGTAAAACTGCCTGGCCCACGACCAAACGCTAGGGCGTCCAGCTCTGCCAGAGTGATTCCCGCTTCGTTTAACAGTTCATCCACCATAGGTAGCACTTTTTTTGTGTGGTCGCGTGGCGCTACTTCACTGCGCGAGTAAACCGTGTCACCCACGAGTAGGGCTACTGAGCAGTTTTCGGTAGCTGTATCAATGGCAAGGATCTTTACGCTCATGTTTCGTTTATCTCTTGAGTTAAAAATTGTTCAATAATCGCCAAATCGCGTGTTCGTGGAATCGGCGGTAAGCTGGCTAAAAACACGCCCCCATAATCACGTGTGACCAAGCGATTATCACAAATGATCAGCGCGCCTTTATCGTGAGTATCGCGAATGAGTCGCCCAACCCCCTGCTTTAAGGTAATCACCGCCTCAGGGATCTGCACATCAGCAAAAGGATCCCCGCCACGTAAACGACAATCTTCCACACGAGCTTTCAGCAAAGGATCGTCTGGCGATGTGAATGGCAATTTGTCGATGATAACACAGGTTAACGCATCACCTCTAACGTCTATCCCTTCCCAGAAGGCGCCCGTTGCCACCAACAGTGCGTTGCCCAGCGCCATAAATTCAGCCAAGGTTTTATGCTTACTCTGCTCGCCTTGCAGCAGCACAGGTAAGGTTAAGGTGTCACGAAAACGAGCACCGAGTTCACGCATCATGCTGTGAGAGGTGCACAGAAAAAAGCAGCGCCCTCGGTTATGTTCAATCAGCGGCGCTAACATGGTCACTAATTTCTCTGCCATGCCCGGGCTATTCGGCTCGGGCAAGTAGCGGGGAACACACAATCGTGCCTGTCTCTGGTAGTCAAACGGGCTTGGTAACGAAAACTGCGCGCGAGGAGTAAGACCTAAACGTTGAGTAAAATGGTCAAAATCACCTGATACCGATAGCGTTGCCGAGGTGAATATCCACGCACCTTGTTTGATGGCAATTTGCTCTTGAAACTTATCCGCGACAGAAAGTGGCGTAATGTGTAACGCAAAATGCCGTGTGCTGGTGTCAAACCAATAGGAATAACCGGTAATGGAAACGTCGCAAACACGCTTTAAACGACCCAGCAGAGTATTGGCACGCTCAAACGCGGCATCCAATAATTGACTGCGCCCCAGCGCCAGCTTGAGCACATCAATGGTCAACGTTAGCGCATCTTGCATTCTATTGACCTCACGTCGAGTAGTATCACTGGCAAGCGCTTCACGCCAATTGCCACGAAAACCCGGCTCTCCGAGTATCAAACGCATATCGTAAGCACTTTGTACCAAACGTTCGGCGACTTTTTGTAACTGACGCATGTCTTTCGCTTCTGTGCGGTAGGCAATTTCAATGTCTTTGGCAAGCTCATGCAGCTGGCGACTCGATAGTGACTGACCAAAGTATTCACTGGCGATGTCTGGCAGTTGGTGCGCCTCATCAAAAATAAACACTTCCGCCTCAGGAATAAGCTCGCCAAAGCCAGTCTCTTTTATCGCCAAATCGGCTAAAAATAGGTGGTGGTTCACTACGACCACATCCGCCTCAAGCGCTTTTTTACGCGCTTTAAGCACAAAGCAATCTTGATAACTAGGGCACTCTTTGCCCAAACAGTTATCGTTGGTTGAGGTAATACTAGGAATAATGAGACTGTCTTCTGGCAACTCATCACATTCACCAAGATCGCCCGTTTGCGTTTCAGATGCCCATGAGCGCACTTGCACCAACTGGCTAAACAGCGCCGCTTGCGCCGACTCACTGTGGCTTTCAATCATCTGACGGCTAAGGCGTTCAAGGCACAGATAATTCGAACGGCCTTTCAGTAAAGCGACACGACCAAAAAAGCCCAAGGCTTGCACCATTGTCGGCAGATCTCGGTGATACAACTGCTCTTGTAAGTTTTTAGAACCGGTACTGATGATCACTTTCTTATTTGAAAGCAGCGCTGGGACTAAATAGGCGTATGTTTTGCCCGTTCCTGTTCCCGCCTCGACTACTAGCTGTGATTGTTGACCAATGGCATCGGCGACCGCGACAGCCATATCTATTTGAGGCTGACGCGCTTGAAAACCAGGAATGGCTTGGCTAATGGCGCCTTGAGGCGAGAATGCCGTTGCGATCATGAAGGTGGATCTACCGTTGCACTGTGAAAGTCAGTCGGCAAGTATCGCAGATTCACCGAAAGCTGGCGAGCGCTGGCTAAGAGACCAACTTGGAATAAGTGAAACTTAGGTATGACACCAGATTTAGTTGTATATCATCGAAAAATCGATTAACTATATACGCAATCTGCCGATCTGCATCCGTTCTGCAGTTTGAGCAGCAAAAAATACACAGTTAGGAAGTTACGCAAACATGGAAAAAAAGACGCTATTGACCCACTGCAGCGATGCGCCGGGCCTTATCTCGAAAATTACCAATATCTGTTATAAGCATCAGCTGAATATCATTCACAACAATGAGTTTGTTGATTATGTCAGCGGCCATTTCTTTATGCGTACAGAACTGGAAGGCTATTTTAATGACCACACCTTTTTGGCCGATCTTGACCACGCGTTACCTCAAGGCGCAAAACGCACTTTGGTGGACTCCACGCGCAAACGCATTGTCATTTTAGTCACCAAAGAAGCGCATTGTCTTGGCGACATTTTGATGAAAACCTATGATGGTAGCTTAGATGTTGAGATTGCTGCGGTGATCGGCAACTACGACACTTTGCAAGGCTTAACAGAGAAATTTGATATCCCATACCATTATGTCAGCCACGAAGGTCTCTCACGTGAAGAGCACGAGGCTGAAATGCTCAAGGTTATTGACAGCTATCAAGCCGATTATCTTGTGTTGGCCAAATACATGCGTGTGCTAACACCTGATTTTGTGGCGCGTTACCAACACAAAATCATCAACATTCACCACAGCTTTCTGCCGGCGTTTATTGGTGCTAAGCCTTATCAACAAGCGTATGACCGAGGTGTCAAGATCATTGGCGCCACCGCACATTTTGTTACCAATGATCTCGATGAAGGCCCAATCATTAAACAAGATGTGATACCCGTTGACCATACTTTTGCCGCAGCCGATATGGCACAAGCGGGTCGTGATGTCGAGAAAAACGTCTTAAGCAAAGCATTAAGCAAGGTGATTAACGACCATGTGTTTGTGCAAGGCAATAAAACCGTGATTCTTTAACGATAATAAAGCGAACCGCCCAATGGTTCGCTTTTTCTTTTGCTTCATTTGTTGCAAAGTCAACCTGTTGCAACGTTAAGTAGGACGGGTATCGGCTTGTTCCGATGCGACAATGTCTAGCAGCGAATGAGGGTGCAATTTAATGCACACACCTTGTCGTTTAAATGCCACAGTCGGGTTGGCCAAACGCTCGCCCTCACCTTTTGGACTTGAGAGCTTAATAGAAATGCCTCGACTTTCGGCCTGTTCTAGTGCGTTGGCAAAATTCGGATTCTGATGTTGTAACACAGACAAATAGTCACTAGCAGATGCTGAGACAAACGGCGCTGGAATAACAAATTCGATGTGCTCCCAGCCTTGTCGTGGGTATAACTTCCCTTTCGCAGGGTATGGCAGTTCAAGACATGCGATTTGCCAAGCGCCAATTTCAATCGGGTGCGTGAACTTTAACACCACTATCGGGCGACCGTTTATCTGCGCGGTAGAAAGCATCTGCCCATGTTCAAGCCATGCCTGATGAGCCGCGTGCGCCAACGCCTCATCATTAATCCGCAGCGCGACGTGATCCGCTTGCAGTTGGGTAATATCTAACTTGAGATCTTGTGCAAGCTGTTTAATTTTCTCAATAAATGCAGGTAAGTCACTCAGCATTTGCTCAGGTAGCAGTCGTTCATGGTGTAATGCATGCAAAACGTCAGTCATGGGTTCTTCTCTTTAATCTTTAAATGGCGCCAATATAGACTCACACCACTTAACGATGCAGGTAGGCGGCAAACCAACAAAGCCTTTGAGCACGTCGTGGACACGTCGTGAACATAGATAAACTATTTGATGAGGTTTGTTAGGGCCAGTCAACATCGCTGCAACTTCAAATGGCAAGCGTATAGCGCTAGTATAAAAACAGCTGACCCTAATAATACCGTTTTTGAGTAAAACCCCAATAATCACCCTGTTGGTAACGCAATAAACTTGGTATTATTGGCGCCATTTTGTGAATTTTATCAGGTTCAATCATTTGAACCTGCTCTTCTTATATGAAGGAAATGCGAGTGAATATCCAAGCACTGATTAACGACAAAGTCTCTCAGGCTCTTGAAGCCGCTGGCGCACCTGCGGGCAGCCCTGCCGCGGTTCGTCAATCTGCCAAGCCACAATTTGGTGATTACCAAGCGAACGGCGTTATGGGGGTAGCAAAACAGTTAGGCACAAACCCTCGAGAGTTTGCGCAAAAAGTGCTCGATGTTCTCGACTTAGATGGTATTGCGAGTAAAACAGAAATCGCAGGCCCCGGTTTTATCAACATTTTCTTAAGTGATGCGTTTTTGGCCGCGCAAGCAGAAACGGCGCTGGCCGATACGCGTCTTGGTGTTGCCAGTGAAACACCACAAACCATCGTTGCCGATTACTCTGCGCCTAACGTGGCAAAAGAGATGCACGTCGGCCATTTGCGCTCAACCATCATTGGTGATGCGGTAGTCCGTACACTTGAATTTTTGGGTCACAAGGTCATCCGTGCGAATCACATCGGGGATTGGGGAACCCAGTTTGGTATGCTTATCGCCAATCTTGAGCGTGTGCAGCAAGAGAGCGGTGAAGTGTCAATGGAGCTTGCCGATCTCGAAGCTTTCTACCGCGAATCGAAAGCCCTCTACGATGAAGACGCCGCATTTGCGGAAAAAGCGCGCCAATATGTAGTGAAGCTGCAAAGTGGTGATGCGTTTTGTGTCGATATGTGGAAAAAACTGGTCGACATCACCATGATGCACAACCAGATCAACTATGACCGTTTAAATGTTTCTTTAACACGCAATGATGTTATGGGCGAAAGTATGTACAACGACATGCTACCTGTCATTGTGGCGGATCTCAAAGAGAAAGGCCTTGCGGTTGAAGATGATGGCGCCCAAGTGGTGTTTTTGGACGAATTCAAAAACAAAGATGGCGAGCCTATGGGCGTTATTATTCAAAAACGCGATGGCGGCTACCTCTATACCACTACTGACATTGCGTGCGCCAAGTATCGTTACGAAAAACTTGGCGCAGACCGTGTTCTCTACTTTATTGACTCGCGCCAACACCAACACCTTATGCAAGCTTGGACGATTGTACGCAAAGCCGGCTATGTTCCTGAGTCTGTCTCTCTAGAGCATCACGCTTTTGGTATGATGTTGGGTAAAGATGGCCGTCCATTTAAAACTCGTGCCGGAGGTACTGTGCGCCTTGCTGATCTTCTTGATGAAGCTCAGGAGCGAGCAACCAATCTCATCGAGTCTAAAAACCCAACCTTAGCTGCGGATGAAAAAGCGAAAATCGCTAATACTGTGGCGATGGCAGCGGTTAAATACGCGGATCTGTCAAAACACCGCACCACAGATTATGTCTTCGATTGGGATAATATGTTGGCCTTTGAAGGCAACACTGCGCCTTACATGCAATATGCCTATACTCGCGTGGCATCCATTTTCGCCAAAGCCGGTGTTGAGATGGACGCATTGACGGGTGCAATTGAGCTTAACGATGATAAAGAGAAGGCTCTGGTTGCCAAACTGTTGCAATTTGAAGAAGCGGTACAAAGTGTCGCGCGTGAAGGTCAACCGCACATCATGTGCGCGTATCTTTTTGAACTTGCTGGTCAATTCTCAAGTTTCTACGAGGCATGTCCGATTCTTAATGCTGACAATGACGCCGTAAAAGCGAGTCGCTTGAAACTTGCAGCACTAACGGCAAAAACCATCAAACAAGGCTTATCTCTGCTTGGTATTGAAACACTAGAGCGTATGTAAGTCAGATTTGACTATGCTTTTAAGGGTTGATGTGAATGCATCAGCCCTTTTTTATCTTGAATAATATTATTGCTACTGAGGTTCGATCATGGCGTTTTCACTTCACCCACAGTTATTGGCAGATACCACGTATCTTGGTGAGTTTCCTCTTTGCCTTGCCCTACTGCACAAAGACAACTCGGTGCCATGGGTCATTTTGGTGCCTAAGCGAGAAAACGTGCGCGAGCTGCACCATCTCAGTATGCAAGATCAGCAGCAGTTTTTATTGGAATCTCAAGCTGTTAATCACACTCTTGAGCGCTTATTTCAAGCCGACAAAATCAATTTTGGCGCGTTGGGTAATATCGTGCCTCAGCTTCATGTTCATCATATCGCGAGATTCATTGATGATATTGCTTGGCCTGGGCCATTATGGGGCAATACCGCAGGGCAGCCACGCGATGAAGAGACTCAAATTGAAATGACGTTAGTAATTCGAGCAGCGCTTAAACATCATGGCCTAATCACAGACTATACCCAAACAACTTGAAGATGCAGGTAAGCGACCAGCGAACAAAGCCTCTGAGCACTTCGTGAACATAGACAAGCTATGTGATGAGGTTTGTGAGTACCCATCCCTTCATTTTTTAAAGGAAAGCGCTGCAACTTCAAGTAGGACGGGTATAAGCGACATACACAAAATGTATGGCTCGACATCATCATAATGTCGCTGAAAGCGATATCGATCCGCTTATCACTTGGTAATAACGCACTCTCACCACCTCTTGGTTGCGATTGGTATCGACCATACGACTGATTTTGCCTCTTTTTATCCATACGGCGAGCATCGCATCAATCCCATCCTCACTCAGCGCAAACAACTTAGCCAATTCTGCGCGAGTCACGCCATTTTGCTGCGATATTTCTGTCAGTAATGCGTCCAAAATCATCATGATTACCTTTAGATTAGCTCTTTTACTTTGCTGATTATGCCATACACCGCATCATCGATAGGCAGAAAATTCCACCCCTATACCCATGCCACTTGGCGATGCCGCTAGGCGGCAAACCAACAAAGCCTTTGCGGACGTCGTGGACATAGACGAACGCTGTGATGAGGTTTGTGAAAGCTCGCGCCTTGGAAGCCAAACACTGAACCGCTTTCTGTTGTAACGAAAATGCGTTAAACAACTTGAAAATAGACTCGCTATTTCGCTGCGTTGTTTGCCTTGCTCTCAGCTCAGTGAGCCGGCTCTGAATCCAGCATGTTGAAGTCACTTGGGTATAGATATTAAGTTTCTACCCGTCATTTACGTCAAAATTGACTACGTCAATTTTGTCAAATGCCTTGTTCCAGATCACACTGAATGACTGGCCACAATGATAGCGAAGAGGACCAAAAATAAAATTAATCTTTAAATACAACAAGTTAAAGCCAATCGTTGAGGTTGTCGTAAATTTGCTAGCACGATGTCGTTAATTTAATATGAAAAATAAGTAAGCTAAGATAAAGTTATTTCATCGAGAGCAGCTGCTCTTAAACAGATTCCAGAGGTGGTATGGCCTCCATACCACTCCGGCAGCAAGCGAAGGTGTCATTGACACCCGTGGTATAGTCCCCCCGGCTATACCACGATATTTTTTTTGCACTCATTCTATCCCAATGAAATAAAACACTTTATTCCCCAAGCTCCTTGAGTCGATTGATTGTTGATTCTACAGTCGTAATTTCTAGGCACTGACAACATCAATGGAAGTCGAGCAACTCTCTTCATTGTTAATGTTGTTCTCCATCAATAGATAAATAGCTAACTATTTGAAAATAATATTAATTAATTTTTCGCAATAAGTTAAAGTCGACACATTCCTCATTATGCTGAACGCCAACATTCCCGATACAACCGCTTATTTCTCTGAGTGGTAGGCCAGCTCGTCCCTTGAGAGCCAATCACTGAACCGCTTTCTGTTGTAGCGAAAGTGCGTTAAACGACTTGAAAATATAGCCAAACAACTTGGAGTTGCAGCGAGGCGGCAAACGAGCAAAGCGTCTGAGCACTTCGTGAACATAGACGAGCTATATGATGAGATTTGTGAGAGCCAGCCAGCAACGCGGCAACTTTAAGTGGAAAGGGTATAGGCTGGGTATTTTCAAGATGCTTGCCTTGCGCTCAGCTCGGGGAGCAGGCCCTGAATCCTGCCAATTGAAGTCACTTGGGGAGACAAATCTGCATCGCTTAATAAGAAGGGAAACAAAGAGGCTAGCAAAAGCCCCTTTGAAAAAAATAGATAAGATGAAAGACGTTAATTGACCAGCTCATCATGTTTATCAATGACATATTTTGATGGGGATGTGCCAAAATATTGCTTAAAGCGCAAACTGAAATAAGAAGCATCATTAAAGCCACACGCAAACGCTACATCGGCAATTTTTTCTCCCGCTAACAGCCGTTGAGACGCTTTGGTCAAACGAACCTCAGTAAGATACTCAGTAAACGTTTGTTCATTAAGCAATTTAAATCTTCGCTGTAAACTTCGCTCTGAAACATAAAGCTTTTTCGCGGCCAGACTGGTACCAAAAGTCGCATCTGCGTAATGCGTTTCGACCAAATTGATCACCTTATTCAGCCAGCATTCATTATGCGAATCATCACTCTGATGTATCTCCAAATACGCCGTCACAGCATCGTCAATCGCGTCTGCTTTCATTGAATCGGTAGCTTGTGGCCAGATAAGCTCAATTTTATTCAAATACTCTGAGCTAAATACGATAATTTCCCCGCCACTCTCTTCGACATAGCCTCGCAACCGGTCCAATAAGTCAGGGAGATCATCCGATGCACCGGTTTTGACCGAATCACCTTGGTCAAGCGAAGAGAGTACAACAAAACCACTTTGAATTCGGAGTGTTAATGTTAATGTCTGATTCATATGCGAACGGGTGACTAAGTTGAGCAATAAGGTGTTTAAAAGTGCATCAAGATTAAAGTGAGACACCTCAATGCGCGCATTGGCCTCTCCTTGATATTCCAGCGTTACCCTATGCGCCTGTAAAGGTGCTTGCCATACTGAGACCAACGTTCTTATTACAAGGTCGAGGTCAAATCCCGGTAGCGTCTGATTATCCGTTAAACGATGAATCGCACTTAATGATTCTAAGTCTTCAAACAGTCCCAATAAATACGGTTTGGTCATCGGTTCGAGCCGTTGCAATGGCTCGACCAGTTTTGAAAGCTGAGCATGAATGGATAATAACCAATGCGAGGATAACTGCTTATCAACTTCGATTTGTCGCGCCAACAATTGATTTTCGACCAGTAAATTATCGGTTGCTTGGTTCAATTTTGCCGTCCGGCTATTTAATTGCGAATTCAATTCGCTTTTATTCTGAGCTCGGCGATAACGATGCCAGTAGGTTAAAAACGCAAGCATAATAATAACAATGGCCAGCACTGCAATAAGTGCCTTTGCTGTGAAGTACCAAGGCTTTGCAAAACCTAGCGTCACACTTTGGATAACCTCCCCGTCCTTTGAATTGGTCAGTTGCAATGTCACCGTGTTACAACACAGTGGCGTCAGCGTCACCTGGCCGTTTTCAGCGTATTGCCATTCTCCAGAGTCTCCCAAGCGGTAAAATACATTTTGATTGCTTGAAAGTGGCAGCACGCCCACTAACATACTGACGCTTGAACCGTATGGCAGCTGCGTAAAAGAAGCCTCAGTCTGACCTGTGCTTATCACCCTATCATTCACTTTTACTTGGCTCAGCGTGATCTGAGTGTCTGGTCGTGAACTGGTCAATAGTGCTTGCCTATCCACTTGGACGACACCGTAACGCGACCCCAATACCAATTGATTTGATGGCCAGTTGAGCTCAGGACAAGAGTTAGCAACAAATTCATTATTGATAAGGCCTAGAGGCGCACCAAAGTGGCGTTCAATTAACCCCTCTTTGGTGTAAAACGTTAATCCAACCGAGCTCGCCAACCAAACACCGTGTGGCTCCGCAATCAAGCAAGCGGGCAATGCATTTGCACGAGGCAGTTCAACCCGCTGAAAACCATTCCCACGAGGAATGGATTTATACACTCCATAAGCACTGGCATACCAAAAGGCGCCATCTGGTCCTTGTGCAACATCAATGCTACTGCCAAAGGCGGACGCATGTCGTTCGAACTGAATTCGGTCCCCTTTGACGATGTACACGCCATGAGCGGTTCGCACCAATAGTGAGATCCCCGCCATTTTTTCTAATCCGGTAATAGCAGACGGCAAATACTGACTTACTGGCCATTGATTGCCATAGCTTTTGAGCGCTTCATGTTCAGGTATGTAGTTAAAAAGATAAAAACCATCGCTAAACCAAAGGGTTTGAGCGTCATCAATTTCGATATGATCGAACGAACGATGACCGACCTCATAACTCAGCGCCACTTTCTGAGTGCGGTTTGCCTGCCAATCAAACTGGTACAACCCAGTGTCGGTTGCTAACCAAACCACGTTTTTGCCTAACGCAAAATCATTAATCGTCAGCGTTAGTGGAAACGCCTCTATTGCACTTGGTGCGTCGGTTTGCCGATAGAGCGTATTTTCGCTCATAAACCATAAGGTTCCATCTTGGCTCCGCTCCACTTTGCCAAGCCCTGGTGCATCAAATTCATTGCCTATTTGATCTTTTACCGTACGTAAAAAATGCTGACTAAATGACGAATGATAAAAAACACCACGACTTGTGGCTATCCAAATGCCGTTGTGGCGATCACTGTCTAGCGCGTGAATTTTTAGAGCGCCAATCGGTATACCATCGACACTATTGGCAAGCTCAACCACTTTGCCGCTCGCAAACGAGTAAAAATAAAGTCCTTGCTCAGTTCCAACCCAGTAGCCATCATTGTTTTCCGTGATAGCGGTGACATTGCTGTTGCCAATAAACGGTTTTGTTGTGGTCGCATCAACAAGATTAACCAATACCGCTCCAGCCCCAGTGCCTACTAATATTTCATTACGGCGAGTAGAATAGTGCAATTTAGAGTTGAAATTTTTTTTGGATGCCGTCAAGTGCGTAAATTGGCGTCCTTGAGAAAGATAAGAGCCCGATGAGGTGGCTAACACCCAACGTCGCCCTACCTTAACAGCATGATTGATGGTAATTTGACTGCTTTGATTATGCTGATACAAACCGTCAAGTGGATAAACATCGAGTTCTTCGCTGGCGACATCAAATGTGTAGAAAGATTTTCCATCGCTCAACCAAAGATACTCGTCATAGGCACCAATACGTTTTATTTCAGTACCCGCCGCCAATTGGAGCATTGACTCTCGCGTTCCATCCCCAAGAATTCGAAACACTTCATTCTCAACAACGGTCCAAAACTGTTGCCCAGCAAAAGCCAAAAGATGAGACTCTCCCCGGGTTAGTGCTGAGTATGCCAGCAGTAGACGGCGACCATCAAAATAATGCACATTGCCATGAATATCATGTAGCCAAACTCCACCTGCATCACTTACATGCAAATCTTGGGCAACAACAAACGTGCCCTGAGCCTGGTTTGGCAGTGCGTAAAACGTATTTGCGTCGCGAGACAAGGCTGCCGCAGTCGCACCTGAGATAAATTCAGTATTCCAACCAGCCAGCAGCGCAAAACAGAGCCCCCAATATGACGCTATGTAACGAAACAATTGCCTATTCCTTCCCCCAGCGCAGCGTAATTCCTCCCTTTCGCATCATGCTCAGTACCACCGTTTGGCTCATCAACGCCAGAAAAACGGTCTAATACTGCCCGTGGTAACACGCTACGATAAGGGGAAGAATTATGTGTTAAGTCTTTGCTTAAACTATTATTTTATGCTGCTAATTTTAGACAAAACTATGATAACGGATTCGGTTTAGGGTGGAACCATTCCCGGCAAATTTTCGCCCAAATATAGCTAGGGGATCACGCAATTGCGTTATTTCGTTTCATTTCTATACCGCACATTTCCCTACTAAATAGAACACATCACCAATTGAGACGACGCAACATCATTTTGTTATACCCAAGTAACCTTAAGATGCGTGGTTCAGCGAGAATGACTTGGTTTGTCAGTGAGGCGAGGATTTGAAGATTGAGTGGTTCTCAATCGAAAATCGTCAACAAAGCTGATGAGCCAAGACAGCTCGCCCCTTGGGAGCCAATCACTGAACCTATAGCGGCGTTAAACAACTTGAAAATAGACTCGCTATTTCGCTGCGTTGTTTGCCTTGCTCTCAGTTCAGTGAGCCGGCTCTGAATCCAGCATTTTGAGGTCACTTGGGTATAAACACGCAGTAAGATCGTCTGACATCCGTTGAAGAAATTCAAAGTAACTCGTTTTGCCTAGCACAATATCGCTACCAATCGGATCCAATTGACCAATTTTTGCCGCGCTACCTTGAACCACGCGCTCTACCAATGCTGGAGTAAATTGCGGCTCAGCAAACACACACGTGCCAGGCACTTTAGCCAAAGTTTTTCGAATTGATATTAACGTCTTAGCGCCCGGTTTTCGTTCCGGATTCACGGTAAAGTAACCGAGGTTATTCAGTTGATAACGTTTTTCAAAATATCCATAGGCATCATGAAATACGTAATAACCCTGATCTCGCACTGGCATCAACTGCTGCGATATTTTCTCATCTGTCTGCTTTAGCTGAGCAAGAAACCACTTTAAATTACGCTCATAAACCGTCTTATTTTTGGGATCATGCTTTATCAGTGCCTCGACGATAATTTGCGCAGCCTGCTCTGCTTGACTCACACCGAGCCAAAAATGAGGATCGGTCGAACCATGGTTGTGCCCATCATGATCGGTATGGACATCACTGAACGCATTGAGATGCAATCGTGACTCGTTGCTTAACGTGACCACAGCTGAATGATCTTCAAGCAATTTCCCCATAAAACCTTCCAGTTCCGGACCAAACCAAATGACCAAATCCGCATTCTGCACCGCTTTTACATCCGAAGGTTTCAAGGCATAATCGTGAGGTGAGGCGTTACTTGGCAACACACTCATAGGCTCGGTAACACCATCGGTTAAGGCAAAGGTTATCATCTGAATTGGTTTAATACTGGTAACCACATTCATCGCTTGCGCTTGCCATGGCATTAATGCTGCAAGCATAACAATCATCAATTTGTTCATCTGTCCATTAATTCGCTGTAGAGTCATCATCGACTAGATGTTACATTATAACATTACGCGAAAGCAAACGAGTTCTCTCATGGCTGCAATATTGCAACTGGCTAATATTTCAATTCAATTTAACCAACGGCAAGTGCTTGATAATGTCTCGCTTGCTCTAGAGCTTGGTAAAATCACGACCTTAATTGGTCCCAATGGTGCAGGAAAATCAACCTTAGTCAAAATCGTCCTCGGGCTTATCAAAGCCGATAGCGGCACTGTTCATAAATCAGCAAGATTACGTATCGGCTATGTTCCGCAAAAGCTTCACCTGAATGATAGTTTGCCGCTCGATGTAAAACGGTTTCTCAACCTGTCGGCGAAATACAGTACTCAAGAGTGTCTTGAAGCGCTCAATTTGGTCGGTGCTGAACACCTTTACAGTCAAAATATGCACAAACTTTCAGGTGGTGAGACACAGCGGGTTTTGCTTGCTCGCGCACTCTTGCGTCGCCCTGAATTATTGGTGCTCGATGAACCTGCTCAAGGCGTTGATATACAAGGTCAAATGGATCTTTATGATTTAATTGATGCGATTCGCCATCGATTCGGTTGTGCCGTACTGATGGTGTCTCATGACCTGCATCTCGTGATGGCAAAAACCGACGAAGTCATTTGCCTACATCACCATATTTGCTGCTCAGGTGCACCCGCTGCAATCACTCAGCATCCCGCTTATTTGGCGCTTTTTGGCGCGCAATCGGCTCAATCACTTGCCATTTATCACCACAACCACGCTCACCATCATCATGACCTTGCCGGAAGCCCTGTCGAGGGGGATGCGGAGCATTGCTGTGATCATCGCCATGGACACCATCATGATTGATTTTTTACTCCCTTCTCTGCTCGCAGGTTTTGGTATCGCGGCAATTGCGGGTCCCCTTGGCTCCTTCGTTGTCTGGCGAAAAATGGCGTATTTTGGTGACACGCTTGCCCATGCATCACTCATGGGGCTGTCACTGGGTCTACTGCTAGACATCAATCTCAATCTTGCCTTGGTATTATGCTGCCTCGCATTGGCTGCTTTACTTGTCACCTTTCAACGTCAAAACGTGGTCGCTACCGATACTATTCTAGGCATTTTGGCGCACAGCGCGCTCTCTGTTGGCTTAGTCGCACTGAGCTTTCTTGATCATGTTCGCGTCGACTTAATGAGCTACCTGTTTGGCGATCTATTGTCAGTCTCAGCTAACGATCTTGTGTTTATTTATGGGGGGGCTGCCGCTGTTCTTGGTTTGCTCGCCATCTTTTGGCGCCCGCTTATCTCTAGCACGGTAAATGAAGAATTGGCGAGTGTTGAAGGCATTAACACCGAATTTTATCGTTTATTACTCATGCTTATGATCGGCGTCGTGATAGCGGTCGGTATGAAATTTGTCGGCGCGCTGATCATCACTTCTTTGTTGATCATTCCTGCCGCTGCCGCTCGCCGTATTGCGAAAACACCGGAGCAAATGGTGGTGATCGCATCGTGTATTGGCGCGGTTGCCGTGTGTATTGGTTTGGCATTATCATGGCACTGGGATACACCTGCTGGCCCGTCGGTCGTATTGAGTGCGGCGATAATTTTTGTCCTAGCGCAGCTTGTGCCTCAGCGTCAATAGGCTCAGAGTTCAAAAAATACAAAGCCCAAGCAGATGCTTGGGCTCATTTCTCGCTATCTTGGTGATAATATCGCTATTACCAGCCTGTTACGTCACGCAAAGCGATACCAATATCGGCTAACGACTGAACCGTTTTAACCCCCGCTTCTTCAAGTGCCGCAAATTTATCTTCCGCGGTCCCTTTACCACCTGAAATAATGGCACCGGCATGCCCCATACGTTTACCTGGAGGCGCCGTAACGCCAGCAATATAGGAAACCACAGGTTTAGTCACATTGGCTTTAATATACGCGGCGGCCTCTTCTTCTGCGGTGCCACCAATTTCGCCGATCATCACAATTGCCTCAGTTTCAGGATCTTGCTCAAACAGCGCCAAGATATCGATAAAGTTAGAGCCTGGAATTGGATCGCCACCGATACCAACGCAAGTTGACTGACCAAAACCTTCGTCTGTGGTTTGCTTAACCGCTTCATAAGTAAGCGTCCCTGAGCGAGACACAATTCCTACTTTGCCTTTTTTATGAATATGTCCTGGCATAATACCAATTTTACATTCATCTGGCGTAATGATACCTGGGCAGTTAGGGCCTATCATGCGGACGCCGGTCTCCTCAAGCTTGACTTTAACATCGACCATATCAAGCGTAGGAATTCCCTCGGTAATGGTGACAATGAGCTCAATACCCGCGTCGATGGCTTCCAAAATGGCATCTTTACAAAATGGCGCAGGCACATAGATAACGCTTGCGGTCGCACCTGTTGCTTTCACAGCATCACGCACTGTATTAAACACAGGCAAACCAAGATGTGTTTGACCGCCTTTGCCCGGCGACACGCCACCCACAAGTTGAGTGCCATAAGCCAATGCTTGCTCAGAGTGGAACGTACCTTGACCGCCGGTAAACCCTTGGCAGATAACCTTAGTCTCTTTATTAATTAGTATTGACATTATTTGCCCTCCGCAGCAGCAACGACTTTTTGTGCAGCATCGGACAATGACTGGGCTGCAATGATATCCAAACCCGAACTTGCTAGTACTTCACGGCCGAGATCGGCGTTAGTACCTTCAAGACGAACCACCACCGGGACTTCGACACCCACTTCTTTGACAGCGCCAATAATGCCTTCGGCAATCATATCGCAGCGGACAATACCGCCAAAAATGTTAACCAATACGGCTTTTACATTACTGTCAGATAAAATGATTTTGAATGCTTCGGCCACACGCTCTTTCGTCGCACCGCCGCCAACGTCTAAGAAGTTAGCCGGTTTGCCACCGTGCAAATTAACAATATCCATGGTTCCCATCGCAAGGCCTGCGCCATTTACCATGCAGCCAACATTGCCATCTAGCGCCACATAATTGAGTTCCCACTGTGCGGCGTGCGCTTCGCGCTCGTCCTCTTGTGAAGGATCGTGCATTTCGCGCAACTTAGGCTGGCGATACAATGCATTGGAATCAATATTAATTTTGCCATCGAGGCATAACAGATTGCCTTCACCCGTGATCACTAATGGATTGATTTCAAGCAGAGCCAAATCGTACTGAGTAAACATGTTAGCTAGGCCCAGGAATATTTTGACAAATTGCTTGATCTGGTCGCCCTGTAGGCCAAGTTTAAACGCCAGTTCACGACCTTGATAGGCTTGCGGCCCCACTAAGGGGTCGATAGCCGCTTTGTGGATCAGCTCAGGAGTCTCTTCTGCGACTTTCTCAATTTCCACGCCGCCTTCGGTCGATGCCATAAAGACAACTTTGCGACTTGCTCTGTCCACCACGGCGCCAAGATACAGCTCGTTGGCAATACTTGAGGCTTCTTCGACGAGAATTTTAGTTACAGGTTGACCATTGGCATCAGTCTGGTAAGTCACGAGGTTCTGACCGAGCCATTTTTGGGCAAAGTCACGAACACCGTCTTTAGTGTCGTGCAATTCGACACCACCGGCCTTACCTCGTCCACCCGCATGGACCTGACATTTAACGACTTTTTTGGTAGTGCTAATGCGACCTGCCGCTTCAAAAGCTTCTTGCGGCGTATCGCACGCGTATCCTTCTGGGACTGGCAGCCCGAACTCAGCAAACAGCTGTTTGGCTTGATATTCATGCAAATTCATTGTGATATTCCATTTGTTCTCCCTAACGGGATTCTTTTATCCATCACGCTGCAGGCGGCGCTGCTATCACGTTTTTGTGGGTCTTCTCAAATAAACTGCAAATACATCCGTCTTACTTGACGTCGCTGCGTTGTTGATTGGCACGAACAAATCTCATCACAAAGCATTACTATGCTGAAAGGCTTGTTTCGCTTCTTGCCGAGCTGCATCGCCAAATAATTTGGATATACAGTAAGAATAGTGGCAGTTCAATTGAAGGCCAGACGTTGAGCCAGTCTAGCCTTGCACGCTGACAAGGTCGAGCCATCCACCGTGACTCGACGTTTTAGCGATATTAAACGTCTAACAATAGACGTGCTGGGTCTTCCAGTAACTCTTTAATCGTGACGAGGAATCCGACGGATTCACGTCCATCAATCAAACGGTGGTCATAAGAAAGCGCGAGATACATCATTGGTAAAATTTCGACCTTACCATCGACTGCCATAGGGCGGTCTTGGATTTTGTGCATGCCTAAAATCGCCGCTTGAGGCGGGTTAATGATAGGCGTCGACATTAATGAGCCAAACACACCACCATTTGTAATGGTAAAGTTACCGCCCATCAATTCATCAACAGTGAGTTTTCCATCGCGACCTTTTACCGCCAGATCTTTAATGCCTTTTTCGATATCAGCAAAACCAAGGGTGTCGCAATCTTTTAGTACCGGAGTCACCAGACCACGAGGTGTCGATACCGCCATACTAATATCAAAATAGTTATGGTAGACAATATCATCACCATCAATAGAGGCATTGATTTCTGGGTAGCGCTTCAAGGCTTCGGTAACCGCTTTGACATAAAACGACATAAAGCCAAGACGTATTCCGTGACGCTTTTCGAAATGCTCTTGATACTGCTTGCGCAATTCCATAATCGGCTTCATGTTCACTTCATTAAATGTGGTGAGCATGGCAGTACTGTTTTTCGCTTCAAGCAAGCGGTTTGCCACGGTTTTACGTAAGCGAGTCATTGGTACGCGTTTTTGACTGCGAGCAGTTACTGTGGGTGCCTCTACCGCAGCGACGGATTCATCTCGACTCGACGCACTGTCAAGGTAGCTCTGCACATCTTCACGAGTAATACGTCCACCCACGCCAGTCCCTTTCACCTGCGTAGGCTCTAAGCCGTGCTCAGCGAGCAAACGGCGTACGGCTGGACTGAGCGCATCGTTGGACTCTTCCGTTAATACCGCTTTGTGACGCTTATCAGGAGAGGCTTCAGTGGCTTCCGTTGTGTCTGCGGTTGGCTCGCCAGCCACTGCGCCAAGCTTCAATTTCGCTATCAACTGCTTAGAAAGAACTGTAGCCCCTTCATCTTCAATGATCGCTTCAAGCACACCAGCATCGGGCGCTGGCACTTCAAGTACCACTTTATCGGTTTCAATATCAACGATGACTTCATCACGCGCGACAGCATCGCCTGGTTTTTTGTGCCAAGTAGCGACGGTGGCATCGGCCACTGATTCAGGTAAATCTGGAACCAGAATTTCAATTGTCATATCTGTTTCTTCCTTTACTTCTCGTTCTTAATTCGACGCGGTCGAATTTACGTTGAGTGCGTCTTCAATCAACGCCTTTTGTTGTTTTAAATGCACGGACATGTATCCGACCGCAGGCGATGCTGATGCGGGGCGACCGGCATAATGCAAGGGTGCGTGATTCGGAATTGCGGCGCGGAAATTGTGTTGACTACAGTACCAAGCCCCTTGATTTTGGGGCTCTTCTTGACACCAGACATAATCAATAACATTGTCGTACGGTGCAATAGCGGCTTTGACCTGTTCAATTGGGAACGGATAGAGCTGCTCAATACGCACGATAGCCACATCAAATTGCTCATTCTTACGGCGCTGATCAAGCAAGTCGTAATAGACTTTGCCAGAGCAGAAAACCACTCGCTTCACCTCGGCAGGATTTAGCTCATCGATTTCACCAATTGCAGGAAGGAAATTACCCGCAGAAAGATCTTCAAGGCTCGAAGTACACAATGGATGACGCAACAAAGATTTTGGTGACATCACAATCAACGGACGACGCATTGGTCGCACAACTTGGCGACGGATCATGTGGTACACCTGAGCCGGAGTCGACGGCACGACCACCTGCATATTTTGCTCGGCGCAAAGCTGCAAATAGCGCTCAAGACGAGCTGATGAGTGTTCTGGTCCCTGTCCTTCATAGCCATGTGGTAATAACATTGTTAACCCACATAACCTTGCCCACTTTTGCTCACCAGAGGAGATAAATTGATCAATGACCACTTGTGCGCCATTGGCAAAATCACCAAATTGCGCCTCCCAAATGGTCAATCCACTCGGCTCTGCCGTCGCGTAACCGTATTCAAACGCCAGAACGGCTTCTTCAGACAAAACAGAGTCAAAAACTTGGAATGGACCTTGTTTATCATGAATATTACACAGTGGAATGTAGGTACTCGCATCCAACTGATTATGCAAAACTGAATGGCGATGGAAGAAAGTACCGCGACCAGAATCCTGACCAGAAAGGCGGATGCGTTTACCTTCATCCACCAGCGTGGCATACGCTAATGTTTCAGCCATACCCCAATCGAGCGGTTTTTCACCGTTCATCATCGCGATGCGGTCGTTATAAAGCTTATTGACTCGGCTGTGCAGCTTATGACTCTCAGGGTACTGACACAAACGCATACCAAGCTCAATCAAACGCTGCTCGTCAAATTGATTTGCCCAACTGATATCCCAATCATGGTTGAGATACGGCGACCAGTCGACAGAATGCAGCGCCATAGGTCGCCACTCTTTGACCACCACCTCGCCACGATCCAGCGCATCACGATACTCGTTGATCATCTGAGTGGCAGTTTCGATATCACACTCATGGCGATCGATTAGTATATCGGCATAGAGTTTACGTGGGGTTGGGTGCTTCTTAATTTTCTGATACATGAGCGGCTGAGTCGCGTTTGGTTCATCCGCTTCATTGTGACCATGACGACGATAACAGACGAGATCAATCACGACGTCACGTTTAAATTCATTGCGATAATCCAGTGCCAAGCGTGTAACAAATGCCACCGCTTCTGGATCGTCCGAATTCACATGAAAAATGGGCGCTTGCACCATTTTTGCAATATCGGTGCAATACATCGTTGAGCGAGTATCACGAGGGTTTGATGTGGTAAAACCAACTTGGTTGTTGATCACAACACGCACCGTGCCACCGACTTGAAAACCGCGCGCTTGCGACATATTAAAGGTTTCTGCGACAACGCCTTGTCCTGCAATTGCAGAATCACCATGAATCGTGATTGGTAGTACTTTCGCACCAATATTGTCACCCAAGCGGTCTTGACGTGCTCGTACAGAGCCCATCACCACTGGATTGACGATTTCAAGATGTGAGGGATTAAACGCGAGCGCCAAGTGGACATCACCACCGGGTGTGGCGAAATCGGCAGAGAAGCCTTGGTGATATTTCACATCGCCAGTGCCCCATGTCTCATCATGTTTACCGGCAAATTCATCAAACAAGTCTTGCGGCTTCTTACCCAGTACATTAACCAGCATGTTAAGACGGCCACGGTGAGCCATACCGATGACGACTTCACGCATTCCCGTTGCCCCAGCATGACGAATGAGTTCTTTCATCATCGGGATCATCGCATCTCCCCCTTCGAGAGAGAAACGTTTCGCGCCAGGGAACTTAGCACCAAGGTAACGCTCAAGCCCTTCTGCCGCGGTCAACTCTTCCAAAAAGGTGACTTTTTCTTGTTCGGTGAAATGTGGCTGACCAATAACCGATTCTAACCGTTGTTGAATCCAACGTTTTTGCTCGGTATCGACAATGTGCATATATTCTGCACCAATCGAACCACAATAAATTTTACCCAGTGCATCAACGATATCGCGTAACGCCATGGTCTCTTTGCCAATCGCAAATGAACCGACATTAAAACTCTCATCAAAATCGTCTTGGGTCAGTGAATGGAATGCGGGCGATAGCTCCGCAACTTGAGGACGCTGCCATAAACCAAGCGGATCAAGCTTTGCGGCTTCATGGCCACGAAAACGATATGCATTGATTAATTGCAGTACTTTTACTTGTTTTGCATCGACATCGGGGTCACTAACTTGGACATTGTAATGCTTTGTTTCTTGAGCTAAACGTCGGAAGTAATCACGAATACGCGAGTGTGGCTGTTCTGCCACTTCATCGACGGGTTTTGGTAACCCTTCAAAGACACGTATCCACTCCTCACTTACCAGATCGGGATCACTCAGATACAGTTCGTAGAGATCTTCTACATACGTTGCATTGGCGCCAGCCAAGTGTGAAGACTCGAGCCATGCCTTCATCACGCCGTTGTGCATATTTTCCCTTAACCAGTAGTTTTCACACTCGCAGCCATCACGGCTGCGTTATTGGATGCTGACGAGTTAACGCCAGCAATTATTATTCTAATGAGTTACACCGAGCGGTTGACCAACATTGTCTTAATGTGACCAATCGCTTTTGTCGGATTTAGCCCCTTAGGACAAACACTGACACAATTCATAATGCCATGGCAACGAAAAACACTAAATGCATCATCAAGATCACTTAATCGTTCATCGGTTGCCGTATCGCGGCTATCAATAAGCCAACGATAGGCGGCAAGTAATCCTGCGGGGCCAATGAATTTGTCTGGATTCCACCAAAATGACGGACACGACGTTGTGCAACACGCGCACATGATGCATTCGTACAACCCATCCAAATGCGCACGCTCTTCTGGCGATTGCAAGTTTTCACGCGAAGGCGGTAAGGCACCATCGGAGATCAAGAAAGGCTTCACTTTAGCGTAGTTATCGTAAAACTGAGTCATATCGACAATAAGATCGCGTACAACAGGCAAGCCTGGCAACGGTCTAATCACCACTTTATCGCCTTTAAGCGCAGACAATGGCGTAATGCACGCTAGGCCATTTTTGCCATTCATATTCAAACCGTCTGAGCCACAAACCCCCTCTCGGCAAGAACGACGAAAAGCTATCGATGGATCTTGCTCTTTCAACAGAATAAGCGCGTCGAGTACCATCATATCTGAGCCTTCTTCGACTTCAAGCTGATAGTCTTTCATGTAAGGCTTAGTGTCTACATCCGGATTGTAACGATATACTGAGAAGTTTAATTTCATGCGGTTGTCCTCCTTCTAGTATGTACGCACTTTCGGTGGGAACGCATCACGATAAACTGGCGCCATATTAACGTCACGTTTCGTCATTTGCTCCGTTTCCGGATTGTAGATGGAGTGGCATAGCCAGTTATCATCATCACGCTCTGGATAATCAAACCGCGCGTGCGCGCCGCGACTCTCGGTTCGATAATTCGCCGCGACAGCGGTCGAATAGGCGGTTTCCATTAGATTATCAAGTTCCAAACACTCAATGCGCTGAGTATTAAACTCACTTGACTTATCCGCTAAGTGGGCTTCTTTTAAACGCTGGCGAATCGTTTTGAGCTCTTCCAGTCCGGTGGCCATTGCATCACCTTCTCGGAACACCGAGAAACTATTTTGCATGCAGCGCTGCAAATCTTTGCGAATTTGCGCGGGATCTTCGCCACTTTGGCTATTTTCCCAACGCATCGTTCGAGCAAGAGAAGCCTCAATGTCTGAGTCGCTCGCTGGACGAGCTTCGCTTTGCGCCGCTAACGTTTCACCTAAATGCAACCCTGTTGCACGACCAAACACCACTAAATCAAGCAGCGAGTTCCCGCCAAGACGGTTTGCACCATGCACCGATACAGATGCAATTTCACCACACGCAAACAAACCTTGCACATCAACATCAGCACCATTTGCGGTTTGTTTGATGGCTTGACCAGAGACTTGAGTCGGCACGCCACCCATCATGTAATGACACGTTGGGATCACAGGGATCGGCTCTTTAACTGGATCCACATGGGCAAATGTGCGCGATAATTCACAAATACCCGGAAGTCGTGATTCTAAGACATCCTTACCAAGATGATCGAGTTTGAGTTTAATATGCGGCCCCCAAGGACCATCACAGCCGCGCCCTTCGCGAATTTCGATCATCATCGAGCGTGCGACGACATCTCGACCTGCTAAATCTTTGGCGTTCGGCGCATAACGCTCCATGAAGCGTTCCCCATCTTTATTCAGTAGGTAACCGCCTTCGCCACGACATCCTTCCGTCACGAGCACACCAGCGCCAGCAATACCTGTTGGATGGAATTGCCACATTTCCATATCTTGCATTGGCACGCCTGCGCGCAACGCCATTCCAACACCATCACCCGTATTGATATGCGCGTTGGTGGTTGATGCATAAATCCGCCCAGCGCCGCCTGTGGCCAAAATCGTCGCTTTGGCTTTGAAGTAGCAAATCTCGCCAGTTTCCATACACAATGCGGTACAACCAAGGACTACGCCATCTTGATTTTTTACCAAATCCAAAGCGTACCATTCAGAAAAAATCGTTGTCTTATGCTTGACGTTCTGCTGGTAAAGAGTATGAAGCAGAGCATGTCCTGTGCGGTCTGCCGCCGCAGCGGTGCGCGCAGCTTGCTCGCCACCAAATTCTTTTGACTGCCCGCCAAAGGGGCGTTGGTAAATCGTTCCGTCTTCGAAACGTGAAAACGGCAAGCCCATTTTCTCAAGTTCAATAACTGATTCGGGCCCGGTTTTGCACATATATTCGATCGCATTTTGATCGCCAATATAATCCGACCCCTTTACGGTGTCGTACATATGCCACTGCCAGTTATCTTGATGGGAATTGCCTAACGCAACGGTGATCCCACCTTGAGCCGACACCGTGTGTGAGCGCGTTGGAAATACCTTAGACAGCAACGCGCAACTTAAACCTTGCGCTGAAATTTGCAACGCAGCGCGCATGCCTGCGCCACCAGCACCAATCACGACAGCGTCAAACTCTCTTACTGGAATCGTCATTTACGCACCCCACAAAATAAATAGACCAGAGAAAAAATAGCCAAACAGCACCACAACCACGGCTAATTGCACAACACTGCGTAATAGAGCAGGTTTTACGTAATCGGTTAAAACTTGCCAAATGCCAATCCACGCGTGGATCATGATGCATGCAAGCGTCACCATGGTAAAAATTTTGGTAAAGCCGCTGTCAAAAAACTGCGTCCAAGTGGTGTAGGAAATATCAGTAAAGGCACAAAAACTGATCACATAAATGGTGTAAAGGGTCATGATGATGGCGGAGGCACGGATCAAAATAAAATCATGCACCCCGTTTCTGCCAAGGGAGGACACTTGCTTTACCATACTAAAATCCCTCCCAGCAGTGATAGCACGACAGTCGCACCAAAGACCACTTTGGCCGACTGTGCGCCGCTTTCTAATTCTTCAAAATGCCCAAGATCCATCAGTAAATGGCGAATGCCACCAGCGATGTGATAGGCAAGTGCAGTCAGAATGCCCCAAAGGACAAACTTAACCAAAACGTGCCCTACTAAGGCACTCGCTTGGTCAAAGCCTTGCGGCGAGGACAATGAGATCGACAGCAACCACAACAATATTCCGATTGCAATAAACGTGATCACACCGCTGATTCGGTGCACGATCGACGCGATTGCAGAAATCGGAAAGTGAATGGTCTGCAAATCGAGATTAACAGGTCTGGACTTTCTTTCTTTCACGGGCTTGCTCACTCTGCTCCATTGGGCATTTATAGTTATGAATAAAAATTGATGCCAACCCATCGAAATTAACATTTTATTAACACTCATAATGGCTTATTCGGCCACTTTAATGTAAACAAGTTGTTAACAAACAAGACTCAAAAAATCAGCTACAATTGCCAGCAAGCCCTGAAACGATAAGGATTGAACCATTATTTACTTTGTCACTATACGGACCGCAACATTCTAATACAATTGATGTAACAATTTTTGCTACATAGGACGAATTTTTAACATTATCGATGTAAAAAATCATAACAAGTGCACACATCGGCGGAGAAAAATTGACTTTATTAACGAACAGACGTACAAATTTGACACGCAAAACATCCTGGACGGATTAAATAAAACATAAAGGAGATTGTTATGGCAGATATGAAAGCGACCCTTCACGTAGAAGGTCACGCGCCAATCGAGCTGCCAATTATGGATGGAACCTTAGGGAACCCTGTAATTGACGTTCGTAAGCTGGGAGCAAACGGCTACTTCACTTTTGATCCTGGTTTTCTTGCCACTGCATCTTGCGAATCTCAGATCACTTTCATCGATGGCGGGAAAGGCATTTTGCTTCACCGCGGTTTTCCCATCGATCAGCTAGCGAACAACGCTGACTACCTTGAGGTCTGTTATATTCTTCTCTACGGCGAAGCCCCAACCCGCGAGCAGTACGAACAATTTAAAACAACGGTTACCCGCCATACTATGGTTCACGAGCAAATCGCGAGCTTTTTCCATGGCTTTCGTCGCGATGCGCACCCAATGGCAGTCATGTGTGGCGTTGTCGGTGCATTAGCGGCGTTCTATCACGACTCACTGGATATCAATAACGATGAACACCGCGAAATTGCGGCTTATCGCTTATTATCAAAAATGCCAACCTTGGCCGCCATGTGTTACAAATATTCCATTGGTCAACCTTTCATTTACCCTCGTAATGATTTGGGTTACGCAGAAAACTTTTTGCACATGATGTTTGCCAACCCATGCGAAGAGTACGAAGTTAACCCTGTCGTCGCGCGTGCGATGGACAAAATCTTTACGCTCCACGCGGATCATGAACAAAACGCATCAACCTCGACCGTTCGTCTATCCGGCTCGTCAGGTGCGAACCCATTCGCTTGTATTGCCGCAGGTATTGCATCACTTTGGGGACCCGCTCACGGCGGCGCAAACGAAGCATGCTTGAAGATGCTTGAAGAAATTGGCAGTGTTGACAATATTGAGGAGTTTGTTGCGCGCGCCAAAGATAAAGATGACCCATTCCGCCTCATGGGCTTTGGTCATCGCGTGTATAAAAACTACGATCCACGAGCCACGGTCATGCGTGAAACTTGCCACGAAGTGCTCAAAGAGCTCAACATCAAAGATCCTCTATTGGATGTTGCGATGGAGCTAGAACGTATTGCGCTGTCTGACGAGTATTTTGTGTCGAAGAAACTCTACCCAAATGTGGATTTCTATTCTGGCATCATCCTTAAAGCGATCGGTATTCCTGTGTCAATGTTTACCGTTATCTTTGCCATTTCTCGTACCATCGGCTGGATTGCACATTGGAACGAAATGCACAGCGATCCACTGAACCGTATTGGTCGTCCTCGCCAGCTCTATACCGGTGAAATGCATCGTGATTTTAAGCCATTGCACGAACGTGAATAATCACTGTTTAGCTTAATGCTGTGCGATGCGTTTGATTAACAAATGGGGCTTCACGATAGGGTGTATTTCTGTCTATACCCAAACAACTTGAAGATGCAGCTAGGCGGCAAAGGAGCAAAGCCTCTGAGCATAGACTAACTATGTGATGAGGTTTGTGAGAATTCGCCAACAACGCTGCAACTTCAAGTGGGACGGGTATAAGAGGCTGAGATTGTTAACCACCGCATCGTCATCGAATACGATAATGAAATAAAAAAGGCTTGAATTGAGTTTCAAGCCTTTTTTGTTTAAACATTGGTCCACCAACTAAACCGGGTTATCAATGTCAATGAAGGTGACTTTTAATCCATGGTGCGCCGCCAGCCACTCACCAAGTGCTTTAACTCCGTATCGCTCCGTAGCATGATGGCCCGCGGCAAAATAATGGATGTTCATTTCTCGCGCAGTGTAGGTTGTTCGCTCAGAGACCTCTCCGGAAATAAAAGCATCAAGACCTTTTCTCGCAGCAAGCTCAATATAGTCCTGACCGCCACCGGTACACCACCCTATGGTTTCAATCGGTTTATTACGCTGCTCTGGCTCAAGGTGAAGAGGGGTACGGCCCAGTACGGTCTCAATGCGCGTCGCTAATTCCGCCCCTGTTAACGCTTTTGAAAAGCGCCCCATCATCGCCACAGAGTGTGGGTGCCCTTCCATGCCTTCAATCGCTTTAATACCCAGAAGGTGGGCTAGTTGAGCGTTATTGCCTAGGGTCGCATGAATGTCCAACGGTAAATGATAGGCGTAGAGGTTCAAATCGTTTTTCATCAAAGCGCGAATACGGCGCCCTTTCATGCCGCGCAGTGGCTCTGGCTCTCCTTTCCAAAAGTAGCCATGATGAACCAAAAGTGCATCAGCATTGAGTTCTATCGCTTTATCAATCAAAGCTTGAGAGGCGGTAACGCCTGTTACAATATGACCGATGTCAGCTCGACCTTCCACTTGCAAACCGTTTGGACAGTAATCATTAATAGCATGTGGATGCAACTCTACATTGAGCAGAGATTCTAAGTCTAAATTGTTCATATTCGGTTTCACTTTGGTCATGAGTATCGGTAATCTCTTCTCTTAAGTTTGCATCTTGAGGTGGTTCATACACCCAAACACTTAGGGTTGCGGCTAGGCGGCAAACAAACAAAACCTCTGAGAATAAACAAACTATACCCAAACAACTTGAAGATGCAGGTAGGCGACCAGCGAACAAAGCCTCTGAACATAGATAAACTATGTGATGAGGTTTGTGAGTGCCCGTCAACACCGCTGCAACTTCAAGTAGGACGGGTATATACCCAAGTAACTTTAAGTTATTTGGGCATATACGAAAATAGTCTAGCAGTGTACCTTAAATTGATACCAAATCGTTACTCGGGGCCTTGAATGTCATCTTTAATGCAATTTGCTCACTGGATTACTGGCAATCCGTCGCTAGTCAAAGAAGACGGTATTTTTTGTTCGCCCCACACACTTGGCCTGTCTGCGCCGCCATCCTTGCCAACTTATCAAGGTAATCCTCGATTAGGCTTTGTCTATCAATCACTGATAAGCAGCCTTTTACAAAACACGCCTCGTTACACGCGAGTGGCTGAAGAGCTTCAACTCAATGACCAACACGGTCGTACAGTCGGTGCCATCGATTTTTTGTTACGCGATAATGACTCGCAACAGATTGAGCATTGGGAAGTCGCGATTAAGTTTTACTTGCTACATCAGAACCGTTGGTATGGCCCAAACGCCAAAGACCGATTAGATAAAAAAATTGATCACATGGTAAACCGGCAATTAACCCTCACCCAATCACCGGAGTTCATAGCTCAATTTAAAGACATTGAACCTCACGCGCATCATGCCATTATTCAAGGTCGCTTATATGTGAATCCTTTTGAACCGGCCCCAATTCCAAGTCAGTGTGCAGGCTTTGAACTCAATGCCAATCAAAGTATCGGCTATTGGTGTTTCGAACATCAGTTATCTCAGCTCGTCGAGCCAATTTACCCTCTAGAAAAGCTCGATTGGGCGACCGGGAAAGCGCCATTTCATCGTGCGATTCAAAACGCTCACCACCGCTTTATTCATGGCATCAGTCCTACTGGTCGATTTTGGTTTGTGGTGCCGGATTCATGGCCTGATACCAGTCAAAACAAATAACTGCGACGGATAATACCCAAACAACTTGAAGAGGCAGGTAGGCGACAAGCGAGCAAAACCTCTGAGCATAGATAAGCTATGTGATGAGGATTGAGAGTGCCAGTCAACACCGCTGCAACTTCAAGTGGGACGGGTATAATGCCCAAATAAAAAAGGCGACCGAAGTCGCCTTTGCATAGTGAATACATCACGCTAACTAATTAAAAGCCTGCATCAGCAAACACTTGATTAACGATATCTTGCGCTTCCGTTTCAATCTGTTTGAGATGCTCTGCACCTTTGAAACTTTCACAGTAGATCTTGTAAATGTCTTCTGTGCCAGATGGACGAGCCGCAAACCAGCCATGTTCTGTGGTCACTTTTAGGCCTCCGATAGCTGCACCATTACCTGGCGCATGCGTCAAGCGAGCGGTAATCGGATCACCAGCCAGTGTTTGCGCCGCCACCATCTCAGGTGAGAGCTTTTTCAATATCGCTTTTTGTTCGCCATTGGCGACGGCTTGAATACGGCTGTATTTCGACTCACCATGTTTCGCCGCAAGTTCTTCATAGTATTGCTGAGGATTTTTGCCTGTCACCGCTGTGATCTCAGCCGCAAGTAAGCAAAGTAAAATACCATCTTTATCTGTGGCCCAAGGCGTACCATCTTTACGTAGGAAAGACGCCCCAGCGCTCTCTTCACCACCAAAGCCAAATTGACCGGAGTAAAGGCCGTCAACAAACCATTTGAAACCGACAGGCACTTCACACAATTCACGACCAAGATCCGCCACAACGCGGTCAATCAATGCGCTTGATACCAGTGTCTTACCAACGGCCACATCTGCACGCCACTCACGACGATTGCGGTAAAGGTAATCGATACAAACAGCAAGGAAGTGATTTGGGTTCATTAGACCTTTTGGCGTCACAATGCCATGACGGTCAAAATCGGGGTCGTTGCCAAACGCCAGATCATACTGATCTTTAATTTCAAGTAAGCCAGCCATTGCATATGGAGATGAACAGTCCATACGCACAACGCCATCTTTATCAAGCGACATGAATTGGAATGTTGGGTCAATAGCCTCACTGACTAAGGTCAGTTCAAGATTGTACGCTTGGCCAATTTGGCGCCAGTAATCAATGCCGCTGCCTCCGAGTGGATCAACGCCGAGTTTCAATGAGGCTTTTTGAATCGCTTCCATGTCAATAACATTAACAAGATCGGCAACATAAGGCGCAACGAGATCTTGCTCAACAAACAGTGGGCTCTGTTTAGCTTGTTCAATTGGCAGACGTTTTACTTCCACGAGGTTATCAGCAATCAGAGCATTAGCTCGTTGTTCAATAGCCTTAGTTAACGCATCTTCTGCCGGACCACCATGAGTCGGGTTGTACTTAATACCACCGTCTTGTGGTGGGTTATGCGATGGAGTGATCACGATACCATCGGCTTTCGCCTCGTGCGCTAGGTTGTATGTCAAAATCGCATGTGAAATGCCCGGTGTTGGCGTGTAACCGTTGTCTTTTTGAGTAATAACCGTCACGCCGTTAGCCACGAGAACTTCTACTACGCTAGCAAACGCAGGCTCTGACAACGCATGCGTATCTTTACCCACAAACAAAGGGCCCGTCGTGCCACGCTCGGCGCGCACGTCTGCCACAGCTTGTGCTATCGCAACAATATGAGCTTCATTAAATGTATGATTATCTGCACAACCACGATGGCCTGATGTTCCAAACTGGACCGCATGTTCAGGGTTGTTCGCTTGAGGTTGTAATAAGTAGTAGTTTGCTACCAAAGCAGGAATGTTATGCAAGTCTTCCTGTAAAGCCTTTTGTCCGGCGCGCGCAAAAATAGCCATAGTCGACATCCTTCAATTCGTTATTATGGGAAAATAAAAAAAACGCCCCACCGCTGTCAAAATAAGCGATGGAGCGTCGATGTTTAAATCGATAAAGTGACCTTTTCAATCAGCTCTTGTGGATATTCAAGCTGTGCCATCACTTGTTCTACCATTTGCCGTTTGCGGCTGGTGTTGTTGTTTGTGATAACCCAAAAAGGCGTATTAGGAATGAGCTTAGGTTTTGTTGTTGTCCCGCTCGCCAACAACGTTGCCTCATTATCCGCGAAATAAACGCGTTTGCGTCCTTTCACCTGTGTCGCCTGAGCAAATGCATTCGGATCGATGTGATGCAGCGTACTCAGCACTAGCATGAAGCGATCAATCGCCTTCTTAAGCGTGGCGAATTCGTCGGAAATCAATAAAGTCCGCATCTCTTTAACGCCATCCACAGCCAGTGCTGCATCTGCCTCTTTGCTGACCACGATACTCACAGATTCTGCTGGCAAAACAGCCGCAGATTTAGCATCAAAACCCAATAATCGACGCAAAATATCGGAAGCGCTCTCACCAATGTGCTGGGTTTGACCTGCAATGTAACGATACAGCTCCTCATCAACCTCAATTGTTTTCATTCGCTTTTCACAATCTCAATGTTTAAACTTGCGAGGATTATAACGAGATCCATCTCGATACTCCACGTTAAACCCATCAAGAATAAGATAAAATGTCAGCACTGCTTAACCACACGATCCAAGGCACAGGACAGCCATTGATTTTGATCCATGGTCTGTTTGGTAGCCTGGCAAATCTCGGCCTTTTAGCACGAGATTTTTCAAAAGATTATCAAGTAATTAGCGTAGACCTGCGCAATCATGGTCTCTCGTTTCATCATAACGAGCACAGCTACCAGGCCTTAGCTGAAGATTTGCTCACACTATTTGAGCACCTTAACATCAATCACGCGATTGTGATCGGACACTCAATGGGCGGAAAAGTGGCGATGAAATTAGCTGAGATCGCCGCTTCGCGTATCAGTAAATTAGTGATCCTCGACATGGCCCCAGTCGACTACCAAGAGCATCGTCACGAATCTGTGTTTCGCGCTCTTAATGCCATAGAGTCACATCCACCCACATCACGTTCTGATGCGCTACAGAAAATGGCCGAATTCATCGAGCTCGATGGGGTGAGACAATTTCTTGGTAAATCACTTTATCGTCATCCACAAACTGAGCGTTGGCAATGGCGTTTCAATGTCACACACCTTAGCGAAAATTACGCCAATATCATTGGCTGGCAGCCAATTAAAACCAGCGCGATACCCACACTCTTCATTAAGGGCGGCGATTCCGACTATCTTCTCCCAGAGCATCAACCCGCGATTCAAGCACAATTTTCTAACGCCAAAGCACATGTAATTAGTCATACCGGGCATTGGCTGCACGCGGAAAAGCCTGAATTAGTGATTCGCGCCATTCGAAAGTTTCTAGCGCATTAACCACTAGTGACAGTCTGACGTGACAAGAAGGGAGCAAACACGTTTTTAAAGGACACAGCCAATGCGAGTGCGTCGCAAAGTCAATTAACTTTGGTGCCACATAATGATATAGTGCTTGCAAGCGAAAACACGCAGATAGGGACGCTATGCTGTACGACTATATCAACGCGCTTGAATCCATCGGTTTAGACCTGCTTTTTGCCGCTATCTTTTTTTTGATCGCAATGGCAATAAGAGACGTATTGAACCGCGGAAATGTCCCAGCGTTTGGCCGTCGTATTGTATGGCTGGTTCTGTTTCTTGGCTGTTCTGGGTTCATTGCCAAAGGGCTAATCCAGCTTAGCTGGGAGGGTGCTGGGCTCGGATAAAAACGAGCTTGGCCCAACTAAAAAGATAATCAAAGGTGCAAACTATATGGCAAGCGTAGGTATCTTCTTCGGCAGCGACACAGGTAATACTGAAGCAGTCGCTAAGATGATTCAAAAGCAACTCGGTAAACAACTGGTTCACGTCCAAGATATCGCAAAAAGCAGTAAAGAAGACATTGATAACTTCGATCTATTGCTGCTTGGGATCCCAACGTGGTACTACGGTGAAGCTCAGTGCGATTGGGATGACTTTTTCCCAGAACTCGAGCAAATTGACTTTTCAACCAAACTCGTCGCCATTTTTGGATGCGGTGACCAAGAAGATTACGCAGAATACTTCTGTGATGCTATGGGCACCATCCGCGATATCGTCGAAGCAAAGGGCGGCACCATTTTAGGCTACACCCCGACTGAAGGTTATGAGTTCGAAGCATCTAAAGCACTCGTTAACGGCGACGATAGCCACTTTGTGGGCTTGTGTATTGATGAAGATCGTCAGCCCGAACTCACTGAGAAGCGCGTTGAGGATTGGGTCAAGCAAATCTACGATGAAATGTGTTTGGCTGAGCTAGACGCAGAATAATTCGGTACTCGACGCGATGATATCTTTCATCGACACAAGAATATTGACTCTGACGCTCTCTCTTTAGGAGGGCGTTTTTTTTGCGTCACTCCATTCGCGATACTGCGCCTTTTTTCGTATGTACAAAGTTCGCTCGACATTTGCAACGACTTTACCACTTTCATCTTTTACTAAGATGCTAAAACAGGGAAAAAACTTATCGCCCTCGCATGTTGCGCGATAAATCTCGTTGAGCATTGGCTCGGTTAATTCAAAATGTGCGGTCAGATCGCCTTTACCTGGGCTGACAAAGTTAATTTGAGCTTGTCTATCCCAAACATAATATTGCTCGCCTAAAATGCCCATGAGCATCAAAGAGTATACAGGATCCGTCATCGAAAAAATGCTGCCGCCATACTGAGTGCGATTGGCATTTTTATTCCACCACCGCAGCTTAAGGCGCACATTAACCTCTCGAAAATCTTCACTAATTGAGGTAATAGATATTCCCGCCCCCCAAAACGGCGGCCACAGGTTCAACGCCCATTTCACCGTATTTGGTCGATACCATTTCACCATACGTTTATTCATCGCCTATCACCACCGCACTTGTTACTTAAATGTTACTGGTCTGATCTGCACTATACTCGTATTCGTAGCACGGAAACAACACTTCTTTTCAACCCTTTGAACTTCGTGGTTTATTGTTAATGGCGCTTCCCCTATAATGGTCCAATATAAACAATGCGTGATACCGCAGATCATCAACGGGAAAGTATATGCCAGACAATAATCAGGCACTGAAGGATGCCGGACTCAAAGTTACGCTTCCACGCCTAAAAATTCTTGAGGTGCTTCAACAGCCCGATTGCCAACACATCAGCGCTGAAGATTTGTATAAGAAGCTGATCGATCTGGGGGAAGAGATTGGTCTTGCCACGGTATATCGCGTTCTCAACCAATTTGATGATGCCGGTATCGTGACGCGTCATCACTTCGAAGGCGGCAAATCCGTTTTTGAGCTATCAACGCAGCATCACCATGACCATCTTGTTTGCTTAGATTGCGGCGAGGTGATTGAGTTCTCTGATAGTATGATTGAACAACGCCAAAAAGAAATTGCCGCGCTTTATAATATCGAGCTAACTAACCACAGCTTATATCTTTATGGCAAATGCATCGGTGGCGCTTGTAAAACGCAAAGTGATGCACACAAACCAAAGCAAAGCTAGCTCATTAGCATGACACATAAAAAAACCAGCACATTGTGCTGGTTTTTTTATGACATAACGCAGCTTGGCCGCGTCTTTTCTCAAGTGGTCTCAAAAGGCAGATTAAACTTAAGTCTCTCAAGATTCCTTAACGGGTTAGCCCTTATTGCTAAGGGCTCGCAAATCAATCGTTGTCAATTTTCGCCCAAGTATCACGTAATCCAACCGTGCGGTTAAACACCAAAGCCTCAGGCTGTGAATCCTTAACATCCGCGCAGAAGTAACCCATACGCTCAAACTGATAACCAGCTTCTGGCAATGCTGTCGCAAGACTTGGCTCAACAAAACCTTGCATCACAATGAGTGAATCTGGGTTAATGGTTGCAGCAAAGTCATTTGCAGCCGCCGGATTGGCAACAGTAAACAGACGATCGTATAGACGAATTTCCGCTGGCAGCGCTTTATCAGCAGAAACCCAGTGGATCACCCCTTTCACTTTACGACCATCTGCAGGGTTTTTACCTAAGGTCTCTGCGTCATAAGAGCAGAAAATGGTGGTAATATTACCTGCTTCATCTTTTTCAATGCGTTCTGCTTTGACAACATACGCACCACGCAAGCGAACTTCTTTACCCAGAACCAAGCGCTTGTATTTCTTATTGGCTTCTTCACGGAAGTCTTCACGCTCAATCCATAACTCACGAGTAAATGGCACTTCACGCTCACCCATTTCTGGTTTATTTGGATGATTTGCAACCGTCAGATTCTCAATAGAATCGGCAGGGAAATTTTCAATCACCAATTTAACCGGATCGAGAACCGCCATAGCGCGAGGCGCATTTTCATTGAGATCATCGCGAATGCAAGACTCTAACGCGCCAAACTCAATCATATTTTCTTGTTTCGTCACACCAATGCGCTGGCAAAACTCGCGAATGGACGCTGGCGTAAAACCACGGCGGCGCAAACCAGAAATCGTCGGCATGCGCGGATCATCCCAGCCATTAACTAACTTTTCGCTTACCAACTGGTTTAGCTTACGTTTTGACATCACAGTGTATTCGAGATTCAAGCGACTGAATTCATACTGATGAGGTCGACAGTCTATCGTGATGTTATCCAAAACCCAGTCGTATAGACGACGGTTATCCATAAATTCAAGTGTGCAAATTGAATGCGTGATCCCTTCAATCGCATCAGAAATGCAATGAGTAAAATCATACATTGGATAAATACACCATTTATCCCCTGTTTGATGATGTGACGCAAAACGAACGCGGTAAAGCACAGGGTCGCGCATGACCATAAACGAAGAGCTCATATCAATCTTGGCACGAAGACACGCCTTTCCTTCTTCAAAGCCGCCATCGCGCATTTTTTCAAATAGTGCTAAGTTTTCTGCAATTGGACGGTCGCGATATGGGCTCGGTTTACCTGGAGCCGTCAGTGTTCCACGATATTCACGGATTTCATCAGGGCTTAGCTCATCCACATAAGCTAGGCCTTTGTTAATGAGTTCAACAGCATAACCATAAAGCGCATCAAAGTAGTTTGATGAGTAACACGCTTCACCAGCCCACTCAAACCCTAGCCAATGTACGTCTTTTTTGATTGACTCAACGTATTCGATGTCTTCTTTTTCAGGGTTGGTGTCGTCAAAGCGAAGGTTACACTGGCCCTGATAGTCCTGAGCAATACCAAAATTTAAACAGATTGATTTGGCATGACCGATATGCAAGTAGCCATTTGGCTCTGGCGGGAATCGAGTATGCACGCTGGTATGTTTGCCCTCCGCTAGATCTTTATCAATAATCTGGCGGATAAAGTTTGATGGACGAGCATCAGCTTCACTCATCTAAAGCACCTCAAATATTCGTATTGTCGGAAAATGGACGCATTAGCTCACAGCGCCAATGCGGTTACCTTAAGGCAGATTTGGGATTCCTAAAGCGCTTATCGCTAGTGTAAACAGCAAACAAGTCCGGACCTCTTACCTAGGTATATACCCAAGTGACCTCAAGATGCTAGATTCAGAGCCGGCTCACTGGGCTGAGAGCAAGGCAAACAACGCAGCGAAATAGCGAGTCTATTTTCAAGTTGTTTAACGCTGCTATCGGTTCAGCGATTGGCTCCCAAAGGGCGAGCCGCCTTGGCTCATCAGCTTTGTTGACAATTTTCGATTGAGAACCACTCAATCTTCAAACCCTCGCCTCACTGACAAATCAAGTCATTCTCGCTGAACCATGCATCTTGAGGTTACTTGGGTATATAACCAATTATGATCCATCATTCCACTAAAATAGACAACTAGATCTGCGCTGAAATACCAACAATTTGTCACTTTGCCAGTAAAGCGCGACGCAACCGCAGACAAAACTCTGCCTCACAACGAAAAATCCCCACCGAAGTGGGGATTTTTCGTACTCATTTAACCGAAAGCCGAGACTTTTGATTATCTAAGTAATACGTAGGGTAACGACTACTCTAATTATGCTGGCAGCTCAACCGCGGCCAGATCTTCATCATTTGAGATGGCCTTCATTTCATTGGCAATGATCTCTGCCAGCGGGCCTAAAATCACTTGCAGGTTATTCGTACCCAGCTTCACGACACCCATGGCACCAAGATCTTTTAATGTTTTCTCGTTAATGACACTCATATCCTTAACGGTCAAACGCAGGCGTGTAATACACGCATCAATGTTAGCTAAGTTCTCATGACCACCTAACGCTTTTAGGTATTGACGAGCGAGGCCTGCTGAGTCACCTGAACCCGCTGCAACGACAGTGTCACCACTTTCGTCGTCTTCACGTCCAGGAGTACTCAGGCTGAACTTGGTGATTGCAGCGCGGAAAATCACGTAGTAAATGGCGAAGAACGCAGCGCCTTGCAGTAGCAACATGTACCACTTGTTCGCGAGTGGGTTTTGCGCAGAAAGCAGCATATCCACAAGACCAGCAGAGAAACCAAAGCCCGCAGTCCAGTTCATCAAGTCGGCGATAAACAAAGAGATACCGGTTAATACTGCATGAAGTACATACAAAGCAGGTGCAAGGAACATGAATGAGAACTCTAGCGGCTCAGTAACACCAGTAAAGAACGATGCAAAACCAGCGGCTATCATGATGGATGCCACACGTGCTTTGTTTTCAGGTTTCGCGCAGTGGTACATCGCCAATGCTGCGCCCGGTAGGCCAAACATCATGATAGGGAAGAAACCTGCCATGTAGCGTCCAGTCTCACCAACAACACCAACACCCGTTTCGATTGCATTTGGCGTCCACCAGTTTCCTAGATCATTGATGCCAGCCATATCGAACCAAAATACTGAATTGAGTGCATGGTGCAAGCCAACAGGGATCAATAAACGGTTAAAGAAGCCATAAAGACCCGAGCCCACTTCGCCCATACCAGTAATGCTCTCACCAAATCCGATAAGACCACTAAAGATCACAGGCCATGCAAACATCAGAACAAACGACATCAAAATGCCGGCAAAAGAAGTCAAAATGGGAACTAAACGCTTACCTGAGAAGAATGCAAGAGCCTTTGGCAGCTCAACCGCGGAGTAACGATTATAGATTTCTGCTGAGATGATACCCGCTAAAATACCAACAAACTGGTTTCCGATTTTTTGGAACGCCAAAGTGCTTTCGTTGTTGAGTGATATCATGCCAATCGCTTCTACGGTGGCAGGATTAAGTAGCGTTGTCACAACCATATAGCAAACAAAACCTGCCAATGCCGCAGCGCCATCTTTGTCTTTAGACATACCGTAAGCCACACCAATCGCAAATAGGACTGACATGTTATCAATAATGGCGGCGCCCGCTTTGATCAAAAAAGCGGCCATTGCATTGTTAGCGCCCCAACCCGTTGGATCAAGATAGTAGCCAATGCCCATCAATATCGCTGCTGCAGGAAGTGTGGCTACGGGCACCATGAGTGCCTTACCCACCTTCTGGAAGTATCCGAGAATATTCACCTTATGTTCCCCCTATGGAATTTTGGTTTTCTGCTGGACAACTTTTTTCGGTTATCCAATTTAGTCACGGTCAGTGTAAAAAAATAATTTCGCTCCGCAAATTAAAACGACTATGTTTGTGACCGTAATCACCAGATTTCTATGCTAAAGCACTTTTTTGCTAGCGAGATCATAAAACTTATTTTATGATTAAAAAAAATAACAAGACAAAGATAATATTACTGTCATAAACTCACAGTTATTAAGATGAACGTGCGTATTAGACCGTTGAGATGAATGCTTTTCCAAACAGGTGTTTGATTCATCTAACGATGTTTTCCTATCGTCATCGCTCTTGCATTAATTTGATTTTTTGCTGCACAAAATGACTTATGTTTTTGTACTAAAAGCTTGGTTGAATCCGCGATAAATCGCACAAGGCGGCGCACTATACCCAGTGATCCGAAAGGTCTCAAGATGAAATTCAACACAGCGAAACCAAAGTGCCAAGATGATATCAAGTCGTCATCTGATACCGCCTTGAACTGAAAGAATTTAAATCTCAATCGATAAGGATTAGCAGACTATGTACGCGCTAACGAATGGTAAAATTTTTACAGGAAATGATGTGCTGTATGATCATGCTGTGATCATCGAAAATAACCTGATCAACGCCATCGTGCCTATGAGTGACATTGCCGATCATGTTCCTCAACATGATATGAAGGGCGCTAATATCAGCCCTGGTTTTATTGACTTACAACTTAATGGCTGTGGTGGGGTTATGCTCAATGACGAGATCTCAGCCAACACCATGCAAATTATGCATGAAGCCAATCTTAAATCTGGATGCACCAGTTTTTTACCAACACTGATCACCTCATCAGATGCCGATATGCGCGCCGCAATCATTGCCGCGCGAGAATACCAAACCACCTATCGTAACCAATCCCTTGGATTGCATTTAGAAGGCCCCTACCTCAATGTATTGAAAAAGGGAATTCACAGTGTCGACTACATTCGCCCTTCTGATGACAGCATGATTGATTTTATCTGTGACAATGCCGACGTAGTCCGCAAAGTCACTCTAGCACCTGAGCTGAATCATCCAAAACACATCACGCGGCTGCGCCAATCTGGCATTGTGGTCGCAATTGGGCATAGTAATGCGAGTTATCAGCAAGCGCGCCAAGCCTTTGATGCTGGGATCACTTTTGCAACTCATCTATTTAATGCAATGACTCCTATGGTAGGGCGTGAGCCTGGTGTCGTTGGCGCAATTTACGATACTGACGATGTTTATGCTGGTGTGATTGCGGATGGCTTCCATGTTGATTACGCCAATATTCGCATTGCTCATAAAATCAAAGGTGACAAACTCGTATTAGTGACCGATGCCACAGCTCCAGCAGGTGCTGAAATGGATTACTTTATTTTTGTTGGTAAGAAAGTATATTACCGAGATGGCAAGTGCGTTGATGAAAATGGCACACTTGGCGGCTCAGCTTTGACCATGATTGAAGCAGTTCAAAACACAGTTGAGCATGTTGGTATCGCTTTAGACGAAGCACTGAGAATGGCGACACTCTACCCGGCTAAGGCCATTGGCGTCGATGACCATTTGGGTCGAATCAAACCTGGTATGATTGCAAACTTGGCCATTTTTGACCGTGATTTCAAAGTAAAAGCGACAGTAGTTAACGGACAATATGAGCAGAATTAGTGATGAATGGCGGACAGATCGGTAATGTAGACCTTGTAAAACAGCTTAACAGTGCGGCAGTTTACCGCCTAATTGATCAGCAAGGGCCGATCTCTCGCATTCAGGTGGCAGACGTCAGCCAATTGGCTCCAGCCAGTGTCACAAAAATCACTCGACAGCTCCTTGAGCACGGTTTGATCAAAGAAGTGGCGCAGCAAGCCTCTACCGGCGGTCGCCGCGCAATTTCTCTGCAAACCGAAACTCGCCCTTTTCATTCGATCGCCATCCGCCTTGGTCGAGATTATGTGCAATATGCACTCTATGACCTAAGCGGACGTGCTCTGGCAAATCAGCAACAGTCACTAGATTACCATAATCAACACGAGCTTATCGATGGACTGACGGCTCAACTTGAAGAGTTCATCAACCAGTGCACTCCTCAAATTGAGCAGTTTATCGCTATCGGAATCACCCTACCTGGATTAGTGAATCCTACCACAGGTGTGGTCGAATACATGCCCAACACCGATATCGATAATCTTGAACTTGGGAATATCATCAGTGAACGCTTCAACACCAGCTGCTTTGTCGGTAACGATGTTCGCAGCATGGCATTGGCTGAACACTATTTCGGCGCGAGTCGTGATTGCCAAGACTCGATTTTAGTCAGCGTGCATCGCGGTACGGGAGCCGGAATCATTGTCAATGGCCAAATTTTTCTTGGCTATAACCGTAATGTTGGGGAAATTGGGCATATTCAAATCGATCCGCTGGGAGAACAGTGTCAATGTGGCAATTTTGGCTGTTTAGAGACTGTTGCCGCCAACCCTGCGATCGTTAATACTGTCACGAAGTTGCTGACACAAGGTTACCCTTCAAGCCTTGCAGAGCTTAACTCCGTTACCATGGCAGACATTTGCAACCACGCTATTGCAGGGGATGAATTAGCAGCACAAAGCTTAATTCGCGTAGGTAACCAACTAGGTAAAGCCATTGCCATTACGGTCAATTTATTTAACCCGCAAAAAATCGTCATTGCCGGCGACATCACAATGGCTGAGTCGGTGATTTTCCCTGCGATCAAACGAAACATTCAAACCCAATCCCTTACTACCTTCCATAATAATTTACCGATCGTCGCCTCTGAAATCGACAAAGAGCCGACCTTGGGCGGATTTGCCATTATCAAACGCGCAATGCTCAATGGTGTATTACTACAAAAGCTGCTAGGAGAGTAAGGTCAGCCGCCTCAAGATACATGCTTCGCTACAAAGAGCTTGGACTTTCAATGACAACGTATATGAGAGCAGTCCCTATACCCAAACTACTTGAAGATGCAGGTAGGCGACCAGCGAACAAAGCCGAACAAAGCCTCTGAGCACTTCGTGAACATAGATAAACTATGTGATGCGGTTTGTGAGTGCTCGTCCCTTCATTTTTTAAAGGAAAGCGCTGCAACTTCAAGTAGGACGGGGATAACCTCATGAAGAAAGCACTTCGCTTTCAAGCGCTAAGGGGATATATCTTTGAGCAAAACTTAGGTTAGGCTACAATCTCGGGCTGGGTTATCCAGCCCGTTTTCGTTTTTAGGATTAAGCACATGGACATTGTACTCATAAGCGCAGCCTTCATTGCCGGATTTGCGGCACTGAAATGTCACCTTCCCCCTTTAGTTGGCTTTTTATTGGCGGGCTTTGCACTGCAAGCGTGGGGGTATCAGTCCAATGAAACTATTACGACACTTGCAGACCTCGGTGTCACTTTGCTGCTATTTACAATTGGTCTTAAACTCGACATCAAAACACTATTATCTAAAGAGATTTGGGCCAGCGCCACCTTCCATAATTTAACCACCAGCGTACTTTTTGCCGCATTATTTGCCGGTTTAAAACTGCTCGGTCTTGGTAGTTTTGCTAGTATGGATCTCGGTCAGTTACTGTTACTGGGCTTTGCTCTTTCCTTTTCAAGCACCGTATTTGCCGTCAAAGCGCTGCAAGAGAAAGGCGAAATGAACGCCACGTACGCATCAGTCGCCATTGGCATTTTAGTCATGCAAGATATTTTTGCGGTGATCTTTCTGACTGCCTCAACGGGAAAACTCCCCCATTGGTACGCTATCATCCTGTTTGGATTGCCACTATTACGACCGATATTTTTTAGGCTGCTGAATCGTGTCGGCCACAATGAAATGCTCGTATTATTTGGCGTTGTTTTTGCGCTCGTGGTTGGCGCAGGTTTGTTTACTTTAGTGGGAATGAAGCCTGATTTGGGCGCGCTGATTATGGGCATGATGCTCGCTGAACATCGCAAAGCGTCTGAATTATCTAAGTCACTGTTTAATATTAAAGAGTTATTTTTAGTCTGTTTTTTCCTCAATATCGGGCTCTCTGCCGAGCCCACACTGAACGCGCTCTTGTTGGCTCTGTTGTTCATCGCTCTGTTACCGCTGAAAGGTTTGCTCTATTTCATCACTATCAATGCCTTTAAGTTTCGTGTACGCACCTCATTATTAGCCTCACTCACGCTGTTCAATTACAGCGAGTTTGGTCTTATCGTCGGTGGTTTGGCGTTTTCGCTCGGTTGGATGTCGGCAGATATGATGGTGGCACTCGCATTAGCACTGTCCTTGTCTTTTGTTATCGCAGCCCCACTGAATCGCCTTGGACACAAAATTTATCAGCACTCTGGAAAGTGGTTACAAGAACATGCAGCAGAGAAACTCAATCAACGTGACCGATTAATTAACCCAGGGCAAGCGCAAGTGCTTATCTTAGGTATGGGGCGAATTGGCAGCGGAGCGTATGATGAACTTAAGGCGCGCTACGGCTCAATCTGCTTAGGTATCGAAGTAAAAGAAGATGCGGCGGCCGAACATCGAGAAGAAGGCCGTAATGTCATCGCAGCCGACGCTACCGACCCGGATTTTTGGGAGCGCATTTTAGACACCGCCCAAGTCAAATTGGTGCTCTTAGCGATGCCACATCATCAGGGGAATCAGACCGCTCTAAATCAGCTCAAAGCACGAGGATTTAAAGGGCAAGTTGCGGCCATTGCCGCGTACCAAGACCAATTCGACGGTCTCTTTGCCAGTGGCGTCGATGCAGCATTCAACATATACAGCGAGGCTGGTAGCGGTTTTGCTCGTCATGTCTGTGAACAACTTCAGCCGCCGTTAACTGCCAGAATTGATTGAGATTATACCCAGCAATGTTCTCTGATTTCACTTTAAAAGCGCTCCAATGAGCGCTTTTTTGTTGTTATTTTGGTCAGTTTTTAAATTCAGTTCACCAAATCAAACTTTTAATTAGAAAATTTCCACCAACATGGCTTTTGTTTTATTTTTTTTATCGTTTATCGTTGCGTTTTCGATTCAAAATGGCAGAGTAAAGCCAAGACCATTAAAAATTGTTCAAAAAGGATTTGGTATGTGTTCAGTATTTGGCATTCTTGATATAAAAACCGACGCAGCAGCGTTACGCCCAATCGCTTTAGAGATGTCGAAAAAATTACGCCATCGCGGCCCTGATTGGTCAGGTATCTACGCGAGTGAGCGCGCAATTTTAGCCCATGAACGTTTGGCCATTGTTGGTGTAAACAGTGGCGCTCAGCCTCTTTACAGCCCAGACAAATCTCTCATTTTGGCAGTTAACGGCGAAATTTATAACCATAAAGAAATTCGTGCGCGTTACGAAGGTCGCTATCAATTCCAAACCGATTCGGATTGTGAAGTGATTTTAGCGCTATACCAAGATAAAGGTGTTGAAGCGCTGGAAGAACTCAACGGCATCTTTGCTTTTGTGCTTTATGATGAAACCAAAGACGCGTTTTTGGTCGGTCGTGACCATATTGGCATCATTCCTCTTTATCAAGGCTATGACGAGCACGGTAACTATTATGTTGCTTCCGAGATGAAGGCGCTGACTCCGGTATGTAAAACCATCAGTGAATTCCCTCCTGGTAGCTACTACAGCTCTGACGATGCTGAGCCGCAACGTTACTATATTCGCGACTGGAATCACTATGATGAAGTCAAAGATAATGTTACGAGTAAAGAAGATCTTACCGCAGCGTTAGAAGCCGCAGTGAAGCGTCAATTAATGACAGACGTACCTTACGGCGTACTTTTGTCTGGCGGGCTCGACTCTTCTATCACTTCTGCGGTAGCGAAACGCTTTGCTGCAATGCGAGTTGAAGATGACGAAAAAACCCAAGCTTGGTGGCCACAGCTGCACTCCTTTGCCGTGGGACTTGAAGGCGCTCCAGATCTTAAAGCGGCGCGTGAAGTGGCAGAAAAAATCGGCACCGTTCATCATGAAATGACGTACACCATTCAAGAGGGGCTCGATGCCATTCGCGACGTTATTTACCACATTGAAACCTATGATGTCACCACCATTCGCGCGTCAACGCCAATGTATTTAATGGGACGCAAAATCAAAGCCATGGGGATCAAGATGGTGCTTTCTGGTGAAGGCGCTGATGAAATTTTCGGCGGTTATCTCTATTTCCACAAAGCGCCGAACGCGCGTGAATTCCATGAAGAAACCGTCCGCAAATTGCTCGCGCTTAACATGTTCGATTGCGCTCGTGCAAATAAATCGCTGGCAGCGTGGGGCGTCGAAGGCCGAGTGCCATTCTTAGACAAAGAATTTATCGATGTAGCAATGCGACTGAACCCAGCGGATAAGATGTGTGGCAACGGCAAAATGGAAAAACACATTCTGCGTGAATGCTTTGAGCATTATCTGCCAGAATCTATCGCGTGGCGCCAAAAAGAACAGTTCTCAGATGGTGTTGGCTATAGCTGGATTGATACTCTAAAAGCAGTAGCAGAAGAAAAAATCACTGATCAGCAGATGGAGAGCGCTGCATTTCGCTTCCCGTATAACACACCAACCACTAAAGAAGGTTATGTGTATCGCGAAATTTTTGAAGAGCTATTCCCGCTACCGTCTGCTGCAGAATGTGTTCCTGGCGGGCCATCAGTGGCATGCTCATCAGCCAAAGCAATTGAATGGGACGAGTCATTCAAAAACTGCGTTGACCCATCAGGCCGCGCCGTACAAACCGTACATAACGACGCATACTAAAAGTGTGGCCCTGTGCCACCAGTGCAAAAGGAGGCTAGCGATTTTCCTAGCCCCTGAGTAGAGAGAGAGCGAGTCCGATCACGGTCTCGCTTTTTTATTTATACCCAAGTGACTTCAAGATACAAGATTCAGAGCCAGATCACTGGGCAGAGAGCAAAGCAAACAACGCAGTGAAATAGCGAGTCTATTTTCAAATCCTCGCCCACTGATAAACCAAGGCATTCTCGCTGAACCATGCATCTTGAGGTTACTTGGGCATATCGATAAAACACATCAAAAATGAAAACTTATTTTGTCGCACGCAACCTTTGAGCCAGATAGAGAAATATTTTGCCATTTTTCAGTTCCTTAGCATCTTAGCGCCTCACTTCCTAATTTTGCATCTTATTGTGATCTTCGTCATTGAGGGGTATATGTAACGGCTCAAAATTACAGTCACGAAAAAGTTGGCGATCTATGGCAAAACAACATCAAATTTTTGGCCACCCACGCGGCCTATTTCTCCTGTTCGGTACCGAACTGTGGGAGCGATTCTCTTATTATGCGATGCGTGCCATCTTGGTACTCTATCTCACTGATACCACCATTAATGGCGGCCTCGGCTGGACGACAAAAGACGCGCTTGACCTTTACGGGATCTACACCGGTCTAGTCTATATCACTCCATTGATTGGCGGCTATCTTGCGGATAATTACCTTGGTCAACGCCGTGCCATTTTGCTTGGTGGCGCGCTGATGGCCATTGGTCAATTTACTCTGGCGATTCCTGCTGGGTATTTTGGTATCGACGGCATGACGACGTTCTACGCAGGCTTGGCGCTGCTTGTCGCGGGTAATGGATTGTTTAAGCCCAATATCTCCACCATGGTGGGCGATCTCTACCAAGAAGGTGATAATCGCCGCGATGGTGCGTTCACTATTTTTTATATGGGGATCAACATTGGCGCGTTGTTAGCAGGTCTCGTTGCGGGTTCAGTGACCAACAGTTTTGGCTGGCAAGCAGGCTTTGCTACCGCAGGTCTGGGTATGGTGATAAGTCTTATCATGCAAATGACGCTGGCTCCGTCGTGGCTTGGCGAGATTGGTAATGTCCCTGCAGCAGTGCGCGAGCGCGCTGCAAATAACAATGCCGAAAAAGTGCCGTTAACAGCACAAGAGATTGATCGCATTAAAGTTATCTTAGTGATGGGATTGTTTGTTATCGTCTTTTGGGCCGGTTTTGAACAAGCTGGCGGTTTAATGAATATTTATACTCAACAATATACCGACCGTATGTTAGGCAGCTTTGAAGTGCCAACTGCATGGTTCCAATCACTCAACCCATTTTTCATCATTACACTGGCACCCGTTCTTGCTGCGTTATGGGTGAAACTGGGCAAACGTGAACCCAATTCCCCTATCAAGTTCGCTTTGGCGCTGTTTTTCCTAGCCCTTGGCTTTGCTTGTATGGTTGGCGCGGTACTAGAGCAAGGTGGTGATGTGAATGCCAAAACATCGATGTGGTGGCTTGTTGGTGCATTTTTCTTTCACACCCTTGGTGAATTGTGTTTATCGCCGATTGGCTTGTCGCTTATTACGAAATTGGCACCATTACGTCTCGCTTCTTTGATGATGGGCGCGTGGTTTGGTTTTAATGCTATTGCAAGTTATGCTGCAGGTTACATCGGTTCACACGTTAATGAATTCGGTGCATTGCAAATCTTTGGCGGTATTGCAATTGCTGCGGCGATTTCTGGCGTTATTTTATTGCTACTGGCAAATACGCTCGTGCGCTGGATGCATGGCGCAGAAGGCGCAGCTGTTGCGTCCGAAGGTGAGGCTGACAACTCAAAAGCTCAGCTCGCTTAACATCGACGTTATAAAAAGGATCGCTCAAGCGATCCTTTTTTATGTTATTCATTCGACTAACGATAACGCGCCACCAACGATGTCATCATCTCAATATGAGAGTCACTGTCGTTAAGACAGCCAATGTAGTGGAACATTTCCCCCCCAGCGCCAAGGAAGCTCTCTTTGCACTCTTCTGCAATTTCTTCAAGCGTCTCTAAGCAATCTGCTGAAAATGCAGGCGTGATGATATCCAATCGCTTAATACCTTCGGTCGGCAAACGCTCCAACGTTTTATCCGTGTATGGCGTTAGCCACTCTTCCCGACCAAAGCGCGACTGATAACTCATTCCAATCTGCTGCTCCGTCAATCCCAGAGCTTGGCCAAGCAACAAAGTGGTGCGCTCACAATGCATTGGGTACACATCACCGTTATCGGCATAACGTTTGGGAATGCCATGATAAGAGCAAAGTAAATACTCACCTTTACCATGCTCATCCCAATGGGCACGGACTGACTCTGCTAATGCTTCAATGTATTGAGGATGCGCGTGATAATCATGAATCAGCGAAAACGCGGGGATCACAGGAAGCTGTTTGAAGGCTTTACTTACACCATCAAACACCGCAGCTGAGGTGGTACCGGAGTACTGCGGATAGAGGGGTAAAATGATGATCTCTTCAACACCACGTGCTAAAAGCGACTGAACACCACTTAAAAGACTTGGATTACCGTAAGTCATACCAAGCTCAACAGGAAGATTGAGTTTCGCTTCCAATTTGGCCGCTTGACGTTGCGAATAAACCATCAATGGTGAGCCTTCATCCATCCATACTGATTGATACAGTTTTGCGACACGAGGTGACCGAAGCGGTAGAATAATCCCATGCAGCAGCGGACACCAAAGCCAACGTGTCAAATCCACCACTCGTTTATCGTGCAAAAACTGGCTTAAAAATCGTTTCACCGCCGCAGGGGTCGGAGCATCCGGCGTGCCAAGATTGACAAGTAACACACCCTGTTTGTCTCTATGTTCCATTGACTGGTTCTCCATGCCGTTTTCTCAACATCTATACCCGAGTGGCTTCAAGACACGCGGTTCAGCGAGAGTGACTTGGGTATAAACCCAAAAAATAACAAAGCGACCGTTAGGTCAAACCTAAGGTCGCTTTAAATCAAACATAACCTAAAAATTATGCGAGTGCTTTTTCGATATCCGCGCTCACGTCAGACACAGGTTTTGTGCCATCAAACTTAAGGTATTGGGTGCGACCTGCTGCGGCTTCTTTGCCATAGTATTCGATAAGTGGCGCCGTTTGCTCATGGTAAACACCGAGACGTGCGCGTACCGTTTCTTCTTTATCGTCATCACGAACAACCAGATCTTCACCTGTGATGTCGTCTTTACCTTCCACTTTTGGTGGATTGTAAACCACATGGTAAGTACGTCCAGACGCCAAATGCGCGCGACGGCCAGCCATACGCTCAACGATTACGCTATCTGCAACATCAAACTCAATGACGTAATCGACATCAACGCCCATCTCTTTCAAGCCATCTGCTTGTGGAATTGTGCGAGGGAAACCATCCAGCAAAAAGCCTTTTTCACAATCGTCTTGCGCGATACGCTCTTTGATCAAACCCAAAATGATTTCATCAGAAACCAATTGACCAGCATCAATAACCGCTTTTGCCTTTTGGCCAAGCTCAGTACCCGCTTTGATGGCGGCGCGTAGCATGTCACCTGTCGAAATTTGTGGAATACCAAACTTCTCCATGATGAAGTTTGCTTGCGTGCCTTTACCTGCACCTGGAGCACCTAGAAGAATGATGCGCATGTTTAATCCTCTTAAATTGTATCGAGACGTCAATCTCACTGTTGATGCCGCGAGCTGCTCGCGACAGGCCAACCCTTTTAAATCATGGCGCATTCTAACACACAATTTCACTTGCGAATGCGCCTCTACGACTAAAGAATGCCGTTGTGCGCTTAACGATTGACCAAAAGGGCGTTAACCGAACCAAGGAACAATGATGGATCGTCAAGCGAACCACGCTCGGCCAACATCGCTTGTCCGAGTAACAACTCAACCCAGCGCCCAAATTGAACCTCATCGGCCTCGTCTGCCATCTGCTTCACCAGCGAATGATTCGGGTTAAGCTCAAAAATGTAATTCACTTTCGGTGCAGCTTGACCGGCAGCCTCCAGTAATTTGGCCATTTGCGTGCCCATTTCAAAATCATCGGTGACGACAACTGCGGGCGTGTTAGCCAGTTTAAAGGTGGTACGAACTTCTTTGACGCGATCGCCGAGGTAGCTTTGTGTGCGTTCGACAACCGATTTGAACTCTTGTTCTGTCTCTTGCTGCTGCGCTTTTTCGCCTTCATCATCAAACTGAGACAAGTCTAGGCCCGCTTTGGTGATAGACTGAAATGCCTTACCACCAAACTCAGTAAGATAGTTCATTACATACTCATCAATGCGATCAAACATCAAAATAACTTCAATGCCTTTGGCTTTGAATTGCTCAAGATGTGGGCTGTTTTTTGCCGCAAGGTAGCTGTCAGCGGTCAGATAATAAATCTTATCTTGGCCCTCTTTCATTCGCTCAACGTAGTCAGCTAACGCAACAGTTTGCTCATTGTTGTCATTATGAGTTGACGCGAAGCGTAGCAAGCCTGCCAGCTTCTCTTTGTTGGCGAAATCTTCCGCAGGACCTTCTTTTAGGACCAAACCAAACTCTTGCCAAAAGGCTTGATATTTTTCCGGTGAGTTTTTCGCCAACTTCTCAAGCATGGATAACACACGCTTGGTGCACGCGCTACGCAGAGATTGAGTCACTTTATTATCTTGGAGAATTTCTCGCGACACATTAAGAGGAAGATCGTTTGAATCAATCAAACCGCGCACAAAACGCAAGTACGATGGCATGAACTGTTCGGCATCGTCCATAATAAAGACCCGCTGAACATAGAGCTTAAGGCCCGATTTGTGATCTCGATTGAACAAGTCCCAAGGCGCTTTTGCCGGAATGTACAATAGACTGGTGTAATCGTTTTTCCCTTCAACTCGGTTATGGCTCCACGTCAAAGGGTCACTGTAATCGTGGGCAACATGCTTATAGAACTCTTGGTATTCTTCGTCACTGATCTCGCTTTTGCTGCGAGTCCAAAGTGCTTGAGCTTTGTTAATCTGCTCCCACTGTTTTTGGTCGGTTTCATTGCCGTCTTCATCACGTACTGTGGTCTGAATCGAAACAGGAATACCAATATGATCGGAATATTTACCGATAACTTCACGCAAGCGCCACTCTGACAGGAACTCTTTGCCCTCGTCACGCATGTGTAAAATAATCTCAGTGCCTCGGCTCGCTTTCTGAGTATCTTCAATGGTGTACTCACCTTCGCCTTGTGAGTGCCACAAAACGGCTTGATCTTCGCTGGCCGTCGCCGCGCGAGTACGAACCGTCACACTGTCTGCGACAATAAACGCCGAGTAAAAGCCCACTCCAAACTGACCAATCAGTTGTGAGTCCTTACTTTGTTCTTGCGATAACTGGGAGAAAAATTCTGCCGTACCCGACTTTGCGATAGTACCTAGGTGAGTGATCACTTCCTCACGCGTCATACCTATGCCATTGTCAGCAATGGTTAAGGTATTTGCTTCGGTGTCAAAGCTGAGTTTTACGCCCAGATCAGCATTGCCTTGATACAATTCAGGCGCCGATAATGCTTGAAAACGCAATTTATCAGCCGCATCCGATGCGTTTGATATCAATTCGCGCAGGAAAATTTCTTTGTTGGAATAAAGAGAATGGATCATCAAGTGCAGCAATTGCTTCACTTCCGATTGAAAACCCCGAGTTTCTTTGTTGTGAGTTGCTGTCTCGCTCATCTTCGCTCCGTTAAACAGTAGAATTCACGTCAATATTCAACCGCACGCTTATTAATATGTCGTTTGGTTGCACATCAATCGCTTCGTTATCGTTTAACATATGGCTGACAAATGTAAATTCAAGGCTAATAAGATCAAAAACGCTGTTTTTTTATATAAATTTAATTATGCTACCGCCATAAAAGTATCTAAATGACAATTCAGTTTTTTTTATACCCAAACAACTTGAACTTGAAGATGTAGGTAGGCGACAAGCGAACAGCGCCGCTGAGCATAGATAAGCTATGTGATAAGATGTGTGAGTGCCAGTCAACACCGCTGCAACTTCAAGTGGGATGGGTATAGATGATGAGCCACCGCTTCGCCGTAACGCCAAGCGCAGGTATGACGTAATCAACTCGATGTAACTCATGAGCAACATTGGAACCAAATATTCTATCGCGCAGCGCTTTGTTTTTGATCCCAACAACAATTCGCTGCTCGATCACGCAAACGACGAAGAGCTCGTACGCCTTGGCAGCAACGAGAGCCGCATTTTATTACTGTTATGCGAGAACCCAAATGCGATTTTAAGCCGTCAAGAGCTGCACGAGTTTGTCTGGCGTGAACAAGGTTTTGAAGTCGATGATTCGAGCCTCACTCAAGCGATTTCGACACTGCGTAAACTGCTGAAAGATTCAACCAAAACGCCTGAATTCGTCAAAACGGTTCCTAAACGTGGTTACCAGCTCATTTGTGGTGTCGAACGCGTCAAGCCAGTGTCACCGGAGCCGAGCCCAACAAAGATAGATGCCAAGACTGATATCACCGATAGCGGCCTTAGCGGCAATGAGAATAACCTTGCGCATGCTGATTTCGAGCCGATGATAGCGGACGGAACCGACACACCTGCTATTATGACCCATTCGGTCAGCGGGAGTATGTCGACCCAAACGTCATCCGAGGTAGCGCAGGCTCCATTATTTTCATCCCCATTGTCTCGTCGCATGAGATGGCTTGCCTCTTTGTTACTTTTAATCGCATTACCACTTGCTGCGTTTGCGCTCTCAAAACCCAATGAAGCTGAGTTTCGCCAAATTGCCAGCCATACAGGCGTTACGATTTTGGTGCCGCAACATCATCCAGATATTAAAGCTTGGCTACCAACAATAAAACGCTGTGTGAATCAATACACCAAAAATCAAGCCAAAGCATCGGATCTGAATCAAGTGATTGTCACGGGTGGTCAAAATCACTTATTGGTGATTAACTTTGTCCATCATCTCGATCAATCGAGTAAAAATTCCGCATTACGTCTCTTTACAGATGAACAAGTGGTCAATGAGGTTTGTCAATAATGAAACGGCGTTATCTAAAACAGAGTATTTATGTTTGCTTTGTACTGCTCTCTTTGACATTAAGTGCTTGGGTTTACTGGGTGAGTGACTTTAAGCTCAAAGCACTATTAACGGAAAGCGAGTGGCAGTCCTACAGTCAGTCGGTCATTTTTGATGATCAACAAGTCAGAGAGATGGTTGGTCCGCTGCGCGAAGTTCAAGTGAAAACTAACGTCAAATACCTAAGAGATGGTCACTATATTCGTGTGTCAACATTAAAGTTGACACCGCATAATTCAACCAATGATGTTGTGATCAATATTTCAGAGTCCGGCGTCTGGGAGGTAAGTGACAGTTACTTACTTTTGTCACCGCGAGAATTTAAAGATCTCTCCGCTTCGAAGTTAACCGATTTCTCTACAGAGCAGCTGAAGCTTATCACCCAAGTGTTTAAAATGGATGCACAGCAGAGTCGCCGAATCGATATTGTGAACGCGAAAACCTTGCTGTTGACAACGCTGGATCATGGTTCAACGCTGTTAGTCCGTCATTAGTTCGGATTGTCGAGCGCCAGATCGCATCATCCTCACTCGTTTTTAATTATTCCGCTCAAGGAGTGAGCGGAATATTACTCGGGCATTCCCGACCGCAGGAGCACCATTCTATGACCTGGCTTGACACTATCATCCTATTTTTAGGATCATTGCTGGCCAATACGCTCGCTGCGCTTTCTGGCGGCGGCGCGGGTTTATTGCAATTTCCACTACTGATTTTTCTTGATTTACCGTTTGGCCAAGCACTTGCGACACATAAAGTTGCCAGCGTTGCTTTAGGGCTTGGTGCCGCCTTAACACATGTGCGCAGTGGTCAACTACCACTGAAGTTCGCCCTTTATTTAACGCTCACCGGCGCAGCTGGCGCCGTTGTGGGTGCTAACCTCATTTTACATATTTCAACTCAATTCGCCGAAACACTGCTTGGAGTGATGATTCTAGCTCTGGGTGTTTACTCACGAATCCAAGCCGAACTCGGCCAACAGGAATCACCACAAAATCGCACAGTCTTTGGCTTTACCATTGGCGCCTTAGGCCTCTTTATGATTGGGGTGACAAACGGATCTCTCACCGCAGGCTCTGGTTTACTAGTGACTCTTTTTCTAGTCCGTTTTTTTGGATTCGCGTACAAACAAGCCGTCGCTCTAACCCTTGTGTGTGTTGGGCTATTTTGGAATGGTATTGGGGGCGCCGCAGTCGTTTGGGCTGGAGCCCCCATCTATTGGCCTTGGCTTCCTATCTTATTACTCTCGTCACTTCTTGGCGGCGCACTTGGCGCTAAACTCGCACTCAAACAGAGTAATCGCACGATTAAATTAGCATTTGAGCTACTTACCGTCTTGGTTGGCCTCAAGCTCCTTTTCAGCTAGCCTTGGTGTGGCTCTTGCATTTGAAGTCACGCATTTGCAGCCAGTGATACAGACCCTAATAACTCGCCAGAAAAACTGATTACTTTCAGTTGGCCATCTTCGAGCAAACCATAACTGGCTAAATGACCATCGCGAGGAAAAGTGACCGAGCCGGGGTTAAATATCAGGCAATTTTCCACCCATTGAGCCACAGGTAGGTGAGTATGTCCGTGCACAAGAACATCGCGTTGAGCCAAGGAAGGGAGATTGTTCTGATTGTAGCGATGACCGTGCGTCAGGAAAAGACGTTGTCCGGTCGCAAGCAGCACCCAAGCGTAATCCATCATCATCGGAAATGTCAGTAGCATTTGATCCACTTCACTATCGCAATTTCCTCGCACCGCAATAATCTCGTGAGCATACGCATTAAGGCATTTGGCCACTTCAGGTGGATTGTACCCATCAGGAATCGGATTTCGCGGTCCATGATTCAAAATGTCACCAAGTAAAATTAAGTGTTGTGCACCCGAGGCAACATATTGCGCCAGCATTTGTTGCGTTGCGGGCAGTGAACCGTGTAGATCTGAGGCAAAAAATAGTTTCACGATACCGCTCCAATAAATCAGTTGGCGCCATTGTACACCTAAGTGAGCTCAAGAAGCAGAATTCAATATACCCTTTCCACTTGAAGTTGCAGCGTTGTTGGCAGGCTCTCACAAACCTCATCACATAGTTTATCTATGTTCACGAAGTGTTCAGAGGCTTTGCTCGTTTGCCGCCTACCTGCATCTTCAAGTGGTTTGGGTATATATGCCTAAGCAACTTAGAGTTGCAGTGAATGCACGAGTGATCAAAGCTATTAATATGCGCATGAGAAACGTCACTGCATTCGATGGAAAACGGAGAGAACAATGAAAATATTGCTCACTGGTGGTACCGGGTTTATTGGTGCCGAATTACTCAAGCATCTGACAACGTGGGAAGTTGTACTCTTAACCCGTGATATTGGTGCAGCTCAAAAAAAACTGCAACACACTGATATTGGCAATATTAAGTACATTGAGAACCTAGCCCTACTCGACTCACTTGATGGGTTTGACGCCGTGGTCAATCTTGCGGGCGAACCCATCGCGAACAAGCGCTGGTCTGAGGCGCAAAAACAGAAAATTTGTGATAGCCGCTGGCAGACAACCGCACAGATTGTTGAACTGATTCAAGCCAGCCAAACCCCGCCAAGCGTGTTTATCAGCGGCTCTGCTGTCGGCTACTATGGCGATCAAAAAGCACATCCTTTTGATGAAACGTTACACGTCGAAAGTGACGCATTTGCGCATCAGGTGTGCACCGAGTGGGAACGTATTGCCCTACACGCGCAATCGGAGCGAACTCGCGTTTGCGTGATTCGAACTGGAGTGGTGCTTGGTCTCGATGGCGGCGCTCTTAAAAAAATGTGGCTACCTTACCAACTTGGTCTAGGAGGACCGATTGGCCAAGGCGAACAATACATTCCATGGATCCATCTACTCGATCAAATCGGCGCGATTTTGTATTTACTTGAAACCACGCAAGCACATGGGATATTTAATCTCTGTGCGCCACATCCCGTCACAAATGCCATGTTTAGTAAAACGTTAGCCAAAACGCTGCATCGCCCTCATCTGCTTACCACGCCCAAATGGGGAATTCGTCTTCTTCTCGGTGAGGGGGCGTGTTTGTTGCTAGACAGCCTACGAGCAAAACCAAAACGACTCACAGAGATCGGATTTCAATTTAGCTTCTCCCATTTAGAGCCGGCATTAAAAAACTTGGTCAGCCTGTCTAACAAAGGGTAATCTTGGGTCATTTATCATGGAGATAACATGAAAGAACCCATCCTTATTACTGGCTGCTCCAGTGGCATTGGTTACACTTGCGCTCATGCCCTACATCAAGAGGGTTATCAAGTGATAGCGTCATGTCGCAGCCTTGATGATGTCAAGCGCTTACAGCACGAAGGACTCACTTGCATACAGCTTGATCTGAACGATAAGAAAAGCATCGATGACGCTGTCGCCGAAACCCTAAAACTCACCGACGGTAAATTGTACGCACTTTTTAATAATGGTGCCTACGGTCAACCAGGTGCACTTGAAGATCTTCCCACCGAAGCATTACGTGAACAATTTGAAACCAACGTATTTGGTTGGCATCATCTGGTTCGACAGGTGCTGCCCATCATGATAAGCGAAAAGCGCGGGCGCATTATCCAAAATAGCTCCGTACTGGGTTTTGCTGCGATGCAATATCGCGGTGCATACAACGCATCAAAATTTGCCATCGAAGGTTGGAGTGACACGCTGCGACTGGAACTCCGTAACACCAATGTTCACATTAGTATTCTTGAGCCCGGACCGATAGAAACCCAATTTCGCGCGAATGCATTAGCGGCATTTCAACGTTGGATTGCCTATGAGACCAGCCGACACCACCATGAATACAACCAACAAATTCATAGACTTAGCAACAAAAAATCAAACAATAAGTTTACATTACCGCCAGAGGCGTGTCTTGAACCATTGCGTCATGCACTTACTGCCCGCCAGCCGAAAATACGTTACAGAATCACCACACCAACTCGGCTTTTTGCCGTGCTAAAACGGCTGCTTCCCCAACGCTGGCTCGATAGCATTTTGGCGCGTGCAGCTTAAGGTTAAGAGTTCATATCCAAACAGTCTCGAGTTACAGATCAGAGGGAAGGCTCAAGACGTTTGAAAAGCGCGAGTAACATTAATTGATGTGACTGTCATTATTCGGTAACAAAAGCGTGCGAAGATGCATCATCTGCTTAATTTAGGCAGACCCTACCCTTGCTGCATGAGAACACAAATGACGCTGAATCATTTAAATTGGTTGAGCTTGGGGGTCGTCGTCGTACTGTTTATCGTGTTTTAATTTGATGCCAAAGCGAAGCAATCAAGATAACGTGGCTCAAACTAAACACCGTTCAGTTACTCAGCAGGCTTGGTGACACAAAAGGAAGCGCGCGCATTACTGCTCCTTTTATCACATCAAGCTTTGCAGACATCGATTAATATCACGACTCGGTTCCTGTTCGACGATGAAACGCTGCCTCGGCAGCGTTTTTCATTTTATGGCGTCGCCTTTTTATCTCAGTTGCTTGAAATCACCAAGGTTATCCCCATATTCTTGTAACACTCTCTGCCACTGTTAGGATATCAGCATGACCACTCCCTTTGTTGTCGAACTCACCGAGCACAACTTTCAACAGCTCATTGAGAGCTCGCTGAACACGCCACTTTTAATTCATTTTTGGGCTAATCCACAGCCAGAAAGTGTTGAAATCATTCCCGCATTACAGAACCTTGCGCAACAATATCAAGGTCAAATGACCCTCGCGTTACTCGATTGTGAAAGTCAACCTGCCATTGCTGGGCAGTTTGGCGTACAAATGCTCCCCACAATTGCTTTGTTTGTTTCAGGCCAGCCGGTCGATGGGCTTGGCGGACCACAATCGATTGATTCGATTCGAGCCATGTTGGCAAAACACCTTCCAAACCCAGAGTTGCAACTTCTCGACCAAGCGAAACAATTGAATCAGCAAGGTCAGTTTGATTCTGCTCAAACCATTCTGGTGACACTCAGTGACGAGATCCGTCATCATCCAGAAGCCAAACTTGTTATGGCAGAAACACTTATTGGCTTAGAGCAAATTGATGCGGCTAAAGCATTCCTTGAGCAAATTCCGCTGGAATATCAAGACAACTATTTCGAAAGCCTAGTAGCAAAAATTGCGCTCACTCAGCAAGCCGCAGAAAGCCCAGAGCTATTAGAGTTAGAGTCTGCCTTTGCACAAAATACTAACGACCTTGAATTACGTTTAGAGCTTGCAACCCTTTATCATCAGGCTAAGCGCAACGAAGAGGCTTTGGAGTTATTATGGCAAGTGCTAATGACTAACCTCAATGTGAAAGATGGTGAGATAAAACAACGGTTTATGGATATTCTTTCGGCACTTGGCCAAGGTGACCGAGTTGCATCAACTTACCGACGCAAACTCTACTCTCTCCTGTATTAAGTGGAATGCCCAAACCACTTGAGTTGCGGCGAGTAGCTTACGCCTCATTTATTCTGCTATTCAATGCAACTCAACTTAATACTGTCACATTGATGGGATTTTGCACTAAGTCAGTGCATCCCATTTATTCTCGGTGACGTTGAAACGACCAAATGTCACCAAACTTCAAATAACCCTAAAAAATACTCATTAAAATCAAATGCTTATTTCGTTTATTTGAAAAATAAAGAAACGACTTTGTTTTACATTTCATTCAATTCTTCACCGTCTATCTCCATGCTTTGCCAAATTTCGCGCCAAAATCACAATAAAATGGCCGACTTATTTTCGGCGCCGCGCAAAAAACACTATCTATACTCCCATCAGCAAATGACGTTACTTTTGCGATTTAAACCACACTTTGGGAGAGTTATTATGAAAGCATTCGTTATTGCAGCACTGGGAGCAATGTTAACCTTCGGTGTTAGCGCAAGTACTGGTTCATCTAGCGCCTCTAGCAATGGAGCGAACACTCAGGGCGCAGGGTTAGGCCCACGTGTTCAATGTACTTATCCCGATGGGACTCAAATGTATGTGCCTATCGGCTATTGCGAACTGATCGGTGGCAAGCACAAAGCCTATGGCAATTTCTAGCTCAGAAGCAGACAGCCCTCTAAAATGAGTGAAGTCGCCTCTTGGCGACTTCATCATTAAAATTACTTCAGCAACTTATTGAGCAACTGCCCAACTCAAAAACTGTTTTCTCTGTGTTTCATTTAAAGTCAAATAACCTTGTTGAAGAAGATTCATTGTTGCACTTGTTAATTCAGCGTCAGTCGCTTTATGCAAGGTCGTTTGTGCCTTTGGCTCTTCATTTTCAGCAATCGGCGATGAAAACTCAGTCACAATAATAGGAGAAGAGAACTCGGTTTCGATTGTTTTCTGCTTCAGAATAATATTACGCTTAGCATTATAACGTTTCACTTCTTTTTCGTAGTCTCGAGTTATTCCTTCTGAAGGCGGTAGCAACTCTTGTTGGGTGACAATCGCATTGCCACTCTCTGCCTGCACTGTGATGTAGGGTTTTTTATTAAATTGCTCAGCTTGGGCCACTGTTTCAATAGTATCATCAGCAAGTAACATAACGGTTTCATTACTGGCTTTAAACGTGATGATCATCGGTGAAGAGTTGAACTTTTCGAATTCACCATTCGTTTTGCGCACTAATTTACCAACGCGGACAACGGCCTGATTAATCCCATCCTCTAGGTCATAACGGTTTTTGGCAAAGAAGTTAATCCCGAGTGCCTCCCCATTTAAGGCAATCAATGAAATTTCATCATCAAGTTCAAGTGTCACTTGCGCACTAGCCAAACAAGGCAGCGCAAGCGCGCCTATCAATGCAGTATTTCTCCAAAACTTCATAGACTATCTCCAAATAAATCGAGCACCATATGGTGCTCGAACATCATATTAATCATTCAAAAGGTGATTTAGAAGTAGTATTCCGCACCAACTAGAATGTTGTAATCGTAACCATCTGCAGCGTTCATCTTGTAATTACGTGAATCGATGAAGAGGTAAGTGCTTGGTAACAAATAGCCTAGACGCGCAGTAATTGCGGTATCGCCAGTGTCTGACTGTTTCTTACCATCGAACTTCGCATCTGAAGTTGCTGCGTAGCCTGCTTTTAGAACCACTTTATCAATCACGTATTGAACAGTCGCTGAATAAGCGGTTTGTTTTTTGTCACCAATGTTGTTTTTCATCTCTTTTACAGCACCAGTGATAGTCAATGCATCAAAGCCAGCGGTCGCACCTAATAAGTAATATTGTTGATCGCCTTTTTCAACGCCATCTACAGTGTATTTATCCTGAGAGTAGATACCACCATGGATGTTCACCGGGCCCGCTTGGAACGAACCAGCAACACTTGCAACAAGCGCATCTGTAGTTTCATTCATGCCGCTTAATGTTGCTTGAAGATTAAAACCACCAAAGTTTACTGAATCAAAACGCAAATTGTTATTTACACGATCACCAAAGCTAGCACCAATATCTGCTTGGTTCCAGTCAAACACATTACCTAGACCAGGGTTTGAATGTGGCCAATCGACATAGTTATATACGGCAACCAATTGGCGACCAAACTTGAACGAGCCGATACCATCAAATTGCAAACCCAAATATGTGTCACGAGCACCTAGCTGGCCGTTATTATTGTGGGTCCATGGTGTGTCTGGACTGAAGCCACCATTATCTGCATTACCACCTTCAATTTGCCAAAGTAGATCCGGTCCGAAATCATCAAACTCTACCACTCCGCGAAAACCGACTCGCGATTCAATGGTAGTTGAAACTTTATTGTCTCCCTTGTCAGGTGCAGAAAATTGAATAAAGCCTGCAGCTTGCCCGTAAAATTGAACTGCTTGACCATTAAGTTCAATTGCTGCATTTGCAGAACCTGCAACAGCTGCAGTCGCGATTGCTGCACCTAAAAGTGAGCGTTTAAAAAATTTGTCCATGGAAAACTCCTAAAAAATGGATGTTGCTGTATCTAATGTTTCTCGCCTTTAGTTGGCCGCCGAAGGGAGAAAATGATCATTTCAAAAATTCACAACACGTTGATTGATGTAAAATTCTGAACTCCTGCATACACCTTGTGTATCCATGACTCTTAGACTAACTCTCGATTTTCACTGCGCCAATCAGAACTTATTTTTTTTCTAAAAAAATATGAGCGATGCCAAATTTATTAACGACATCTTGATCGAGATCGAATTTTAACAGTCATCACTCACACTCAATTCAAGCTATTGAAAATATTAAATTTATATAAATAAAAAATGATATCAAAAGATCTTGATCGCAAATGGCGATTAAATTTAACAAAGCTATCGAGAAATATGATAAGTGAAATATTCACTTTTTCCTTTTTATTCAGCACCATTTTTCACCAAGAAAATAAACAAAACGTCAACATTTAACTCAGCATTTTCGGCTAGGTTCACAGAAATATTTCAGAGTGCCTTCGGACGGTATAATTTCGCGCGGTTTTAATCGGAAGTGATGGGATATAAAAAGAGGAGGGCTAAAAATCAGTAAAGAAAAAAGACGCGATGCTCGTATCGCGCCTTTGAATAAACATAATGCTAATAACTTGAGTACGTTATCATCGAGATGCCGCCAAAATATCGACTAAATCTTGCTCCGTTTTAACTTCAACTCCTAACTCTTGCGCTTTAGCCAGTTTTGAGCCCGCCGCTTCACCTGCAAAAACCACATCGGTTTTCTTTGACACACTGCCGGTCACTTTTGCCCCTAAGGCTTGTAATGCGGCTTTTGCATCGTTACGACTTAATTGACTAAGCGATCCGGTCAAAACGACGACTTTTCCTGCCAAAGGTAAATCTTCACTCTTGGATGGTTCGGCTAAATCGGGCCAATGAATCCCCTGTTCAATTAAGGCACTGACCACTTGTTGATTCTGCTCTTCAGCGAAGAAGGCCACAATATGGCTGGCCACTATCGGCCCGATGTCTTGAACCGCGATCAATTGCTCATGGGTCGCCGACTCAATGGCTTGGAGTTCTCGAAAATGCTGCGCCAAATTTAAAGCCGTCGCTTCCCCAACTTCTCGAATTCCAAGCGAGTAAAGAAAACGCGCCAATGTGGTGGCTTTTGCTTTTTCGAGTGCTATGACAACATTCTGGGCAGATTTGGGCCCCATTCGCTCAAGCACAGTAAGGCGACCAGCACTCAGTGTGAAAAGATCAGCAGGTGTATGGACCATCTCTTTGTCAACCAACTGCTCAATCACTTTTTCACCTAAACCATCGACATCCAATGCTTTGCGAGAGACAAAGTGTTTCAATGCCTCTTTCCGTTGAGCTTGGCAAACTAAGCCACCGGTGCAACGTGCCACCGCTTCGCCTTCAATCCGCTCTACGTGTGAATGACAAACGGGGCATAGCGCTGGAAATTCAATTTCACGTGCATTACTTGGTCGCCTATCGAGTACTACCGAGACAATTTGCGGTATCACATCACCGGCTCGGCGTACAATCACAGTATCCCCTATTTTCACTCCCAGACGCGCTATCTCATCGCCATTGTGCAATGTGGCATTACTAACAGTCACACCTCCGACAAAAACAGGCTTGAGTTTAGCTACAGGGGTAATTGCTCCTGTTCGTCCCACTTGGAACTCAACGTCGTTAAGAAGCGTGATCTCCTCTTGAGCAGGAAATTTATACGCAATAGCCCAACGCGGCGCTCGAGCGACAAAACCCAAGCGCGTTTGGATCTCAATATCGTCTAGCTTGATTACCACGCCGTCAATTTCATAAGGGAGCGTGTCACGGCGCTGTAAAATCGATTGATAAAAATCACGAACGTCCTCAAGCGAGTTGACTAAGCGGGTTTCCGGTGAAATCGGGAGTCCCCACTCTTTGAGCTGCATAAAGCGCTCATAGTGACTCGAGGCGAGCGTTACCCCCTCGACCGTGCCGACACCATAGGCATAAAAACTTAACGGTCGTTTTGCCGTCACTCGAGAGTCCAATTGACGTAGACTGCCTGCAGCAGCATTACGTGGATTGGCAAACAATTTTTCTCCTTTTTGCTTGGCGCTGGCGTTAAGTTGCTCAAATCCCGCTTTTGGCATAAAAACCTCACCGCGCACTTCGAGCCGCGTTGGCCAATGCTCCCCGCGCAACCGCAAAGGGATCGCAGCAATGGTTCGAATATTCTCAGTGATATTCTCACCCGTTGTCCCATCACCACGCGTTGCAGCTTGCACCAACACGCCATCTTGGTAGAGCAAACTGACCGCTAAACCATCCAGTTTAGGTTCACAGCAAAATGCCCCTAGTAAGCCACCAGCCAATCGCTCTTGTGCACGACGTGCAAACCCATTTAATTCCTCATCATCAAATGCGTTATCGAGTGATAACATCGGCATCTCATGAGTGACTTGGCTAAATTCGGCTAATGGCGCCCCACCAACACGCTGACTCGGCGAGTCAATTGTCACCCATTGTGGATTAGCCGCTTCAATATCAAGCAATTCACGCATCATTCTGTCGTATTCAGCGTCCGGCAGCTCCGGCGCATCTTCAACATAATATTTCATTGCATGATAGTGCAAAGTGGCTTTAAGGGCCTGCAGCCGTTCAAATGTAGATTCAGACATGATGAGATCCTGCGCTAGTGATCATGTGATTATTCAAAAATGAAAATGGGCTCCTTGCGGAGCCCTTAGTTAATTGAGGTTATGCCGTTGCAGCATGAAATTCAACTATCTGACGCCGATAGGCCTTTATCCTATCGGGGGTCAATAAATTACGACGCTCATCAAGCACATGGCCACTGAGATCATCGGCAATTTGCTGCGCCGCTTGCAGCATTTGATTAAAGTTTTGCTCTTCACTACCAAAACCGGGAAGCGTCATAAACAAAGAGACCCCTTCCGTTGTGAAGTCTTCACTGTCTGCGTCGTCTAGCGTGCCGGGTTGCATCATATTCGCGACACTAAAAATGACTTTATTTTGTGGCTCGATGGTGCGATGAAAGATTGCCATTTCCCCAAGAAATAAACCATGGCGATTCATGCTATTGACCAACTCATGTCCTTTAAAGGGGGCTGCACTACCACACTTAACATTAAGGACAATGACTTCCATTTCTGGTTCCGCCGACGCTACAGCGGCCTCGTCAGGGTAAGCGTTCGAAGTTATGGGGTCTGCAGGCGCATCCGTAAGCACGGTGTCTACGTCGTCGTCATCATCGCGCGCAGAAAAGGAGGGAAATTCAGCATCACTGGTGACTGGCGATGCCACCGGTTTGCCACTCACTAAATTCATTTCTGGATCGGTCACTAAACTCGATTGCGCGGCAGCGACCTCTGACACCAACGGATCTTCATCAACAGGGTCAATATCAAATGGGTTGCCTTTATCAGCGCTAATAGCAGGTTTACGAATAACGTCATAATCATCATTCGATGCTGGCAAAATCTCTTCAGGCTCCAGCTTATTCAATGGCTTATCACCAAATTTAGCGTGACCTTCTTTTTTACTGGTCCAAAGGCCGTGAAACAAAATCGCGGCAATAAACAGTCCGCCAACGATAATAAGTATAAATCGCAATTCCTGCATGAATGAATCTCGCCTATCACATCATCAAATCGATTTTGTCTAGCGCTTAGCAAAATAGCGCCAACAAGCTGTGAAATGTGGTTGGGGTACTAAATGTTAATCAAACTACTTTATCAAAGATAAACCGTAAATTAGAACTGTTAAATGCAATAAGTTCCAACCTAAGCATGATTTTTCTCATCATTTTCGTTATTGTCTTTATCAAACGCTCAAGTCATCGCCTAAACAACACCGCGATCATAAAGTCAGTCTTCTGCTATGAGATTGACGCACCTAATCTACAGGTCATTGACTTACAGCATATCCGTTCAGTTAAACGAAAAAGAAGATAATGAAAAAACGTTCAGGAATTGGCTACTTTATTTACGGCGCACAATTAGCACTTTCGCCGACAATACGTCGTTTCGTCCTCATGCCATTGCTGGCCAATATACTTCTGGTCGGCAGCGCTCTTTGGTATCTATTTAGCCAATTGCAAGGTTGGATCGCCCATTGGATTGGTGAGCTACCAAGCTACCTTACTTGGCTGAGCTATGTACTTTGGCCGCTGATGGTTCTCACCATTCTGGCAACGTTTTCCTATTTTTTTAGCACGCTGGCCAATCTTATCGCAGCGCCATTTAACGGATTACTTGCCGAGCGTGTCGAGTATCACCTTCGCGATCTTCCGCCACCCAACGATGGTATAGCCGAACTGCTTAAAGATTTACCCCGTGTGTTTCGCCGTGAATGGCGCAAATTACGTTACGTGCTTCCCAAAGCGATTGGATTGTTCATTTTACTCTTGATCCCAGCACTCGGACAGACACTTGCACCACTGCTTTGGTTCGCCTTCACCGCCTGGATGTTGACAGTGCAATACTGCGATTATCCCTTTGATAACCACAAAGTGCCATTCGATACCATGCGGCGCACCTTGAAACAAAATCAAATCAAAAGTTACAGCTTTGGTGCTGTCGTTTCTGTTTTTACTACAGTTCCAGTGCTCAATCTTTTTGTCATGCCGATAGCGGTATGCGGTGCCACCGCAATGTGGGTAGAAGAGTATCAACCGCAAATAACACCACACTCGCAGACACAAACAACTTGAAGATGCAGGTAGGCGACCAGCAAACAAAGCCTCTGAGCATATACCCAAGTGACTTCAAGTAGGACGGGTATAAATAAGATATAACTTTTTAATCCTTTGCCTTGAAAGCATAAGCCCCTATTCTGGTCATCAAATACCTGAGTGACCTTTAAGGCTTGGGTAACTCACTAACCGTGTCATGAAGGAACATCACAATGAGCAAGATTTACGAAGATAACTCCCTCACTATTGGCAATACGCCACTTGTGCGTTTAAACAAAGTGAGCAACGGTAACGTACTGGCAAAGATTGAAGCACGCAATCCAAGCTTCAGTGTCAAGTGCCGAATCGGTGCCAATATGATTTGGCAAGCAGAAAAAGATGGCTTGCTCAAACCTGGCGTTGAGTTGGTTGAACCAACCAGTGGTAATACTGGCATCGCACTAGCATTTGTTGCAGCTGCGCGTGGATACAAACTTACCCTAACCATGCCCGAGTCAATGAGCTTAGAACGCCGCAAGCTATTAAAAGCACTTGGAGCAAACTTAGTGCTGACCGAAGCGGCAAAAGGCATGAAAGGCGCGATTGCTAAAGCAGAAGAAATTGTCGCTAGCAATCCAGAAAAACATCTCCTACTGCAGCAATTTAACAACCCAGCTAACCCTGAGATTCACGAAAAAACCACAGGACCTGAAATTTGGGATGCGACCGATGGTGAGGTTGATGTCTTTGTTGCTGGCGTTGGAACTGGCGGCACATTAACAGGTACCTCTCGCTATATTAAAGGCACAAAAGGCAAAGCGATTTTGTCTGTTGCAGTAGAGCCTGAAGAGTCACCGGTGATTTCTCAAGCGCTTGCTGGTGACGAAATCAAGCCAGCGCCACACAAAATTCAGGGCATTGGAGCCGGTTTTATTCCGGGTAACCTTGACCTTGAATTGATTGACCGCGTCGAGACGGTAACATCGGACGAAGCCATTGCAATGGCGCGCCGCCTAATGGAAGAAGAAGGTATTTTAGCCGGAATTTCATCGGGCGCGGCGGTTGTAGCAGCCAACAGAATAGCTGAACTGCCTGAATTTAAAGGTAAAACTATCGTTACTGTATTACCAAGCTCTGGTGAACGTTATTTGAGCACGGCACTGTTTGCCGGCATCTTTACTGAAAAAGAAAATCAGCAGTAATACGTTGTAAAATCAATTTTTGATATAAAAAAGCCCCTAACAGGGGCTTTTTTGTTGATCCCTGCCTCACCTTTGGTAATATCAGGATGTTTTATTTTTCGCTTCTAAATAAAAGAAGCTACAACAAAAAGGAGGTTACGTTTTGCACTCCTCAAATGCCGTAACTTACTTTTTGACGTGTTTTGCAAATATGACAACTAAGCGTTTGTCTGAACAACATGAAGCCGCTGATTAAAAATAAGCGCCTTCAAGTTAAGTTGGGCATTGCTGAAGTGGCTCAAATGACAAAACACCTGAACACACATACAAAAACATTCAATTAGGGTATATCACATGTACGAGAAACAAGTAGAAATCACTGCGGAAAACGGTCTTCACACTCGTCCAGCGGCGCAATTTGTTAAAGAAGCAAAAGCATTTGATGCGGACATTACAGTGACTTCAAACGGAAAAAGTGCAAGCGCGAAAAGTCTTTTCAAACTACAAACTCTTGGCCTAGTTAAAGGCACTGTAGTAAACATCTCTGCAGAAGGTCCTCAAGCGCAGCAAGCGGTTGATCACCTAGTTGCTCTGATGGATGAATTGCACTAATCCCGTCACGTTACTTAGAAAGCCATTTTGCAAAGCAAAATGGCTTTCTAAATTTGCACTACTATAAAAGCAGCTTATTTTTAAGCACGTTTTTATACTCGTTTTTCTGTTCAAGATTGACCAAACTAAGGTAAGGCTATGATTTCAGGCATCCTTGCATCTCCTGGTATTGCAATTGGTAAAGCATTACTCCTTCAAGAAGATGAAATTGTTCTTAACACCACCTCAATTTCTGACGAGCAAATCGACGCAGAAGTACAACGTTTTTACGATGCACGTAACAAATCGGCAGCTCAACTAGAAACCATCAAACAAAAAGCACTAGAAACGTTTGGTGAAGAAAAAGAAGCGATCTTCGAAGGTCACATCATGCTTCTTGAAGACGAAGAGCTTGAAGAAGAGATCCTGTCTCTTGTCAAAAATGACAAAATGAGCACAGATTTGGCCATTCATACGGTCATCGAAGAGCAAGCGACAGCCCTTGAATCATTGGATGATGAGTATCTAAAAGAGCGCGCGACAGACATTCGTGACATTGGCTCACGCTTTGTTAAAAATGCCCTTGGTATCAACATCGTTTCTCTTAGTGACATTCGTGACGAAGTTATCCTTGTTGCCTACGACTTAACACCGTCTGAAACCGCACAAATTAATCTTGATTATGTGCTTGGTTTTGCCTGTGATATCGGCGGCCGCACCTCACACACGTCGATTATGGCGCGTTCACTTGAGTTGCCTGCTATCGTTGGTACTAACGACATCACAAAACAAGTTAAAAATGGCGACATGCTGATCTTGGATGCGGAAAATAACAAGATCATCGTCAACCCATCAGCAGAAGAACTCGAAGAAGCTAAAGCCGTTAAAGCAGCTGTTCTGGCAGAAAAAGAAGAACTCGCGAAACTTAAAGATCTGCACGCAGAAACCACCGATGGCCATCGCGTCGAAGTTTGCGGCAACATCGGTACAGTAAAAGACTGTGACGGTATTATTCGCAATGGCGGTGAAGGTGTCGGCCTTTACCGTACTGAATTCTTGTTTATGGACCGCGATGCGCTTCCGACAGAAGAAGAGCAGTATCACGCGTACAAAGAAGTCGCAGAAGCGATGAACGGTCAAGCGGTCATTATCCGTACCATGGATATCGGTGGCGACAAAGACCTACCATACATGGATCTTCCAAAAGAGATGAACCCTTTCTTGGGTTGGCGCGCGGTTCGTATCAGTCTTGACCGTCGTGACATTTTACGTGACCAATTACGTGGTATTTTGCGTGCTTCCGCGCACGGAAAACTGCGCATCATGTTCCCAATGATCATTTCAGTTGAAGAGATCCGCGAACTAAAAGCGGCGATCGAAGAATACAAAACTGAATTGCGTTCTGAAGGCCATGCTTTTGATGAAAATATTGAAATCGGCGTGATGGTGGAAACCCCAGCTGCAGCTGCGATCGCTCATCATTTGGCAAAAGAAGTCGCGTTCTTCTCTATCGGTACGAACGATCTTACGCAATATACACTTGCTGTTGACCGTGGTAACGAGATGATTTCACACCTATACAACCCACTATCACCGGCAGTCCTGACTGTGATCAAACAAGTCATTGACGCTTCACATGCAGAAGGTAAATGGACAGGTATGTGTGGTGAGCTTGCGGGTGATGAGCGCGCAACACTGCTGCTGCTTGGTATGGGCTTAGATGAATTCTCAATGAGTGGTATCTCTATCCCTAAAGTGAAAAAAGTGATCCGTAACTCAAGCTACGCCGAAGTGAAAGCGATGGCTGAGCAAGCCTTGTCACTTCCAACAGCGGCTGAGATTGAAGCGGTCGTCGAAAAGTTCATCGCTGAAAACTCAAAATAACCAGCGCTGCCAATAGATTAGACGACTGAAATATGTCGTCTAATTGTCTTGATTGGTATACTATACTTCGACAGAATAAAATTGAACCTTAGGAGCATGACACAATGGGTCTGTTTGATAAACTTAAGAAGCTTGTATCTGACGATAGCGCAGACGCTGGTGCAATCGAAATTATCGCGCCACTTTCTGGTGAAATCGTGAACATCGAAGATGTGCCGGACGTTGTTTTCGCTGAAAAAATCGTAGGTGACGGTATTGCTATCAAACCTGCAGGCAACAAAATGGTTGCTCCTGTAAACGGTACTATCGGCAAAATTTTTGAAACTAACCACGCGTTTTCAATTGAGTCTGATGACGGTGTAGAACTTTTTGTTCACTTTGGTATCGACACAGTAGAATTGAAAGGCGAAGGTTTCACTCGCATCGCGGAAGAAGGCCAATCAGTGAAAGTGGGTGACACTATCATTGAGTTTGATCTTGCGCTTCTTGAAGAAAAAGCAAAATCAACGCTAACACCAGTTGTGATTTCTAACATGGATGAAATCAAAGAGCTGAACAAACTTTCTGGTGCAGTAACTGTTGGTGAAACGCCAGTACTTCGTGTGACTAAATAATCGATTCACCGAACACTCATACTTTAAAACGCAGCATTCATTGCTGCGTTTTTTTTATCTTATAGCTAAGTAACTTCAACATACTCAATTTATACTCATCACACTTAACGTTGTTACAGTATTGGCTTGCTATCCAAGCCTCATCTCATAGCTCATCTGAGCTCAGAGGCTTTGCTCGCTTGTCGCCTACCTGCATCTTCAAGTTTTTGAGTATATGCTCTCGAAATGCTCAAAGGCCAAAGACTTTGTTCGTTTACCACTTACGTATATCGTCAGTGGTTTGGGGATAGTGAGAATGACTTAGGTGGATAAAAAAGAAAAGCCCCTATTCTTTGAGAGAACTGGGGCTAGGTTGGCTGCCGGAGCCTAAGCGGAGATCAGAGAAATAATCGCCATCCGGCATACCTAGACAGCTTTAGTTATCAAAAACAGGCAGGTGAGAGATGAGAGAGCCCGTGATTCAACATAAAGCTGCTTGCCATGTGTCTCGAAGTTCCTTGCTCACGTCTGAGTAATAAAAGAAACTTCGATTCACAATTACTGCAATAGTGACATCGCAGAATTTGGCAACTGTTTTGCTTGAGCAAGAATCGATGTTCCTGCTTGTTGCAGAATTTGTGCTTTGGTCATCTGCGTCGTTTCCTTCGCAAAATCCGTATCTTTAATCCGGCTATTAGATGCATCAACGTTCTCTTGAACGTTGGCCAAGTTATTAATGCTGTGATTCAAACGGTTTTGTTTCGCACCGAGATCTGCGCGTTGCGCATCGACGTATTTTAGCGCAGCGTCGATAACACCTACTGCGTTTTGCGCACCTTGAACCGTGCCTAAATCAACATCTTGAACTGTGAATGGTGTCGCCTCAACGCTACTTAAACCCAAATCATCCGCAAGTGAACCCGATATTTGAACTTCACCTTTTAAGTTTGGCTCAGCAATGAACAGCTGAAGTTTGCCATCAGCGCTGACCGATGCATTGACCAAAGCGCTTTGACCATTAATGTAGGTTGCCAGCTCTTCAATATCATCGCCTGCACGCGCACTTACGTTGATTTCAAGGTCAATAACATTGCCCTCTTCATCTTCGTCCATGCCGGGCAAAACAATCTTCATATCATTTTGTTCTGGATTGACCATCCACTCTTTTTCTTTGCCGTTAAGGCCAAAGAAACTCGCGCCACCCATGCGATAGTCGTCCGCACGAACACTGGTCAGAGCCATGATCATCGCTTCACCAGAGTTAGCACCGATTTGGAATGACGCATCACCAAAGCTACCATTTAGCAAACGACGACCACCGAATGATGTGGTTTCAGCAATACGGTTGATCTCATCTTGTAAGGCAAGTGATTCTTCGTTAATTGCTTGACGCTCTGCTGGCGAGTTTGTGCCGTTCGCCGACTGCAATGACAAATCACGCATCCGTTGCAGCACCGAGGTCACCTCGTTCATTGCGCCTTCCGCTGTTTGCGCAATTGAAATGCCATCATTGGCGTTGCGCATAGCGACATCAAGACCGCGAGATTGTGCTGTCAAACGGTTAGAAATCTGCAAGCCCGCCGCATCATCTTTGGCACTATTAATACGATGACCAGAAGAAAGACGCTCCATCGAGGTGCTTAACTCATTGGTCGCTTTATTGAGGTAGCGCTGAGTGGTCATAGCCGCCACGTTAGTGCTTACAGTAACAGTCATTGTTGCTCTCCTTGTGAGTTCGCCATCGGGTGCGAAGTGGTCAGTTCTACTTTCGTGAAATGCGCTGACCGTAAATATATTTACTTGCTCTAGCTACTTCGCGCCCTCTCCTTTAGGTTGATACGCAAGAAATGATGTCGCTTTATTACTATGATTTTATTGCCATAGTTCAAGCTCATCTCACGTACACCCTCAAAGGGACTAGCAGAACGTCTAACGATGAAATTGCTTCTGAATCAGGTTATACAACATACGTGCCAATAATTTAATTGCAAATCAATTTAATTTAAATTCCATATATATCAACAGTTTATTTGGTTTTATTTTGTTCTTAATTTTTCAGCGGCAATACTTGCCGACTATTTTGCCGCCTGTTTGCCGCTTCTTTGGCCGTTTATTTACCGTCCGATAGAGCACTTCGTGAACAGAGATACACTATGTGATGAGGTTTGTGAGTGCCTGTCAACACCGCTGCAACTTCAAGTAGGATGGGTATACAGCCTAGGAATAAAGGCGCTTATCATTAGGGACTGAGGTAAGCAAAAGGAGTGCGAATACTCGCACTCCTTTTGAGACTCTGATGAAGAACGGCTCAGAGGTAATTGAACAGCGTGAGATCTTTTGCTTTACCAAAGGCTTTTTGTGATGCTTCTAGCGCACGTGAGTTTTCTGCAAACTCAATCACCGCTTTAGAATAATCCAAGTCTTCAAAATTACTCTTAGCTTTGGCAAGTGACAATTGATAATCAAGGTGCTGCTGCTCTTGAATATCTAATGTACCCAAACGTGCACCTACATCAGCGCGCACCTTATTTAGGTGAACAAACGCGGCGTGAAACTCTTGAGAGACTTTTTGCAGTTCAGCGGTTGCGCTGGCATCCGACACCGAGGCGGATGACGTCTCTTCAGCCCGCTTAAAGCTATCAAACAAACTAAAAGTCTTACGCGGTGCCAAATCTATCACGTCACCTTTGTGGATCTGACCGCGAATTTCTATGGTTAAATCGTCGTAACGAATGCCTGTTTTAGGGTCAAATTCATCCGCGTCCACCACTGAGCCATCTTTTTCAAGTTGGTAGCCCCATTTGCCATTGCTCATATCAACAAAAGTAACGCGATAAGGATCCGTGTCATCAAAATCTAAATTTTCTGCGCGCTCAAGCAATAGCTCGGAACCGGATTGCAACTGATAACTTGGCTCATAGTCACCAAAGGGGTTAGGGATTTCGCTAAAAACGTGGCTACCAGGATCGTTCATCGCGATCTCAAGCGTATTCGAAATTCGCATCTTGCGCTGATAATCATCACCGGAATAGGTCACCGAGCCATCATAATCACGAAAATAAGGTTGGCTACGTGGTTTTGTCCCCGAAAAGGTGTAGTTACCGGACTCATCTTGTACGTTAGCAACCGTCAATAAGTTCGTGGCTAACTCTTCAAGCTCGCGCCGCTTCGCTTGACGATCCGCTGGCGATAACGCGCCGTTGATCATTTCCATTACAGTACGCTTGGCTTCATCAGTAAACTGCTCAGCGGCAGCAACATTCACCTCATGCTGTTCCAGTCGATTGCGCACCAGCACAATCGAGTCTTTATATTGCGTGATTTGCGCGGTTTGCTGATTAATATTTTGAATATAGTGGGTCGCTAACGGATCATCGCCTGGCGTCAGTAATTTCTTTCCTGATGCTAACTGAGCGTGATTGTGATGCACTTTATTCTCTTGGCGACGCAGATCATTCTGTACCGACTGAAAATTATGGAAGCTGGAAATACGATTCAACATTCATCGCCTCCTATCGCAACTGCAATATGGTGTTAAAGGTGTCGTTGGCTGCCTGCATGATTTTCGAGGACGCCATATAGGCTTGCTGAAAACGCATCAGATTTGACGCCTCCTCATCCATATTAACGCCAGAAATTGACGCCACACGCTCTTGAGCGGTTTCGTTTTCCAAACGTGCAATATCAGATAAGCGGCGAGCCGTTGCCGTTTTGAGCCCTACATCGGTATTGAGGTTATGATAAACGTCAATCATGGTGCTCTCACCGCCATCCAAAAACTTAGCCGTCTGCATTTTTTGCAACTTACGCAAGTTACCATTGTCGCCTTCAGAGGGCACAAGGTTGGCGGTGAATCGGTCTTGCGGCAAAGCGCCTTCCGTGAGGGTGACTATAGTCGGCTCACCATCATGATAATCAGGATGAGAGCGCGGCACATCAATCTCTATTGTACCCTTTGGCGGATAATCGGTCGGTGTACAAAGCAATTTGCCATGTTTATCGACCACCGCAAACTGAGTGCCATCGGGTGAGATGACCAGTTCAAACTCTCGAATATCACCAATCGACTCAATTTTGAACTCCGCTGTCCCCTTAGCAAAGGTGGTCGAGGCTTCATAACTTTGCGCCGTTAGCGCTTTAGGATCATCGGTAACCATTTGCATCTGCGCCGCAGATTGACGCGTTGGTCGCAGTAGTATCTTCTCACCCACTTCAGGCCGCTGATTGATTTCAACTCGCATGCCATCGAGCAAGAATCCCTCGCCTTTCTCTAACATTTTCGGCTGCACGACTTGCCCATTGGGTAATGTTACCTGATAGCGGTCACCATCGTATCTTAACGCATATTCACCGCCTTTAAGCGCAGGCAAATCGTCTAAATAGACCGAAACTTGAGCGTCCGATCCGGTCGCAGTGACCACTCGAGAACGGACTAACTCGGGTGAGTTAACGGGCGTAAAAATAGGTCCGCCTTTTTCACCATAGAGATCCAGCCCTTGATCTTGGATCAAGTTCACTCCATGAGAAAACGAAGCTGCTAAACGTCCTAACTCATCAAGGACACCGGGAATATAGGTGTCACGCATATCAAGCATCGCGCCGAGTTTTCCATCCATATCAATCGATTTGATTGGCTTTAGCGACTGACCTTCATAAATAGCAAGACGGCGCTGGTGAACGTCGGGATACCCTTCGATCATCTTCAGCTGGCTCGCCTCTGTGCCTGATACCAGTGTGTGTCCATTGCCAATATGAACGTTAAAACCTTCTGCATTATTTCGCGGTGTTACCGTCACTTTGGTGTATTCTGACAACTCTTTGATCAAGGTTTCATGTTGATCACGCAAGTCATTATGCTCGCCCGGCGTGCGCATCATTAAGCGGTGCAAATCACGGATTTCAATCGCTAACTGGTTGATGCGATCAATCCCCATATCAAGCTTTTTATTCGTCACATCAAATTGCTGACGAATCGTATCTTGAAAGCTATTCAATGTTTCTGATGACAGGCGTGCTTTTTCCAGCACCACTTTACGAGCGCCCATATCATTTGGGCTATCAGCAAGTGTTTTCAGTGAGTCAAACCACTCATTCAATGTCTCAGGAATTTTCTTTGATGACATGGACGATAATAAATTCGACAACATATCTAAGTTGGCTTCGCCATCGAGTTTATTGGAAAAATTGGTGGTAGAGAGATTAAGCTCATTAACGGCAAATTGATCCCACGAGCGGCGAACATTTTCCACATGCACACCCATGCCATAGGTCGAACCGCCAAACTGACGCGGGTCGTTTGTCCCTTGGATCACAGACTGGCGGCTATAGCCCTCCGTGTTCACGTTAGAGATGTTGTGACCTGTAGTATTGAGCTGTCTTTGACTGGTGAGTACGCTCTGCGTACCAACCGACAACAGATCCGATGCCATGGATGCCCCCGAAACGACAAAATAAGTTGGTAAAACCAACCATTACCTGAATCGAAAAAAGCAAAAAACGTGCCAGAGAGTTACATGGTATCTATTTGAGCTTGAACACGCAGGACTTTGTCGACATAAAGAGGGTCGGTTGCATATCCCGCTTGGTGAATTGAGTGAATGAATTGTGCGTCGCTATCACGTGTCGACAGCGCTTGTGCATAACGCGGATTGTCATTCAAAAACCGCACATAATCGGCAAAACTTTCCGCGTATGAGCCATAAGCGCGAAACGATGCTGACTCCATGACGGGCGTTTGTTGATGGTATTCCAAGGTTTGCGTGGCAACTTTTCCACCTCGCCAGCTGCTATCGGCCTTGATATTGAACAAGTTGTGGCTGGTGCCGCGCTGATTCTTAACCACCTTTTGTCCCCAGCCTGTTTCCAACGCAGCTTGAGCCAATAGTAAACTGGGGGTCACACCCAACACTTTCGCCGCGCGTTCAGCATACGGTTTTAAAGTCGCAATAAAGCTTTCTGGAGAGTCAAAGTGTGCCGGCTCACCCTTGGTTAATTCGCCTGATTCAAGCAAACGACGTTCGATGTCACGTGCTTTCGTTTCATCGACTCGTCCATCACCAAATAGACGGCTGGCAGAGGCATCACGCGCCGCCTCTCGAATGGCTAACTCACGCTCACCCGCAGCAGAGGAATCTTCAGAATTTGCTGAATTTCCTTGGCTTGCCGAAAGCTGTTTCACTATCATATCGGCCAGACCAAGCGAGCCTGAGCTGCTGAGTTCACTGGCCATCTGCTCATCCAGCATTTGCCGGTAAAAGGTTTGGTTTTGGCTGTTCATCAATTCAGACTCAAAACCTGAATTGGCTTCGCGCATCGATTTAAACAGCATCGAGGTAAATATTGACTCAAATTGACGCGCCGCTGCCTCAAGTGCCGCTTGCTCATGCTGCTTTTCACCACCCACCGCTTGCTGTCGAAGTTTATCGAGACTGCTGATGTCATGAATGAAACCAATATCGTTACTATTTTTCATCATAATGACTCAAATAATGATAAGTTGTCCTTCGATGGCTCCTGCTTGTTTTAATGCCTGCAAAATAGCCATTAAATCAGATGGCGCAGCGCCAACCTCATTCACCGCACGTACCAGATCGTCAAGGGTCAAACCCGGTTCAAATTTGAACATTTTGCCTTGCGCTTCTGTTACGGCAATATCGCTGTCCGGCACTACCACCGTTTCACCGCCACCAAATGGATTTGGCTGACTGACACTCAAGCTCTCTTTAATCGCTACCGTCATTCCACCATGGGTCACCGCAGCCGGCTTCAGCTTCACATGCTTGCCCACAACGATAGTGCCGGTTCGAGAATTAACAATGATTTTGGCGGCGCCATCAGCAGGATTGAACTCAAGGTTTTCAATCGCGGATAAAAATGCCACGCGCTGGCTTAAATCGCGCGGCGCGCGAACCTTCACTGATGTGGCATCCATCGCTGAGGCCATCTGCGGACCTAAAAAATTATTCACCGCATCAGCCAAACGCTGAGCAGTAGTAAAGTCCGATTCGAGTAAATTGAAGGTGATAAAATCACCACGACCAAAAGGGTTAGGCACTTCACGTTCAACCGTCGCACCACTTGAGACAATGCCGACTGTCGGGTTATTCCCGACGATTTTTGAGCCATCTGCGCCTTCAGCGCTAAAGCCACTGACCACTAGGTTGCCTTGGGCGACTGCATACACCTCACCATCAAGACCTTTTAAAAAGGTTTGCAACAAGGTTCCTCCGCGCAGACTTTTCGCCGATCCCACTGACGAGACCGTAATATCGATTTTTTGTCCGGGCTTTGAAAATGGCGGCAATTCTGCCGTCACCATAACAGCGGCAACGTTTTTGATCTTTGGCTTTGTACCAGGCGGCAATTGAATGCCAAAATTTTGCAACATGGCCGTAAAGCTCTGCTCAGTAAACGGGTTGGCCTCGCCCGTTCCAGGAAGACCTGACACCAAACCATAACCCACTAATTGGTTACTGCGCACGCCAGCCACTTCAGCCACATCCTTAATACGCGCGGCTTGAGCGCTGGTGCATAAAAACAGCGTACTCACAATCAATAAGAGGGTATGTTTTAACATAAGGCGTTACTCTGCATTACGTCAGCCATGTGACGGAGTTAAGGTTATAGAGCGACATTAAAAAATCGTGCCAAGAATCCAGGCTCTTGCATATCTTGCTGAATGCCGGTGCCTGAGTATTGAATTCGTGCGTTGGAAACTCGGTTTGAGGCAATCGTATTATCAAAGCCAATATCTTCAGGTCGAATCGTACCACTCAGTCGTACATACTCATCCCCAGTATTGAGCGTCAACCACTTTTCCCCGCGAATGACTAAGTTGCCGTTGGCTAGCACCTCAACCACTTCCACCGTGATATAACCGCTGACGCTGTTACTTTGCTGGGCTGATGAATCGCCTTGAAATTTATTGCTATTGTTCAAATCGTATTCAAAGGTGTAGTTATTGCCACCAATGGTCAACTCTTGCCCCCCTACTTGAAGTGGTTCCATCATTGCTTCATTGGTTTTTGATAAATCGGCATTAGCACTTTTGCTGGCATTGGTCGACTCATCCAACATAACGGTGATAATGTCGCCGACACCACGCGGTTTAGAATCATCGTATAAATCGGTCAATTGCTTTGCGTTAAATAATGACCCTGTTTCTGCAGCATAATGCGCTGGTTGTTGACTAGGGTGAATCGGCGCCCATGCCGGATCTCCTGCCACGGGGTCAACACGGCCTCGTAGCGTATCTAAAAGGCCCGTTTGCTGCGCATTAGATTGCTCCCCTTCAACGGCATCAACCACAGTGGTTGCTTGGGTCACGTCATCAGCGTTTTCTTGATTTAATAAAGCACACCCCGGCATCACACCGATGAGGCACACTGACAGTATTAATCGTTTGATCCTATCGATTGATACGCATCCACTCATGATCCATTCCACCATTACAACTGCTGATTCACAAAGCTCAGCATTTTATCAACCGATGAAATCACCTTAGAGTTCATTTCATAAACGCGCTGGGCTTCAATCATATTGACCAGCTCTTCAGTCACATTCACGTTCGATGTTTCCAGCATCGATTGGCGAATTGACCCTAAGCCGTCCAAACCAGGAACGCCTTCTTGTGGATCGCCACTAGCGCCCGTTGGCAAGTAAAGGTTCTGACCAATGGGTTCGAGTCCACCTGGGTTGACGAAATCCGTAATGGTAATTTGTCCCACGACTTGGTTATCTTGCTGGCCGCGGATCCGCACCGAGACTTCACCATCATTACCTACCGTAATCGACATCGCATCTTCAGGGATCACGATCTCAGGTTCAAGTGGGTAACCAGAGCCAGAGGTGACCATGATCCCCTCGGCGTTTAACGTAAATTGACCATTGCGGCTGTAACCGATATTGCCATCTGGCATAGTCACTTGAAAAAAGCCATCGCCTTCCACCATCAGATCCAACGCATTACTGGTGGTTTGTGCATTGCCGTGAGTATGCACCTTTTGTGTTGCGACAACCTTTGAACCCGCCCCTAGCATCAAACCAGTTGGAAGTTCGGTATTTTGCGATGATTGGCCACCTGGCTGATTAATATTTTGGTAGAAGAGATCTTCAAAAACCGCACGACCCTTTTTAAACCCAATGGTTGAGGCGTTGGCTAAGTTATTAGAGATGGTTGAAATATTGGTCTGCTGGGCGTCTAGACCGGTTTTACTGACCCACAGTGCTGGATGCATAATAACCCCTTAAATTAATGAATTTCCCGACGACTTAGCTCATACGCAACAACGAATCAGAGGCCTTATCCATTTCCTCTGCCGTGCTCATCATCTTGACTTGCATTTCAAATTGGCGCTGCAAATCAATCAAAGCGGTCATTTCTCCCACCGCGTTAACGTTACTGCCTTCAATCGCGCCGGTCTGCAATGTCACTGTGGCATCAGCTTGATAAGCTTGTCCTGGGGTTTTAAAGCGAAATAGACCATTAATATCTTTGAACAACTCTTGGTTGTTGGGTTTGACTAACTTAATCCGGTCCACTTCTGCCATTTCTTCAGCAGGTGCCCCTTGCGGTAAGACGGAAACGGTGCCGTCTCGACCAATCTCAATTTTGCTGATCGGTAAAGGCAGTGTAATGGGACCACCGCCTTCCCCTAACACCAAATGTCCACTCGCGTTAGTCAATAAGCCATTTTGGTCAATTTTAAGGTTACCGTTACGCGTTAAACCTTCTTTACCTGCATTGTCCATCACCGCAAGCCAGCCATCGCCTTCAACGGTCACATCCAAATCGCGACCTGTGGTGATAACACTGCCCTGAGCATAATTGTGACTGGGACGCTCCGTCATGCTGAATACACGGGTCGGCAAGCCGTCCCCATACGCTTGCATCGAACGCGCTTGCGCTAAATCAGCACGAAAGCCTGTTGTGCTAACGTTGGCGAGGTTATTTGCGCGCAGTTGCAACGCTTGCATGTTTTGCTTTGCACCGCTCATAGCAAGAAATAAAGCGCGATCCATAGTGAGCTCCCGATCCCCAATGCTAGGGAACAAAAAATTGACTTCACTAGAAAAAGCAAAAACTATGCCAGTGCATAGTTACTTGAATCGGATTGGCAACGCGCAACGGAAACAAACCCCGTCGCAGCAAGAAAGAGGAGCTGGAAATTGATAGGGGGAAGTTTTGAGCCTGTATCGATGAAACAATGACAACACGACAAAAATAGACCCAAACAACTTGAAGACACAGGTAGGCGGCACACGTTTGCCCATGCCGCCTTCATTACCTTATAGTGATATCGTATCTTAACGAATTTGCAGAATGTTTTGCTGCAGTTGGTTATGCACTTCTAGCGAACGAGAGTTGGCTTGGAAGTTACGCTGCGCTGAAATCAAATCCACCAGCTCTTGCGTCATATCAATATTGGATTGCTCCAGGCTGCCACTTGAAATTGTGCCATAAGAGCCTTTATTTGACTCGCCCCAGATTTTATCGCCCGAATTATTGGTCGAATTCCACTGAGTCCCGCCTTTTTTATCCAAACCTTGCTCATTGGGAACACGTACTAACGCAACGCGACCAAGCGTGATATTTTCACCGTTAGAATAGGTACCGTAAACACTGCCATTTTCATCAAAGTCCACTTTGGTCAAAAAGCCCGTTGTGGCACCATCTTCGTTAAATTTAGTCAGTTCAAATGGCGCGGCAAATTGAGTGGATGTATTCAAGTCAAAGACCAGCGATTGCGTTGGATCGCCACCATTCAGCTCAAGCGGGATCGGTTGCTCACCCAGTGGCTGAGTGACAATCGGGTTGCCTGAGTTAAGGCTGGCCAATGTGCCGTCATTATTGAAACGCATCGAGTGACCCAAGTGCCCAGTCGCATTGGTCGCATCACCACCGGCGACATTCAGCGGCTTTTCACCACCTTTATCTGTCACTGTGTAATAAACTTGCCAGCTATTGGCCTGAGTTTGATCTTTCAAATAATATGTGGTCAGTTTGTATGACTGGCCCATCGAGTCATAAATGGTTGACGACGTTGAGCGGTTATAGGTATCTGGGTCGGCGTAATTAAACCCTTGTGGATTTTTCACTGCCGCACTCGCAGGCAAGTTCACCCCAACCTCAACATTGGCAGTCTGCTTTGGTTTACCAAATTCTGCCGGAATATTCAGTGGCTGAGGCTCATATGAACTCACCTCACCCGTATTTGGATCCACGTTATAGCCCAGCAAATACTCTTCATTTGCTGTTACCATGTAATTATCTTTGTTCAAATGAAACGCACCATTACGTGTCATCTCATTTTGCTGTGGTGTTAACCGGTCTTTCGCTACGGCAAAGAAGCCCGTGCCTGAAATACGCAAATCCATCGGGTTATTGGTATAAATACTTGAACCTTCATGAAACATTTGCGCGACTTGGTTCGCTTGAACGCCGCCACCCGGCGTGGTTTTTGCGTTAGTAAACAAGGAGTTTGAGTAGACATCACCAAACTCAGCGCGTGATTCTTTAAAACCAAACGTATTGGCGTTGGCGATGTTGTTACTGGTCGTGTTCAGATCCAGTTGAGCTGCGGATAAACCGCTGAGCGCTACATAAGACATACTAAATTCTCCTTAAATCGCCGTTAGGCTTTGCCTACTTCAAGAACTTCGGCCAGTCGCACTGGCGATTCAAATCCGGCAAGATTAAGCAATACATTGCCGTCACCTTTACCGAGTAATACGCTGTTTACATTGGCATACGTAGAGACAGGAAACTCCGTCGACTCACCCTCAAGTAATCCAGAGGCCTTCACTTTGTATTTGCCTGCAGGCAACGCATTGCCGTTCTCGTCTTTTCCGTCCCACTCAACACGGGTGTCCCCGGCCAATTGTGGGCCAACATCAAAACTGCTGATAAGTTGCCCCATCTCATTTTCGATGCGAACCATCAGGTTATCGACCGACTGAGGCAGCTTCACCATTGCCGGCATGCCACCTTCTGCAGCTTTTACGCCAGCCGCGCCCGGTACCAAGACATCACGTCCAACCAGTGAAGAGGCTTGTAGTGCCTGGTTAGAGGTCATTGATGAATTAAGACTTTCAAACTGATTGTTCATTTTGCCAATGCCATCTACGGTGGCAAAAGAGGCCATCTGAGCAATCATCTGCTCGTTACTCACCGGCTTAAAAGGGTCTTGCTGAGCCAATTGCTTGGTCAGTAACGAGAGAAAATCTTCTTGCTTAAGATCTTGCTTACCCGTGACTTCGCTCTGCTTTTTGTTCTCTTGCAAACTTTTAAGCTGGTCGATGTAGGACAAGCCGCTTTGACCAACATTGTTTATTCCGGCCATTCGCTATTCCCCTATCCTTATTGACCCATTTGCAGCGTACGCAGCAACATTTGTTTGCTGGCATCCGCTAGCTGTACGTTGGTTTGATACGACCGTGAAGCTGAAATCATATTGGCCATCTCTTCCATTACATTCACATTAGGCTTGTAAATGTATCCCTCTTCATTGGCCAGAGGATGCTCAGGGTTGTACTCTGCCGTTAAGGGCTTGTCGCTCTCGACAATCCCCAACACTTTGACTGGCACGGTTTCACCACTTGAACGCAGTGCATTACTCATCTCGGCGCCAAACACCGCGTGACGAGCTTTGTAAGTATCTTTTGCTGAACTGCTGACACTGTCTGCATTGGCTAAGTTACTGGAGGTCGTATTTAGACGAACAGATTCGGCGCTCATTGCAGAACCAGTAACGTTGAACACATTGAATAAGCTCATCTAATTATTGTCCTTTAATTGCTTTGGTTAAGTTTTTAAACTTACTGCCCAAAAAATCCAGCGACGCTTGGTGACGAATTTGGTTTTGCATAAAAAGATTACGCTCTAAATCGACATCCACTGTATTACCATCACCCGTATCCGGCTGAGTTGGCAAGCGGTAAAGCTTGTCCCCCATCACGGTTGAGGTGGCAGGAATATGCCGACCATCGGTTCGACTCAAGCCAATACTTGCTCCTGAACTTGCCGCTTGCAGCTCTTTTGCAAAATCAAGGCCACGAGCCTTAAAACCGGGAGTATTTGCCTGTGCAATATTGGTTGAGATGATTTCAGCATTGCGTTCACGTACGCCTACCGTATGTTGGTGTATGCCCAAAGCTTTATCAAACGAGATGGCCATCATGCCTCCAAATCACTTCGTTTCCCAATGACACAGGGTGATATTCGGTTTTACGTCACCGTGGTTATCACATTGCCTACATAACAAAAGCAATTAATGTGCCAGTAAAAAGAAAAAGCGGCACTACTTGCGTAGACGCCGCTTTATTTAATCCGTTTAGGCGATAACTCAAATGCCAATCGCGCCAGTTTTATTTTAAACGATAGATAATGCCTGGGTTACAGCGCACCATCTCAAATCGGTCAGTGAGTCCCGTCAGCGATTCCGAAGCGCCAAGTAGCAAATACCCCCCGGGATTCAAGCTATTGGCCATTTGATTCAACACATTAGCCTTCATCTCTGGAGAGAAATAAATCAAAACATTACGGCAAAAAATCACATCAAACTTACCAAGCAGCGCATAACTGTCCATTAAGTTTTGTGAGCGAAATGAAACCATCTGCTTCACATTCGCTTTAATCCGCATACGCCCCTCGTCTACCGGCTCAAAAAACTCCCGGCGACGCTCTGGTGACAAACCTCGACCTAATGCTAAATGATCGTAAACACCTTCGCGGCACATTTCCAGCATGGTGTTTGAGATGTCGGTTGCAGTAATGGAAACACTGGGCATCAGGCCAGGCCGACGCATTCGCGCTTCTAAAATGGTCATGGCAATCGAATACGGCTCTTGACCCGATGAGCTCGCTGCAGACCAAATTTTTATCGGTTTTTTTTCCGCCGCTAATTCAGGTAATAGTTTGTCTGCTAATACGGTAAACGGGTAGCTATCACGAAACCAAAGTGTTTCGTTGGTGGTCATTGCATCAACCGCAGCGATGCGCAGCTCGCGGTTACGACCTACTACCACATCTTGCAATAACGCTGACAGCGAAGGAAGTTGAAACTTTGTCACTAGCGGACTCAAGCGGCTGCGCACTAAGTACTGTTTACTCTCTCCCAGCACGATGCCACATTGCGTTTCAAGAAAACGGCTAAATTCGCGGTATTCTTGGTCGTTAATTGTAATCGCGGTCATTCACGTCTCTTTTCTAATTATTCTGCGAGGGCAATCTTTACCGCATTACCCAATTCATCGGGGTTAAATTTCGCGATAAAGGCATTCGCTCCGACGCGCTCAACCATCGCTTGGTTAAACACACCGCTTAATGACGAATGCAAAATGACATACAGATCTTTAAGATCTGGGTTACGTCGAATTTCAGCCGTCAAAGTGTAACCGTCCATTTCAGGCATTTCGATATCTGAAATAACGAGTGAAATTTGGTCAAAGACAGAACCTTGTGCCGCCATCTCCAATAAGGTGTTGTAGGCTTGCTTGCCATCTTTGACTGAAACAAACTCAAAACCAATTGACCCCATCGCGCGCTCAACCTGTTTGCGTGCCACGGTTGAGTCATCGGCAATCAAAATACGACGTACAATGTCATCACCGCGCTTAGACTGCTGAATTTCAGCGCCAATTCCTTCGCTCATGTTTTCATTGACGGGCGCAATTTCCGCTAAGATTTTTTCTACATCGAGAATTTCAACCAGCTCATTGTCAATGTTGGTGACAGCAGTCAAATAGTTCGCTTTGCCAGAGCCTTCTGGCGGCGGCAAAATCTCCTCCCAGCGCATGTTAATAATGCGTTCAACAGAGGAGACTAAAAAGGCTTGGATGGTTCGGTTAAATTCCGCGATGACAACAAACGCCTTATCGACATCTTGTGTTGGACGACCACCAATCGCTAGACTCAAGTCAATCACAGAAACCGTTTGACCCCGAATATGAGCAATGCCTTTAACGAGACGGTGAAGATTAGGCATCAGTGTCAGCTTAGGGCATTGAAGCACCTCTTTTACTTTAAACACGTTGATGCCATAGCGCTGACGCCCCATTAGGCGAAAGGTCAACAACTCCAGTCTGTTTTGACCCACCAACTGAGTGCGCTGGTTCACCGAATCAAGAATGCCTGTCATATACTCATCTCCATCTCATACTTTTTAATTATAAAGTGATACTCTATATCCAACCAACGCGATGCTGCAGGTCCGTTGTGAGTGTTTTAGGTATCAATGCAAGAGTCCGTTTCACACTCATATTGATTATCACTCACCAACATCGAAGACTGGTGGCTTTGATACACCTACTTATGGATAACACCAGAGAAACTCTTATGTCGCGATTTGAAATGAATTCCGTCTGCGCTCACTGGTTCACACCAATGGATCGCTCTCGCTGTTATGCAAAGTCTATCGGCATTTTACTCGCATTATTTAGCTTTTTCTCCAACGGCGCTACCGAAAATCAAATAAAACAAATCCAGTTAGCGGCTGAAACGCACATTTTGCAAACTGTTGAAACGCCTAGAGGTGGAGAACTTCATATTGAAGCGGCAGAGCTCGATTCACGAATTCGAGCCACCGACTGTCCTCAGCCACTGCAAACGAGCGCCTCAAGCACCAAAGGCACTCGAAGTAATATCAATGTGTTGGTTGAGTGCCCAAGTGATGGCTGGAAGGTGTACGTGCCAGTGCGACTCTCTACGGCTGTTGCCCTTGTTACAGCCAACCGTGCGTTAGCTCGTGGCGAAGTCCTCAGTGAAACTGACATTTCAACAACGTTTATCGAATTGCAGCGTTTTCGTAAGGCTGGATTTTCCACATTTCAAGATATTATCGGCGCCAAAGTCAAGCGTGCACTGCGCCCCGGTGATGTCATTGAACAAAGCGATGTGTGTCTTGTTTGCCGTAATGAAAAAGTCATGATCAAAGCGGTCAAAAGCACAATGACCATCACCACCAAAGGCACCGCGCTGCAAGATGGCATTTTAGGTCAACAAGTTAGAGTGAAAAACGATAAAACACAGCGTATAATCGAAGCGCAAGTGACCGATGTTGCCGAAGTCAGCGTGATGTTTTAAGCGCTAAGGATGCGCAATTCACATTAACTCGTTACCGTATATCGAGAAAAAGCGCTAAAGTATTGACAATATCGGCCGATATTGTGGTCAAATGGATGCAGCGCAATTAAGTATTGCGTATTATATCGCTGTATTTTTAAGCTCATGTTCGATAAGACAGCAGCCAAAATGCATGATTTCGTTATTTAAATTTGATATTGCATCTCGTCACATTCACACGAAAATAGGGTTTATCAATGGCAGGTATCGATAACATTCGCAGTGGGCAATTGTTTAATACCAATAATCGCCCCTCCGCACGTGCCGACAGCTCGGCGTCACACTCAACCGCCAGCCGTGATGTCAAAACTACCGCAGGTCAAGATTCCGTTTCGCTCAGCTCGCAAGGTAAAGCTATGGGTCAGTTGCAACAGAGTATGGCGGCAACACCAGCGTTTGATGCAGCAAAAGTTGCGGCGATTAAAGAAGCAATTGCTAATGGCTCTTATCAGGTCGATCCAGAGCGTCTTGCGGATAACATCATGAAGTTTGAAAACGAGCTAGCCCCACAGAACAAAGCGTAAAACTAGAAACAGTAAATGGCTGCGTTAACAGACTTAATCGATTTTCAACGCGACAGTGCTCGTCAGTTATTGGCCGTACTTGAGCGGGAGACACTTGCTATCACATCACGGGTTGCTCGTGATATTGAGATGATAGCCAAAGAAAAAGTAACATTAATCGAGGCATTAAAAACGACTGACCAACGCATTGCCGCGCACCCTCACCTTGCCAGCGCGCAGCAAGAGGTCGATTTTAATCAGAAGGTTAGTGAAATTCGGTTGCTCATCGAGCAGTGCCAAACCATCAATCAAGCTAATGGTGATGCTCTACACCGCGCGCAATTAAGTTTTCGAAAACTCAACAATTTGTTCCAGCAAACTCATGGAAAAGTTGGCATGACCTACAACGCGGCAGGAAAAACTCACACCATTTCCACATTAGGCACCAACATCAAGGCGTAAGTGAGCTCGCAAACTCATTTGAAAGCTCGCATTGTAAATAATCATCCATAACCTCAAGCTGATACAAAACGCTCGATTGAATTAAGCACGCTCGCATTTTTTCACGTGCTTGAACCTCTTTCGCGTCAGTGGCAATGTAATTTTTCTGCCATTGCGCTTTGCTGGGCCATTGTGCATAGCCAATAAAGCGTTGCGGCTCGTCTGAACGATGCAGGCGAGAGCCATAGCTCCCGCAATATCGGTAAATGGCTTTAGTCACATCAAGCCACGCTTGGCGAAAGAGATCCTCACTTCCAGGCGTGACTTCAAACTCATAAACAACAACAAACATCCTTTGTCCTAGTTAAGCCTCATGCTCAAAACTTAGTGTGTAACAGAGAAGCCGATTAAAACAACGTTTGCTGACGCTTCTCTGGCACATGTTGCACTTCGCCAAAATCACGCAACTTGTCCATTTTACGAATATCAAGACGCAACTCTGTCACATAGCTATCTTCCACCATATAAGCGCGAATCACTTGAGCGCCACGAATAACACCATCGACGGCGCCTGACGTGGTTTCAATGCCTAAACGTTGATCTTCTAACTCAGCACGACCACTAATACGCATGCCATACACTTGCTCAGCCAGCTCTCTATAGGCATCAATTTTTGATGCTCGCATCGCACGTATTTGTTTCTCTTCTGGTGTTCGGCCCACTTGCTCACTGACCGATGCGTAACCTACCGCAACTAAGATTTCATCTTCACGCATCTGCTGAAGTGGTTGACACCCCGTAATGAGCCAAGCCGATATCAGTGCCATCAATAGTAAGCCGATGTGTCTCACTTTGTGTCCCATCTCTACTTCTCTTTCCTATCAATATTTGGTTTGTACTGCTCTTCGCTCGCGCCACTCTTATGGGCGCAGAATAACGGTATGAGGCTGACGAATTTCCGGATCAGAGCGAATTAATACGCCATCTTGGGTACGAATACTATTGAGCGTATCAAGATCGCGTCCGATACGGTCTGCGGGCAAAAAGCCTTGTGCAGAGGCAACAACAATGCGACTTTGCATGCCAACCACTCGCGCATTGACCAACACGCCACCTTCTTGTCGCAGCATGGTTCCCGTCAGTACATATTGAATTTCTTGCTCATGCGCTAAATCTTTCCAGTCACGACTCAGGGCAAAATCTCCCGTCTGCGTCACTTGAATCGACCCTGTGGTCTTAAAATCAACCACCTTAAAACCACGTCGCTGCAGCTGATAAATAAACCCTTCCGAAACCGAGTTGCCGAGCCAGTTCGTTGCATCCAAATTCTGCAAGTCAACAAACGAGGTGACCGCAATCGGCGTGCGAGCGGAAACGCTGGTATTGGATACCATCAGTTCTTCTGTCAGCCCTTCAACGAAGTAGTCCATGGTATGTCTCGGACTGTCCAGTAACATGAACTGACTACCAGAATATGGCTCTTTGCCGTTATAAATAGGCGAATAAGCACAAGCGGTCAGCATACAAACTGACGCCACCATAAGCCATTTTTTCATCGGTCATATCTCCAAATAAACCATGATGGAACGGGGTCGCACACTATCCGCTACAGCACCATGCTTTGCCTTTTGCTCTGTTTGCTGAGCCATGCGTTTTTATTCGCTACTGGCCGTGTTATTTATGCGATTGTGGAACGGACTTTGCTTCATTCCAAACGTTTCCAGCTTACGCTGAACATCACTGAATCAGTTCACTGATAAACTAGAAAGCAATTTTTATACCCAATTGCCAAATTTCAGCCAAACGGTCGTAATAAAATGAATAATCTGCGCATACGCCTTACTACACTCACACTTAGCGCAATGGCAGCGCTCACTTCGGCACACGCTTCTTGGTTCGAAGTCACTGGCTCAGCGACGATTGTTGCCTCTGATGCGGCAGCACGTAGCCACGCGCTTGAAGATGCATTGTATAAGGCGATTCAATTTTCTGGCGCAGACATTGGTGGACTGAGTCAATTGCAGCCTTATTTGGAACAAAATCAAAAAGAATATCAATTTACCAACCATGAAGTTCGCTATGTGGTGGTAGAGCAAGAACGCAAACGCGGTGGCACCATTGAGCTGACTGTGCGTGCCGATATTTACCCATCGGCAAGCGGTTGCCACGTTGACCAATATAAGAAATCTATCCTTGTTGGCAATATCGACCTCGCCTCTCCGCAACAAGCAGTGATGGGGCAAATTTATCGCGTCGGCGATGATTTTAGTACCGTGCTGAATCGTCAGCTCGACCAACAATCACGCAGCTTTGTCTCTGTAGGCACCACAGATTATGCGCTCGAGCCACAAAACCCTGAGCGACTCAAAATGATCGCCCAAGATGCGGGCGCTCAATATCTGGTGCGAGGAGAAATCAACGATCTCACGGCAACCATTGAAAGCAAAGTGCTGCAAGACGATGTGATTAACCGTCAATTTGCAATGGAACTGCAGATCTTTGACGGCAAGACTGGCAATGAAGTATTTAGTGAAACTTACCGCGAAGTGGCAACTTGGCCTTTTGCAAAAACCAGCCAAGTCGATACTCAAAGCGCACGTTTTTGGACCTCAACTTACGGTGAAATGCTGTTACGTGTCAGCCGTAACGTCATGTTAGATATGGAGTCGGAGCTGTCATGCAAAATCACTTTGCCAGAAATCGTGGCCATCTGGAATGACACCATCAGTATGGATTTAGGCCGGATTCATGGCGTTCGTGAAGGCGATAAATTGCAGCTTTGGCACACTGCCTCATTCATTGATCAATATGGTTTGGCTCGAAACAAAGTCACCGAAAGTGAGATCACGCTAACGGTGTCACGTGTCTACGAACAAGGTGCCGATCTCACTGTTGACCAACCCGAGCTTGCCGCCAGCATTCAAATTGGTGACGTCATGCATAAGCTGTAATTACAACCGTCATCCTCATGCACCAGCCGATACACCTAAAATGAAAGCCAGCCCTTTAATTTTTTAAAGAAAAGCGCTGCAGCTTTCAGTAGGACGGGGGGATGGCATCAGACCGCTTTCTTGTCGCAGCAATGCACTTTCCCTTTGCCCTTGTGTTTTCTAAGCTCAATGTACTGATAGGTTTATAACTTGATGGCATGACAAAGAGCAATCTCATTACTAATACAGGTCACCGCTTTATATCAAAAGGTAAAACCGCTTATAAAATCCATATCCATACTCCCGAAGATACCGTATTGCATCGCTCTGTCGGATTTATCAAGATGGGGGAAAAAAAGGCGCTCAAAAAAGCGATTAAGCTGCGTAATGAATTGGGCGCTGCGATGTGGGGTAAGTTTTGGCGAAGGCTATTAAAAGACCCGTATCTCATGACACGCTTGCCACACAGCGTCGAGCCGAAAATTGTCTATAAACCCAACCCCACCCAAAGCGACCCTAACCACCGTGATGCCTGTTATATCGCCAAATGGCGCGAATGCGATGACGACGGGACAGTGCACTACAAAACCGTGGTCCGTTCAATCAAAAAATACGGCAAGCTTGCCGCTTACACTCAAACCAAAAAAGCTCTGCTCGAGGCGCATCGCGATAACATTGAAATTCTCTCTTTTATGGGACGCGTTGCGAGTATTAATCTTAAATAAAAAAGGCCACAATCATTGCGGCCTTTTAAAGTCAACATTCGAAATGCTCAGTTACGCGTTAGCTTCGCGCTCAGCGATGTAAGCCAGAGCCATCTGAATACGCGCAACACAACGCGCTTTGCCAACCAATTGCATGACCGCATCCACTGATGGTGATTGACCACCACCCGTCACAGCAACACGAAGTGGCATACCGATTTTGCCCATGCCAATCTCAAGCTCAGCGCACACGTCTGCGATCATTTGATGCAAGCTTTCCGTCGTCCACTCATTCAAAGCTTCTACTTTAGCTAGCGCCAACTCTAACGGCTCTTTTGCTACGCCACGTAGGTGCTTTTTCGCCGCGCCAGCGTCAAACTCAGAGAAATCTTCATAGAAGTAGCGAATTTGTTCAGCCAACTCCACTAAGGTGTTACAACGCTCTGCCACCAGCGCAATCACTTCCGTGATAGCTGGGCCATTGTCTTTATTAATGCCTTGTTGATCAAGGTGCCATTGCAGATGCTCTGCAACATACTCAGGCGCTGAAGTTTTCATGTAATGGTTATTCAACCACAACAACTTATCGGTATTAAACGCCGATGCCGATTTAGAAATGGCATTCAGGCTGAAAAATTCCACCATTTCCTCACGAGAGAAAATTTCTTGATCCCCATGAGACCAGCCTAAGCGAACCAAGTAGTTGTTCAACGCTTCAGGTAAGTAGCCCATATCGCGATATTGCATTACGGATACTGCGCCGTGGCGTTTTGACAGTTTTGCGCCATCGTCACCTAAAATCATCGCACAGTGAGCGAAGGTTGGCACTGGCGCGCCCAATGCATGGTAGATGTTGATTTGACGTGGCGTGTTGTTGATATGGTCTTCACCACGGATCACGTGAGTGATGCCCATATCCCAGTCATCAACTACAACACAGAAGTTATACGTTGGCGCGCCATCGGTACGGCGAATGATCAAATCATCCATTTGGGTGTTGCTGATCTCAATGCGACCACGAATTTGATCGTCAAAAACAACGCTACCCTCTTTAGGATTACGGAAACGAATGACGCATGGATCGCCCTCTTTTGCTGCCGCATTGGCCGCTTTAATTTTTGGGTGATCCGCATCATAGCGTGGCATCTCTTTGTTGGCTTCTTGCTCAGCGCGCACTTCATCAAGCAGCTCTTTTGAGGCGTAGCATTTATACGCTTTATCTTCAGCAAGCAGCTTGTCTACCATTTGGTTATAACGGTCAAAACGCTGGGTTTGGAAGTATGGACCTTCATCCCAATCAAGGCCAAGCCACGTCATCCCTTCCATGATCGCATCAACCGCCTCTTGAGAGTTACGCTCAAGGTCGGTATCTTCAATACGCAATACAAACTCACCACCTTGATGTTTTGCATACAACCAAGAATAAAGTGCAGTACGTGCGCCACCGACATGGAGGTAGCCAGTTGGGCTGGGAGCGAAACGAGTTTTCACCGTCATGTGTATTCCTTAGGATAATTATCGTGCGCGTCACGCCCACGGTCTGTTAAAGACAAAAGTGGCGACATTTTACCACTGCCGCGCAATTCTACAACCAGTTGACCTGCAAGCGATTGCCAAGTCTCTTAATGATAACTCACCATCAATATCTCCGTGCTTGACCTTACCCCTGAGGCAAGGTTTATTCTGGTTGTATTCTAATTTGTGAGATTAACCATGAGCCAATATACTCTCGCACTCAGCGGGTTAAATTGTATGGGTTGCGCAGGCAAAGTCGAAAAAGCGCTGCATGAACAACATTGCGTCACGATCAGCGCCCTTTCCCCTCAATCAATTACCTTTGAAAGCGAAGACGCGCTGACAAGTATTATTGCGACAATACAATCGCTTGGCTTTAACGCAGAGCCAATGGCGCCATCACAAGCGTTCGACTCACACCAAGAGCTTCAGATCTCCAATGCGTCTTCTACTGCCGTAACATCCGCTTCCCATGAAGCCTTAGAGCCAACGGATAACGTGCCTGTGAACCTGACTTATCACACCGTAGAGCTGCTGATCCAAGGCATGACTTGCGCCAGTTGTGTCGCCTCGGTCGAAAAAGCTCTGGTTCAAGTGAAAGGGGTCACCAAAGCCCAAATTAACCTTGCTGAGCAGAGCGCGCTGATCATGCTCGAGCCATCTGCGAAAACGGATAACAAGGCACCCACGCAAAACTCAATCACGCTCGAACTGATTCAAGCGGTAAAACAAGCCGGATATCAAGCTCAAGAAGTACAAGATCCTCTGCTGCAACAAGCGCAGCAGCGTCAACAAATGGCAGCCACTTTGCACCATCACCGCCGCTCGGCAATCATCGGCCTTGGCCTTGGCGCGCCCTTAATGCTGTGGGGATTGCTTGGCGGCAGTATGATGATAGCCTCGGCTCAAGACCAACTAGGCTGGGGAAGCATCGGGCTTTTATGTTTCATCATGCTTGCCACGGCGGGAAAATCCTTTTTTGTCAACGCGATTGGCGCAATTCGTCATGGTCGCGCAACAATGGATACTTTGGTGGCATTAGGTACAGGAGCAGCTTGGGCCTACTCTATGGCCGTTGTCCTTGCCCCTAACTGGTTTCCTAACGCATCACGGCATGTTTACTTTGAAGCCAGTGCCATGATCATTGGTTTAATTTCATTGGGCCATTATATTGAAGCAAAAGCGAAAGCCAAAACTACACAATCGCTGCAAGCTCTGATCCATTTGCAACCTCAGCAAGCCACGCAAATCACGCCACAAGGCGATGAGATCATCGATGTTAAACAGATCACCATTGGCATGCGCTTGCGCCTAAAACCAGGGGAAAAAGTGCCTGTCGATGGCCAGGTGATTGAAGGGAATAGCTATCTTGATGAAGCCATGCTGACTGGTGAGCCATTACCGGTACACAAAACAGCAGGCGAAAAAGTCTCTGCGGGAACACTAAACCAAGATGGCGCGCTGGTTATTGAGGCGACTGGCGTTGGCGCCAATACCATGCTTGCTCGCATCATTCGTTTGGTGCGTGAAGCGCAAAGCAGTAAGCCAGCCATCGCCAAATTAGCCGATCAAATCTCGGCCGTGTTTGTGCCCGTCGTGGTGACCATTGCTGTCGTCGCTGCGTTGATTTGGTATTGGTTTGGCCCGGCGCCCCAAGCCAGTTACATGCTGGTTGTTGCAACTACCGTGCTCATTATCGCATGTCCTTGCGCTTTGGGCTTGGCAACTCCATTGTCGGTTACCGTTGGCATAGGAAAAGCGGCGGAAATGGGCATATTAATCAAGGACGCCGACGTCCTGCAATCGGCCAGCCGCATCGATACCGTTGTGTTTGATAAAACCGGCACGCTAACCCAAGGTAAGCCGAGTGTTCAAGCCTTTTTTGCGTTAAACAACGACCAAGCACAGGTGTTGCAGTTAGCGTATTCTGCTGAAATTCACTCCGAGCACCCGTTGGCAAAAGCCGTGTGCGATTACGCCAAAGCACATTCAATTTCAGCCCTCCCTGCGACAGACTTTGCCAATTGGCGAGGAAAAGGGGTGCAAGCATACATAGACCAACAACGCGTTGTTGTGGCATCACGTCACTGCCTTGTGCAGCTTGGGATCAACATCGATGCGGCCGCCGATGCACTTGCCAGCTGTCAAGCGCAAGCATGGACACCATTATTGGTGGCGATTGATAATGAGCTTGCCGCGGTGATTGGGGTTTCAGTTCCACTCAAAGCCGAATCAAAACACGTTATTCACACGCTTAAAACTCTTGGCATTCGTACCATTATGCTCACCGGTGACACTCATGCGGTTGCTAAGGCTATCGGCAATACTCTGGGCGTGGATGAGGTGCTAGCCGAAGTTCTGCCCACCGAAAAAGCCGAGCATATTCGCCAATTAAAAGCGCAAGGGCACTGTGTTGCCATGGTCGGCGATGGGATCAATGACGCGCCGGCGTTGGCACTGGCTGATGTGGGCATTGCGATGGGTAGCGGTAGTGATGTGGCGATTGAAAGCGCGCAAATGACGGTGCTTAATTCATCACCTATGGCGGTGGTTAATGCCATTGCACTATCAAAAGCGACGCTTAAAAACATGCGGCAAAACCTGCTTGGTGCTTTTATTTACAACACATTGGGCATTCCGATTGCCGCTGGCGCCTTATATCCTCTGTTTGGTTTTTTGCTGAGCCCTGTGATTGCAGGCGCGGCGATGGCGCTTTCATCAATCACGGTGGTCAGCAATGCAAATCGCTTACGTCGATTTGACATCCAAAACAGAAAATTCGTCGCAAATGATACCCAAGCGAGCTGAAAATGCAGCGATACCCAAATCACTTGGAGATGCAGGTAGGCGATAAGCAAGCAAAGCCTCTGAGCACTTCGTGAACATAGATAAGCTTTAGGATGAGGTTTGCGAGTACAAATCAATAACGCTACAGCTTTAAATAAAATGGGCTAACCGAGATCTCACTCCTGCCACCAAGGTTCAATAGGCGCAGGTCGGGCTATCTGGCCTCAGTTGATGGGAATGAGCGGGCCATTAAACGACAAAGAGTCCAGAGATTTGGCGCGCCAAACCGCTGAACTCTTTTTAAGTCACTACGCTGGGAAGAGAGCAGAACAACCTGAGACGCCGGCTTAGCAACGTACCGCCAAGTCGAGGCCAATCAAAGACCTAAGCTAGGCCGACGACTCAAGTTATTTTTTAGGGTGCGACTTGTCGACTAATATTGCGCGGCTGTTTTTTTCACCTGACGCGGAAACGCTACGCACCCAAACCTCTCCAGAGATGGTCGGACGTTCTACCTCTGAATAGGTTTGCCAATTTTGACCATCAGTTGAATATTGCAAACTCACTCCCGGAAACTGAACATTCATCATCAGTTTACCTGCTTCAATAATTGCACCAGGAACAGGGAGACGATAATCAATGTCTGACTTTTCCAACTTGGCCAATTCGCGTTGCCCCATCACATTGGCAAAACGTTGCCACTCTCGATGCAAAGCCACTTTATTAACTAGATCGGTTTGCTGTGTGTATTCCACGCCCACTTGATAGTCATTTTCCCATTCTCCGCGGTGCCATGCGCGTTCTGCTGCCGCAAGCACTCGAGGAAAGACCATGTATTCATATTGTTCATCCGTGCGCACCGTCTCAGACCAAAGCTGCGCGGATAAACCATGGAACGTTTGCACGCCGGTCGTGCCTTTCCCGCTAAATCCGTTGCCATCGCGATCCACCGAGGTTTCGGCATTTTGAGGCAAGTTTTCCGGTGCAAATCCAAACATCTTACGCGTGTCGGTTGCGCGCGTTCCCCAGTAGTAACCCCGCTCTTGCGCATCCACTTCATACGGGAAATCCATATATACATAATCTGGGTTTGACAAAATCAGATCATACCCCTTTTCCGCCCATTCATAAGCTGAGGCATTTCCACCCCAATACAACACATCCCAGAAGTTAACGCGCGTATTGGCAGTCGCAAAATCACTCGCCCCGCCTTTGTTGTATTTCAAACCATCTTGCCACGCTTGAAAACTTGGTAACCCCTTATTTGCGGCAATTTGAGAAACTTTTGCGGCAAAATAACTTGGCAAGTGACCATAATCTGTGACAACACCATTTTCAATCAAGCGCGCACATTCAGGAGAACGAGCAAACGGTTTGTCTTGCTTTGATAAATCAATGCTCCCTTTCCAAGCCACCGGATTGGCGTCATGAATATCTTGGAACCCCGCGCCGAGTTTAATATTTTTTGCCTCATCACCACCAAAGTGCCAAGTTGTCAAAGGCATACCCGCTTCGTTATGCATTGCCATTACTTCAGAGATGACTTTATCGACAAAGCGAGTGGACGAATCCATGCAAGGGTTGATGAAACTTTGTCGATTGTAGAATTGCACTGTCGTCACGTTTGATGTGTCGTTGGGATCCATCAAACGATATTCATTGGCGGCGGCTTCATTGCCTTCGTTCATCAAACGAGTGTAACGCGCTTCCATTGAGATAACCGCAGCGCGAGCGTGGGCTGGCATATCAATTTCTGGAATGACCTCGATGTGACGTGCCTTAGCGTATTGTAAGATCTCAACATAATCAGCTTTACTGAAAAAACCAGAACCGAAATTGTCACTATCCGGGCCAGAACCTAACTGGGGTAAAAGGCAAGTTTGCTCATTAAGATCAAAACAGCGCTGACTACCAACGTTGGTGAGTTCAGGCAATCCCGGAATTTCCAAGCGCCAACCTTCATCATCACTCAAATGAAGGTGCAACTTATTCATTTTGTATGCGGCCATTTGATCAAGTGTGGCTAAAATCGCCGCTTTTGAATGGAAGTTACGCGCAACATCAACCATGATGCCGCGATAATCAAAACGCGGCGCATCCTGAATTCTCAATTTCGGTAAAGACGTCGTATTATTGCTATCCATAAGTCCAAAAACCGACTGCACCGCATAGAACGCGCCAGCTTGATCAAACGCAGTTACCTCAATCCCCTCATCGCCAATCACCAGTTTGTAGGCACCAGAGCGAGCCATCTCGCCTGAAAATGTCTCAGATGCAAGCACAACACTCATCGGCAAAGCGCCGTCAATATCAACACCAATCACCTCAGCGCGAGTCTCAAGTGCTTGCCATTGCTCCTCCGTAAACGGGGCTTTACTCAATGCAATGCCATTGGCAAGCTTCACCGTTCCTTGAGTAGCTTCAACGTAAAGTGGGCTTGGGATCAAGGCTGTCGAAACATCTTCAAACTGAGTGTCGACATTTTTTTCATAACGCGTCGCCGCTGTGGCGATGACATTGTTGTCATCCGGAGTGCGTTTTAAATTATCACCACTAAGGCCAGACACAAAAGCGCCTATCTCTTCAGTGTCTAACGATGCGATGCGTTTGGGTTCAGCATTCGGGGCAGTAACAAAGGCACCAGGGAAAAAGTCAGTCGCAAATAACTGCCAATATTCACCAACATAAGGAATTTCGATCACTTCCCCAGCGGCAAAACCATCAAATTTTTCTGTTGGCTCAAGCTTGTGAAGATCGCCAGTAACACGAGTAATCTTAAATTGTTCATTTTGTACATCTAAGATCAATCGAACACTGTGAAAATAAATTGCCCAATCTTTTGCTGCAACGGCCTCACCTTCATTGATTAGTGTCATTATGACTTTATTGCATGAGGCCCACTCAGCACCCAAATCTTGACAGGCGATACCCTCATTTGCGCCGTGATTCGTCACGACCTGGTAATGAATATCTAGGTTATTTGCCAACGTGTTAACCACGCTCTGCTCCGGTGACTGCACCGTGGCACAGCCAGCAAGCGTCGCGACCATCGTTGCCGCAATGAGATTCCGTTTGAACATCTTACTTACCCCTAAAAAATACGCGTTCGCCAAAACAGCAAACAAATCGTGAGGCAAAGATACGCTCAGTTATTTCTTGCCGTAAAATAATTAGTCCAATTTAGTGATCTCACTCGCAACAAGATGTCAAAAACCCATATCTCCAAATACAAATCAATGAGTTAAGCGCAAGCCAACTCTTCATTAATTTGCGCAAATAAAAAAACAAAGCCGATCAATTTCACACTTTTATGCAGCAAATAAATCCAATGACGTGACTTAACACGCAAAATAAACTCATTTATTTCGAGCGAGTTATCATAAATGGTTACAAATTTGCACATGAGATCTCACTTTCTAGGTCGATTTAACTCATTCCCAAAAAAGAACATCGTCAAGAATCAGCCATTCATTACACTTGGCATATTGTGGTTCATTTTCCCTTTCATCAAAGGAGTCCGCTCATGCGTCGTTTCTGGTTTGTTCTGCTGAACGCTTTTTTACCAATATCACTGAGTGCAGCCCCTGCCGTTTGGGAAATAACTCAGCATCAGATGACGATTCGCATTATTGGCTCAATCCACGTTGGCGACGCGAGTTTCTACCCATTGCCGAAAGCCATCACCGAGCCTTTAACCACCGCAGACGGCTTAATTATTGAAGCTGACCTCTCCACCACCAAGCCACTACGCTATCCAAAAACCGACATCACAACCGATGCAATATTGACCCAGCCTCAGAAAAAAACACTCGAACGCCTTGCTAACACATTGGGGCTACCCGCAGCCCCATTACTGGAGTCAGCGCCTTGGCTGACGGCAGCAACCATAGAACTCACTTTGGCGGCGAAGGCTGGGATGACTCCTGAATATGGCGTTGACCAACATTTGGTCGTTTTAGCGCAGAAAGACGGCGTGCCACTATTGCCTCTTGAAACTGCGCAATACCAGCTCGATTTGCTCACTGGTGATGCCGAAGATGGTAAGGCGCTCTTACAAGCCTATTTACAACCTGCGACCAAAAGTGAAGCGAACTTTCGTTGTATGATTGAGAGCTGGCAAGCAGGCAACACTCGTAACTTGGCGCAGTTTGCTAACAATCCGGAAATGTCGAAACCACTCAAAGAACGCTTGCTCTATCTACGTAATCAAGATTGGGCACGTAAAATCATGCGCTGGACGGTTGAGCGTCCAGGCGAATATGTCATGGTGGTGGGCGCCCTGCATTTGGTCGGCCAAGATAATTTGCTTGAGCTGCTCAAAAACCGTGGTTTTAGTGTTAAGCGATTAACCCAAGCCGATCCTATTTCCTGCCACCTACTGCCTTGAGGTCATTCTGCCCATGTGCTTTCTTTGACCTTAAAACGACAAAACCCCGCAATACTGCGAGGCTTTTAAAAGTGGTCGGTGAAGAGGAATTCGACGCGGCTGGGCTTCCAGACCCCGAGACGCTTTTCTTTAGCGCTAAAACGACAAAACCCCGCAATACTGCGAGGCTTTTAAAAGTGGTCGGTGAAAAGGGATTTGACGCGGCTGGGCTTCCAGACCCCGACCCTAGGCACTTTCCTTAGCGCCAAAACGACAAAACGCCGCAATACTGCGAGGCTTTTAAAAGTGGTCGGTGAAGAGGGATTTGACGCGGCTGGGCTTCCAGACCCCGACCCTAGGCACTTTCCTTAGCGCCAAAACGACAAAACCCCGCAATACTGCGAGGCTTTTAAAAGTGGTCGGTGAAGAGGGATTTGACGCGGCTGGGCTTCCAGACCCCGACCCTAGGCACTTTCCTTAGCCCCAATACGACAAAACCCCGCAATAATGCGAGGCTTTTAAAAGTGGTCGGTGAAGAGGGATTTGACGCGGCTGGGCTTCCAGACCCCGACCCTAGGCACTTTCCTTAGCCCCAATACGACAAAACCCCGCAATAATGCGAGGCTTTTAAAAGTGGTCGGTGAAGAGGGATTTGACGCGGCTGGGCTTCCAGACCCCGACCCTAGGCACTTTCCTTAGCCCCAATACGACAAAACCCCGCAATAATGCGAGGCTTTTAAAAGTGGTCGGTGAAGAGGGATTCGAACCCCCGACCCTCTGGTCCCAAACCAGATGCGCTACCAAACTGCGCTATTCACCGAGATTTGCCACCAACTCAACGTCGGTCAACGAAGCGCTATATTACTGAGAATTTCCGTTTTAACAACCCCTCAGTCGAAAAAAAACGCGTAAATGTATCGATTGGTTACTCTCTCAGCAACAAAGTCGTGATTCAACATTTTTTCGCGACCACATACACGCTTTTTGCTACAAATAATTAACCAATTAACCCCAATTGATCCAGATCATCATAAAAAAAGACCAAGATGCCTAAGGTAACCCTGTCGCACCACTTTAACAAACGCGTCTAAATGTTTGGCTAGATCTGTACGCAACAAAGCGCGGTGGCGCTCTCTTCCATCCTAGCCTATTTGAAATCTTCGCGCTTACGCTTTGCTTTCAACCGACGCTTCAGCTTTAAAGTGACAAACGACAAATCTCCTCACTAGACATCGCTAAGTACCATGGTCGCTAACGTAATATACGCAAGCCTTATGTAAAAGCGACTTGTATAGCACCGGAACGCGTTTTCTGCGCGTTCCGTTTTTTATTCAGCCTATCCTTGGCTCTTGGTATACTGAAACCAAAGCACCAACCAATCCCAAAGGGGCTGACGATGTCAAACGATGATCTGGATCTCTTCCAACAGATGATGGGCGATGTAACCCCACTGAATTACGATACGGCAGAGCACAAAAAAAACCACCAAGTGACCGAGACTCATTTAGCCAAACGGGCTGCAGCGGTATCCCTTGAAGGTAAGGACGCCGATGGGCTCTCTCTTGATCACGCGCCGATGCTCAAACCCGATGATATCGTTGAGTACAAACGCGATGGTGTGCAAGATGGCGTGTATCGCAAGCTTCGGCTTGGTAAATACCCTATTCAGGCCAAACTTGATTTGCATCGCAGAACCTTAAAACAGGCGCGCGAAGACGTTCTGGCTTTTTTGCGCCAATCAATGGCATTAGACATTCGCACCGTGTTAATTGTGCATGGTCGTGGTGAACGCGCCAATCCACCCGCCTTAATGAAAAGTTTTGTCTGCCACTGGTTACAACAGTTAACCGAAGTGCAATGCATTCATAGCGCACAACGCTTTCACGGAGGCAGTGGTGCCAGCTACGTTCTACTGCGAAAAAGTGATGAGAAAAAATTGGAAACACGCGAGCGTCACCAAAAACGCCTTGGATGACAGAGTAAAACTGGTACACTAGCGCCCACTTTCGCTGCCTGAATGGGCAGCGTTTTATTGACTCTCCGCTCTCAAGCTTGGTCGCACCGGACTGACAGTGCATCTATTATTGCCAGTAAACCGCTCGACCAAGACCAAAAGCCAAAGCCGTTGGGAAACGTAAACATAATGACCATGCCTCAAGACAATGCCAAACGCTTAAATAAATTTATCAGTGAGACCGGTTTTTGCTCGCGCCGCGAAGCCGACAAATTGGTCGACCAAGGCCGTGTCACCATTAATGGTCATCGCGCCGAAATGGGCAGCAAGGTGCAGCCCGGTGATGACGTTTGCATTGATGACAAGCCCCTAAAAGCAAAAGAAAAACCGATTTATATTGCGCTAAACAAACCAACCGGGATCACGTGTACCACAGAGCGAAATATCGAAGGCAACATTGTTGATTTTATCGGGCATCGTAAACGAATCTTCCCGATTGGTCGTCTGGACAAACCCTCTGATGGGCTAATTTTTTTGACCAACGATGGCGATATCGTGAATAAAATCCTGCGCGCGGGTAACCAACATGAGAAAGAGTATGTGGTTCGCGTCGATAAACCAATCACGCCGGCGTTTTTGACTCAAATGAGTCAAGGGGTCAATATTCTTGATACCATCACGTTGCCATGCAAAGTGACCCAAGAAACCAAGTTCTCGTTTCGAATTGTGTTAACACAAGGGTTAAATCGCCAAATTCGCCGCATGTGCGAAGCGCTAGGTTATGAAGTGTTTAAACTGCGCCGCGTTCGAATCATGAACATTACGCTTGATGGCATCCCTAATGGGAAATGGCGCTATTTAAGCGACAATGAAGTGCAGCAAATTATGGCGATGTGTGAAAGCTCAAGCAGCACCGAAGAGGCGTCGCGAGTGAGTGGTCAAGGGCAGCGCATTCGCCGTGCAACCGATGCCAAACTGTTTGACTCGCGTGAGGAAAACCAAGGTTCCACTGCGCGCCGTAACCAAAAGCCGAAAACATTTAAAGGTAAAGATGCCGATAAATGGCGTCATGCGCCGAACTCAAAAAAAGGTCAGCAGCGACGCGAAGAGACCACAGACCGACGTGCGCATGACCCACGTAAGCCTCAACCTCGAAATAATGAGACAGCGTCTCGGCACGACACCAATGCTCAATCGCAGGCAAAAAAACCACGAGTGACTCATGGGAAGGGCCAAGGACAACACAAAACACGCACGCACAGTGAACGCGTTGGTGGAACATTAAGCTTGAAAAAATAATCACTAACCCAAACCTGCACTTAAGGTGCCGAGACTCGTTATCGGCGCCCTCAAGTGACGCTCATCAAAGCCCAGCCTCCTCGCACAATGGTGCAAACTGGCCGCGAGTCAGCATCAATAAATCGTTTGGCGCAAGCTCAATTTCCAATCCACGCTTGCCTGCGCTGACGCAAATTGTTGCTTGCTCTTGCGCGCTCAAATGCAAAAAGGTGGGTAGCGCTTTTTTCTGCCCTAGTGGACTGATGCCCCCAATCACATAACCGGTGGTTTTTTGCGCGATGTCAGGAACCGCCATTTCCGCTTTTTTCGCTCCGGCCGCCTTTGCCGCCAATTTTAGATTCAGCTTTTTATCAACCGGAATAATGGCAACCGCTAAATTTTTCGCATCGCCATTGAGGCAAAACAGCAGGGTTTTAAACACACGACTCGGATCTTGCCCCAAAACGGCAGCCGCTTCCAACCCATAGCTCTGCGCGCGAGGATCGTGTTCATACTGATGAATGGTGTGCGCTACTTTTTTCTTTTTGGCCAGTAATAGTGCCGGTGTCATAACAACATCCTAAATTGTCGTTCAGATCAAAAAAAGGCCAGCACCGCTGACCTCATATACCCAACGTTTAATTAACGAATTTCGATATCAGCAAAACTTTTAATGAGATCATCCAGTGATTTCATTTGCGCCAAAAATGGCTCAAGTTTGTCCAGAGGTAATGCGGATGGGCCATCGCATTTGGCTTCACTTGGGTTAGGGTGCGCTTCAATAAACAGACCTGCAATGCCCGTTGCCAGGCCCGCTTTTGCCAGTTCAACTGTCTGCTCGCGACGACCGCCAGAAGCCGCGCCGCCAGGGTCGCGCATTTGCAACGAATGAGTCACGTCAAAAATGATCGGGCTGCCGTTTGACGCTTGTTTCATTACACCAAACCCAAGCATGTCCACCACAAGGTTGTCGTAACCAAAACTTGAACCTCGTTCGCATAAGATCACTTTATCGTTACCGCACTCGGCGAATTTTTCAACGATATTACCCACCTGACCTGGGCTCATAAATTGAGGCTTTTTCACATTGATCACAGCGCCAGTTTTTGCCATCGCTTCCACTAAATCGGTCTGACGAGCCAAAAACGCCGGTAACTGAATCACATCCACAACGTCGGCAACCGGTTGTGCTTGTTCACTGGTGTGAACATCAGTGATCACTTTCACGCCAAATGTGGCCTTCAGCTCTTGGAAAATCTTCATCCCCTCGTCCAATCCAGGTCCACGATACGAGTGAACTGAACTGCGATTTGCTTTATCAAACGACGCTTTAAAAACGTAAGGAATACCAAGCTTATTTGTGACATTAACGTAATGCTCACACACACGCATTGCCATATCACGTGATTCAAGAACGTTCATGCCAGCAAACAAGGTGAAGGGTTGGTCATTGGCAACATTGATGTCACCAATGCGGACGATTTTTTGTTCCATTGTCGCTCTCTTAGTTAGTGTAGCGTGGTTAATTTATGACTCATGGCGCTCACTTGGGCCTTGAGGATATCAGCGGCCGGATCTTCGGGGCACTGATCAATAAAATACTGAAAATCCATGGCGGCAACGTCATAGCAATCAAGCTGCTGATAGATAAAGCCACGGTCGCGAATTTCATACGGATCATCGGGCACAAACGTTAACGCCAAATCGGTACAACGCAGAGCCAGAGTATAGCGGCCTTCACGCAGCAGTGCGCTTTTCATCATTGCGAGCCACCGTCCAATCACGGTCGGGTTATCAACCGTGCGCAAGTATTCCGGTTTCATCTTAGCCAATGGGCCTTCACTGCCAATCAGCCAAGCCGCAAGCACTTTTTCACTCACGTACTCGCCTTCAAACGGATTCAAATAGCGAGGTGCTTCATCGTACCAGCGGATTTTAACCAAAAACTGGGTAGGAAACGTCACCCCTTCGAGTGGAAAACCGAGTTTACGGCCAATATATAGGAAAATGGCCCCAAGACTGACAGGCACACCACGGCGACGAAGCAATACTTTATCAATAAAGCTGTTTGCCGAATCAAAATACGCATCACGATCGCCACGAAACGCCCACTCTTGGTAAAACAGACGCAAAAACGCATCAAAGCGCCCTTTTGCATCGCTTTCCATAAAAAGCAGCTGCTCCGCTTCTTTAACCAAGCGTTCAAGTTCGCTCTTAGCCCAAGCCACATCCGTTTCTGGATCCACAGCTTGGTTTAAGGTAAGAGCGCCTTCTGCCAGCTCCATTGCGTCAAAATCTTCGTCAAAATACTCAAACATGAATCGAAATTGCCTCGACTAGAAACCAAACAAAATCGGCGTTTTCGTGATAGCCAATTTAGCCGCCATACCAAACCATCCCAATGCGCCAAAAAACGCCAGTGAGCGTAGTAGCTTAGTTTTGCCTAATTTCAACGCAAAAAATCCTAGTGCGAAATACGCCAAAACACACGTGATTTTTTCGGTCAGCCAAGGGGCCGCTGGGGTGAACGGCATAAAGCCTGTGACAAAGATTAATGCAATGCCACTAGCCAGTAATACGGTGTCATTAATATGCGGAAAAACGCGCAAAAAGCGCACGTTACGTTTTGACGAGTCCATCATCATCAAGGCGTAACGCAGTGTCAGTAAGCCGACGCTGATAATCGCAGTGAGCATGTGAAGATGTTTTAGCGCTGAATACATAAAATATCCTTTATTGTTATATACCCGTCCTACTTGAAGTTGCAGCGGTGTTGACGGGCACTCACAAACCTCATCACATAGTGTATCTATGTTCACGAAGTGCTCAGAGGCTTTGTTCGTTGGCCGCCTACCTGCATCTTCAAGTTGTTTGGGTATAGTCCTTTGCATACGGATACCCACTCGACTGAACATTGTGTGGGTATATTGCCAATGGCTTTGGCTTTCAACGCGAGTAGGCGCTAGATGTAACAGCCTAAGGTCACGCGATCATTGCCAGCATAATCTTGTTCAGTACGCACCTGTTGGTAGCCCAGTTGCGTAAGCAAATTTCGCACCGCTTCGCCTTGGTCGTACCCATGTTCAAACAATAGCCAGCCGTTTGGTTTTAGGTACGAACGTGCTTGCTCACTAATGTAGCGTAGGTCGGCCAAGCCGTGCTCTTGCGCCACCAGCGCGCTAAGCGGTTCAAATCGAACATCCCCTTGCGAGAGATGCGGATCGTCAGGGTCAATGTATGGCGGATTAGACACTATCACGTCAAAACGTTCATCTGCATCAATTGGCTCAAACCAACTGCCTTGGCGAAATTGGGCGTTTTTAATGCCGAGGCGCTCGCCATTTTGAGTGGCAAGGGCTTGAGCCTCTAGCATCAGATCAACACCGATCACTGTGCGCTGAGGTAACTCGTGCGCCAAAGCCAAAGCAATCGCCCCTGTTCCGGTCCCTAAGTCCAAAATCGGTCCCTGGCTATGCTGCGCGCACACTAATGCCAACTCGACCAACCGCTCGGTATCGGGTCGTGGGATTAAGGTGGCAGGCGAGACCTTCAGCGGCAATGACCAAAATTCGCGTTCACCCACCAGATAGGCAACCGGCTCGCCAGTAAGACGGCGCTGCATTAACTGGTTAAATTGCTCTGCCTCTTCAGCACTGAGGATTTTTTCAGGCCAAGTCAGCAGATAGCTGCGCGGTTTGCCGAGCACGAAGCAAAGCAGCACTTGCGCATCCACCTGCGCTGAAGGGCTGCCCGATTGCTGCAATTGTCCCACCGCATTTTTCAGCGTTTGCTCAAGCGTCAGCGGGGCCATTAATAACCTTCAGCCAGTGCGGCAAGCTGATCCGCTTGATGCTCTTGAATAACTGGGTCAATCAAAGATTGTAAATCTCCTTCCATCACTTCCGATAAACGGTAAATGGTGAGGTTGATTCGATGATCTGACACTCGGCCTTGCGGATAGTTATAAGTACGAATACGGTCGCTACGATCGCCAGAGCCCAACAAGTTACGACGCGTGTCTGACACTTCTGCCGCTCGTTTGGCTTCTTCAGCTTGTGCAATACGCGCGGCAAGCACCGCCATCGCTTTCGCTTTATTTTTGTGTTGTGAACGCTCGTCTTGACACTCAACGACAGTGCCGGTTGGTAAGTGAGTGATTCGAATCGCTGAGTCTGTGGTGTTGACGTGCTGACCACCGGCACCAGAGGAGCGGAAGGTGTCAATTTTTAGATCGGCCGCTTTAATTTCAGGCACTTCCGCTTCTGGAATTTCTGGCATCACCGCCACAGTACACGCCGAAGTGTGCACGCGGCCCTGTGATTCGGTTGCCGGTACTCGCTGCACGCGGTGACCGCCCGACTCAAACTTAAGCACGCCATAAGCGCCATCGCCGTTCACTTTGGCAATCATCTCTTTATAACCGCCGTGCTCCGCCTCATTTGACGACATGACCTCGATGCGCCAACCTTTTTTCTCAGCAAATTTGCTGTACATACGGAAAAGATCACCGGCAAAAATGCCCGCCTCATCACCGCCCGCACCCGCTCGAATTTCCAAAAAGCAGTTACGATCATCATTAGGATCGCGCGGTAGTAACAAAATTTGCAATTCATCGCTCAAGCGCTCAATTGCCGCGCGCGCTTCTTTCATTTCCTCTTGCGCCATTTCGCGCATTTCTGCGTCATCTTCTTGCGCCATATCTTCTGCCGCCACCAAGTCGTCTTGCGCTTGTTGGTAAGCTTGGAAGCATTTGGTTATCTCTTCCAATTGAGAATATTCTTTGGACAATGCGCGGAATTTGTCTTGATCGCCAATCACGCCAGGATCGCCAAGCAGGTGTTGAACCTCTTCGTAGCGTTCAACCAGTGTTTCAAGCTTAGTCAGAATAGAAGCTTTCATAGGGTATTCATCTTACCGATAAGTCAGGTTATTTGGGGTCATCCAAGCCGAGGCTTTGGCGGATCACCGATAATTTATTGGGCTCGCCCTGTTCGGCGGCCTGTTGTAATGCGCGAGTTGGCGCGTGGATCAATTTATTGGTTAAGCGGTTACTCAATTCAAGCAGCACTTTTTCAGGGGCCGCTCCCGAGGCTAACGCTTGCAGCGCCTTTTCCATCAATTCATGACGCACCGCATTAGCTTGTTCGCGATAATCACGGATGGTTTCAACTGCTTGCAATGAGCGTAACCAAGTCATAAAGACGGCACTTTCTTCACTAACAATCGCTTCCGCTTGAATCGCTTCAAGTTTGCGTTGCTCAATGTTGTTATCAATGATCGACTGCAAATCATCCACGGTGTAAAGGTAAGCGTCGTTCAGCTCGCCCACTTGAGATTCCACATCACGAGGCACAGCAATATCAACCAATAACATCGGCTGACGCTTACGTTTTTTTAACGCCGTTTCCACCATACCTTTGCCGATAATTGGCAAGGGGCTGGCGGTCGAGCTGATCACAATATCGGCACGCGCAAGGTGGCTTGGTATATCAGACAGCCCTATCACTTCGGCGCCAAATTGCGTAGCAAGAGACTGCGCTCGCGCAGCGGTGCGATTTGCGACTATCATGCGTTGGCAACCATTTGCCGCCAAATGTTTTGCCACTAACTCGATGGTTTCGCCCGCGCCCACCAATAGCACCGTGGATTTTGCCAAGGATTCAAAGATATGCTTAGCAAGTGTGCACGCCGCATAAGCAACCGAAACAGCGTTGCCACCAATGTCCGTTTCGGTGCGTACCCGTTTGGCAACCGAAAACGTTTTTTGAAACCATTTTTCCAACGCAGGGTTGATTGCCGTATGCTCACGAGCTTGCGCATAGGCTTGCTTAACTTGTCCGAGAATTTGCGGCTCACCCAAAATCAGCGAGTCTAACCCACACGCGACACGCATAAGGTGCTTAATCGCGGCTTGGTCTTGGTGCAAATACAAGCTTGGTTTTAGCGCGTCACCACTGACGCCGTGAAATTGCTCCAACCAAGCGATTAATTCTTGCTGAGCACCCGCTTTAATATCGCAATAGATTTCCGTGCGATTGCATGTCGAGACAATCACACTGCCATTGACCAATCCATTGGTACTCAACTGCGCCAAAGCCTTGGGCAATTTATCAGGGCCAAAGGCGATTTTTTCTCGCAATTCGACAGGCGCTGTATTGTGATTGATACCAAGAGCGAGCAAAGGCATTGACGATGGATTCTCGGGCAGGAAATAAAAATAAGAGCCGAATTTTACTGTAACGTTGACGTTAATGAAAGGGTGAGCCGGATTTGTTTTCCTCAGTTCGTGAGTTCAATGCTATAGTCAGCCTTCAACCTTCGAAATTTGACTAACAAGTAGGCAGGATGTCACTAAAATCGCTCATTGCTCTGATGGTTCTCACTCCCCTTTTGCTCCTTGGCTGCAGCTCCGTACCGCAATCCACGCTTCCAGTACAGTGGCAGCAACACCAAAAAACACTTCAGCAAATTGATCAGTTCCAAGTGACCGGCAAGTTGGGGTATATCAGTCCAGAAGAGCGCCAAAGCCTGAATTTCTTTTGGCATCACCAACCGTATTACAGTGAGTTGCGGCTCACCACCGTGTTAGGGCAAACCGCTTTAAAACTGGCTATCTCGCCTGATGGCGCGCGTATTACCACTTACGAAGACGATGTGTTCGAGGGCCAAGATGCGACCTCACTCATTTATCGTCTGACAGGCTTACGCATACCCGTGACGCAACTGCCTGCGTGGCTGCTTGGCCTGCCACAAGATGAGCAGCAATTTACGCTTAATGACCAAAATACGTTGGCCTCACTGACAGCGGAATCCACCCGTCAAGGCGTAACGCGTGCGCCATGGCATATTGCCTACCAGCGCTATCGTGATATTGACGTCAATGGCGAGCGTTTACCGCTGCCAAGTAAATTGCAGCTGACTCAGGGCGATATCAAACTCAACATTGTCATTACCAAATGGACTGTAACCCCATGATGATTACCAGCCACTGGCCATCACCTGCAAAACTGAATCTTTTTCTATACGTGAACGGCCGCTTACCTAATGGCTACCATGAGCTGCAAACTCTGTTTCAATTTATTGACCGCTGCGACACATTGAGCATCACGCCTAATCACAGTGGGGAGATCACCCTGGCCAACCCTTTACCAGGTGTTGCCAACCAAGACAACTTAATCTGGAAAGCGGCGCGCGCGCTGCAAATCAAAGCGCAGCAAGACTCTTCGCAGCGCTCGCTTGGCGCTCATATCGAGATCGCAAAAATCTTGCCCATGGGGGGAGGTATCGGTGGTGGCTCGTCCAACGCCGCAACCACGTTAGTGGCACTTAATGAGCTTTGGCAGCTCAACTATGATTTCGATACGTTAGCGGAGATAGGCCTGCATCTTGGCGCCGATGTGCCGATATTTGTTCGCGGACACGCTGCGTTCGCAGAAGGTGTTGGCGAGAAAATCGTCCCTGTTGATATTCCAGAACGCTGGTTTGTTGTTGTTCGGCCGAAGGTGAGCATTGCGACGGCTGAAATTTTTCAGCACCCAGACTTAACTCGTAACACCCCTAAGCAACCGATGGCACAATTAATTAAAGGAACTTACGGAAACGATTGCGAAAAAATTGTTCGTTTGCTCTATCCGGAGGTTGATAAGCAACTTTCATGGCTGCTACAATATGCGCCGTCAAGATTGACAGGGACAGGATCGTGCGTATATGCCGAGTTTTCGAGCAAATCGCAAGCAGAGACTGTTCTTGCCCAACTCTCTGACAGTGTCTCTGCGTTCGTCGCTCAAGGTCGAAATGTTTCGCCACTGATTGAGGCACTGGCTGACTACCGCTCAGCAAAATACTGACCTACTTAAAAACTGGATGCAACCCTGAGGTTTCCACCGTGCCTGATATGAAGCTATTTGCTGGTAACGCAACACCTGAACTAGCCCAACGTATTGCTGATCGCCTTTACATCTCTCTTGGTGATGCTACTGTTTCTCGCTTTTCCGATGGCGAAGTTGCAGTACAAATCAATGAGAATGTTCGTGGTAGCGATGTTTTCATCATTCAATCGACTTGTGCTCCAACCAACGACAACTTGATGGAGCTGGTTGTAATGATTGACGCAATGCGCCGCGCTTCAGCAGGCCGTATTACTGCCGTTATTCCTTATTTCGGCTACGCGCGTCAAGACCGTCGCGTTCGCTCTGCTCGTGTGCCAATCACCGCAAAAGTGGTTGCTGATTTCCTTTCTAACGTTGGCGTTGACCGCGTATTGACCATCGATCTTCACGCTGAGCAGATCCAAGGCTTCTTTGATGTGCCTGTAGACAACATCTTCGGTACGCCTGTTCTCCTTGAAGATATGAAAGAACGCGGCCTGGAAGATCCAGTCGTAGTGTCTCCTGATCTTGGTGGTGTTGTACGTGCTCGTGCAACGGCTAAAGCACTAGGTGATATTGACATTGCTATCGTAGATAAACGCCGTCCACGTGCTAACGTTTCTGAAGTGATGAACCTTATCGGTGATGTTGAAGGCCGTGACTGTGTTATCGTCGACGATATGATTGATACTGGTGGCACGTTGTGCAAAGCCGCAGAAGCTCTAAAAGAACGTGGTGCAAAACGTGTATTTGCTTACGCGACTCACGCGGTATTTTCTGGCGACGCTGCGAAAAACATCAAAAACTCTGTGCTTGACCAAGTGATTGTCACTGACTCGATCACGCTTTCTAAAGAGATGGCGGCAACAGGCAAAGTGACTCAATTGACTCTATCCAGCATGCTGGCTGAAGCCATTCGTCGCATTAGCAACGAAGAGTCAATTTCTGCGATGTTTAACTGATAGGCACCTTCGCTTAACATCAGTTACACAGCCTAAAAATTTAAAAAGCATCTCAATCTGAGGTGCTTTTTTATTTACATTGCTATAGCCGAGCGACGCTTTTTGTGTGCTATCATACGGCGCTTTTGCAATTCACTAAGAGAATAATACCGTGACGCCGCAGATCAAATTGTTGGTTGGCCTTGCTAATCCGGGGCCTGAATACGCGAAAACTCGCCATAATGCGGGAGCGTGGGTCGTAGAAGAACTCGCTCGTGTTCATAGCGTCACGCTAAAAAATGAACCAAAATTTTTTGGTTTCACCGGACGTATTACGCTCAACGGGCAAGATCTTCGCTTATTGATCCCGACCACTTTTATGAATTTGTCCGGCAAATCAATCGCCGCCGTGGCTAAGTTCTACCAAATAAAACCGGAAGAGATCATGGTAGCGCATGATGAACTCGACTTACCTCCGGGTATTGCAAAATTCAAATTGGGTGGCGGTCATGGTGGTCATAATGGCCTTCGTGACACCATCAGCAAACTGGGCAATTGCAAAGAATTTTATCGCTTACGGATTGGCATTGGCCATCCTGGGCACAAAGACAAGGTTGCCGGTTATGTGCTGGGTAAAGCCCCAACAAAAGAGCAAGAATTGCTTGATGCGGCCGCCGATGAGTCGGTACGCTGCCTAGATATCTTGCTGAAAGATGGCTTAGCAAAAGCACAAAATCGACTTCACACGTTCAAAGCGGAATAAGGTTACTATCATGGGTTTTAAATGTGGCATCGTGGGTTTACCAAACGTGGGTAAATCGACTCTGTTTAACGCACTGACGAAAGCGGGTATTGAAGCGGCAAACTTCCCGTTCTGTACCATCGAACCAAACACAGGTGTGGTACCTGTGCCGGATCTGCGTTTGGACGCACTGGCTAAAATTGTGAATCCGCAACGCGTTCTACCAACCACCATGGAATTTGTTGATATCGCAGGTCTTGTGGCAGGCGCGTCACGTGGTGAAGGCCTTGGCAATAAATTCTTGGCTAACATTCGTGAAACCGATGCTATCGGTCACGTTGTGCGCTGCTTTGAAAACGACAACATCATCCATGTCGCAGGTAAAGTTTCGCCAATTGAAGACATTGAAGTGATCAACCTCGAACTGGCACTGGCTGATCTTGATTCGTGTGAACGCGCTATTCAGCGTAACGCGAAAAAAGCCAAAGGTGGCGACAAAGATGCCAAGTTCGAACTAATCGTACTTGAAAAACTGCTACCCGTTTTGACTGAAGGTGGTTCTGCGCGCACGGTTGATCTATCAAAAGAAGAATTGGCGGCAGTAGGCTACCTAAACTTTTTAACCCTAAAACCAACCATGTACATCGCTAACGTCAACGAAGACGGTTTTGAGAATAACCCTTATCTTGATGCGGTACGTGAGTTTGCGGCAAAAGAGAATAACGTTGTGGTTCCAGTGTGCGCGGCTATCGAGTCTGAAATGGCAGAGCTTGAAGACGACGAACGCGAAGAGTTCTTGGCGGATCTTGGCATTGAAGAGCCAGGACTAAACCGCGTGATTCGTGCCGGTTACGAACTGTTAAATCTGCACACTTATTTCACCGCAGGTGTCAAAGAAGTACGCGCATGGACTATTCCTATCGGTGCCACCGCGCCAAAAGCGGCGGGTAAGATCCACACTGACTTTGAAAAAGGCTTCATTCGTGCAGAAGTGGTCGGTTACGACGACTTCATTCAGTACAACGGTGAAAATGGCGCCAAAGAAGCGGGTAAATGGCGTCTTGAAGGCAAAGAGTACATCGTAAAAGATGGCGATGTGGTTCATTTCCGTTTTAACGTGTAATAGGCACAGCCTCATCTAACGCACACCGAAAATTCGGTTTCTAAAAGCCAGCAGCCTGCTGGCTTTTTTTATACACCGGATATGATAAATGTCGGTGTAAAAAGCAACCAATGCACTCCAACACTTATTCCCTCTTGATTAACAACGAAATCGCTCCCACTAAAGTGACGATAAAATTCGACTTTTTCGCTCAGTTTTGGATGACAAATACGCCTTTTTGTGCAAAAAGACATCGAACAATTGATTTGTCAGATTTTTTCAATAAAAAACTGTTGACGCTGTTCTCTCATATCCGCATAATTCGCCCCGTTCCCGCGAAGTCATCAGCCTTTTACGGAGCAGCGTTTTGAAAGATTAGCTTTCAGATTAACGCACCATTATGGCTACGTAGCTCAGTTGGTTAGAGCACATCACTCATAATGATGGGGTCACAGGTTCGAATCCCGTC
>NZ_JABAIK010000010.1 GCF_012641465.1 Vibrio agarilyticus
ACTTGCATGTGTTAGGCCTGCCGCCAGCGTTCAATCTGAGCCATGATCAAACTCTTCAATTTAAAGTTTTTGTGACTCAATGAATACTGATTACATTTTCTTTCGCTATAAATAGCTAAGTAATGTTGAATTGACTGTGCTCTTATTGGCTTTCACTTTTAAAAAAGTGAAATAAAACAGCTCAAGGCTGATTTCCAACTTGAATTGGTCACTCAGTTCATTGAAATCAATTTGAAACCCCTTTTTATTAGAGGGAATTTCTAATTGGATTATCATCAACGAGTGCCCACACAGATTGATAGGTTTATATTGTTAAAGAGCTTGGCTTTTTAGCCACTTCTTTGTGACCTGGGTCACTTCGGAAGAGGCGGCCATTCTATCGAGATAATTTTCAGTGTCAACCACTTTTTTAAAACTTCTTTCGAAGCATCTCGAAGAACTTATCGACTATTGAAGCCTTTCGGCGTCTGCCTTGTCGATGGGGCGCATTATAGACAAGCTCGCTAGGTTAGCAAGTGCTTTCTATAAAAAACCTTAAAAAAATGTCTTAGGTGCCGTTATTTTGCTCAAAGCTTCATTTTCTACACTTTTGTACAGATATACACAGATGTTATCCACAGATTTATTCATCCCTACCGTCTATAGCACCGTTATAAACCCGTTTTTGAATATCGCCACCTCAGCTCTCAACATGGTGATTTCAATGACGTGTTCATTGTTAGACACCAGCTTAGGGTTGTTTTATAGCAAAGCCTTCTTTCCCTAAGCTGGGGTTATGGCCTTAAAACGACGAAAATATCGAGTAGGTGATAAATATAGAAAGCAAACTAAATTCCAGAACCATCTTGTTCATCATCTTCATGAAGCCCACACTCTCGCTTCAAGCCAAAAAAGCGGGTTTCCTCTTCTTTCATGCCCGGCTCCCACTTTCGCGTCGTGTGCGTATCACCGACTGAAAGGTAGCCCTGCTCTCGAAGAGGGTGGTAAGGCAAGTCATTTAGCTCAAGATAGTCGTGTACGTCCTTATTCGTCCAATCGACTACGGGTAAAAATTTAAACACGCCATTTTGTATCGACAAAATAGGTAACCCGGCGCGTGTTTGCGATTGCTCGCGGCGCAAACCCGAAAACCATGTTCCAACATTTAGTTCTCGCAGCGCTCGGCGCATGGGCTCAACTTTATTGATGCGATTATAACGCTCGAGCCCTTCTATGCCCTGCTCCCATAGTCTGCCATAACGAGCTTCCTGCCAAGCGGAACTTTCGCGCGCGCGGTAAACATTTACATTCAGTGATAACCTCTCAGTAAGATCATCAATAAATTGGTAGGTTTCAGAGAACAAATAGCCAGTATCGGTGAGCACCACTGGAATATGCGCTTTCTCTTGAGTGACAAGATGAAGCATCACCGCAGCTTGAATACCAAAACTTGAAGAGACTATTGCCGTGCCATCTTCGGCTAAATGGTCCAGAGCCCATTGCACGCGTTGCGCCGCCGTCTGCGCTTCTAGCCATAGATTAATCTCTGCAAGATGTAATGCTTGTTCCGTTTTCGTGAGGCTTAACAACACTTCTAGCTTCGGTAAAGAAGGGCTTACTGTTGGCAAATCAAGCATAAAAATCCCTCTTTGATACTTTCACTTCATTAATGATCCCGGCGCGAATGGTAAAATCACCAAACCCTTCATCAACTTGACGCTCTTTTGCCCACAGTGCAACAAGAGCATCAATCTCTTCTAGAATTTGATTTTCCGTAATGTTCTCTTTATACATTTTCGGAACCCGCGTTCCGGCACGATTTCCACCTAGATGGAGGTTGTAGCGCCCTGGAGCTTTACCTACCAATCCAATTTCAGCCAACATCGCGCGGCCACAGCCATTGGGGCAACCGGTGACACGTAAGATAATATTGTCTTGTTCGGGTAAACCGTGCTTTTCCAATATCCCTTCAACATCTGTCACAAACTGAGGCAGGAAACGCTCAGCTTCCGCCATCGCCAATGGACAGGTCGGAAAGGCAACACACGCCATCGAATTCTTACGCTGCTCGCTGATGCCGTCATCCATTAAGCCATGCTCACGAGCGATCTTCTCAATCGTCGCTTTTTGACTCTTTGGTACTCCCGCCACAATCAGGTTTTGGTTTGCAGTCATGCGGAAGTCGCCTTTATGGATCTTGGCAATTTCTGCCACACCAGTTTTCAGCGGCTTGCCCGGGAAATCAAGCAAACGCCCATTTTCAATGAAAAGCGCTAGGTGATGGTTTCCTTCGATACCTTCAACCCAACCAATACGGTCACCACGTTCCGTAAATTCATAAGGGCGACTTGCTTCAAACTGAATTCCAGCACGTTTTTCCACTTCCGCTTTAAACACATCACTGCCGACACGATCCAACGTGTATTTGGTTTTGGCGTTTTTGCGGTTTGAACGGTTACCCCAATCACGCTGAGTCGTTACCACAGCAGCGGCCACATCGAGTGTTTTGTTCAGTGGAATGAAGCCGAAATCGTCCGCACGACGTGGGTAGGTTGATGTATCACCGTGCGTCATGGCGAGACCACCGCCCACCAGCACATTGAAGCCCACCAACTTTCCGTCTTTTGCAATCGCGACAAAGTTAAGATCGTTCGCATGAACGTCAACGTCGTTTTGAGGCGGGATCACCACGGTAGTTTTAAATTTACGTGGCAGATACGTTTTTCCTAAAATAGGCTCGTCTTCCTCGGTTGATTCCACTTTTTCGCCATCGAGCCAAATTTCAGCATACGCCTTTGTTTTGGGCAGCAAGTGCTCACTAATTTTCTTTGCCCACTCGTACGCCTCTTGATGTAGCTCAGACTCAACCGGATTGGTCGTACATAACACATTACGATTCACATCTCCCGCCGTCGCAATCGAGTCAATGCCAATGCTATTTAACGTTTGATGCATCAATTTAATGTTTGGCTTAAGAACCCCATGAAACTGAAAGGTTTGCCGCGTCGTTAATCGAATACTGCCATATAGCGAATGCTCTGAAGCAAACTTATCAATTGCCAACCACTGCGTTGGCGTAATGATCCCGCCTGGCATGCGAGCGCGAAGCATTACGTTATGCAATGGCTCAAGCTTTTGCTTGGCGCGCTCGTTACGAATGTCGCGATCATCTTGCTGATACATACCGTGAAAGCGGATCAACTGAAAGTTATCGGCCGTAAACCCTCCGGTCATCGCGTCATTGAGATCCTGGTCAATCGTGCCACGCAATAGATGACTTTCACGCTTCAATCGCTCGTTGTCAGACAGTGGCCCAAGCTCTTCGCCCAAGACTTGTTGATTTGCTGTTGGTTGATTTGCGCTCATTAATAAACATCCCTTTGATAACGTTTGGCTTTGCGTAATTCATTGATGTAGTGCTCTGCCTCAGTTCGAGACAATTTGCCATGGCTTTGCGCCACTTCAATTAAGGTTTCATGTACATCTTTAGCCATATGGGTCGCATCACCACACACATAAAGGTGCGCTCCCTGTTCGAGCCACTGCCAAAGTTGCGCCCCTTGCTCCAATAATCGCTGCTGTACATAGACCTTTTGTGCACTGTCGCGACTAAACGCAACATCCATGCGCGTCAATAACCCTGTTTTTAAATACTGCTGCCACTCAACTTGATAAAGAAAGTCTTGAGTAAAAGTCCGATCGCCAAAAATAAGCCAGTTTTTCCCCGATGCACCGCGGTTATCACGCTCTTGAAGAAAACTGCGAAATGGCGCGATCCCCGTACCTGGACCAATCATGATCAGCGGCAACGCATCATCATCGGGCAATTTAAAGTTATTGTTATGCTCGACAAACACCTTTACCGGCGCCTCTTCTTGTAAGCGCTGAATCAAAAAGCCCGATGCACCGCCTAATCGAACCTCATCACCTTTTGAATACTCAACCAAACCGACCGTCAAATGAACCTCTTCATCGACTTCAGCCTGACTTGAGGCAATGGAGTAGAGTCGAGGCGTCAGGCGGCGTAGCAGACCGACCAGTTGTTCTGCGCTCAACTTGGTTTTCTTTTCTGCAAACACATCGATAACTTGGGTTGCGGCAGCGTACTCGCGCAATTTGCTTTTATCTTCCCCCAGCTTTAGCAGCTTTTTACTTTGTGACAACTCAGCAAACTTACTGACTAATTGCGGATTCGCTGTGGTAATTTCAAAGTGATTTTGTAGCGCATGTTGTAATGACAAGCTGTTGCCATCAACATCAATGCTTTCAACGCCAGACAGTCCGACTTTTACCAGCAGCGCTTTCACTAACTCTGGATCATTTTCATACCAGACCCCTAAAGCATCGCCTGGTTGATACTGAATCCCCGAACCTTCCAGATCGATCTCAATATGTTGCACCGTTTTTGTGGAATCACGACCTGTGATTTTTTGGCTGGAAAGTAACGTGGCAGAAAACGGATTGTGTTTAGTAAACGCGACTGACGTTTCTGTGGCTTGCGTTAGCGGTAGCTGCACAACTTGGTTATCACTGGGCCCGGTTAATAACTCAGCAACTTTGGTTAACGCTTGTTCACACCATTGCGCCGCAGGCGCATCATAATCCACGTCGCAATCCACGCGTTCGATAAATCGCGTTGCGCCGAGTTTCGACAAGAAGTCATCGAAATCTTTGCCTGTTTGACAGAAAAACTCATAGCTTGAGTCTCCAAGGCCAATCACGCCAAATTGCAGCTGTGACAAATCGGGTGCTTTCTTAGACTGTAAAAACTCATGAAGTGCGATGGCATTATCCGGCGCTTCACCCTCACCGTTGGTTGAAGCGACGATGATCACATGGGTCTCTTTAGCGAGATTCTTTCCTTTGTAATCACTGGCATCAAACAAAGCGACCTCAATCCCTTTGTGCTTGGCCTGCTCTGCCAACCCTTCAGCGACCCCTTTCGCATTTCCGGTTTGTGAAGCAAAAATAATGGTGAGCTTGCCTTTCGGTAACGCGGGTACAGCCGCAACCGCGCTGGCCGGAGCATCGGCAGTTACCGACTGTTCACCGCCGCTGGCTAATCCCCAAAAATACCCACTGACCCATGCCAGCTGCTGGGAAGAGAGATGAGAAACCGATTGCTGTAAAAGAGAAAACTGCTGATCATTTAACGGGCTACTCAATCCCGCTGGCGGATTCTGACTGGATCGAGGTTCGCCATTTGGCGGTACCTGCGACGAGGAAGAAACTGGCTTATTTAACGACATGGTCACGACATCCCTATTCATTGCGTGACGTTAGATTAACCACTCAGCTAAATAACAATAAAGAATAGATGAGAATGTTTTATAACCAATTGAATTAAGACGCGCGAATCAAACACCGTGACAATGAGTTAAAGTTCATTGCGAGTCTCAATGCGAACTTGCTGAAACCCCACCGCCATGGCCGATTTAGAGGCCATATCCAGATCATCATAATGGCACTCTTCACCGTGGCAGTCAGTTAGTAAGACAAACCCACCCCGCGTGTGGCGAAATTCAACAATCCACGCCCCACCTTGAGTCGAGGGTTCAATCACTGCTTCAACTAACAAGTTCTCTCGAAACAGATTGCGAAGTTCATTTAAAGTCATAGAGAAGCCCCTGCCTTAGAAATCCTCGTCCATTGCTTTGCTGGTCTTAATGATCGCCTCGGCCCATCTTCTAACGTCAAAGATAATAAGCCTGCAAAGCCTCGCCTCATAAGACGAACGCTTAAAGCATGGTCCATTCTTGATCGAATGCTAAATAAACTCGCATCAGTATTGCGAAGAAGCATAAAAAAACGCCACCTAATAAGGTGACGTTCTAAAAAATCACAGCGACGTTGCCAAAAGAGATGTGATAGGTTATCAAAAACGATAGTGAACCCCAGCAAACCAGCCATCAACAAACACTTTGTGCTCACCCGTAGCGGTGCCAACATCCGTCAACATCAGGTCAATCACGCGATAACCCGCTCGAAGTTGCCACTCACCGCCAAATTTAGAAACAGTGTACTGCGCACCCGCAGTGACATCGGCGTGTTTGATGCCAGCCGTATTTCCGAAGTCAAACTCACCAATGATGGCAAAACCACTATTAGGCACTCGAATTGTTGCGTCTGCATACCAACCAAACACCATCTCATCAAAAGAATGACGTGCCCCATTACTAGGTTGAGACCACTGTGCATCGGCATAATTCGACAGAGTTAAGCCGCCATTGAAGTCCATCAACTTGTGAGCGATTAATGGATAATAAAAAGTTACATCCGACTTATCGAATTGAACATCGCCAGTATTGACGGGTAAATAACGTAATTTCAGGTGAGGCACATAAGGAAGTGATGTTTCCAGCGCCACTTGCATACCGGCAGCAGTATCATCATTGCCACGCACTTCATCGTTTTTGGCACTTGCTTGCCATACGTCAAACCCAACCATGCCAGCAATGTGGATATCTGGCGATGACTTGCCATTTTCAGCACTACTTTGCGCAATTGCCTGAGATGAAAAGCTCAAAGCCGCCAATACGCCGCTCACCGCAAACCAATACTTCTTCATTCTTTGCTCCACGGCACTCGCTTGAAATTGCGCTGCCTTTATTGTGTCTTATTTATCGCCGCCCTTTTATACCCTTTCCGCTTGAAGTTGCAGCGCTTTGCTTAAAAAAATAATGGGGCAGGCTCTCACAAACCTCATCACATAGTCTCTCTATGTTCACGAAGTGCTCAGAGGCTTTGCTCGTTTGCCGCCTACCGGCATCTTTAAGTGGTATCGTTTAAAAGGGCTGGTTACATCGATTGTTCGAACGCACTCTTGCTCACCAAATGGTCAACAATGCTAATTATACGTCCAGCTCACTTGGAATTTTGGCCAATGCTTGCTCAAGCACTTCGATTCCCGCCCCGGGTTTATGCGCGTTTTCGCTGATATGGCGACGCCATTGACGCGCGCCAGGCATATTTTGAAACAGACCAATCATATGACGAGAAATGTGCCCAAGATATGAGCCATTGCTCAATTGTGTTTCAATGTAAGGGTACATCGCCTCAACAACTTGGCGACGTTTGATCACAGGCCGCGTTGCCCCAAACAGCGTTTGGTCAACAGACGCTAGGATGTAAGGGTTCTGATAAGCTTCACGGCCAATCATGACACCATCAAGATGTGCTAAGTGCGACTTTGCTTCCTCAAGTGATTTCACCCCACCATTCACTGCGATGGTTAAGTGGGCAAAATCTTGTTTTAGTTGATAAGCACGCGGGTAATCCAATGGTGGAATTTCACGATTCTCTTTGGGACTCAAGCCACTTAACCAGGCCTTACGCGCATGGATAGTAAACTGTTCGCAACCACCCTTTTCAGAAACAATACCGACAAAATCGGTCAAAAATGCATACGAGTCTTGATCATCAATACCGATGCGTGTCTTTACTGTGACGGGAATATCGACCACTTCACGCATGGCGGCAATACATTGGGCAACCAACTCGGGTTCCGCCATCAAGCATGCGCCAAAACGTCCATTTTGCACACGATCAGATGGACAGCCTACATTAAGGTTAATTTCATCATAACCACGTGCTTGGGCAAGCTTGGCACATGTTGCAAGATCCGCCGGATTGGAACCGCCCAGCTGCAATACCAATGGGTGCTCTTGCTCGTTATAAGCTAAAAAATCACCCTTACCATGGATGATTGCGCCCGTTGTGACCATCTCAGAGTAAAGCTGAGTATGCTCGCTCATCAAACGGTGAAAATAACGGCAATGACGATCCGTCCAATCGAGCATTGGAGCAACAGAAAGACGGCAGCTAGGGAAAGCGCCATCGTATGATGATTCATCGGTATGATTGACTACAGACGCGTCACTATTGTGCATTGTCTAACTCCACAAAGGCGAGATGATACTCGAAACCATGACGGCCGCTCTCACTCAAACACTCTGTTTATTACAGACTGCTGAAAGGAACGCATGACATGGTCGAAAAGAGCGCGGATTTTACCTCAAGTTTATTCTTTACCCAAGTCTGGATTACCCAAATCATTTGGAGCGAGTGCGCCTCTGTTTCTAGGCAAACAGCGCCGTGAAATAGCGAGCCTATTTTTAAGTTGTTTACCGCAGCCATCTGTTAACGATTTTCAATTGAAAACCGCTCAATATTCAAACCCTCGCATCACTAAACAATCAAGGCATTCTCGCTGAGCCCGGCATCTTGAAGTTACTTGGGTATATAAATGGGATGATTTCGCATTCCGTAACAGAAGGATAAAACGATCTTGTCCAAGAAAACGCGTTATAAGCGGGCAATTCGCTTGGTTTATCGGCGATCTTGGGGTAGAAATGAGGTATCATTACGGCTGTCCAATTACAATGGTGGTACAAACTTGGACCCAACTTTGATAGAGCATGTTCAGGGAATATGCCACGCCCGAGGCGTCAGACTAACTCCGCAACGAAAGCGGGTTTTTGAGCTTATCTGCTCAAATCGTAAAGCTTCCAGCGCTTATGAGCTTCTGGATCAACTGAAGGTGAGTGAGCCAAACGCAAAGCCACCAACGGTTTATCGCGCGCTGGATTTTTTATTAGAGCAGGGCTTCATCCACAGAGTGGAGTCGACGAACAGTTACATTCCTTGTGGCTCATGCCTTAATAAATCACATTTTTTTCAATTGCTTATTTGTGATAAGTGTGGCGATGTCGTTGAACTTCAGGATGAATCATTGATATCCTTGCTCAAGAAAAATGCAGAAAATCACGGCTTTCAATTAACGAATCAGGTCATTGAAACGCATGGAGTGTGTCAAGCCTGTGCCTCAGACAAACAATAAACAAAAGTTATAGAAGAACGTTATGCGCGCTGAATTTGTAAACCCGTTTTTGGCTTCATTGATGAACGTCTTAAAAACGATGGCTTCATTGGAGTTGAAGCCACAAAAACCTCGACTCAAAAAAGATGAAATCGCTCGAGGCGATATCTCAGGTTTGATTGGCATGGTGGGCCAACAAACACGTGGGTCGATGTCGATCACCTTCGACGAATCCTTAGCTCTCGAAATCATGCAAAATATGCTTGGTGAAAGGCCAAACGGCTTGAATGAAGAAGTGACTGACATGGTGGGTGAAATCACCAACATGGTCACAGGTGGCGCCAAGCGTATTCTGGCTGAAAGCGGCTTTGACTTTGAGATGGCAACCCCTGTCGTGGTATCAGGAAAAGGTCACACCATTCGCCATAAATGCGAAGGTTCGATCATTATTATGCCGTTCTCATCGCCTTGGGGTAATGCTTTCATTGAAATCTGCTTTGAATAGCGTTTTTACTGGATACCATAATTAAAAAAGGTCAGCATTTGCTGACCTTTTCTTTTGCGACTATCGCTTACGCTTTGAACGCTTTAAATGCATTAATCAAACCGTTCGTTGAGCTATCGTGTGAGCTGATTTTTGCTTCATCAGCCAGCTCTGGCAGAATTTGGTTTGCCAACTGTTTACCCAGTTCAACACCCCATTGGTCAAAGCTGAAGATATTCCAAATCACACCTTGAACGAAAATCTTATGTTCATACATAGCGATTAAGTTACCCAATGTGCGTGGCGTAATTTGCTTAACCAAAATTGAGTTGGTTGGACGGTTACCTTCAAAAACCTTGAATGGTACAAGCTCTGCCACTTCCGCTTCGGTTTTGCCCGCTTTGATAAACTCAGCTAAAACCGCTTCTGCTGTTTTACCAAACGCCAATGCTTCTGTTTGTGCAAAGAAGTTCGACATCAATTTTTGATGATGATCGCCTGCAGGATTATGGCTAATCGCAGGTGCGATAAAGTCACAAGGGATAAGTTTTGTGCCTTGATGGATCAATTGATAGAACGCGTGTTGACCGTTAGTACCCGGTTCACCCCAAATGATTGGGCCGGTTTGATACGTTACCGCATGACCGTTACGATCAACGTATTTACCATTCGACTCCATGTTTCCTTGTTGGAAATAGGCAGCAAAGCGGTGCATGTATTGATCGTATGGCAAAATCGCTTCTGATTCAGCGCCGTGGAAGTTGTTATACCAAATGCCAATCAGTGCCAAAATAACAGGAATGTTGCTTTCCAGTTCCGTAGTCGCAAAATGCTTGTCCATCTCATGAGCGCCATCAAGCAGCTCAATGAAATTGTCGTAACCGACAGACAGTGCAATCGACAGACCGATCGCAGACCAAAGTGAGTAACGACCACCCACCCAGTCCCAGAACTCAAACATGTTGTCGGTATCAATACCAAACTCAGCAACCGCAGTGCCATTGGTTGATAGCGCAGCAAAGTGTTTCGCAACATGCGCCTCATCGCCCGCTGAACCTAGGAACCAATCACGCGCAGTGTGTGCGTTCGTCATCGTTTCTTGAGTGGTAAAGGTTTTTGACGCAATCAAGAATAAGGTGGTTTCTGGATCCACTTTCTTCAGCGTTTCCACCACATGAGTGCCATCCACGTTAGACACAAAATGCAGATTCAAATGATTTTTGTAAGGTGCAAGCGCCTCTGTCACCATGTAAGGGCCAAGATCTGAGCCACCAATACCGATGTTAACAATATCGGTGATCGCTTTGCCTGTATAACCTTTCCATTCACCGCCAATCACGCGCTCAGTAAACTGCTTGATTTTTGCCAATACCGCATTAACCGCTGGCATGACATCTTCACCATCGACCATAACTGGTGTGTTACTGCGATTACGCAAAGCCGTATGCAAAACAGCGCGACCTTCGGTTTGGTTGATCGCTTCGCCACTGAACATCGCGCCGATAGCCGCGCTCAGTTCGGTCTCTTTTGCCAAAGCAAACAGATGTGAAAGCGTCTCTTCGCTAATCAGGTTTTTAGAGTAATCGACTAAGATATCTTGACCAAAACGCGCAGAGAATTTATCAAAACGCGCCGCGTCTTGAGCAAATAGCGCCGTCATATCCATATCTTGCGCGTTTTCAAAATGCGCAGTCAGCGCAGTCCAAGCTTGAGTTTGGGTTGGGTTGATATTTTTCAACATGGTAAAAATCCAGAAGTTATATTGTTTTTAATTCCGTACAGCATCTCAGCGCCGTGCCGCGCTATACCCAAACAACTTGGAGATGCAGGTAGGCGGCAAACGAACAAAGCCTCTGAGCATAGATACACTATGAGATGAGGTTTGTGAGTGCCAGCCAACAACGCTGCAACTTCAAGTAGAAAGGGGATATTCCCTTTCCACTTGAAGTTGTTTGGGTATATGAGAAAAAGGCAAAAGTGCCACGAGCTAAATTCTTTTTTAAAAACGCCAAGTTAGCTCACTAAAAAGTATAACCAAGTTACCTCAAGAAGCGAGGTCCAACATGCAGGTCAACCGCATTATCCCGTTCAAAAATGGCACAAGTATTGCGCTGCATCACGCAAAGTTAGATAAATTGTGCCATCGAACAATCTACTCAGTCGTTTCGTATGTGTATTCCATTGCCACACGAGCGGTTAATTTGGTGACCAGCTCATACGCTATGGTGCCGATATGCTGCGCCACTTCTTCCGATGGCAGCGCACTTCCCCAAAGTATGGCTTCATCGCCAACACGATCAGCGGCTTCAGGCCCTAAATCGACAGTGAGCATGTCCATGGAAACGCGTCCTGCCAGCGGCACTTTGCGACCATTAATCCATACTGGCGTACCATTAGGCGCTGTGCGTGGGTAACCATCGCCATACCCTATCGCCACAACACCCACTTTGGTATCGCGCTCACTACGCCAGATCCCACCGTAACCGACACTCTCACCAGCCTTGACATCACGCACGGCAATCAAGTGAGATTTTAATGTCATTACCGGTTTAAAGCCCAGTTGCTCAGCGCTTTGCTCAGCAAAGGGGGAAACACCATACATAATGATACCAGGGCGAACCCACTCTAAGTGGCTCTTTGGCCAAGCAAGAATTCCGGCCGATGCCGCCAGCGTGCGGTCACCCTGGCAACCTTCCGTTAACGCCAAAAACTGGCTCAATTGCTCAGTGGTGACCGCGCTTTGTAATTCATCGGCGCAACCAAAGTGGCTCATATAACGCAGCGGCTTGGCGACATTGTTGCACTGATGCAATCGCGCAACAAAATCATCAAACTGCTCAGGGCGTACACCGAGCCTGTGCATACCACTATCAATTTTTAGCCATACGACAACTGGCGTCTCCAATTGCGCCGCTTCAAGATCGCGCAACTGCTCTTCGCAATGCACTACCGTTTGAATGTTATTTGTCACGAGCACACGTAAATCACTGGCTGAATAAAAGCCTTCCAGCAATAAAATCGGCTGCACAATCCCATTAGCTCGCAATTGTAACGCCTCTTCAATACGCGCCACACCAAATGCATCCGCGCGCTTTGCAGTATCGGCGACATACCGCAAACCGTGCCCATAAGCATTGGCTTTGACAACGGCGATCATTTTACTGTGGGGTGCCAACTCAGACAGTCGCGCCAAATTGTGCTCAAGCGCAGCTAAATCTATGCTTGCGGTGGCCGCTTTCATATAACTCATGGGGATCACTCATCGTCGTCAAAGGCAGGGCCTGCGTAGTTGTCAAAACGCGAATGCTGACCTTGGAAGGTCAAGCGCACGCGGCCAATCGGACCGTTACGTTGCTTACCAATAATAATTTCGGAGGTACCCTTATAGGGGCTATCAGGATGGTAAACTTCATCACGATAAATGAACATAATTAAGTCGGCGTCTTGCTCAATCGAGCCAGATTCACGCAAGTCTGAGTTCACCGGGCGTTTATCCGCGCGTTGTTCCAACGAACGGTTAAGCTGAGAGAGCGCGACCACAGGCACATTAAGTTCTTTTGCTAATGCTTTGAGTGAGCGAGAAATTTCTGCGATTTCCAATGTTCGGTTCTCCGATAACGACGGCACTCGCATCAATTGCAAATAATCGACCATGATCATCGAAAGACCGCCATGTTCGCGAGCGACCCGACGCGCTCGAGAGCGCAATTCTGTTGGTGTCAAACCGGAGCTGTCGTCGATATACATGTTTTTCTTTTGCATCAAAATCCCCATGGTTGAGGAGATGCGTGCCCAGTCATCATCATCCAGCTGACCGGTACGAATTTTGGTTTGATCGACACGAGAAAGTGAGGCCAATGTACGCATCATCAACTGCTCTGATGGCATTTCGAGCGAGAAAATCAGCACTGGCTTATCTTGCTCCATTGCGGCGTTTTCACACAAGTTCATCGCAAACGTGGTTTTACCCATCGAAGGGCGCGCGGCCACAATCACCAGATCCGAGCCCTGTAAACCCGCTGTCATTTTATTAAGATCGGTAAAACCGGTACTGACCCCTGTCACGCCGTCTTGCGGCGATTGATACAAAAGTTCAATTCGCTCAAGTGTTTTTTCTAAGATTGAATCGACATTTTGCGGCCCTTCGTTATCACGAGTGCGCTCTTCAGCAATGGCAAACACTTTGCTTTCGGCCAGATCAAGGAGCTCTTCCGACGTACGGCCTTGCGGATCGTAGCCTGCATCGGCGATATCATTGGCAACGCTTATTAGGCTACGCACCATGGCGCGTTCTGCCACAATGTCGGCATAGGCATTGATGTTCGCTGCGCTGGGAGTATTTTTCGCCAAATCAGCCAAATAGGCAAAACCGCCAACATCATCGAGCTGCTCTCGGCGCTCTAAAAACTCAGATAGCGTAATAAGATCCAGTGGTTTATTCTGCTCAAGAATCGATTTGCTGGCTTCAAAAATCAGTCTGTGTGGGCGACTGTAGAAATCTTTTGCGACAACACGCTCTGCCACGGTATCCCAACGCTCATTATCCAGCAGCAAGCCGCCAATAACGGACTGCTCCGCCTCTAACGAATGCGGGGGCGCCTTAATGGCTTCGACCTGACTGTCGATCGGTTTACGATGTTTATTTTCCGCCATGATGTCACTCTACAACTCACACTGATCGACCATTATAACCGAGCGTCAGAGTTTGTAATGAAGAATTCGAACTTTCCGTGTCAGTTTCTGGCAAGCTTTTGCGTTCACCAACGGCAGAACCTCGCATCTTTGAAGGAGTTGAGTATAATATCGCTCCACGGATGAACTCGTCTAAATCATTGCCTTTGTGAGGTTTTGTGTCGCCCTTTCGCTGTCATTACCGACGCCTGCTTGCGTTACCCGTCGTCCTATTAGCCAACAGTGCATTTGCATTAGAGCAAGCTGCTGAGCGCGCCCTCTCTTTTGAGTGGATGCCGCCGGTGCATGGTGAAGCTGAATTTGGTTACATTGCCCATTCAGGAAATACAGAATCAAAAGCGCTGAACACTCGCTTGGCAGGGGAGTACACCATAGGACGTCACCGTTCTTCTGCAGAATGGCGTTATTTTCACCTATATAAAGATGGTGAAGAAGACTCTCGGACCTTTACTTACGCCGCTCAAACTGACTTTAAGCTAGGCCCTAAAGCCTACCTCTACGGTAACTTTCAAGGCGTTGACAGCAAGTACAGTGCGTACTTTAAAGACTATACCGTTTCAAGTGGCCTTGGTTATCAAATCACCAACACTGAGACTTTCTTACTGGAATTTGAAGTCGGCCCGGGGTTTCGTTATCAAAAACCCAATACGGAAGAAATTGACGACGATGACCTGGTTTTTCCAGAGGATGTTAAAGAAGGTATTGTACGCACGCACATCACATCTGCGTGGCAAGTGGTCGATAATTTAAGACTTGCCGCCGATGTTACCGCAGTCTCAGGGCGCAGCAACATGCGGATTGATAGCTCGATAAGCATCAATAATGAGATTACTGAACGTATCGCGTTAAAAATTGCCCATTCGCAAGCCTATCACGACCGTGTACCCGAAGGGCTTTACAATTCCGACTCACTGTTTTCGGTTAACGTACTCTTTGATTTCTAATCCCCGATGGCGAATGTGGTGGCCAGAAGCAGACATAAAAAAAGCACCTCTTTCGAGGTGCTTTTTAAATTACTTAAATGAGTAAATTACTCAGCTACAACGTTAACTTTAACTGTTGCAAATACGTCTGAGTGAAGTTGTAGAGAAACTTCGAACTCACCAGTTGTGCGTAGAGCACCTTCTGGAAGACGAACTTCGCTCTTAGCAACTGCAACGCCAGCAGCAGAAACTGCATCAGCGATGTCACGAGTACCGATAGAACCGAATAGTTTACCTTCGTCACCCGCTTTAGAAGTGATAACAACCGCTTCTAGCTCAGCAACTTTCTCAGCACGAGCTTCTGCAGCAGCCAGTTGCTCAGCAACTTTAGCTTCTAGTTCAGCGCGACGAACTTCGAACATTTCAACGTTATTTTTAGTTGCCATAACTGCTTTACCTTGAGGGATAAGGAAGTTACGAGCATAGCCAGATTTAACGTTAACAGTATCGCCAAGACCACCTAGGTTACCGATTTTATCAAGTAGAATAACTTGCATTGTTTAATCCTCTTTCTTAATAAAACGAACCGATTACTGATGCTTGTCAGTGTACGGTAGTAGAGCTAGGTAGCGAGAACGCTTGATAGCGCGCGCTAGCTGACGCTGATACTTAGCACAAGTACCAGTGATACGGCTAGGTACGATTTTACCAGCTTCAGTGATGTAGTTTTTAAGAGTTGCTACGTCTTTGTAATCAATCTCTTGTACGCCTTCTGCAGTGAAACGGCAGAATTTACGACGACGGAAGAAACGAGCCATGGGCTATCTCCTGATCTTAAATTTGAGTAATGTGTTCGGCATGCAGCACCAATTTTCCCACGCCATTTCGGCTGGTTTGATAAGCGACAAAGCCTCTTACCTTAATGCTACTACCTTGTACTAAATTCTGAGTATCTGTTTGTGACCTTTGCCCACTCACCACCACAGGCATAAGACAATACACTTGTCTTGGGAGGTCAGCTTCAATTACGGTTGAGCGGTGCTCAAGCCAGAATCGACAGTGATGTATACCACTTGGGCTTTGACTTCGAATAGGAGGCTTAGCAACAACGCCACTGAGCTCCATTCGGTTGGTCATAGCAGCAATTACTCAGCAGCTTCTACGCGCTCTTCACGCTTTGCAGAACGTTCTTCTTTCTGCTTTAGCATGATTGATGGCTCAGTGATAGCCGCTTTAGTACGCATGATCATGTTACGTAGAACTGCATCGTTGTAACGGAAAGCAGTTTCTAGTTCATCGATAACAGCTTGATCAGCTTCAACGTTCATAAGAACGTAGTGAGCTTTGTGAAGCTTGTTGATTGGGTAAGCCAATTGACGACGACCCCAATCTTCTAGACGGTGGATAGTACCGCCAGTTTCAGTGATAGAACCAGTGTAACGCTCGATCATGCCAGCAACTTGCTCGCTTTGATCTGGGTGCACCATGAATACGATTTCGTAATGACGCATGTGTTGCTCCTTACGGATTATTCAGCTTCCACAGATGGCTCGGTCAACCAGAGGAAGCAAGGAACTAAGGGTTAGTGGACCGAGATTTTGGACGGAGAATAGTACTTAAAGGTCGTAAATTAAGCAAGCGGTATTTATCGCGAGAATAACGTAGGAAGATGAACCCGCAAGATACCCAAGTAACTTCAAGATAAGAGCGGTTTGAGAGACCGCCCTTATTGTGCTGATTCGGTGAAAGGTGTTTACGCTTTTGCCAACTCGGCGCGCATTTGATCGATGACCGCTTTGTAATCTGGCTCGCCGAAAATTGCCGAGCCCGCAACGAACATATCCGCGCCTGCTTGGGCTATTTCACGAATGTTATCCACTTTGACACCACCATCAATTTCAAGGCGAATATCGCGACCCGATGCATCAATCATCTTACGTACTGCTCGCAGTTTATCTAGCGTATTGGGAATAAATGATTGACCACCAAACCCTGGGTTGACTGACATCAACAAAATCATATCCACTTTATCCATGATGTATTCAAGATGAGACAAAGGGGTCGCTGGGTTTAATACTACTCCTGCTTGGCAGCCATGTTCTTTAATAAGCTGCAGCGTACGATCCACATGCTCAGACGCTTCAATATGAAATGTGATCATGGTTGCGCCCGCTTTAGCAAAATCAGGAATGATGCGATCGACCGGCTTTACCATTAAATGCACATCAATCGGTGCGGTGATGCCATAATCACGCAGCGCTTTACAAATTGGCGCGCCAAAGGTCAAGTTGGGCACATAATGGTTATCCATTACATCAAAGTGCACCACATCCGCGCCTGCCGCGAGCACTCTTTCAACATCTTCACCAAGACGCGCAAAATCGGCAGATAAAATGGAGGGGGCAATTAAAAACTCTTTCATATTCGACCTCAACGATCCTTGATGCGCCAGCGGCGCAGGTTGTCATAGCGGGGATAACCCAAGTTTACTCTAAAAATACCACTGACGGCCAAAGCGTGATTTGGGTATTCAAAATGCAGGTAAGCGGCAAGTCAACAACGCCGTCGAAACACCTTATTGAGCCGCAAAAAGCGCCAATAACTCATCCACTTTATTACGACCTGCGCCATTACGACTGATTGTTCGCTTCACTTTCACCACATTAAGCTGAGCGCCATGGTAAAGCCTGCGTGTCAGCGTTGTGTCGTGATTTGAAATTAAGACGGGAATACCGCGCTCATACGCGGTTTTCTCGGCGATATCGGCCAGTGCAGCCTGATCATCGAGCGTAAATCCAGCCCCAGAATAAGAGGTAAAATTAGCGGTTGTCGATAAGGGTGCGTATGGTGGATCGCAATAAATCACGCTGCCTTTACGGGCGCGACGAAAAGTGTCTGGGTAACTTTCGCAAATAAAAGTAGCTCGCTTCGCTTTCTCGGCGAAAAACTCCAACTCTGCTTCAGGAAAGTAGGGTTTTTTGTACGAACCAAAAGGCACATTAAATCCGCCCTTTTTGTTATAACGACATAGACCATTAAAGCCAAAACGGTTCATGTATAAAAACGCCAGCGAGCGATAGAATATCGCGTCTTCGCTATCGCAACCGGTTTTATTAAACTGGGCGCGAATATCGAGATAAACCTCTTTGCGATTATATTCTGGCGTAAACCAACGTTTGGCTTCAGCGATATAACGTTCAGGCTCTGCTTTTAACAAATTATACAGGTTGATCAAATCGGGGTTGATGTCCGCCAGCAAGTACTGTTCGTAGTCGGTATTGAGAAAAATCGACCCCGCCCCCACAAACGGCTCCACCAATTTGCGCGCAGGCGGCAAATGGCGCTGAATGTCTTCCACCAAGCCATATTTTCCTCCCGCCCACTTCAGAAAGGCTCGCTGTTTTTTCATTGCTTGCTCTATTTATCCACCTAAATTTGAAGCTGCGAAATGTACCATATTTTCGACATTCGCTCAGGATTATTTCGATTGGAGCAGTTCACGCTGTACTTGCGCTAGTGACTTCGCCCAAGGTCCAACCGCTTGTAATGATGTTGGTAACAGTGCAATCGCATCACGGGCTTGCTGAATGGTGGCAAAATCTTGATAAGTAACGATGTACCAAAGGGCACCTTGGCGCACCGTCGAGTAGATTCGAACCTGATTGAGCAGTTGATGCGTGGCAATAAATTGCGTGACCTCTTCAGGTGAAGTGAGCGCGGCAAGTTGCAATGTATAACTGCGCGGCGGCAATGCGTTAAGCTCACTACGCGCGGCTGCAAGAGGGTCGGTGTCAACAGTCTCTGCTGGCGTGGCTTCAAAATTATCATCGCTGCGTAGTACAACAATTTTTCCGACCGTCGATGGTGGCACAGCCGCTTGCGCGACAGGCGCGTCGTTAGGCGTATCATTGACACTATTGGGGGCCACTTGCACCGCCACGTCGGCAAGTGATTGGGTATTAACGCTGGCGGGCTTTCCTTCCAACAAGGCATCCACCACATTGGACTCAATAACCACCCGTTGATGGGGCTCATCAGCTACGCCAACACTGACTGTTTCTGTCAAGACCGATGGTGGTAACGCACTAGAGTCATCGGCTATCAGTGCCGATTGCTTCGATGGTTCACTGTCTGCCAGTGGCGACTCTAACTCACCTTCTGCTACTTCAAGTACCGGACTTGTGCGATTCTCACTCAGTGTGGGAATGACCGTCTGTTCAGTGACCACCAGCGATTCTGTCGTTTTCGGCGCCGATTGCGGCAAAAGCCACCAATAACCGGCGATGAGTAACACCACAAGCAGCGCCACCAGCAAAACAATATTCAATGGAGAGGCAACGATAGAGCGAATAATGATCCGTTTTTCCACTTTCTTTTCTCCTAACGCAATGATGTCGCCGGGATTGGGGCGAACAAAACGAAATGCGTTGCGCACCCGCTTTTCTTGTGACTCATCGATATAACGAGCGACTTGCTTTTCAAACAACAGCATCGCCTCAGACTCGCTGAGTGGGTCTATATCCAATTCTATCGGTTTGATCTCTTGACCATAAGCCAGTCGAGTCAATAACCCGTCCAAATGACCCGGTAATGAAAACAGCACCACGGTAACACGCCAGCGTGATACCTGACTCAGTTGTGTGACCCAGCTCCAAAGCTCAGTGACAAACCCATCGCTTAAACGATGCGCGTCATCGATGACCACAACAGCATCACAGCGACTGCCTTCAAACAGTTGAGCAAAACTTTCAAACAAGGAGGCATCAGGATTAAACAGTGGAGCAGGAAGCAGTTGCTCAAGGAGTTGGGCGCGCAGTTCACGATCGCTTTGATGAGGACGAACGCACAGTAAGCACTGATTTTGCGTTTGCGCCTTTAACTCAAGATAACGCTGCGCCAGCCATGATTTACCACTGCCTGACTCGCCGGAAACCGCAATAAGATTTGAGCGAAAGTGAGACAACAACGCAATGCGTTCAAGTAACTCGGTCTGAGACTCAAGTTCGATGACATATGGAGACTGCATGGAGGCCATCTTCACTTCTCGCCAAGGTTAAAATAACAAACTACGCCAACTCACGCCCGTATTCAATCGCTTGTTTGATCACATCGAGCGGCGTGTCGGCTGTCACGTGAGCTTGACCAATTGCGGTTGGCAATACCAGACGTAATTGCCCAGAAAGCACCTTTTTGTCTCGCATCATATGCCGCATAAAATCATCATATTGCATCGATGCAGGCGTATGAACCGGCAAATCACAGCGGCGCAATAACGTCACAATGCGCGCCACGTCGGCTTCGCTCAACGCCCCTTGCAATTGCGCCGTTTTTGCGGCCATCACCATACCGCTAGCAACGGCTTCGCCATGAAGCCAATGACCGTAGCCGAGCTCGGCTTCAATGGCATGGCCAAATGTGTGGCCAAGGTTAAGCAGCGCGCGCAATCCTGACTCTTTTTCATCTTGCGCCACCACCTCTGCCTTAATCGCACAGCAACGGGCAATGGCATAAGAAAGCGCTTGAGGTTCGAGTGCAAAAAGGGATTCGACGTGGCTTTCGAGCCAAGCAAAAAATTCACCATCGTAGATGATGCCGTATTTGATCACCTCTGCCATGCCCGCCGCCAATTCGCGACGAGGTAGAGTGCGCAAGCAATCGGTGTCGATAATCACCGCTTTAGGCTGATAAAACGCTCCGATCATGTTCTTGCCGAGAGGGTGATTCACTGCGGTTTTACCGCCAACAGAGGAGTCAACTTGTGACAGCAATGTCGTCGGCACTTGAATAAAATCGACACCGCGTTGATAGCAGGCCGCAGCAAACCCAACCAAATCACCTATCACACCGCCACCGAGCGCGACCATCACCACATCGCGACTGTGGTTGTGCTCTAGCATGTAATCCATGATTTGATTGAACGTGTCGAGAGACTTGTACTGCTCACCGTCGGGCAGTATTTGCAATTGAGCCTGAGCGCCGGCCTGCTCAAGCAATGCCAACAAGGTCTGTGCATAAAGCGGTGCAACGGTGTCATTGGTGATCACCACCACTTTTTGCCCAGACTTTAATAAAGAAAGTTGCGCCGAGTCTTGAAATAACCCGGCGCCAATCGTGATGGGATAACTACGTTCCGCTAGATTGACCGTGATCCGTTCCATGGCTTAACTCCGTTCCAGCGATTGGGTTATCGCTCTTCTAGCATTTTTACGATTTGATTTGCGACCACTTTGGCGCTTTGATCGTCGGTGCGAACAGTGTAATCCGCAATCTCTTCATAAAGAGGGTTACGCTCGTCTGCCAACGCTTCAAGCACGTCACGCGGGCTGTCCGTTTGCAGTAATGGACGCTTTTTATCGCGATTTGTGCGCGCCATTTGTTTATCAATGGTGGTTTCCAAATAGACCACGATGCCACGCGCAGAAAGACGATTGCGATTCTCTTTACTTAGAATCGAACCACCACCTGTCGCGAGCACAATGCCCTGCTCTTCGGTAAGATCGTTAATCACCGCTTCTTCGCGTTTACGGAAACCCGCTTCACCTTCAACATCAAACACCCATGCGATATCAGCGCCAGTGCGCTCTTCAATCACAGTGTCTGAGTCCAAAAACTCCATATGAAGTTGTTGTGCTAGGTGTCTACCGATTGTACTTTTGCCGGCACCCATTGGGCCAACAAGAAAAATATTACGTTTCTCAGCCATATTAATTAGCAGTAATTTACAACGTTAATTCAATAAGATCGCCACAACTGGCGTCGCGATGCTGCGCGACATAAAAAGCTCGTGGCGCCGATTCCTCACAGATAATTCGTGATAAGACCCGAAATTATCAAGGTATGATGCCGCTAATGCAACTTAATTTTTGCACTCGCTTTAGAAAAGCAAACTCGCGCTTACGCATGTGGCCTTTTATTGCATCACCACTTTGGGGGTCACGAAGATCAATAGCTCGCTTTTCCCCACATCTTCGTATGTGCGTTTGAACAGTCGCCCTAAAATGGGCAAATCCCCTAAAACGGGTACCTTGTCCACCGTATTAATCACGCTGTGCTCAAAAATCCCACCCAGCACAATGGTTTCACCATTATCGACCAATACTTGAGTTCCTATACGCTGGGTTTTAATCGACACCGCCTCTCCGGTGCCGGTTTTGACTACGCTACCCGGCCTGTCTTGAGTCACATTTAAATCAAGCACTAAACGGTTATCTGGGGTAATTTGCGGCGTAACAATAAGGCTCAATACCGCTTTACGAAACGCAACTGACGTCGCGCCACTGGAGGTTGACTCAAGGTAGGGGATTTCAGTACCTTGTTCAATATAGGCTGGTTTTTTATTGGTGGTCAACAATCTTGGACTGGAAATCACTTCAGCCTTTGACTCCCGCTGCAACGCAGATAACTCCAAATCGAGCAGCGTGGAGCCGATACTGCCAACTTGAAAGGCGATACGCGCCGCGTTGTCATCGGTTGCCCCTAAATTAACATTAAGAAAGTCATTGATGTTATCGTTTGAGTCACCATCGTCACCCCCATTTGACTCATACAGTCCAATGGCCTCAAGGTTGTTTTCTATTGAGCCACTGATTCGACTATCGCCATTAACGGATGTCACGCCCCAGCGTACACCAATTTCTTCCAAGTCACCCTCACTAATTGTGACTATCCGCGCTTCAATTTGTACTTGTTTGACCGGAATATCTAACGCCGTGACAAGCTCAATAATGGTGGTTAAATTTTGTGGCAGCTCACGAATTAAAAGCGCATTGGTTCGCTCATCCACCGCGATGCTTCCTCGCGCCGAAAGCATCGAAACCGCCCCTTCTCCTTCACCACGGATCAATTGCGCTAAATCCACGGCGTTGGCAAATTGAACTGTAATGATCTTTGACTCTAACGTGCGCAGCTCTTGCTCCACCTGCTGCAATTCCAGCGCATGCTGTTCGCGCTGATCTAACTCAACCTTTGGGGCCACCAAAAGTACATTGCCCTCAAGCCGCTTATCCAGCCCTTTTACTTGTAAAATAATATCGAGCACTTGCTGCCAAGGCACACCATCCAAACGCAAGGTAAGATTACCGCTGACGGAATCGGACACCACCAAATTAAAATCATTATAATCAGCGATTAACTGCAGCACACTGCGAACCGCAATATCTTGAAAATTGATTGAGATTGGTTGCCCCTGCTGTTCTAACAGCGACTTGCCCGCTTGCCCCTTGGTCATCGACGACACGGTCACCACCAGTTGCTGCTCAATCCATTGATAGCGGTATTCATACTCGCCTTCAATAGACAGCAAAAGGCGTGTATGTGGCCCATGCCGAACCACCTCGATTTGTTTTACTTGGGTGGCGAAATCCTCAACATCCATCAGATAGAGATGCTCATCCGCCACATACGTATTAAACAGCTCAATGGTTAAGCCTTGTGGTGTACGCTGAACATCCATCACTGGCACGGCGCGATTTAATGAAATGATCACTCGCGCTTCGCGCGCTGAGTTGGTTCGAAAATCAACCGCTTCAAGCTGCGACTCAAAACTCATCGTATTGTTACTGGCGTTAACGTAAAGACCGTTTGATAAGCCCATTTCAGCCCAACAAAACTGAGACATAAAAAGCGCGATGAATATCATGAACCACAGAACAACATAATGCTGTGGCTGATTCGAGTTTGGATAAGGGTTATTTTGCATTCTGCTCTCCCGAATACAGCGCCAACGTCTGTTGCCGTGATTGCCAGCAGCCTAAACCATCGGCCAACATTTCCGTGACTGTGATGGTATTGGCGTCAATCTTAGTGATCTGGCCAAAATTCATCCCTAAGATATCGCCAGCACGCACCGCTGCGACAGCGCCGTCTGGTGCGCTAATTACCCCCAGCGAGGATTTGCCATTGCTCATCACCCCTTTGAACATCAACTGCTCTAATGGAAATCGCTCAAACTTCACTTTGGTTTGACGTGTCGGAGGTTGCCAGCACGCTTGTTCTGTTGAGGTCGCTGGTGACACTTTATGTGCCGCTAGGGGCAAAGCAAACGGATCGTGGTCGCTTAGTGCGACATAGGTCGAAATGTTGGATGAAGACTCAGGGGCGAGCGCTGCAATATACTGACGAGCCTGCGTTTCCGTTTCGCGCACAAATTGATCGAGCGGCGCTTGCTCGGCGCGGCACCCCATCAGCGCTCCAGCCACGACGCTTAAGATAACCAGCTTCATAGTACGTCTTTCGTTTGGGTCACTCATGGCTCACCTCCATACGGCAACGCTTGTTGTTTGGTCTTCTTGGACAGAGAGTCACGACTGGGCTCAGCACGAAACTGGTAAGTATGGGCATCAACGCGAAAATGGAGCATTTGACTCTCGTTTGATACGCGCTGCCACGTCACATCATTCAGAGTAATAATTCGCGGTAAGCGAGCAATGGCCTCGCTAAATCGACCAATGTCATGGTAACGCCCGGTAAGTTCAATGTTGAGCGGCAACCGATTAAGGGTTTCGAGCGGTTCAACCTCCCCCCAATCAATTCGAGTAAAGGTTAAATTGTGTCGCATGCCTTGCTCATTCACTGCAGCAAGCAGCGTTGCCAGCTCTTTTTGCTCGGGCAACTGCCTTAATAACGCGCTATAGCGGCGGTTAAGCTCATCCAGTTGCGATTGCACTTTGGGCAAGGCTGCGGCCTGATTCGCCTTCTCGGCGAGTATCATTTTCAACGCTCGCTCTTGATGCTTTTGTTGTTCAAGCAATACCAATTTAGGATCAAGATAAAACCAGAAGCCCAGCAATTGAGCTAGGCCAAACAGAACCAGAAAAACCGCCACTTGCGCTTGCCGAGGCCAATACGCCATCTCATCGAGTTCTAATTCTTGCCAGTCAAACGATTGCTGCTCAGCCATGTTTACGCTCCATGCCGGCGCGGCTTGTGCGTTGCACTAAGCCCGGAGCTTGCAAGGGCTGTGGCTCATGGGACGGCGTTGCCTTGCTGCCTTTATCTCCTTGGTCTACTTGATCTACTTGGTCAACTTCGTCTACCTGCCAAGAAAAGACAAATGAGACGACAAAGGTTTGATAATCTTCGCCAAAGCGAGTGCTCTTTCTGACAATCGAATGCATTTCAACCTGTTTGACCCTCTCGGCACGCTCAAGATTGTCGAGCAGCGCCGTAATTTGCGCGTAACTCTCACCAATGCCTCGAAGCGTGACCTTTTGCTCGCGCAATTTAATCTCATCAAGATAAACCCCGGTTGGCACCATTTGCTGTAATAGGCTCATCAGTTGGGTCACGTTACTCCGCGCTTGTTGTAAAGGTGCCACCGCTTGCAATCGCGAATAGACCGCGCTGTGTTCCGCTTGCGCCACTTTCATCGTCCCGATGCGTCTTTCTAATTGCGCAATGTGAGCTTGCAAATAGTCATTGCGCTCCTTTTGTTGCTGCTGTTGCCCGGTAAGGTACATACCGACGAGCCATTGGCTAACCAACGCCAGTGCGCACACTCCCGCTAACTGAATCGCAAACCGCTGAGCTTGAGCTTTGCGTGCTAGTGTGCGCCATGGCAATAAATTGATATCAAGGTGCATGGTGCCCCTCCAACCACTCAAGCCCGCCAATGGCCAATCCCAGTGCAACACCGCAGCGCTCTGGGTGAACCACACTGCGTTTTACCGCCGCTTCGCCATCCACTAACGCAAGTGGGTTCAGCATGACACACTCAATATCGAGCGCTCGACTGAGCGCATTGCGCAGTTCAACATCGTCCGCGCCGATCCCGGTAATCCAAAGCCCGCGAAGCAGCGTTTGTGAATGCATCGAACGATAAAGCTGCCATTGTAATTGCACCTTCTCGACCAAATTGGCGCCTTGCTGCTGATTGTCCCAAGAACCGGCAATTGCCTTATGAAAGGGGGCGCGCTCTGCCAGCGCTAATGAGTCGGATGACACAGGATTATGTTCAATGAGAAGGTGCGCGACAGCCGCTTCAATATGGAGCAATCCGAAATGGGTTTGCGCCGGATAGCAATAGCTGGCTCGACGCCACAACTGCATCAGCGCGTGTGTATGCACATCAAATCGTACGGGGGTTAATTTAGCGGCTTTCAGCGCTTGCCAGCGCGACTCGACCACATCACGACGAGTCGCCACAACCTGATAACGCACCGTTGCATCATCCAACGCTGAATTGAGTGCCACGTAATCAATACTGAGCGATTCAATCGGCAGTGGCGATTGCAACGCAAACGCCTCTTCAAGGGCAAATTCGCGTTCGCGCCCCTCAAGATGTCGCTCAATATGCAGTATCTTCCTTATCACTGTCGCTTCAGGTATCGCTAAAGCCACTTTGCGTCGAAAAATTGGCAGCTTATTTTTCAATCGGTTAAACAAGTTGACAATTTCTTGATGATTTACGAGGTGGTTTTCGGTGACAATAGCCGTCTCTGGCTCAATTTCATGACAGCCTAACAGGGTAAAACCTGCACGGTGATGTCGTAGCGTCACAGCACGGAGGCTGTGCGAACTGATGTCGATCCCGGTGACTAGCGGCGCAACCATGACCCTATGCTCCAAGTTTCGTCGCCCAAAAGGTTGTTATTGAACCGTAAATAGCGGTTAATAGCACATGAGCTCATTTTTTGGTCTAGGGTACTAGTGTTTGCGACTCGACAACCTCAACTAATCAGGATTCTCCGGTGAAGTTCATAAAGCGTTTATTAGCATTAACATTGATTTGCATAATTTTTGGAGTGATGACGATATTTGGTTTTTATCAATATCTAAAGCCCGAATTGCCTGACGTCGCAACGCTCAAAGAGGTCGAGTTGCAAACGCCAATGCAAGTGTTCAGTGCCGATGGCAAACTGATCGCTCAGTTTGGCGAAAAACGTCGCATTCCAGTGACATACGAACAGATCCCACAAGCGTTAATTAATGCGCTCATCGCAACGGAAGACAGCCGCTATTATGACCATTACGGCATTGACCCTATTGGCATTACTCGTGCAGCAGTCGTAGTGGCAATGTCAGGCAGTGCCAAACAAGGGGCGAGTACCATTACTCAGCAGTTAGCGCGGAATTTCTTTCTCTCAAACGAAAAGAAAATCATGCGTAAAATCAAAGAGATTTTCATCGCTCTGCACATAGAACAATTACTAACGAAAGAAGAAATTCTCGAGCTCTACGTTAACAAAATTTTTCTTGGTCATCGCTCTTACGGCTTTGGCGCCGCTGCGCGCGTCTATTTTGGTAAAGATCTTAACCAATTAACCCTGAGCGAAATTGCGACATTGGCGGGGATGCCAAAAGCCCCTTCGACTATGAACCCGCTCTATTCTGTGGAACGTGCAACGGCAAGACGTAATGTCGTGCTGCTGCGTATGCTTGATGAGGGTTACATTACTCAAGCAGAATTTGATCACACGCGCGCAGAACCCATCGTCGCCAAATACCACAGCGCAGAAATTGAACTTAACGCGCCGTATGTTGCTGAGTTGGCTCGCGCTTGGGCGGTCGAGCATTACGGTGAGGAAAAAGCTTACACCTCGGGGATGCGCATCGTAATGACGGTTAACTCAACGATGCAAAATGCAGCAAACCAAGCGGCGCTGGAAAATTTACTCGCCTATGACGAGCGTCATGGCTATCGCGGCGCAGAAAGCGTGCTGTGGCCGGCATCAGAGACGCCTTGGACCGAAGCGCAAATGGACTCTCATCTGCGCACTCAACCCACCTATGGTGAATTGGTTCCCGCCATTGTTACCCATGTGCAAGACCAAACGGCGCAAGTGTGGGTTAAAAACCGTGGCGCGCAGACTCTTGCTTGGAATGGGCTTAAATGGGCGCGTCGTTTTGTCACCGACGAGCGTCAAGGCCCTGCGCCTACTTCCGCCAGTGATATTTTGGCCATTGGCGAGCAAATCTGGGTTCGTGACAATGGCACGTCAGAGGCGAATCAATGGGTACTGAGCCAAGTGCCAAATGCCAATACCGCCTTTGTCGCAATGGAGCCAAGCGATGGCTCGGTTCAAGCGCTTGTGGGTGGTTTTAACTTCGTGCATAACAAATTTAACCGCGCCACGATGTCAGTCCGTCAAGTGGGCTCAAGCATCAAACCTTTTATTTATTCAGCGGCGCTCGACAGTGGCTTGACCCTTGCTACGCTGATCAATGATGCTCCGATCAATCGCTGGGACAGCAGTCAAGGTACGGCATGGCGTCCGAAAAACTCGCCACCGACTTACATCGGCCCAACCCGTTTACGCATTGGTCTGGCAACGTCAAAGAACGTGATGGCGGTGCGTACGCTGCGTGAAGTTGGTCTGGATGAAACGCGTCAGTTTTTGGCCCGCTTTGGCTTTGATATCAACAATGTGCCGCGCTCTGAAACCATCGCGCTTGGCGCAGGAAGCCTGACCCCAATGCAACTGGCGCAAGGCTACTCAGTATTTGCAAACGGCGGATACTACGTTAAGCCTCACTACATTGCGTACGTCGAAGATCCGTTTGGTAAATTGATTTACAAAACCGAAGCGAGCTTTATTTGCGATGCAGCTTGCGAAGCTGAGCGCAGCGCCGCCGAGCTGTTTTTCAATGAACGCGATTACGACGCGCAATACGCACCGCAAGTGATCAGTGAACAAAATGCGTTTTTAGTCCGCGAGATGTTGTACAGCAACATTTGGGGGGGTGGCAACTGGCGCGACGGCACCGGTTGGAATGGCACGGGTTGGCGAGCGCAAACCCTCAAGCGTCGCGATATCGGTGGTAAAACTGGTACCACCAATGACTCAAAAGACGCTTGGTATGCCGGATATGGCCCCAATACGGTCGCGGTCTCGTGGGTCGGTTTTGATGACAATAGCCGCACCTTAGGTCGCACGTCTGGAAACGCTAATCTGGATAATAAGCAGATCACCGGAGCAGAATCTGGCGCCAAAACCGCAGAGCCAGCTTGGATTGAGTTTATGCGCGTGGCTCTGGCCGATGTGCCAAGTCAAAACAAAGTCATTCCCGAAGGGATCACCCGGGTGCGCATTGATCGAAAAACCGGACTGCTGACAGACAAATCGGACTCGAGCACCTTGTTTGAATACTTTGAAGAGCAGAGCGCGCCAACGCAATACACCGTCAACGCGCTTGATGAAGATATTTACTCTGGTAGTAACGCGTCAAACGATGAACTGTTTTAAACCACAGCCAATCGCGATGTTATCTCACCAAATATGAATAATAAAAAGGCGCCTGCATTGCAGAGCGCCTTTTTCATACTCATCAAACTCTCTACCTTATGGGCATTTCCCACAAGCTGCGGCAGCAATCAGCTCGAAAGGCCAACAGCTCCTAGTGTGTCACTGATGCTTTGCGCCAATGTTTCAAAACGAACGCGCAGTGGAGAGCCTGGGCGATAGGCCAACACCACACTGCGTGAAGGCACCGGATTGACCGCAGGCAAATAACAGACACCGTCTTTTTCTCGCTCTTTCGGTAGCGATAACTGGGGCAGCAAAGTGATCCCCGCGCCCGCTGCGACCATATTTCGCAGCGTTTCTAAACTAGTGGCTTTAAACTGTTCATCGTCACTGGCGCCGGCAGCAAAACAAAAACCCAACGCCTGATCGCGTAGACAGTGGCCGTCGCCGAGCGACAGCACGGTGCGCCCATCCAGTAGCGCCATATCCACTTCGTTCAACGTTGCCCATTCATGCCCCGATGGCACAGCGACACTGAGTGGCTCATTAAACAGCTCAATTTCGCGAAACGGCGCGGTTTCCGGCACCGAGGCTAAAATCAAACAGTCCAATTTCCCCTCTTCAAGCTGGCGCACTAAATCCCGCGTTTGCGCTTCATGCAAAAAAAGCGATAAATCAGGAAACTGCGTTTTTAATGACGGCACAATTTTAGGCAGTAAATAAGGCCCAACAGTCGGAATAAAACCAATGTGAATTGGCCCTGTCATCGCGTCACTTTGCTCAGCTGCCAGCTCACGAAACAGCTGAATATCCGCCAATATGGTTTTGGCTTGCGCCACCAGCTTGCGCCCAGAATCAGTAAACAGCACGCGGCGACTGCTGCGTTCCAATAAGGCGGTTCCCAACTCTTCTTCTAATTTACGAATTTGGCCACTTAAAGTCGGCTGACTAACAAAGCACGCCTCTGCGGCCTTACGAAAATGGTTGTGTTCTGCCAATGCCACTAAGTATTCAAAATCTCGTATGTTCATGTCATGCCTGCGGAGTGAGTAAAAATGGATGCAGCGGCGCGCTCAAACGGTATCGCGTTGCTAGGGTCTGTTGACTTTTCGAGGTTAAATTTTGTTCGCGCAAAAATCAGCACGAAAGGTCAACAGACCCTAATAACTGCTTGCCGATAGGTTTCACCAATTAAAAAAATAACATCAACCGATTCTATCTATCAAAAGTTTTTTTTGATAATAGGAAGCACAAACTCATTTGCATAATTCCCATCTGGGTATATAACGAAATCGCAAAAAACATTTAAAAGGAATCCAATCATGTTTACATCCAAAGAAGGTCAAGCTGTTCCACAAGTCACCTTTGCCACGCGCCAAGGAGACGCATGGGTCAATCTCACCACTGACGCTCTGTTTAAAGACAAAACCGTCATCGTATTCAGTCTGCCAGGTGCGTTCACCCCAACTTGCTCGTCAAGCCACTTACCTCGCTACAATGAGCTCTATTCGGTGTTTAAAGAGCATGGCGTTGATGACATTTTGTGTGTCTCTGTCAATGACACATTTGTTATGAATGCGTGGAAAGCCGATCAAGAAGCGGAAAATATCACCTTTATTCCCGATGGTAATGGTGATTTCAGTGCTGGCATGGGCATGCTGGTGGAAAAGAATGACCTTGGTTTTGGCAAACGCTCATGGCGTTACAGCATGCTAGTGAAAAACGGCATCATTGAAAAAATGTTTATCGAAGACGATGTCCCAGGCGACCCGTTCAAAGTGTCAGATGCCGACACTATGTTGGCGTACGTTGCACCCGATCACAAAGAGCAAGCCTCAATCACCGTGTTTACCAAGCCTGGCTGCCCGTTCTGCATGAAAGCAAAGCAGAATTTAATTGATAAAGGGTTGAACTACGAAGAGTTGGTACTTGGCAAAGATGCTACCACCGTCAGCCTTCGTGCGATCACCGGTCGTTCGACCGTGCCGCAAGTTTTCATTGGCGGTAAGCACATCGGTGGCAGTGAAGAGCTCGAAGCCTATCTTGGCTGATCTTCGCGATGGCTTGCACCGACTGTCAACACACGCCGTTTTGGCACAAACTGGGGCGCTGCCGTCGCTGCATGTGGCAGCTCAGTGTGTTATCGCCTCTTAGCGGCCTACTTTGGTGGCACTTTGCCAGTGAAGCGCCTCGAGCGATTGAAACCATTGCGTTATTGTTTGCTTGGGTAAGCTTTAGTGGCTTGCTGACGCTACACCTACTGTTTCTGTGGGTGATTTGGCCATTGAAGCAGTCCTCAAGAAAAGCGCGTCACCAACCGTGATGGCAGTAAAACAAAAAGCCCTCAAGCGATGAGCATGAGGGCGTCTTAGAGAAACCTAAGAAAAAGCAGTTGTTCTAACACCAATCAGGCAAAGTACTGAGTAACACCACCCAAGTTTGATGCACGCCGCCAAGTAATAAACCCACCCGTTGGCAAATCCATCACTTAACAAGTTCATCAGTTAACAAGTCAAAGGCGCTTAGGATACGCAGTCAACCTGTCAAAACAGTGCTATTACCATTTAGCCGAATTGATACTTTTTCTGACGAGAGTTCCGTCGATTGGTTCCATTATTTGTTATTTTTTGACTCTAGGTGTGCGCCTGATCGCAGCTTTAACTGCAAGCGGTGCTGAGCCTGCTCAACGGCATGTGCAACTTGCTGTGGCGCAACGCCACCAAGTGCGCAGCGCTTCTCAAGGCACGACTCAATCGTCAAAATCGCGTAAACATCTTCTTCAATCACCGGTGAGAACGTTTTTAACGCCTCCAGTGACAGCTCTTCCAGTGCGCAGCCTTGGGCAATCGCTCCTACCACAGCAACGCCAACAATGTGGTGCGCTTCACGGAACGGGATCCCTTTAGCAACCAAATAATCAGCCAGTTCAGTGGCATTCGCATACCCTTGTTTTGCCGCTTCTAACGTGCGTGCTTGATTCACTTTGATGCCATCAAAACACAGCGCCGCCATTTCCATGCATTCCAGCCAAGTGTCGAGCGCATCAAACAGCCCTTCTTTGTCCTCTTGCATATCTTTGTTGTAGGCCAGTGGTAGGGCCTTCACTGTCATCATCATGCCAGAAAGCGCGCCATAGACTCGACCTGTTTTTCCGCGGATCAGCTCCAGTGCGTCTGGGTTTTTCTTTTGTGGCATCAAGGAAGAACCTGACGTAACCGTATCCGCCAGCTCAATAAAATTCGACTCACCTGAATTATAGAAAATCATGTCTTCGGCCAAACGCGATAGATGCACCATCGACATTGACGCCACTGACATCAACTCCATCACATGATCGCGATCGGAAACGGAATCTAGCGAGTTACGCGTCGCACGGCGAAAACCGAGATCTTGCGCCAGCTGCTCACGATCAATAGCGTAAGCGGTACCGGCAAGCGCGCCGGAACCCAAAGGGCACGTTTCAAAGCGATGCATCGCGTCACTTAAGCGCGAGTGATCACGCTCAAACATCTCTACATAGGCCAAACACCAATGAGCAAAAGTCACTGGCTGCGCTCGTTGCAAATGGGTATAGCCCGGCAACACCGTGTTTTGGTGCGCTTTTGCGACCGTGACTAATTGCGCTTGAAGCTGCTCAAGCCCTTGCAGTAGAAGTTCGGATTGCTGGCGACACCAGAGTTTCAAATCGGTCGCGACTTGATCGTTGCGCGAGCGCCCGGTGTGCAATTTCTTGCCTAAATCGCCGACTTTAGCGATAAGCTGTTGCTCAACCCAAGAGTGAATATCTTCCGCATCCGAGCGTAAAATTTGCTCTGGATCCTCAAGCACAGACTGCTTCAATTCGATCAATGCTTGTTCAAGTTGCTGCTGCTCATTCGCGCTCAACACATTGACCGAGACCAAGGCTTTTGACCAGGCAATTGAGCCCACAATATCTTGCTCGGCCAGTCGGTAATCAAAGCGCAGTGAGTCATTAAAGTGTTTAAATCGTGTGTCTGCTGCCTGAGTAAATCTACCGCCCCATAGTGCCATCGTGTTTCTCCTAAACGTTCATTTGCCTTGGCTATTTTTCCCAATCGGGTCTTATACCCAAACAACTTGGAGTTGCAGGTAGGCGGCAAACGAACAAAGCCTCTGAGCATAGATAGACTATGTGATGAGGTTTGTGAGAGCCAGCCAACAACGCTGCAACTTCAAGTGGAAAGGGTATAGATCTTAAAAAGCAAAGGCCAAATGCACCTTTGCTTTATTCGTTTGCCGCCTACCCGCAACGTTTGGGTATTGCGGCAAATTTATTGTCGTTTTATTTGTTGCTATTGAGCGCGCGAATGCGGCTAGACAGTGAATACAAACGAATAAAGCCGCCAGCGTGGCTTTGGTCATACACTTCATCTGCGCCAAATGTGGCAAACTCTTCAGAGTACAGGCTATTAGCGGAACGTTTTTGCGTCACGGTCGCTTGGCCTTTGTACAGCTTGACGACCACTTCACCGTTAACGTCTTGCGCCAATGTGTCCGCTGCGGCAAGAATCGACTTACACAGTGGCGTAAACCAACGACCATCGTAAACCAAATGCGACGCTTTTAGGCCGAGCTCTTCACGAAATTCAAATGATGTTTTGTCCAATACCAGTTGCTCTACTGCACGAAGCGCTTCCATCATGATGGTGCCCCCTGGCGTTTCATAACAGCCACGAGACTTCATGCCAACCAAACGGTTTTCAACGATATCAATACGGCCGACACCGTGCTTTGCGCCCTTCTCGTTAAGGTATACCAGTGCGTTATATGGCGTCATTGCTTCACCATCGACACCAACCACAGCGCCTTTTTCTACCTGTAAGGTGACATATTCCGCTTCGTTAGGTGCTTGCTCGGGATCAACCGTCCATACCCAGCAATCTTCGTTTGGTGCATTCCATGTGTTCTCAAGCACACCACCTTCGGTTGAGATGTGCCATGCGTTGGCGTCACGCGAGTAAATTTTCGTCAGTGAGGCGCTGCAAGGAATGTTGCGTTCAGCAAGATAATCCAAACACTCTTCACGACTGACCAGATCCCATTCACGCCATGGCGCAATCACGTGCAGATCAGGCGCTAGTGCGGCAAACGCCCCTTCAAAACGGACTTGGTCATTCCCTTTGCCTGTACAGCCATGGCAAAGTGCATCGGCTCCCACCTTGCGCGCGATTTCCACTTGCGCCTTAGCAATAATGGGGCGAGCCATTGACGTGCCAAGAAGGTATTTACCTTCGTAGTACGCTCCGGTTTTCAGTGTTGGATAGATGTATTCAGACACCATCTCTTCTTTCAAATCAACAACGTAACACTCGGACGCACCCGACGCTTTCGCTTTGGCCTCAACGCCCTCGAGCTCTTCAGCGCCTTGACCTACATCGGCCACAAACGCCACAACTTCACAGTCGTAATTCTCTTTCAACCATGGAATGATCACGGAGGTATCGAGACCACCAGAATACGCAACCACGACTTTATTTACTTGTACTTTACTCATCATTTTCTCCAGACACTGCCCACGCAGCGCACGACTTATACTCTTCCCACTTGGCGCCGCAGCTTTGTTGGCTGGCTCTTACAAACTTCATCACATAGCTTATCTATGCTCAGAAGATTTGCTCGTTTGCCGCCTACCTGCAACACCAACTTGTTTGGGTATATTAGGTTGATTGATTTGACCACTGGGTCATAAAACAGGGTTCACTTAACGATGGTGCTAACTCATTACGCTTGCGGCACAAAACGCGTTCCGATGCTGCTACCAGCAAACAGCGCCGCTAATTTTTCAGGATAACGCCAGCTCGCCACTTCAATCGGACGCCCAAGATCGTGCGCCGCTTGTAGCGCCGCTTGCACTTTGACAATCATGCCATCGGTGATGACTTTGCCCGCAATCAGAGCATCGGCTTGCGATTGCGTCAGACTTGGTAACAAATGGCCTTTACCATCCAATACACCACTTACATCCGATAGCAGCACCAATTCAGCATCCAGCGCACCAGCCACCGCCACGGCAGCTTGGTCGGCATTCACGTTCATCAGCTGCCCATCTGCCGTAATACCAATCGAACTGATGATCGGGACTGCACCTGCCGCCATAATCGCTTGCAGTACCGCGCCATTACCGGGCGTGGCTTTACCAACCGCGCCAAGCTCGGGGTCAAGCTCTTCAACAACGCATAAGCCGCCATCGGCCAAGCTCAAGCCGACGGCATTGAGGCCCGCGTTCATTGCTTGCCCTTGCAACAATTTATTGGCGGTGCCTGCTAATGCGCCGGCAATGTAAGGAATGTGCTCAAGTGGCGTCACACGTAGGCCGGCTTTTTTTTCGGATTTAAGTTGCAATTTCGCGAGCAACTCATCGACTAAATAACCACCACCGTGCACTATCACAATCGGTCTGGCCGCGGCACTTTGATATGCCATTACCGCGCCGAACAGTTTATTGAGCGTCTGTTCACACGAAAGTGCGGCGCCACCAAGTTTGATCACTAAAGGAAGAGAAGGCATTGTCATGATGAATCCTTTTCATGCTAATACGAATGACAGCGGCTAAAGCAGCGCGGTTAGCGGCGCAAAACCATAACGTAAATTGAGGCACTGCATCGCTTGGCTTGAAGCGCCTTTGAGCAAGTTATCAATGCATGAAACCACAATGACGTGCTCCCCTTTCACCTGCCAGCCAACATCACAAAATGGTGTGTGCACCACATCATCAAGGCAAGGCAAGGCGTCGGTTTTGAGGCGCACCAATGGCGCATTTGCATAAGCTTTAGTAAAGGCGGCATCGACTTGTTCTGCGCTCACATTCGCATTGAGTTTCATCGTTGTGGTCGCCAAAATGCCACGTTTGAAATTGCCCAAATGTGGTGTGAAAATGACATCACAGCCCAAGTGAGTGGCAATTTCGGGTTGATGGCGGTGGGTGAATACGCCGTAAGGTTGTAAACTCACCTCACAAAAGCTGTTTTTCATCGTCGCTTTACGGCCAGCGCCCGAGACACCAGAGGTGGCGTTGATCACAGGCCACTGCTGAGTATCAATCAAGTTGGCGTCAAGTAATGGACGAATCGCCAGTTGCGCGGCGGTGGGATAGCAGCCCGCAACCGCAATCAGCGGACTTTGCGCAATAGCGTCAGCATTCCATTCAGCCAATCCGTAAACCGCTTGTTCAAGTTGCGTTTGGTGCTGATGCTCAAACCCGTAATAATTGGTATAGAACTCAGCGCTTTTGACTCGATAAGCACCTGACAAATCAAACACCTGGCAGTCATTATTAAGAAATATCGGCGCAAGATCGTGGCTCACTTCATGCGCTGTCGCAAGAAACACCACATCAACACTGCGCGCAACCGCCTCAGGATCGGTTAACGGCTGCACCGGCTCATCAATGATGCCCGCAAGCTGACCATGTAAACTGGCAATGGCCTTACCAGCATCCAAGCTATTGGCGGAGACATACAAACCTGCTAGCGTGAGGTTTGGGTGTTTTTGGACCATCAGTGCTAACTCCGCTCCGGTGTAGCCTGATGCGCCGATAATGGCAGTGTTTAGCATTTCAATACATCCATTACTGAAATTGAATAAAGTGACGATTCATATTTATAAAAAACACCAATAAGTGATTTTTTATTCATTAAATATGATTTAGTATGTTTTTAGCGTTTTCTAGTCTTACTGTCAACATTGGAAGTGAATAAACTATGTCATTACCCAGTTTTCTCGAGGTTTATCGGGGTCTCATCGCCACCCCATCTATCAGCTCAACCGATTTGTCGTGGGACCAAAGCAATCAAACCGTGATTGAAAAGCTCTCAAGCTGGTTTGAAGCGCTCGGTTTTGCGGTCGACATTCATTCTGTCGCGCCGGGTAAGTTCAACATGGTGGCGAAAATGGGCCAAGGTGAAGGCGGCTTGCTGCTCGCAGGTCACAGCGACACCGTCCCTTTTGATGAAGGGCGCTGGAATTTTGACCCACATGCGCTAACCGAAAAAGACAACCGTTTTTATGGTCTTGGTACCGCCGATATGAAAGGCTTTTTTGCCTTTATCTACGAAGCGGCCAAGCAGATGCAGTGGCAAAATCAAACCAAGCCACTCTATGTACTTGCCACCTGTGATGAAGAGACCACGATGGCGGGGGCGCGCGCCTTTACGGCCGAAGCGCCTTTTAAACCGGATTATTGCATTATTGGTGAGCCCACCAGCTTAGTGCCGATCCGCGGCCACAAGGGTCACGTTGCTAACGCAGTGCGCGTGACGGGCAAATCTGGCCATTCATCCGATCCTGCGCTTGGGGTTAACGCCATTGAGATCATGCATGAAGTGCTGTTTGCGCTGATGAAACTGCGGGATGAGCTGATTAAACGCTACCACAACCCCGGTTTTGCCGTGCCGAGTCCGACATTGAACCTAGGCCACATTCACGGCGGCGACAGCGCCAATCGTATTTGTGGCTGTTGTGAACTGCATTACGACGTGCGCCCGCTGCCTGGCGTAAGTCTCGATGCGCTCGAAAACCTATTGCGTGGCGCGCTCAAAGAGGTACAAGCCAAATGGCCAGGGCGAATTGAGATTGTGCCTTTGCATGAGCCGATCCCTGGTTACGAAACGCCCCAGTCGCATCCGTTCATTCAAGACATTGAATCGTTATGCGCTATGGAGTCACAAACCGTCAACTACTGCACCGAAGCGCCGTTTCTGCAGCAATTGTGTCCTACATTAGTCTTGGGCCCAGGCTCGATTGACCAAGCGCATCAGCCCGATGAGTTTCTCGCGTTTGAATTTATCGACCCGACGGTGGATGTGCTGAAAAAAGCGATTCATCGGTACTGTTTCTAATTGATACAATTTCGAATATATATCCCAACACCATGATAGAGAACGTGCAATAGTCAGATTTGCGCGTTCTTTTTCATGGAGCCCCACTATCTGTAACAAACTTTCACCTTGCGCAACACTTTTATAAAGCCTTGCTCTAAATCAGGATATAGTTCAAATTTTGCCAAAGTCTTTACGTGCCATTTGACGAGGAGCTGTGATATTCGCTAGATTGTCTGCCTACCTGGAACAACGGATGTAACAAACTTACAAGGCAGGATGACAATGAATGAGAAATACGCTCCGTTACGAAGCAATGTCAACATGCTGGGTCACCTATTAGGTAACACGATCCAAGAAGCGCATGGGGACGAGATTCTGGCGAAGGTCGAAACGATTCGTAAGCTGTCAAAATCAGCGCGTTCGGGCGACTCAAGCGATCGCAGTAAACTTATCGAGGAGATCCAGAACCTTCCTGATGAGCAACTCACGCCCGTAGCGCGTGCGTTTAACCAATTTCTTAATCTGACGAACATCGCAGAGCAATACCACACCATCTCACGCCATTGTGATGATCATGTGTGTGAGCCCGATGCCATCAACAGCCTGTTTGCTAAGTTAAGTGACAACCAAATCAGCAAACTTGATACGGCGCAAGCGATTCGCGATCTCAACATCGAATTGGTGCTCACCGCGCACCCAACCGAAATTACGCGCCGCACCATGATCAACAAACTGGTCAAAATCAACGAATGCTTGTCAAAACTTGACCTGACCGATCTTTCTGCGCGCGAACGCGCCAAAACCGAGCGTCGTCTCGAGCAGTTAATCGCACAAAGCTGGCACTCGGACGTGATTCGTAAGCAGCGCCCTACGCCACTTGATGAGGCAAAATGGGGTTACGCGGTCGTCGAAAACTCGCTGTGGGAAGCGGTGCCAGAATTTTTACGTGAGCTTGATGGCCGCCTAAAAGGGTATCTCGGCGAAGGCTTACCCATTGACGCTCGCCCGGTGCACTTCTCTTCTTGGATGGGTGGCGACCGCGACGGTAACCCGTTTGTGACGCACTCTGTGACCCGTGAAGTGTTGCTGCTCTCACGCAGTAAGGCGGCCGAACTTTATCTCAACGACATCAATGAGCTGGTCAGTGAACTGTCCATGACTCAGTGTAACGATGAAGTTCGTGCGCTTGCTGGCGATGATGAACACGAACCGTATCGCGCGATCTTAAAACCACTGCGCGCACTACTGACTGAGACCAAAGAGATCTTAGATGCCAAGGTTCACGGCCAAAAGTTAGCGGTCAAAGCGCCGTTGCAAACCGTGGAACAACTTTGGGAGCCGCTTTACGCCTGTTACCGCTCACTGCGTGAATGTGGTATGGGCATTATTGCCGAAGGTTCATTGCTCGATACTCTGCGCCGCGTCAAAGCATTTGGTATTCACCTCGTGCGCCTTGATATTCGCCAAGAGAGTACGCGCCACGCTGAAGCGCTCTCTGAATTGACGCGCCACTTGGGCATTGGTGATTACGAACAGTGGAGCGAACAAGACAAAATTTCGTTTTTGACCAACGAACTGGCGTCAAAACGCCCGCTACTGCCTCGCGATTGGCAACCGTCAGCGCCAGTGCAAGAAGTGCTTGATACTTGTCGCATCATCGCAGTTCAACCCCGTGCGGCGTTTGGTGCGTATGTGATTTCAATGGCGCGCACTGCCTCCGACGTGCTCGCTGTGCACCTCTTGCTGCAAGAAGCAGGCTGTCCATTCCGTATGGACGTCTGCCCACTGTTTGAAACCTTAGAAGATTTGAACAACGCGGAATCGGTGATTCAGCAGCTGATGAGCATCGACCTGTATCGCGGCTTCATTCAGAACCGTCAAATGGTGATGATTGGCTATTCGGATTCAGCCAAAGACGCTGGCGTTATGGCCGCTGGTTGGGCGCAATACCACGCGATGGAATCTTTGGTTCGCATTGCTGAAGAAGAAGGGGTGGAACTGACCCTATTCCATGGCCGCGGGGGCACCATCGGTCGCGGCGGCGCGCCAGCTCACGCCGCCTTATTATCTCAGCCACCACAAAGCTTGAAAGGTGGCCTACGCGTCACTGAACAAGGTGAGATGATCCGCTTTAAACTGGGCTTACCTGAAGTGGCGGTCAGCAGCTTCAATATGTACGCCAGCGCCATTTTGGAAGCAAACCTTCTGCCACCGCCAGAGCCCAAACAGGAATGGCGCGCGCAAATGGAACAGCTTTCGGCTATCAGCTGCGAGGCTTATCGCAAAGTGGTGCGTGGCGAGCCGGATTTCGTGCCTTATTTCCGCCAAGCCACACCAGAAATGGAATTGGGTAAATTGCCTTTGGGTTCTCGCCCTGCCAAACGTAACCCGAACGGCGGCGTTGAAAGCCTTCGCGCTATTCCATGGATTTTTTCGTGGAGTCAGAACCGTCTTGTCCTCCCCGCTTGGCTAGGCGCAGGCGAAGCGATTCAGCGCTCACTTGACCAAGGCAACCAGGCGCTTTTGGAAGAGATGTGCCGTGAATGGCCTTTCTTCTCGACACGTTTGGGGATGCTGGAGATGGTTTACCTCAAGTGCAATATCGAGATCTCTCGTTACTACGATGAACGTCTGGTTGAGCCATCGCTGATTCACCTTGGTGATGAACTGCGCGAGCAACTACTCAAAGACATCAAAGTCGTGCTGACCGTGGAAAATAACGAAAACTTGATGCAAAGCGACCCTTGGGGCTTTGAGTCAATTAGCATGCGTAACATCTATGTTGAGCCACTCAACATGCTGCAAGCGGAATTGCTTTATCGTACTCGTCAAAACGACGAAAGTGCTGAAGAGCTTGAAGAAGCACTGATGGTAACTATCGCAGGGATTGCTGCGGGAATGCGTAATACAGGCTAACTCGATTTAAAATCGACATAACCACACTTAAGGCACTGAGGATTCAGTGCCTTTTATTTTCAAAATCAATCAAAAGTCACATCAACCGCACATTTAATCTATGGATTAATCATCGTTTTACTCTAAGATAAGACATTTTTTTCACTTTCTTGAAAATTGAACATAGAGTAATCTCATTGCTGAGTTTTTTATGAGTTTTATCAAGTATTCGCACACTACTATTCGATGCTGTGCTTATTCTTTTAAAGTGAAAAATCTGCTATAAGTTGCACTCCAACAATTATCAAACTTATAGCTCGAGGGGTCCCCCTCATCGATAGGTGATACACGGCTTTATAAGGTGACAGCCCCTAATGGGGTGGCAGTGAAAACACAACGACCAGCACTGGAGCGCTATTTTTGCGTCAGTCGGTCAAACTCGCTTAAAACGAGCAACCGCAAAGTGATGTGACAAACCATTTGCGCCTTGCAAGGAGAATGCGCCATTGCCGTTTTAAGCACTCGTCGGTTTACCGTTCTGGCAGTCAAGTTCGGAGAATGACGAGCAAAGTGATAAGCCCAGCTTTGAACTTTACCAATAAAAAAGTGCCAAAAAGAGCACCTGTTTTATGTTCGCTGCCAATTAAGTTATTGACCAAATTTTGGATTAAAGACATGTCACTACCACACGTAATTTTAACGGTACTTAGCACTCGCGATGCGACCGGCTACGACATAACCAAAGAGTTCTCTGCCAGTATTGGCTATTTTTGGAAAGCGAGCCATCAGCAAGTTTACCGCGAGCTCAATAAAATGGCGGAAAATGCACTGGTAACTTGTGTGTTAGAGCCACAAGAGGGCAAACCGGATCGTAAGGTTTATTCCATCACTGACGCTGGCCGTAGCGCATTGGGTGAATGGTTTGAACAGCCAACAGCCCACCCAACGGTGCGTGACGAATTCTCTGCGAAGTTGATGGCGTGCGCAGTACTCCCGAGTACGCCGTTTCATGACCAACTGGCCGACTTGATTGTGGAATCGCGTAAGCTCGTCGCACACTATAAAGAGATTGAAGCAGAGTATTACCCCAATCCAAGCAGCCTGAACAAACAAGCGCGCCTGGAGAGACTCACTCTGCGCCGTAACCTCGCTATGCGTCAGGCATGGGTTGAGTGGGCCGAAGAGGTTGTGAGCGAACTTAATCAAATGCGCTAGCGCCCAGCGCGTGCGAAAATCACGCGCTTGAAACTGCGCAACCTTGATCAAAAAAGGTCTGGTTTTATTACCAGACCTTTTTGTTTTCAATCTCAGCTCAACACGCCCACTTCTGGCCGCACACCGAGGGTGTGGCACAGCGCGTAAGTCATTTCAGCGCGGTTTAGGGTATAAAAGTGGAAATCTTTCACCCCTTCTCGACTTAGTACGCGAACCATATCAATCGCATGGCTGGCGCCGACTAACTGACGTGTTACTGGATCTTCATCCAAACCCGCAAACTGCTTGCTCATCCAGCCGGGCACTTTAACTTGGTTTTGCGCCGCAAAACGCGAAGCCTGTTTGAAGTTCGACACCGGTAAAATGCCCGGGACAATCTCAACCTCAATGCCCGCGGCCACACAGCGATCGCGAAAACGTAGGTAGGACTCAACATCAAAAAAGAACTGGGTGATCGCGCGGTTTGCTCCGGCTTCCACTTTGCGTTTTAAATTCAACAAGTCCGCTTGCGCGCTTTTGGCCTCAGGGTGCACTTCGGGAAACGCCGCCACCGAAATGTCAAAGTCGTGACGCGATTTTAACAGCTCAACCAAATCCGAGGCGTACATCTCAGGCGCGCCACCGTGAGGAGGAATGTCGCCACGCAGCGCCACAATATTCTTGATCCCGTTTTGCCAATAATCTTCTGCAATCGCGATAAGTTCAGCGCGAGAGGCGTCAATACAAGTTAAATGTGGCGCGGCAACCAAACCTGTCGCCGATTTGATCTCTTTGATGATCGAATGAGTGCGATCACGCTCACCGGAATTGGCGCCATAAGTCACAGAGACAAATTTAGGCTTGAGTGTTTTGAGTCGGTGCACCGAATTCCACAGCGTTTGTTCCATTTTTTCGTTGCTTGGCGGAAAGAACTCAAATGAGACATTAATATCGTTGGAAAGCTCGGCGATACTTTGATTGAGTGCGTCGATATGACTGGCGTGACTATAGCCCATGATTTCGCTCCTTGAATTCTTACCGAAAGCGTCGTTTGATTCGGCGTTTGGACGTCTATATGTCCAAAGAATGTCGTGAATAAGCTTAAATGTCAACCAAGTGAAGATGAATTATTTTCAAGTTGATAATGAAAGAGATTCAACAAACCCTAATATGTTGCTTTCTTTTTGCTGAGGGCAATGGCGTCATCTCGCGCGAAGCCAGATAACGCCATATCGTTGTATTAAAAGGTTTTAACTGCGACTTAATCGCGCACCAATTCGATTTAGATCAGATAAAATCGCGCCTGCGGTCACCACACGACCCGCCCCCGGCCCGCGGATCACCAACGGATTTTCTTTATACCAGCGGCTTTCAACTGCAAAAATGTTATCGCACGGCAGTAAGTTGGCGAGCGCATGATGAGGTGAGAGCGCCTCAATTCCCACTGTCGCACTGCCGGATTTGTCGAGACGCGCGACATAACGCAGCACCAAACCGCGTTTTTTGGCATGTTCGAGCCGTTCTTGCAGCGCCTGACTGAGCTGCGAGGCATTATCGAAGAAATCATCGAGCGACAAGGCGCTCAATGCCTCAGGCACCAAGGACTCGATTTTGACCTGATGAGGTTCAAGCTTTAGCCCCGCTTCGCGGGCCAAAATCACCAGCTTACGCATCACATCGGAGCCATCAAGATCATTACGCGGATCCGGCTCGGTCAGTCCTTGCTGCCACGCCAAATCAATCAATTCATGAAACGGTACTTGACCATCAAACTGCTGAAACAGCCAGGATAACGTGCCGGAGAAAATGCCTGAAATGGCCACCACCTCATCGCCACTTTGACGCAAATCGCGCAACGTATGGTTGATTGGCAATCCTGCGCCCACCGTCGCATTATAGAGCCACTCCCCACCGACTTTGGCAAAGGCAGACTGCACTCGCTCATATTGCTGTGAGCTGGCTGAACCTGCGATTTTATTGGCCGAAATTAAGTGCATGCCTAAGTCGGCAATCGTGACATAGTGATCGGTGAGCGTTTTGCTTGCGGTAAGATCAAGCACCACGGTTTCATCAAACTCGTCCAAACTGGCCAATGTATCAAGCCAGCGGTAACCCTCTTTATTTTGGCTTTGCCGCTCAAATTGACTCGCGACCACTTTAGGGTCGATACCCGAAGGATCAAACCAGCGCTTTTCGCTATCAACCACCATCACCAGCTCAAACGCCAAACCGTGGCGCTTTTCCAGCTCGGCTTTTTGCTCATCAAACAGCGTTAGCCACGCCGAACCAATATTGCCCTTACCACATAGCGCTATCGCAATGCGTTTTTGCGCGCGAAACAGCTGAGTATGCAGCCGTTCCATCAGCGCTGGCAGTGGCGTTTGACGCAAAATCGCCACCACACTAAGACCTGAGCCACTAGGGGCAATAAATTCCACCGGCGACGATTTCAACTGCTGATAAAACGCATGGCAGTGGTGCGCATTGTCCGTCACGCCAGAGCCAACCGCTGCCACCAAACTGTAGCCCTGCTGCAAACGCAGCTCTGCCGTCAAGCCTAGCTCTTGCAAGTAACGGAACACGCCGGCGGCTAATTCACTGGTGTAGGCCAGTCGCAAACGCGACTGATCAGGATGAGGGTCAAACGCCAATGGTGAGAGCTGAGCACGCTCAAGCAGTGTCAGCACCTCATGCTCTTGGCGTGCATAATTCTGCTCAGAGCCAAACGTCAATTGGATCAGTTGCACCTCATCAAGTGAGGTGACAATTTTGGCGCCGCGCCCCGAGGCTAAAATCCGCTCAATCCGTGTCGAGCCAGATTCTGGCTGAGCCACGCTGCGCAGTCTTAACTCAATCGCGCTTTGCGCCACTGGTTGTAAGGTTCGGTTATGCAAAACAGGCGCGGCTAAACGGGCTAACTCGCTCGCTTCATCAAGACGCAGTAGTGGTAACAAGCACGCCTCTTCAACCCAATGAGGATCGGCACTGTACACGCCAGCAACATCGCCCCAAATGGTGACGCGTTCAACCCCAGCGAGCGCGCCAATCACGGTTGCAGAATAATCCGAGCCATTGCGGCCAAGCAGCACGGTTTCACCGTTATCACCTTGCGCCATAAAGCCGGTGATCACCAACCGTTTGTTTTGATGATGCTGCAACACACTGTGCAGCAATGGGTAAGAGAGCGCTTGATTGACTTGTGGCAGCGTTCCAGCCTGCGCGCGTAAAAACTGACGCGCGTCCTGCGCAACCGCCGCCATGTCACGCTGCGATAACAGCTCGGCAAGCAAACGTGCCGACCAAAGTTCACCATGCCCCATCACCGCCGCTTTTTCTGCGTCGCTCAGTGGCGCGGTAAGGCTGGCAAGCGTGCTAAATTCATCGGTGAGCAAGCCTCGCAGCCGAGTCAATCGTTCACCATCGAGCAGCGATTCCAACAGTTCGAGTTGAAATTGGCGTAACGTCATCAGCGCTTCATGCGCTAAACGGCCATCTTTGGTTAAACCGTGCAAAAACGTGATGAGCTGATTGGTGGTTTTTCCCGCAGCTGACACCACCACTAGATCGCCTGGTTTTGAATATTGAGCCAAAATTTGCACCGCATGACGGTAACATTCCGGCGTTGCCAGCAAAGAGCCACCAAATTTGTGTAACTGTTTTGGCCGAGGCATTAGGCAATCCCCTCAACTTGATGAAACGCATGCGTTAAATCAGCCAGCAGATCGGCGCTGTCTTCAAGACCAATCGACAGCCTTACCAATTGATTACTCACCCCAGCCTTCGCTAAGGCCTCTTCACCCATAGCGCGGTGAGTCATTGAGGCAGGATGACAAATCAGACTTTCGACGCCGCCGAGTGATTCTGCCAAAGAAAAGAGCGTCAAGTGATTCACGAATGCTTTTAGCGCCTCAAAGCTGCCATTAAATTCAAAACTGAGCATGGCGCCAAACCCTTGCTGCTGGCGCAGAGCAATCTCATGACCTGGGTGGCTTGGTAAGCTCGGGTGATAAATCGTGCCAACGCGAGGCTGCTGCTCAAGATAGTGCAATATCACATTCGCGCTCTCTTCATGGGCGCGCATTCTCGCGCCAAGAGTGCGTAGGCCGCGCAAGGTTAAATAGCTATCAAAAGGAGTGCCCGTCGCGCCAAGACAGTTGCCCCACCACGCTAGGCTCTCATGATGTTGCGGATCTTGGCATATCACCACGCCGCCTATCACATCAGAGTGACCATTGAGATATTTGGTGGTGGAATGAATGACAAAATCAGCGCCTAACGCCAGTGGCTGCTGGTAGATAGGGGTCAAGAAAGTGTTATCAACCGCCACCAAGGCGCCCGCTTCATGAGCCTGACGGCACGCTTTTTCAATATCCACCACGCGCACTAGCGGGTTTGATGGCGTTTCAAGTAGCACCAATTTCGGTTTTAACGCCAGCGCATCTTGCCACGCGGCTTCATCACTTTGATCGACAAAACGAACCTTAAAATCCCCTTTTTGCGCTCGGCTATTGAACAGGCGATATGTACCGCCATAGCAATCGTGTGGGGCAACCAGCCAATCATTCGGCGATAAAAACGCACTTGCCCATAAGTTGATTGCCGAGGTACCACAATTGGTGACTACCGCGCCTGCGCCGCCTTCCAGCTCAGCCAACGCTGACTCCAATAAAGAACGATTAGGATTGCCCGAGCGGGTGTAATCAAATTGCGGCACTTCGCCAAACTTGGCAAAGCCATAATTGGTCGAAAGGTAAATAGGGGGAACAACGGCTTGATATTGAGTGTCAGATTCAATGCCGGTTCTAACGGCAATCGTTACTGGCTTGCGAGTGCTCATAAGCGTATCCTTCTCATTCGGTGTCACTGTCTGACAACATCATCCTGATGCGCAGTGCGTTGCCACCCACTTTACCGATTGAAAAACAGGCCGTCAAGAAATCTAGACGTCTACATGTCTTTGCTTATGGCGGTAAATCCAGCTAAAATTAGCCCAATTCAATTTCAATTCTTAATCCGTATTTTAAAGGTGCGCAATGGCTGACTGGAATGGCGACTACATTAGTCCGTACGCAGAGCATGGAAAAAAAAGCGAGCAAGTAAAAAAGATCACCGTATCAATTCCACTCAAGGTGCTAAAAGTGTTGACCGATGAACGTACCCGTCGTCAAATAAATAACCTACGCCATGCAACTAACAGCGAGCTACTGTGCGAAGCATTTTTGCATGCTTATACGGGGCAACCGCTGCCTACCGACGAAGATCTGCGTAAAGACCGTCCCGACGATATACCAACCGAAGCAAAAGCCTTGATGACGGCGATGGGCATTGAGTTTGAAGCGTTCGATGAGTGACTAATCAACGCCTTTGGCTAACAATGAAATAGCCCAAACGCAAAAAAGGATGCCGAAGCATCCTTTTTAACTTTAAGCAAAAATTATTTCTTGCTTGAAAGTGCACCGAAGCGCTTGTTGAAGCGATCAACACGGCCGCCAGTATCAACGATACGTTGCTTACCAGTGTAGAATGGGTGGCACTTGTCACATACGTCTAGGTGGATTGACTCTTTACCTAGAGTAGAACGGAATTCGAATGTGTTACCGCAAGAACAAGTTGCAGTTACTGCTTTGTATTCTGGATGGATACCAGTTTTCATGGGATTACCTCAATAGTAGGCCGTGTCGCTATACGAATCGATGCCGCACACCACACGTAATGAATAATAAGATTGTGATACCGTTTAACTTTTCAGCTAAACCCTATCTCAAGGCGGCGAATAATAAAGAATCCCTTAGCTTGACGCAAGCCATTTGCGCAAAAAACTGATACTTTTTTCGCCACTGCTGCGACACGCTAGCCTTGTGCCTGTGGTTGCGGTTAGACTGTGATTCGTTTCATTGACCTTACTTTTATTATGCGCCCGACGATTGCTCGCGTGGCACTGCCCGTGCCGCTGGATAAACAGTTTGATTACCTGATCCCAAACGGCTGCTTTCCAGTGATTGGCGCGCGTGTTTCGGTTCCTTTTGGTCGCCAAACCTTGGTGGGGATCATCACCGCGCTAAGTGCCAAAAGTGAGCTGCAATCACATCAGCTCAAACCGTTAAAAGCGGTACTTGATGATTCTCCGCTCTGGCCAACGCCCCTGTATGAACTGCTGCAGTGGTGCGCGCGTTTTTACCATTATCCCCTTGGTGAAACTCTGCATGGCGCGCTACCAAGTGCGCTACGCAAAGGCAAGCCAGCAGACTTTTCCACCCTGCGCGAATGGCAATTGACGGAAGCGGGACGCAATCAACTTATGGCGGGCTTTGATAAGCGCGCGGTAAAACAGGCCAAAGTGATGCACCTGCTGGCTAATGGTGCTCTGCCCCATCAAATGCTGCTCGAGCATGACATCAGCAGTTCGGTATTAAATGCGCTAAGTGACAAAGGCTGGATTGAAGCACAAGACAAAAAGGCCGCGCCTTGCGATTGGGCAGCAACGCCTGAGGACTTAGAAAACGGCGATGACAAACTCAAAATTAACGCCGAGCAAGCGGTGGCGATTGCCACTGTCAATGCCAAGCCTGAATTTGGCTGCTATTTGCTGGAAGGGGTTACCGGCTCGGGAAAAACCGAAGTCTATCTCAACCTATTAACACCGATTTTAGCCAAAGGGCGCCAAGCGCTGATCTTAGTGCCTGAAATTGGCTTAACGCCGCAAACCATCAACCGATTTACGCGCCGCTTTAATGTGCCGGTAACGGTAATTCACTCTGGGCTAAACGATACCGAGCGACTGAATGCGTGGCTCAGTGCGCGCGATAATGCGGCAGGGATTGTGATTGGAACGCGCTCGGCGCTCCTAACGCCATTTGCCAACCTTGGCATCATTATTGTGGATGAAGAGCACGACAGCTCCTACAAGCAGCAAGACAGTCTACGTTATCACGCACGCGATGTGGCGGTGATGCGCGCCAACAAAGAGAACATTCCGATTGTGCTGGGCTCTGCCACCCCTGCGCTGGAAACGCTGCACAACGCACAGACGGGTAAATATCATCATCTGCATTTAACCGCCCGTGCGGGCAATGCGCGTCCAACGACCAACCGCGTACTGGATATCAAAGGCCTTTATCTTGAAGGTGGACTTTCCGCGCCGCTGATTGCGGAAATGCGCCGCCACTTAACGGCGGGCAATCAAGTGATGCTGTTTTTAAACCGTCGTGGATTTTCCCCCGCCTTGATGTGCCACGAATGTGGTTGGATTGCCGAATGCAAGCGCTGCGATGCCTATTACACTTTCCACCAGCACAGCAGTGAAATGCGCTGTCACCACTGTGGCTCGCAATACCCGATTATTCATCAGTGCCAAGGGTGTGGCTCAACACAATTGGTCACCGTCGGCGTTGGCACGGAACAGCTAGAGTTGCAACTTGCCTCGCTATTTCCTGAGTACCCCTCGATTCGCATTGACCGTGATAGCACTCGCCGCAAAGGCAGCCTAGAGCAAGCGCTCGGAGCGATTCGCCAAGGGCAGTATAAAATATTAATCGGCACTCAGATGCTGGCCAAGGGCCACCATTTTCCCGATGTCACACTGGTGGCGCTGCTCGATGTCGATGGCTCGCTCTACAGCAGTGACTTTCGCGCTCAAGAGCGCCTTGCTCAGTTATTCATTCAAGTTGCTGGTCGCGCAGGGCGCGCCAGTAAGCCGGGCGAGGTCATTTTGCAGACTCACCATCCTGAGCACACGCTGCTACAAGCCTTGTTAACCAAAGGTTACGATGACTTTGCTCGTGGTGCGCTGATGGAGCGAAAAATCGCCCAACTGCCGCCGTTTAGCTTTTTGACCCTCATTCGCGCTGAAGCCAATCACAGTGACAGCGCGGAGCAGTTTTTGCGCCAGGTCCGTGCTACCTTAGAAGCTAACCCACTGTTTGATAACAGCTGTTTAGTGCTTGGGCCGACACCTGCGCCGTTAGCCAAACGGGCGGGCAAGTTTCGCTGGCAATTGCTACTTCAAAGCCAAAGTCGCAGTACGCTGCAAAAGCTGCTCGCCAGTGCAAAACCGGCCATTGAACTGCTGCCTCAAGCCAACAAAGTCCGCTGGGGATTGGATATTGAGCCACAAGATTTAAGTTAAAGCGTGTGATCAGAGCGCGCCAAGATTAAGATAATCATTTTCACAGCATGGCTTCGCAATGTGCAGTAGATCACGATAAATATGTGAATTTTGTTAAATAACCCGTAACATTTGTATACGAAATCAATAGACTATTAAAAGCAGTCAAAAAGTAACCAACAATCATTTAGATGGATGATTGATCGCTAAATTGATTCTCCTTACTGATCGCCAAGGTGGTAACAGTTTGGGTTTCACCACGTTCACATCGGCAACTCAAGAAGGGGAAGAGTATGGCGACAATGAAAGATGTTGCCCAACTGGCAGGGGTTTCGACGGCAACCGTATCACGGGCGCTGATGAATCCTGAGAAAGTTTCAGCATCGACACGCAAACGCGTTGAGGACGCAGTTTTAGAGGCGGGCTATTCACCCAATTCGCTCGCTCGTAACTTGCGCCGCAACGAGTCAAAAACCATTGTCACTATGGTCCCAGACATCTGCGATCCGTATTTTAGCGAGATCATTCGCGGCATCGAAGACGCTGCAATGGAAAATGGCTATTTGGTGCTACTTGGCGACGGCGCTCAGCAAAGCCAACGTGAAAACTCGTTTATTAATTTAGTCTTCACTAAGCAAGCAGATGGCTTATTACTGCTTGGCACCGATATTCCTTTTGATATCAGTAAATCTGAGCAGAAAAACCTGCCGCCTATGGTGATGGCGTGTGAGTTTGCACCCGAGCTTGAATTGCCAACGGTCCACATTGATAACCTGACATCGGCGTTTGAAGCGGTAAACTATCTGACTCAACTAGGGCATAAACGCATTGGTCAAATCTCGGGACCATCGCATGCGCCTTTATGCCAATTTCGTCAGCAAGGCTATCAGCAAGCGCTGCGCCGCGCGGGCATTACTATGACGCCAAGCTACGCGATTGAAGCCGATTTCAGTTTTGATGGTGGCGCCAATGCCGTGCGAACCCTACTGACACAGCCTGAGCCGCCCACCGCCATCTTTTGTCATAATGATGCGATGGCCATTGGCGCGATTCAAGAAGCCAAGAAACTTGGGTTTCGCGTGCCTGGGGATCTCTCCGTCATTGGCTTTGATAATATTCAATTTGCCCAATATTGCGATCCACCATTGACCACCATCGCTCAGCCACGCTATGAAATTGGTCGCCAAGCGATGCTAATGATGCTTGAGCTGCTCAAAGGCCATGATATTCATTCTGGCTCGCGACTGCTGGACACCAAACTGATGGTGCGCGGCAGCACCGCGCCACCGCCACTGCGCTAAGTTCCTTTAAAACGAATGTTCCTTTAAAGCGAATTGCCGTTCGATATTTGGAAAGTTGCGGCCTAACGAAAACGAAATGCGGTGAGGGTACTATTTTCCCTCACCGCTTTGTTTTAACATGCTACTACCTTTGTTAATCCAAGCATGACCCAGTGGCAAACCGAGATTATGTAAGACGCGGAAAAGGCGCAGCAAAACCCTCTTCAGCTCGCTCTGCGAAAAGCAAAACCAGCACAAAAAATACTCCTCGTCGTAAGCATTGGCGCAGCTTAGTGGCGGCTATCGTGCTCGTCGGCGGTTTTGGTTCTTTTCTTTATTGGCTCAATAGCAGCCCTGCCCCACAAACGCCAGAAGTTGTGACTCAGCCGACCGCACCAAGCAAACCTGCCAAAACAGAGACGTTGCCTCCACCGCCGGAAGAAAAATGGGAATACCCCAAGACACTGCCCGAGCGTGAAATTGTGGTGGAAGCCAAAGAGCTTGAAGTCTCCAAAATTCCATACATTTTGCAATGTGGCGCGTTTAAACGGCCTGGCGATGCCGAAGCGCGTAAGTTAGATATTGCGTTTCAAGGCTTGGCCAGTCAGATAATCCTCCCCAGCGAAGGATCCGGTTGGTATCGCGTGGTGCTTGGCCCATACGCCACCAAACGCGCGGCAGAAAGCGACCAGCGTAAATTGCAACGCGTTGACATTCAGCCGTGTGCGATTTGGAAGGAAGCGCTGTAGCACTCAGAGCACAACGATACCCAAGTCACCTCAAGATGCATTAAGTATCATGACGCTCATAGTAAAGACCAACCATGAGCGTCATACTCCATCCCCTTCCTCTTCCGACTTCGCTCTTATTGCCCCTTGAAAAGCGTCTGAGCGCCCCGATATATACCAATAATGACGTACCCACCAGACTCAAGAAACTTGATACTGCCATAAGGCGATAACTGCAAGTGGTACGATAATCAAAAAGAACAACCAACCAAGGGGCTGACTTGTGACTACCATTGTTTCTGTTCGTCGTAATAATAAAGTGGTGATCGCCGGTGATGGGCAAGTATCACTGGGCAACACCGTAATGAAAGGCAACGCCCGCAAAGTTCGTCGCCTCTACAATAATAAAGTACTGGCCGGGTTTGCTGGCGGCACGGCTGATGCATTCACGCTGTTTGAGCGTTTTGAAAGTAAATTGCAGATGCACCAAGGCCATTTAACACGCGCCGCCGTTGAACTGGCGAAAGATTGGCGCAGTGACCGCGCGCTGCGTAAGCTAGAAGCTTTATTGGCAGTGGCAGATGAAACCGCCTCACTGATCATTACTGGTAACGGTGATGTGATTCAGCCAGAGCATGACTTAATCGCCATCGGCTCTGGTGGCACCTACGCGCAAGCTGCAGCAACTGCGTTACTTGAAAATACCGAGTTAGACGCGCGCACAATTGCCGAAAAAGCCCTAAACATTGCAGGTGACATCTGCGTATTCACCAACCATCATCACACCATTGAAGAGCTTGATAGCGAAAATGGCGCTGATGCACTCGCATTAAGCGACGCTTAATTGTGCCGACTGGAAAGGAAATTGTATGTCTGAAATGACACCTCGTGAAATTGTTCATGAATTAAATCGCCATATCATCGGCCAAGACAACGCCAAACGCTCTGTGGCGATTGCCCTGCGCAATCGCTGGCGTCGCATGCAGCTTGATGAAAGCTTACGCGCCGAAGTCACGCCGAAAAACATTTTAATGATCGGCCCAACTGGGGTCGGCAAAACTGAGATTGCGCGTCGTTTGGCCAAATTGGCTAACGCGCCTTTCATTAAAGTTGAAGCCACCAAATTTACCGAAGTGGGTTATGTCGGCAAAGAGGTCGAAACCATCATTCGCGATTTGACCGACGTTGCCGTGAAATTGACCCACCAGCAAGCGATGGACAAAGTGCGCTTTCGCGCTCAAGAGCAAGCAGAAGAACGTATTTTGGATGCCCTTTTGCCTCCGGCTCGCGACGCATGGGGTCAAAACGAAGCCAACAACGAACAGTCCAACACGCGCCAAATCTTCCGTAAAAAATTACGTGAAGGTCAATTGGACGACAAAGAGATTGAAATCGATGTTGCTGCGCCGCAAATGGGCGTAGAGATCATGGCGCCTCCTGGCATGGAAGAGATGACCAATCAGCTTCAAGGCATGTTCCAAAGTCTGGCAGGTAATACCTCGAAAAAGCGCAAGATGAAAATCAAAGAAGCGCTCAAAGCGGTGGTGGAAGAAGAAGCTGCCAAGCTGGTTAATCAAGAAGAGCTTAAAGAGCAAGCCATTTACAACGTGGAAAACCACGGCATCGTCTTCATTGATGAGATTGATAAGATTTGTAAGCGCGGTGAAAGTTCAGGCCCAGATGTGTCTCGAGAAGGGGTACAACGCGATTTGCTGCCACTGATTGAAGGCAGCACAGTGTCAACCAAACATGGCATGGTCAAAACTGACCACATTCTGTTTATTGCCTCTGGCGCTTTCCAAGTGGCCAAACCGTCTGATTTGATCCCAGAATTACAAGGTCGCTTGCCAATTCGCGTTGAGCTTGAAGCGCTTTCCAGCCATGATTTCAAACGCATTTTGACCGAGCCAAAAGCGTCTTTGACCGAACAGTACAGCGCGCTAATGCAAACGGAAAATGTCACCGTCACATTTAGCGAAGATGGCATTCATCAAATTGCGGAAGCGGCATGGACAGTGAATGAAACCACGGAAAACATTGGTGCTCGCCGTCTTCATACCGTTATGGAACGATTGATGGATGAGATCTCATTTGATGCGACGGAAAAAGCCGGTGAAACCTTTGTGATTGATGCTGAGTACGTGAAAGCGCGCCTTGGCAGCTTCGTCGCCGATGAAGATCTAAGCCGCTTCATTCTTTAATACGCTATACCCGTCCTACTTAACGTTGTTTGGGTATAAAGGCGGCACATAAAAGGACGGTGTGCCAAGCCATTAAAGAACACATTGATGTAAAAGAGCAGCCATGGTTCCGCCACCGGTTGCTCTTTTTTGTTTGCAAGCCTTAATTCTTTTGCCTACCAACAACGCTGCAACTTCACAGGGAAAGAGTATATACTAGGGTCTGTTGACCTAAAGATCCCTTAATTAAACAACACCTTCTATGAACTCCTCGTTACAAGTTTGGATTGACGCTGCGCGGCCAAAAACCTTGCCACTGGCACTCGTTTCTATCATGACTGGCAGTGCTCTGGCGTTTGCTCACGGCACCTTTTCTTGGTCTACCGCGCTCTTAGCCATTGCGACGGCCACTTTGCTGCAAATTTTATCTAACCTTGCTAACGATTATGGCGATGCGGTTAAGGGGACGGATAACCAAGCGCGCCTTGGCCCCACTCGCGCGCTGCAATCGGGCGCTATCACAGCCCAAGCCATGCGCACCGCAATTGCACTCAATATATTGCTGACCATAGTATGTGGCCTTTGGCTGGTGCTGCACGCCATTCACTCTTGGCAGACCATTGCACTGTTTATCGGCTTTGGCGCGCTGGCGATAATCGCCGCGATTGCTTATACCGTAGGCAATAAACCCTATGGCTACTTTGGCCTTGGCGATATCTCAGTGTTCATTTTCTTTGGTCTTTTGGGCGTATGCGGCACCTACTTTTTGCACACTGAAAGCCACACATCGATATTAAACCCAGCGCTTGATGCTGCTTTGAGTCATCAGACAGGTCATCAAGGTGTTCATTTTAACGCGCTACCTTTACTGCTTTTGCCCGCTATTGGCTGTGGTCTACTGGCCGTCGCGGTACTTAATGTCAACAATATGCGTGACATCGAAAATGACGCGGCCTGTGGTAAACGCACCCTTGCGGTGCGCTTAGGCTTTGCTCGCGCGAAACAGTATCACTTAGCGGTTTTATTGACTGGCTGGCTGGCCTTTGTTGCGTATCTTGGCTTAAACCACGCCGCGTTTGGGCTGGCAAGTTTAATGCTGCTCGGCCTCGTTGCGCTCATCAAACACGCGCGCGCGGTCTGGCAGAGCCAAACGCCCAACGCCATTGCACCTTTGATGCCACAAGTGGTTAAAGTGGCCCTTATCAATAACCTTATCTTTGCGACAGTTGTGATAGCTCAAACTCTGCTAGGTTAAATAAGAATCTCATTGCAATGACTTAATGCGTCGATATACTCAAATGATTGCGATGCGGTATAAAATAAGGTCTGCCCTTATTTCAACGCATTGTTTTTGTACCCAATATGATTGGGATTGCAGACAGTGGATCTGCAAGTTCAGTGTGACGGGTAACGCCACTATTTAAAGCACATCATTTAAAGCAAAAGGTATGTTATGGAATACAACACTTCAGCCCTATGTGATATCTACCTAGAACAAGTGGATGTGGTCGAGCCGATGTTCAGCAACTTCGGTGGACGCGCCTCTTTTGCCGGTCAAATCACCACCATTAAGTGTTTTGAAGATAACGGCCTTATCCGTGAAACGTTAGAGCAAGATGGCGTCGGTCGCGTATTGCTGATTGACGGTGGTGGCTCGTTACGCAAAGCCTTGGTCGATTCTGAAATTGCCTCACTCGCTGAAGAGAACGAATGGGAAGGTATCGTCGTTTATGGCTGCGTGCGCGAGGTGGACGATTTAGAAGATATGAATCTCGGCATTCAAGCATTGGCATCCATTCCTGTCGGCGCGGCAGCTCAGAGCATTGGTGAAGTTGATGTTGCCGTCAACTTTGGTGGCGTGACGTTTTTACCCGAAGATTACCTTTACGCTGACACCACCGGCGTAATTTTATCCCAAGAGCCACTCGAGCTGGACTTAGAAGCCGAAGAAGAGCTCGAAGAATTGCTGGAAGACGAATTGGAAGAAGAAGTTCGTCACTAATTCTGCGTGTTAACTCGCTCTACAACAAAAACACCCGCCAAGGCGGGTGTTTTCAATTGCATCAATCAATATCGAAGCCAGTGAATAAGAGGATAACGTAGCGTTATTCCACTTCGTCCATCTTACCAATCAAGGCGCGAATACGCTCTTGCCACTGCACATGCTCTTGCTGCGCCACTTGCGCTTTTTGCTCAAGCTCTTCACGCGCTTGACGCATTTCGTTTGCTTCGGTTTGCAAACGCGCTTTATCTTCTTTTAACTCTTCCACTTCCATTTGCAATAGTGCAATTGTGTCTACTGCTGTTTGGATCTTGGCTTCTAATTTTTCTAGTACTTCAAAAGACATCTCGGCCTACCTTCTATTCGACTCGACAGAGCAACCATCGCGCTCTCTATTTTGATTCCATTCTACTTAGCCATGCCAAGAGAAACACCCACTATATTCAATCTCAGTCATTAATTGATGAAAAAGCAACCATATCTAACCAAAAAATAACAATCGTTGCGCTGCATCATGATGCAAAACGACTCATAGCGTTAAAAATAGCACGACCAAATTATCCTCACGCTCTTTGATGCAAATTAGCAAACGTTTGTCTGAGCTGTGATAGAATCCGCGCAAATTAAGAGCATCATCGCTCAACACCACTCTAATATACAGATCCAAACGGGAGATCCCATGAAACGCGATCTAGCAATGGCTTTTTCACGAGTTACCGAAGGCGCGGCGCTCGCCGGTTACAAATGGCTTGGCCGTGGCGATAAAAATGCCGCCGATGGCGCAGCGGTTGAAGTGATGCGCACCTTGCTAAATAAAACGGAAATCAGTGGCGAGATTGTCATTGGTGAAGGCGAAATTGATGATGCGCCAATGCTCTACATCGGCGAGCAAGTTGGCTGTGGCGGCGATAGTGTTGATATTGCTGTCGACCCAATCGAAGGCACGCGAATGACCGCAATGGGACAATCCAATGCACTGGCGGTGTTGGCTGCGGGTGAAAAAGGCAGCTTTTTAAAAGCCCCTGATATGTACATGGAGAAATTGGTTGTAGGGCCACAAGCGAAAGGCGTGATTGACCTCAATAAGCCTCTCAAAGAGAACTTGGTTAACATCGCAAATGCGCTAGAAAAATCTCTCGATACTCTGGTTGTAATAACACTCGCCAAACCGCGCCACGATGCCATCATCGCTGAAATGCAGCAAATGGGCGTGCGCGTCTACGCCGTGCCCGATGGCGATGTTGCAGCGTCGATTTTAACCTGTATGCCAGACAGCGAAGTGGATGTGATGTACTGCATTGGTGGCGCGCCTGAAGGGGTTGTCTCTGCTGCGGTGATCCGCGCGCTTGACGGCGACATGCAAGGCCGCTTGCTGCCACGCCACGAAGTAAAAGGCGATACCGAAGAAAATCGTATTTATGGTACTGCAGAGCTGAAACGCTGTGAAGAGATGGGCGTTACCGCAGGCGTGGTATTAAAACTGGGTGACATGGCGCGCAGCGATAACGTGGTGTTCTCTGCAACCGGCATTACCAAAGGCGATCTTCTTGATGGTATTACGCGTAAGGGCAATATCGCTACCACAGAAACGCTGCTCATCCGCGGCCGCTGCCGCACCATCCGTCGCGTACGCTCGATTCACTACCTTGAGCGCAAAGATGACGAAGTCAAAGCTGTGATCCTATAAAAGCGGTGATCCTGTAAAAGACGTTATCTCATAAAAGAGAAATAAACATTGAGGGACTAAACTCAGTCCCTCTCATCTTATTTTTCGTCCTTGGTACCCTTGTCCTCTTCTGCTTCTGCGTTGCGCCGAAATGCGACCACGTTATCTAACGTTTCTTGTTCTGCTTGAACCGTTGCGCTTGGGTTGCTGAGCACCTCGCGAAACTTCATGACCTGTTTTTGCAGCTCATTCATTAATACCACATTGGTGTGAATCGGATTTTTGCAGCGAGCTACCACACGGTCAATGTGACTTTGCTGAGCGCGAAGCCGTGGCTGCATGTCGCCGGAAGCTGCAGATATCACCTGATCGCACAATGACTGCTTTAAGCGGTCAAATTCCGATGGGTCGTTTTTTGCCAGTGCCATCAATTCATCAAATTTCGGCACCTTTAATGGTGAACTGGACGTGGTCATTATTGAGTCCTCTGCGCGCGGTCAATTGTATAAGGCAGCGCGCTTATCACGCCGCATAACAATTGAATCAATCAGACGCTCCATGCCGACTGCAACCGCACTATTAAGCTTAGTGCAAGTAACCAAAGATGCGCCATTTCCTTTAATAAGCGTAATCACGCAAACGCTCAGTAGGGAAAGACCTTTAAAGATTCCAAAAAGTGAGAAACTGACTTCACGATATACCCAAACACCTTGGAAATGCAGCCAAATAGCTTAGAGATGCAGATAGGCGGCGAACGAACAAAGCCTTCGAGCACTTTGTGAACATCGACAAATGATGTGATGAGGTTTGTGAGAGCCGGCCCCTTAATTTTTCAAAGAAAGGCGCTGCAACGTCAAGTGGGACGGGTATACCCAAGTGACCTCAAGATGCTGAATTCAGAGCCGGCTCACTGAGCTGAGAGCAAGGCAAACAACGCAGCGAAATAGCGAGTCTATTTTCAAGTTGTTTAACGCCGCTATCGGTTCAGTGATCGGCTCCCAAAGGGCGAGCTGTCTTGGCTCATCATCTTTGTTGACGATTTTCGATTGAGAGCCACTCAATCTTCAAATCCTCGCCTCACTGATGAACCAAGTCATTCTCGCTGAACCATGCATCTTGAGGTTACTTGGGTATATAGACGCATTTGCTTTTTGCCACATCGTTAACATACTCAATGTTATAGATTCTTGCAGAGGATGCCCTATGCCACTTGGACCGTTACTGTTTTCATTTCACGGACGAATTCACCGCCAAACCTTTTGGCTCTGGAATTTGGCGTATTACATCCTTGTGCCAAGTTGCGCATTCATCATCCACACACTGGCGCCAGGCGCGGTCAATGTGCTGCTGCCGATTTTACTGTTGATACTGCTGTGGCCAGATTTAGCCATCACCTGCAAACGCTGGCATGACAGAGGTAAATCGGCTTACTGGTTATTACTCAGCGCGCCGCTCATTGCGGGGCGCATGATGACCCCGATCGCACTCCCAGGCACCATGCAAGACGAGACGGTGATGAACATGCCAGAAATGGGCGGTTCAATTATTGCGTTGGTCTGCGGTTTATGGATTTTTATTGAGTGTGGTCTTTTGCGTGGCACTATTGGTGACAACCGTTACGGCCCCGAGCCGAAGTAAGCAAGTCGCTAAGTGAGTGGATATACCCAAACAACTTGGAATTGCAGGTAGGCGGCAAACGAGCAAAGCCTCTGAGCACTTCGTGAACATAGACGAACTATGTGATGAGGTTTGTGAGAGCTAGCCAACACCGCTGCAACGCCAAGTAGGACGGGTATAAGCAGCAAGGCGATGATCTCAACTTGAAACGACGATTTTGCTCGTTCTTCCCCTAACCCCATCTATCGCGCATAATATCGCCAGCATCGAAGGTGGGGATTTATGAAAACCAGCGACAAAATTATGCAAACCATCAAACGCTGTGGTGTGATGACAGCAAAGCAATTGGCAGACGAGCTTGGCATGACGACCATGGGCGCACGTCAACATTTGCAAGGACTGGAGGAGTCGGGGTTACTCTCTTTTGACGATGTGCGCGCCAAAGTTGGCCGCCCCACTCGCCACTGGTCACTCACTGCCAAGGGGCATGCACAATTTTCAGATCGCCACGGTGAACTGACGGTACAACTTATCGATGCAGTAGAGTCACTATACGGCGCCCAAGGTTTAGCGGATATTCAGCGCGCTCGTGAAACGCGCTTGTTCGAGCAGTATCATGACGCGTTATCTCATGCATCTTCTTTACTCGGCAAACTTCAAATACTGGTCTCGCTTCGAGAGCGCGAAGGCTACATGGCGCAACTGGAAACCTTTGACGACGGTTATCTGCTGATTGAGAACCACTGCCCCATTTGCAAAGCCGCCATTCATAGCCCGGCGTTGTGTCAAACCGAATTAACCCTGTTTCAACGCTTACTTGCCACAGAAGCACAAGTGACTCGGCGTGAGCACATCATTGCTGGGCAGCGCCGCTGTGCCTACTGGGTTGAAGCGCAAAAGATTAAAGATTAATCACCTTGCGAAACCCACACGGCTCCATATCACGCAGATTGACCGTTAATGTGCGTATGTGACTGGCGCTGTGACTCAAGGTGGTGATGAGAGCATCCGCAAGCTCGCTTTTTTGCTCATCGCTGCGGCCCACGAGCAATTCAACGGTCACATGAATAAAATCCACACTATCTCCCTCTTCGCCAATTAGCCACTGATGGCCGCGCAAGGTCCGTGATTTTACCGAGGACGCCTCAAATAGGCCCGATTGCAACATCACATGATGCAAATCGGCCAATAGTGCTGGCATACTGACACGTTCTTCCGCTGAATTTGAATACTCCAAGACTAAATTGGGCATAACACATCGTCTCCTTTGATGTTGGCTCCTTATTAAAGCAGAACTCTTACTTATACCCAATCAAACCCCATAAGAGATGACAACAATCATGATCTGACCGTCGATATCTGTTATATTTCTACGCAGATTTTATTCATATACCCAAGCACCTTGACGCTACCGCATTAAGGTCGACGGGTATATTCACATTTATAGAAACGGAGATATTCCTATGCGTCGTCCTGTAGTGATGGGTAACTGGAAACTTAACGGCAGCAAAGCCATGGTTACTGAACTGCTAAACGGTCTTAATACTGAACTTGAAGGTGTTGAAGGCGTTGATGTGGCAGTAGCGCCACCAGCCCTTTACCTTGATCTTGCTGAGCGTCTAATCGCTGAAGGCGGTAATAAAATCATTCTAGGTGCGCAAAACACCGACCTACACAACAGCGGCGCATACACTGGCGACATGTCTCCAGAAATGCTGAAAGATTTTGGTGCAACGCACATCATCATCGGCCACTCAGAGCGTCGTGAATACCACAACGAATCTGATGCTTTCATCGCAGAGAAATTCAACTTCCTAAAAGAAAATGGCCTAACGCCAGTATTCTGTATCGGTGAATCTGAAGCGCAAAATGAAGCGGGCGAAACTGAAGCAGTATGCGCGCGTCAAATCAACGCAGTTATCGACACTTACGGTGTTGAAGCGCTAAACGGTGCAATCATCGCTTACGAACCAATCTGGGCAATCGGCACAGGTAAAGCAGCAACAGCTGAAGATGCACAGCGTATTCACGCGTCTATCCGCGCTCTAATTGCGGCAAAAGACGAAGCCGTTGCAGCGCAAGTTATCATTCAATACGGTGGTTCTGTTAAGCCTGAGAACGCAGAAGCGTACTTCTCTCAACCAGACATCGACGGCGCTCTCGTTGGCGGTGCATCGCTTGACGCAAAAGGCTTTGCGGCTATCGCAAAAGCGGCAGCAGCTGCAAAAGCGTAAGTTTAAACGCTATCAAATTGCTCAAACCGGCCAATGGCCGGTTTTTTTATGTCTAAGATATCTATGCCATTATTACCGCATAAGATGACACGGCAACATCTCACGGGTTAATCTTGATACCCTTGAGGGTTCATTTCCTGCCAGCGCCAAGTATCTTCCACCATTTCTTGCAGTGAGCGCTGCGCTTTCCAGCCCAATTGCTGCTCTGCGTAGCTTGGGTCAGCCCAACATTCAGCGATATCCCCAGGGCGGCGAGGCAAAATTTGATAAGGAATTGGCTTTTGAGCAGCCTGTTCAAACGCAGCCACCATTTCAAGCACGCTATTTCCATGCCCAGTTCCAAGGTTAAAAATATGCAGCCCAGCCTTTTGGCTTACTTTATTTAGCGCCGCTAAATGACCGTCTGCCAAATCGACCACATGGATATAATCTCGCACCCCTGTACCATCGGGCGTGGGGTAGTCATTACCGAACACGCCAAGCTTCTCACGTCGCCCGACTGCCACTTGCGCGACAAACGGCAATAAGTTGTTAGGGATCCCTTGAGGATCTTCACCCAAGCGCCCAGATTTGTGTGCGCCGACAGGATTAAAATAGCGCAGCAGCGTAATGCTCCACTCGGGGTTGGCTTTATGAAAATCGCTAAGGCACTCTTCGACCATCAATTTGCTACGGCCATAAGGATTGGTGGCTGAGGTTGGGAAATTCTCACGAATCGGCACCGATGCAGGGTCGCCATACACGGTAGCAGATGAGCTAAAAATAAGCCGAGTAACGCCCGCGCGCTCCATCGCCTGTACCAAATTCAGTGTGCCCGCGACATTATTCTCATAATACATCAGCGGCTTTTCGACTGATTCACCCACCGCTTTTAAGCCGGCAAAGTGGATCACCGCATCAATGCGATGCTGCGCAAAAATCGTCTCTAATATTGCGCTATCACGAATATCACCTTGATAGAACTCAGGCCGAGTACCCGTGACCTCCTCGATGCGATCCAGCACCAAGGCTTTGCTGTTGTATAAATTATCGAGGATCACCGGAGTAACCCCAGAAGCAATCATTTGAATACAGGTATGGCTACCGATGTAACCGGTGCCGCCTGTCACTAAGACTTTCATTGATTCATCCTTGTTGTGCCAGTGGGTATACCACAGACCTAATGTGAAACTGATTGCATTAATTTTAGAGCAAGAGATAAGCAGAAGAAAGGGTATTAGAGAGGGGTTAAGCCTAACTAGACTGATTTAGACTGGAATAAGTATGACTATTCACGCAATACTTCGCAAAGTCTTGACTCTTTTTCAGCGAGGACGTTTCACAAAGTTAATATACCAGTCCCAACAACCAGTGTGGAACGGCGTAATGATCCAACTCAATTCAGAAACCAGTGTCATTCACCATGGCGGCAAAACCACGGTCACCGGCTCGTGTCATGAATTGCGTTTAACTCGCGGCAGCATTTTGATTGATTGTGGTCTGTTTCAAGGTCGCGATCTGGCACGCTCCAATGGCCTTGCGATTGATTTTTCGATTGAGAACATCAAAGCGCTTGTGCTAACTCACAGCCATATCGACCATATTGGTCGCCTGCCTTGGCTCATCGCCGCAGGCTTTGACGGGCCAATTTACTGCTCTCACGCAACTGCGGCGCTCGCCCCTCTAATGCTCGCCGATGGCCTAAAACTGCAAACGGGTCTATCTAAGCATCAACGTGAGCAGTTACTTGCTTTTATCAAAACGCGCCTCGTTGGGTGTGATTACCAACAGTGGATACCAATTCAAATAAGCCCAGAAAAATCTGATGGCTCCACGCTGTGCCAGATCCGTTTTCAGCCTGCGGGGCACATTTTGGGTTCAGCCTATATTGAGTGCCAGTTAGAGAATAACGAAGTGGTGGTGTTTTCAGGCGATTTAGGCCCAAGCCAAACGCCCCTATTACCCGACCCACTGCCTCCTGAACGCGCCGATTATCTGTTTATTGAATCAACCTATAGCAACCGAGCGCATGAAAACATTGCCATGCGCAAACAGCGCCTTGGCGCCATTTGCGATCATGCATTAAACGATGGTGGCGTGATTGTGATCCCCGCCTTTAGCGTTGGTCGCACGCAAGAGCTATTGTTTGATATTGAGCAGCTGCTGCATGAGCGGCAATTATCGGCGTCACTGCCCATCATTTTAGACTCACCGATGGCGAGCCAAGTCACCCAAACTTATCGTGAGTTCAAAGCCCTTTGGGGGCGAGAAGCCAAAACCAAACTGAAACAGCAGCGTCACCCGCTTGCCTTTGACCAATGCATTCAAATTGAACATCACCGCGACCACTTGGCGCTGGTTAACCGACTAGCAAACAGTAATGAAAGTGCGATTGTGATTGCCGCATCGGGCATGTGTGAAGGAGGCCGGGTGGTCAATTATCTCAAAGCGCTGCTGAGCGACTCGCGTAACGACATTTTGTTTGCTGGGTACCAAGCCCGTGGCACACTGGGCGATGCGCTGCAAAGACTAAATGCGCTCCGCGGCGATACTGCCAAACATCAAACCATACCAAGAGGCGTCGAAATTGACGGCAAATGGTATGAGGTTAACGCACAAATCCATACGATGTCGGGCTATTCGGCTCACGCTGACAAGCACGATTTAGAGCGTTTTATTGATGGCATCACCCCACCACCCAAAGCGATTCACTTAATTCATGGAGAGCCCGATACTCAGCGAGCATTTGCGCATAGACTCAAACGCAAAGATGTAACGAATATCATTAGCTGAAGATAGAGAACTGAAAGCCTAAATAGGAAGGGCAGAAAGCGTACTATTCGCCTCTGCCCTTATTGATGTTAATCGCTACCAAACAAATCGCGGGTGTACACCTTCTCTGCGACATCGCTCAGCTCTTCCACCATACGGTTGGAAACTATCACATCACAGCTGGATTTAAACTCATTTAAATCACGCACAACTGCGGAGTTAAAAAAGAAATCATCAGCAAGTGCTGGTTCATACACCACCACTTCAATGCCTTTAGCTTTAATGCGCTTCATCACCCCCTGAATGCTCGAAGCGCGGAAGTTATCCGAGCCGGCTTTCATAATAAGTCGATAAATACCGACTCGCTTAGGGCTACGTTTCACGATTGAATCGGCAACAAAGTCTTTACGCGTGGTGTTGGCATCGACAATCGCTTGAATCAGGTTATTTGGCACATCAGCGTAATTGGCGCGCAGCTGCTTAATATCTTTTGGCAAGCAGTAGCCGCCATAACCAAACGACGGGTTGTTGTAATGACTGCCAATACGAGGGTCTAAACCGACGCCTTGTATGATTTGACGTGCATCAAGGCCGTGCACTTCAGCGTAGGTATCTAGCTCGTTAAAATACGCCACACGCAGCGCGAGATAGGTGTTAGAAAAAAGCTTAACCGCTTCGGCTTCTGTTGAGTCCGTAAAAAGGACCTCGACCTCTTTTTTTAGCGCGCCCTCAAGCAACAAATTAGCAAAGGTTTTCGCTCTTTCGCTACGCTCCCCCACAATAATCCGTGATGGGTGCAAGTTATCGTAAAGCGCTTTACCTTCACGTAAAAACTCAGGTGAGAACATCAAATTCTCGCAGCCGAGCTCTTGTTTAATACGCGCGGTAAAGCCAACTGGCACTGTCGATTTAATCACCATTACCGCATTTGGGTTTAACGCCGTTACATCACGAATCACAGATTCAACGCTGGCCGTGTTGAAATAGTTGGTTTCAGGGTCGTAATCCGTTGGCGTCGCAATAATCACAATATCGGCATTTTGATAGGCGGATGTTTTATCAAGCGTGGCGCGAAAATTGAGCTCTTTAGTGGCAAAAAAATGCTCAATTTCGGTATCAACAATTGGTGACTCTTTGCGATTTAGCATGTCGACTTTATCGGCAATAATATCAACAGCAACGACTTCGTTATTCTGTGCAAGCAGCAGCGCATTGGACAGGCCCACATAGCCAGTTCCAGCAATGGCGATCTTCATATCAAATCCTTTAAAAAGTTCCCTAACCTATAAGCAATTTAGCCTATTTTCGCTAGATAAAAAGCGCAATGCTTATTCATCAACCTAGCATTAAGCACATTGATGAAACCAGAAGGATGTAAAAAAATGCAACAAATAAACAATCCATCACTAATCGCACTAATGAATTAGTAATAATTATCTGCTAGTTATGTTGTCTAGTTTATATATAAAGGACGTCACTCTCATTAGTCATTTACAATCACTTTCGAATCAATTTATTGCTAAAAACGAAAGATACTCGAACATTTTTAAAGCAAGATTCATCGAATTCCGGAACCAACCTCTCATTAATGCAATTAAGTAATTTTACGGGTTAAATCAAAAAACATTTGTATTTATTTGTGTTAGTTCAAGTTTTTTTGATTTAAAATCCAGCGAGAGCAGAAATCTAACAATAAGTAATTACACTAAAAATAATCGCAACAGCTCATGGATATAATAAAAACCCCAGGATTTATCATGGTTTTAGAACTCATTTTCGTCAGTTTTTTCTCTTTTTGTTGTTTATTTTTAATGCGAAAAGTCGCTAAATCAGTTGGGCTGGTTGATAAACCTAATGCTCGGAAGCTTCATGTAGGCGCAATACCACTAGTGGGAGGGATTTCAATCTTTCTCTCCATAGGTGAATTTCTCACCACTTCACCCAACACAATCGAGCATAGCTATTTGTTCTTGGGATGCACGGCAAGCTTAATCGTCCTTGGCGCGGCAGATGACCGGTTTGATATTAGCTTTAAACTGCGTCTTTTCATGCAAGCGGCCGTATCGATTTTGATGATCACCTTTGCGGACATTCAACTAGAGAACATTGGCAATATTTTGGGGTTCGGGGAAATGAGCTTTGGTGTGTTAAGCCCAATATTCACAGTGCTTGCGGTGATTGGTGCGATAAACGCTTTTAACATGGTGGATGGGATTGATGGGTTACTTGGTGGCCTTGCGATTGTCACCTTTGGCGCGCTCGCTTACTTATTGAAAATCGATAGCCAGCATGGGCTTGCTTATCTCTGCGCTGTGTTCATTGCCGCCACCATTCCCTACATTTTAATGAACCTTGGGTTATTTGGGCGCGAGCGACGAGTTTTTATGGGCGATGCTGGCAGCATGATGATTGGTTTTACCGTGATTTGGATGCTGCTTGGCGCAAGCCAGCCAACAACCGATATACTGATTCGCCCGGTCACTGCATTATGGCTGATCGCTATTCCTCTGATGGACATGGCTGCCATCATGTACCGTCGAGTTCGTCGTGGTAACTCACCTTTTAAACCCGACAGAGAACACCTGCACCATATCTTCCAACGCATCGGTTTTAGTTCAAGACAAACGCTGCTTATCATCTGCACTATTGCAAGTCTATTTGCGGCATTTGGTATTTATGGAGAAACTGTTGAGATACGCGAATCAATTATGTTTGGGTTGTTTATCGTTTGCTTTTTAGCCTACTCAGTTGCTCTAAGCTATGTTTGGCGCATCACCACGTGGCTGCGTCGCTGGCGCGGTTTGCCTGAAAAGGTGTTTGATTAGTTATTAGCGCTCAAAGAGTTTGGGCTCTTTTATGCTCAAAGCGAGAACATAACTGCAAGTCTTATCTATCGGGACTTTTCGGTGAAGACACAAAAACGCATCAGAGCAATGACGTTTTATGCTAACTTTACACCAAGATAACTTACCACCTTAGAATTAAATAAAGCGTCGTTTAAACTTCTCATGGTTTTCGACACATACGCCTTCGCTGGCGTTTTCATATTTAGAGCTTGGTGTGGTCGTTCTGTATTGTAGAACTCAAGCCACTTGTCGATCACTGTTCTGGCCTCATTGCTCTTTGATAGTTCTGATTAGCCGCTCAACCATGCCATTTTGCTGAGGTGTATGAGGTTGAATAAACGCCTGCATTAACCCGTGTTGCCTGGCCAGTGCGGTATATAAACGCGAGGTAAAGATCTAAGCCATTATCACTACGTAGTTGCAAACCTAGAGTCGCTTTGCCTATGAGGCTATAGCGAGTCAGTAATGCATCTTCGAGCGCTGCAACAGCTGATTTTGCATTTCCACGTTTGCTTGTAAGCGGTTAATTAACCGCTTACCAAATATTAGAAGCATCCAAATTCCAATACTCCGATTAGATCAAAGATTCAGCTAGATAGCGAGACCTTTGTCAGCAATCTGAAATCGCCAGATGGAGGTGTTCTTAGTTAGTAGTCTTCCACTAAGAACCAGTGCTATTAGCGATTAAAGTTTAGCAATAATTGTTTTTAGTGAGTTACGCCAGTTACTAGGACCAACCCCCCATATAGATAGCATGCTATTGCAGTCCATTACGGAATAAGTTGGACGTGGTGCAGGAAGCGGGTAATCTTCGGTTTTAATCGCATAAAGTTTAGGCATTGACTCTATTTTACCTTGCGTTTTAGCTTCAGCCAGAATAGCGCGAGCAAAACCATGCCAGCTAGTTGGCTGGTCACCGCAGTGATGAAAAGTACCCCACTCTTGTCTGCCTGCGCTAATACCTTTAACCACAACCAACAACGCATCAGCCAAGTCACCAGCATAGGTCGGACACCCATACTGATCAGCGATCACGCTCAGTTCATCCCGCTCCTTACCCAAACGCAGTATAGTTTTGGCAAAGTTATTGCCGTATTCGCTGACCACCCAAGCAGTACGCACAATCACATGCTTGTCTAACTGTTGACGAACCATCTTCTCACCCGCCCACTTGGTTTCGCCATATACACCAAGTGGAGAGGTTTGTTGCTCTGGCAAGTATGGTTCGGTGCCATTACCATCGAAAACATAGTCGGTTGAAACATGCAGCAACGGAATTCCTGCCACTGCCGCAGCTTTCGCCAGATTCACAGGCCCGTTAGCATTGACTGCTAACGCAGTCTCGTATTCTGACTCAGCTTTATCGACCGCTGTATACGCAGCTGCATTAATAATTAGCTGAGGCTGCTCCTTGAGCACTAACTCTGCAACAGCAGTTTCGCTGGTAATATCCAACTCTTGTCGATCGGTAGCAATAAAGGTGACCCTCTCTTGCTCAGCGCGATCTTGCAGGCATCGCCCTAACTGACCGTTAGCGCCCGTTAGCAAAACCTTCATCTTGGAAATAGCTCCTTCAGTGACAAACCCTGCTCATCCTTCGCTGACAATTGTACACTGCTTATAGGCCATTCAATACCAACTTCAGCATCATCCCACTTCAAGCAACCTTCATCGCTTGGCTTGTAGTAGTCAGTGCATTTATATTCAAAGTCAGCAACATCTGATAGAACAACAAAACCGTGCGCCAAGCCAGGAGGCACCCAGAGCTGGCGCCTATTGTCTTCAGACAATTCCACGCCCGCCCACTTCCCAAAAGTTGGTGAATCAGGACGAATATCTACAGCAACGTCAAACACTGTGCCACGCACCACGCGTACAAGTTTGCCTTGGGGGTTGCTTTTCTGAAAGTGCAATCCACGCAACACACCAAAGCATGAGCGTGAGTGGTTATCTTGAACAAACTCTGAATCAATGTTCAACATCTCTTGATAACGCTTCGCGTGGAATGTTTCCAAGAAAAAACCTCGCTCATCGCCAAATACCTTAGGTTCAACAATTTTCACGTCTGAGATAATTGTATCAATAACTTGCATTATTGTGCTTCCTTAATAACTTGGAACAGGTATTGACCGTAACCGGTTTTTTTCAATGCTTCTGCTTGCTCCGTAAGCTGCTCGACCGACAACCAGCCATTAGCAAAAGCAATTTCTTCAAGACAAGCCACTTTCAGGCCTTGCCTTTGCTCGATAGTTTGCACGAAATGTCCTGCTTCAAGTAGAGAGTCATGAGTACCGGTATCTAGCCAAGCAAAACCACGACCCAATAACTCGACACCAAGAGTGCCACGCTGCAAATACACGTTATTTACATCGGTAATTTCAAGCTCCCCGCGCAACGAAGGTATGATTGACTTGGCAATCGAGACGACATCATTGTCGTAAAAATAGAGCCCTGTAACCGCGTAAGACGACTTAGGTTCGACAGGTTTTTCTTCAATACCCAGCGCCTTGCCTTGCTTGTCAAACTCAACGACGCCAAAGCGCTCAGGATCAGCTACGTGATAACCAAATACAGTGGCACCAGAAGCTTTATTTGTAGCATTAGCAAGCTTGTCACTGAAGTGCTGACCATAAAAAATGTTATCACCTAATACCAAGGCAACAGGTGAGCCACCAATAAACTCTTCACCAATTAGAAATGCTTGCGCTAACCCATCTGGTGAGGGTTGTTCGGCATAACTAAGACTAACACCAAACTGAGAACCATCTCCCAACATACGCTGAAAGTTTGGTAAATCTTCGGGCGTTGAGATAACCAATATATCATTGATGCCTGCCAGCATTAAAACCGATAATGGATAAAAGATCATCGGTTTATCGTAAATGGGTAACAATTGCTTGGATGTACCAAGGGTAATAGGATGCAATCGACTACCACTGCCGCCTGCAAGAATAACTCCCTTGTAGCCTTTCTGGTTGAGAGCGTACTGAGTATTTGCAGCAACCATTATTCCCCTCCAATACGTGCTAATCTATACTCACCACTCAGTACACGCTGCCACCACAACTTATTGTCGAGATACCACTGTACAGTTTTGCGAATACCTGAGTCGAAAGTCTCTTCAGGCTTCCAACCCAGCTCACGTTCAATTTTTGATGCATCAATAGCATAACGCACATCATGACCGGGTCGATCTGTCACGTAAGTGATCAAGTCCTCGTACTGCCGGACGCCCTCAGGTTTTTCTGGTGCCAATTCTTCAAGAAGCGAACAGATTGTTTTTACCACATCAATATTCTTTTTCTCGTTATGACCACCGATGTTGTAGGTCTTGCCTACTTCCCCCTCGGTCACGACTTTGTAGAGTGCCCGAGCATGGTCTTCGACGTATAGCCAATCACGACTCTGCAAGCCATCACCGTACACAGGCAATGGTTTACCGTCCAACGCATTCAAAATCATGTGTGGAATTAGCTTCTCAGGAAAGTGATAAGGGCCATAGTTATTTGAACAATTGGTGATGATTGTAGGCAAACCGTAAGTACGCTGCCAAGCGCGAACTAAATGATCACTCGACGCTTTTGACGCAGAATAGGGAGAACTAGGTGCGTAAGGAGTTGTTTCAGTGAATAGGTCGTCTGTACCATGCAGGTCACCATAAACTTCATCTGTAGAGATATGGTGAAAACGGAAGTGCTCCTTGGCTTCACCTTCCAATCCAGACCAATATTCACGGGCAGCTTCAAGCAGTGTGTAAGTGCCTACGATATTCGTATGAATAAACGCGTCCGGGCCCTCAATAGAGCGATCCACGTGAGACTCAGCAGCAAGGTGCATCACGGCTTTTGGTTGGTACTTTTCAAATACTGAACGGATAGCTTCCGCATTACAAATATCCACTTGCTCAAAATAATAGCGTTCAGAGTCAGCAATATTGCAAAGGCTATCAACATTACCTGCATAAGTAAGCAAATCAACGTTGACCACAGTGTTGTTAGTATTTTCGATAATGTGCCGAGCCACCGCACTCCCGATAAAGCCAGCGGCACCTGTTAATAAAATCATTTAGATTCCCAGTGTTTAATCAGAGCCAAACAGATCTCGCGTATAAACTTTTTCAGCTATATCACGAATTTCATCAACCATACGGTTAGCAACAATTATGTCACAAGATGTTTTGAACTCACCCAGATCCCGCACGACCTCAGAATGGAAGAATTCATCCTCACGTAGTACAGGCTCATATACTACAACCTCAATCCCCTTAGCCTTAATACGCTTCATGATACCCTGAATTGAAGAAGCTCGATAATTATCCGAACCTGCTTTCATTATCAAGCGGTAAATACCAACTCGCTTTGGATTTCGCTTGATGATCGATTCTGCAACAAAGTCCTTACGTGTGCTATTAGCATCAACAATGGCACGAATAATGTTGTTTGGAACATTTTGATAATTTGCGAGCAACTGCTTAGTATCTTTAGGCAAGCAATAGCCACCATAACCAAAAGAAGGGTTATTATAGTGTGTACCGATACGTGGGTCTAAGCCAACTCCTTCAATAATTTGTCGACTATTTAAACCATGAGCCTCAGCATAAGTGTCCAATTCATTAAAGTAAGATACACGCAACGCTAAAAAAGTATTAGCAAACAACTTTATCGCTTCGGCTTCTGTCGAATCAGTGAAAAGAACATCGATATTTTTCTTTTCTGCTCCTTGAGTTAATAATCTTGCAAAGATACGTCCTCTCTCGCTTTGTTCACCAACAACTATCCGAGAAGGGTTCAGGTTATCAATTAAAGCGCGCCCTTCGCGTAAGAACTCAGGGGAAAAAATAATATTGTCACAAGAAAACTTTTCACACACCGATGCAGTGTATCCAACTGGAACCGTTGATTTAATCACAATGGTAGTGGTGGGGTTAATTTCAAGAACATCGGAAATCACTGACTCCACTGATTTCGTATTGAAATAATTGGTTTCAGGATCATAATCAGTTGGCGTAGAAATAATAACATAGTCCGCATTAGAATAAGCCAACCGCTTATCTAGAGTTGCTTTAAGATTAAGTTTTTTGTTCGCTAAAAAGTATTCAATCTCAGCATCCACAATGGGTGATTTCTTACTATTAATTAACGACACTTTCTCTGGAATAACGTCTACCGCAACTACCTCGTTATGTTGAGCTAATAATACGGCATTAGACAAACCTACATAGCCTGTCCCTGCGATTGCAATTTTCATGTCTATATCTCTATATTTTGTAACTGGGCCAATACCAGACGAACAAGCTCAAAAGCGTGTGAGGCACATTTGGATTCAACATAACAGCGCAATTCAGGAGCATTACCTGATGGACGCAAATGTATAATATCACCATTACTCAACATCATACGCAACCCATCAGTCTGATCCACATAAGTAATTTCACCCTGAATACCTAATTTCTCTAACAGCTCGGTAGGGGCTTCAACTCCCCGCGCTAAAAGCGCTCGGCTGATTTTGGTCGAAAAGTTCTTGATCCTATCAGAATAAGTGTAGCGCTCAGGAAGCGCTGCAACCATGGTTGAAATACCGCAGCACTCAGCCCCTACCAGCAACATTATCGCTGGCAGAACAGCATCACGAGTTGGCAACGCTTTTAAAGGCTTAGAGTTAACCATTACATCACTACCTAACAAAAAACCACCGTTTGCTTCAAATCCGGCAATTACTGAGTAATCTTGAGCAAGAGCATCAAATGCGGCAATCACATAAGGGGAACCAATCCTAGTTCGTTCTACCTTAGTAAACCGCGAACAACTTTCAATCGCAGTATTACAACTAACCGGTACGGCAAGTGCGTTGATATTTAGCTCATCAGCAGTCAGCAGACCAAGAATATCACCGCGCAGGTAATCACCGTGTTCGTCAGCAATCAGTGGACGATCACCATCTCCATCGGTCGAGAACAGGCAGTCTAGGTTATATTGCGCTGACCATTCCCGCGCTTGTTGCTTGTCCTCTTCAGATACCGCTTCAGTGTCAATCGGTACAAACTCATCACTGCGACCCAGCGAGACAACTTCTGCACCCAAATGCTCAAACAGTTTCGCATACAAGTCACGACCGGCGCTAGAGTGCTCGTAAATACCAATGCGTTTGCCCGTCAACCAAGGCCGATCGAACAGGCTGGTATAGCGCATGATATAGTTTTCGGCAGCCAATAAGTTAACCGGAAGTTCTGGTAACTCGGTAATCGGTGCAAAAGCTACGTGCGCGGAAACGATAGCCAACTCGTCAGCTTTGCTGATTTCACCGTCCGGAGTATAAAATTTCAGGCCGTTACGATCGAACGGAATATGGCTACCCGTAACCATAATACATGGCATTCCATCTTGCATCGCTTGGTAAGCCAGCGCAGGAGTCGGCACAACGCCGTAATAGATAACCTCAATGCCTTGGGCTTGTAATGCTGCGGCGCACGCCTGTGCCATCACCAAACTGCTGGGACGATTATCGATAGCGATCGCTAACTGGCCTACACGATAATGCGCTTGAAGGCTATCCAAGAATGCCAGGGCAAAGGCAGCGCAGGTGTCGGGAGTAAACTGCGCCACCAAGCCTCGAGCACCACTTGTACCAAAAGCGATGCCACTCCCGGCGATAACCTGATTAGTAATGCGTATCGTCATTGGCTATCCCTCTACCCGACCGTAACGATCTTCAAAGCGAACAATATCGTCTTCACCTAGGTAAGAACCTGATCGCACTTCAATCATCTCCAGAGGCACTTTACCTGGATTTTCCAATGCGTGTACCGCCCCAACAGGGATGTAGGTGGATTCATTTTCGGTTACAAGGAATGTCTTATCACCATTAGTGACTCTGGCGGTACCCGATACAACAATCCAATGCTCGGCGCGGTGGTGATGCATCTGCATGCTTAGCTTTGCACCGGGGTTAACGGTAATGCGCTTCACTTGGTAGCGACTACCATTATCGATAGAATCGTATTTACCCCAAGGGCGGTTTACTTCACGATGTAATTGCCACTCGCTTCGCTGCTTGTCTTTCAGCATTGCTACAATTTGTTTCACTTCCTGAACTTTGTCCTTGTGAGCTATCATCACCGCATCTTTGGTATCGACAATTACAATATCGTCCAGACCTACGGTAGCAACCAAGCGTTCTTCACCATGTACCAGTGTATTACGGGTGTCGTGTAAAATACAATCACCTCGGGTGGAGTTGCCCTGCGCATCTTTTTCGTTCACTTCCCACAATGCCGACCAAGATCCGATATCGTTCCAACCAGCATCGAGTGGTATAACTACCGCATCGTTGGTATGTTCCATAACTGCATAATCAATCGACTCATCGGGACAAGATAAGAATGCTTCCTGGTTCAGACGGACAAAATCCAAATCTTTAGTTGTGCCATGAAGTGCTGCTTCGCACGACTTTGCAATGTGCGGACCGTACTCACTCAACTCTTCCAAATAACGACTAGCTTTAAACAGGAACATACCGCTGTTCCAGTAATATTCTCCGCTCTCCAGATAGCCTTGTGCGGTGGCACTGTCAGGTTTCTCAACAAATTGGTCGACCGCAAAACCCTCACCATAAACCTCACCTCGGTGGATATACCCATAGCCAGTATGCGCAGATTTCGGTACGATGCCGAAGGTTACTAACTTACCGGCTTCGGCCATGGGAATAGCTTTTTCAACCACCGTTGTAAACGTAGCCTCATCCTGAATAACATGGTCTGCAGCCAGTACTAACAATAAAGGGTCTACATTCTCGCGATTCGTATCGCCATATAAGCGGCTTGTTGCAATATCCGCTGCCAGTGCAATCGCCGGTGCAGTATTACGCCCCTGCGGCTCGAGCACAATCGTGCCAAGTTTACCCAGGCTACGTAACTGTTCAGCTACGATAAAACGGTGCTCTTCATTACATATTGTCACTGGCTCTGCAATATTTAAACGACTTAACCGCTGTAGCGTAGACTGTAACAGAGTGTTCTTACCAGCCAGCGGCAAAAACTGTTTAGGGTATAGTGAGCGACTTAATGGCCATAGTCGGGTACCGGAGCCACCAGCCATAATAACAGGAACTAACATATTCACTCCTCTAATAGCTTTCACTTTAAATCTGTGGAGATGCAAAAGCACAATAAGCGGGCTACAAATATCAAAGGGTATGACAATGTATATCAGACGTATATAACAGCCCCACCTCCTTGAACCAACGATAGACAGCATGCTGTTCTTTAGTAAGATTGCCCAGCGGTGAATCGAACACAATTTCATAAACCAGCACAGCATGTGACTGCTGGACTCATTAACATCATAACATGTTGGAACACAAGGAGAGACCGGGTTTCGGTCATTGGGTTATCAATCCCGAGTTAGTCTTTCAGTGCTCGTCCACGAAGTACAAACCGGGGGCCTTTGGCATACCGGTTGATGCATTTCCTATACAGCACTTCACCCTCTCATCTTTTTGTAACCCAATCATAGGTCAATAACGGTGTTGAGATCAGAACCATTTTAGATGTATCCATCGGAAATAAGGCTGATCATTGTCCATGCCTGTTAAGCACGAAACTGGTCTTGGTTATCGAGGAACCAGCGGTAGGTTTTTTCAAGACCGACTTCCAACGACACACTGTAGGTCCAACCCAGTGACGCCAAGCGATCAACATTCAACAGTTTGCGTGGAGTACCATCTGGTTTAGATGTATCAAAACGGATACCACCTTCAAAACCGACAACTTTGGCGATAGTTTCAACCAACTCACGAATAGTACAGTCCACTCCGGTACCCACATTGATGTGACCCAACATCGGATCGGTATTTGACTGGTAAATACCTTTACTCAGCTCCATTATATGCACCGAGGCTGCAGCCATGTCGTCAACGTACAAGAACTCTCGCATTGGTCTGCCACTGCCCCAAGCCACAACCTCGGAATTACCTTCCAGTTTGGCCTCGTGGAAGCGACGAATAAGCCCAGGGATCACATGGCTATTTTCCGGGTGGAAATTATCTTGTGGGCCATACAAGTTAGTTGGCATCACCGAACGATAGTCGCGGCCGTACTGGCGATTGTAACTTTCACATAGTTTAATGCCCGCAATCTTTGCAACTGCATAGGGCTCATTGGTTGGCTCTAATACCCCGGTCAGCAGCACGTTTTCCTGCATCGGCTGCTCAGCAAACTTGGGGTAAATACACGAAGAACCCAGAAACAACAACTTTTGTATATCAGCGAGATGCGCGGCATGGATGACATTGCATTCCATCATCAAATTCTGATAAATAAACTCAGCCGGTTGAGTGTTGTTTGCTAAAATACCGCCGACTTTCGCAGCCGCTAGATATACTTCGTCAATATGCGCATCAGCAAAGAAGGCGTTTACACTAGCTTGGTCTGTCAGATCTAACTCAGTAGATGTGCGGGTTACCAACTCGATATCACCGCGCTGAGCGAGTTGGCGAACAATCGCAGAACCCACCATGCCACGATGACCTGCAACGAACACGCGTTTTTTTTCTATCATTCGGCAACCTTAAGACATCTTAATATTGGGGGTGTTTTCTTTGGCGACGTTTACGTCAAAACCATGTTCCTTTAGCACCCGGTGCTGCTTGGCTTTTTCCAAGTCAGCTTTGACCATCTCAGCGCACATATCTTCAACAGTGATTTCAGGCTCCCAACCTAACTTGTTTTTCGCGTTCGCAGGGTCGCCCAACAAGGTTTCCACTTCAGCTGGACGAAAATAACGCTGATCCACACGGACAATCACATCACCCACTTTAACTCCAGGCGCATTATCACCACTCACCGCAACCACGGTAGCTATTTCGTCAACTCCTTTACCGCTAAATTCTAGTTCGATACCTGCTTCTAACGATGACATGCGCACAAATTCGCGAACAGAAATCTGCTTACCGGTGGCAATAACGAAGTCTTCAGGGCAGTCTTGCTGTAACATCATCCACTGCATACGAACATAGTCTTTTGCATGACCCCAGTCTCGCAGTGCGTCCATGTTGCCCAAGTACAAACATGGCTCCAAGCCTTGTGCAATATTGGCAATGGCACGGGTGATTTTACGCGTCACGAAGGTTTCGCCACGACGCGGTGATTCATGGTTGAACAAAATACCATTACAAGCATACATCCCATAAGATTCACGATAATTGACGGTAATCCAATAGGCATACATTTTCGCTACCGCATAAGGCGAGCGAGGGTAGAAAGGTGTAGATTCCCGCTGCGGAATTTCTTGAACCAAGCCGTACAACTCTGACGTAGACGCTTGGTAAAAACGGGTCTTCTTCTCTAAGCCAAGGAAGCGAATGGCTTCCAGAAGGCGAAGTGTACCGATGGCATCTACGTCAGCGGTGTACTCTGGTGACTCAAATGACACGGCTACGTGAGATTGCGCTCCCAAATTATACACCTCGTCCGGTCGTACTTCTTGCAGAATACGAGTCAAATTAGATGTATCCGTTAAATCGCCATAATGAAGATAAAATTTGGGATCAGTTTCGTGTGGATCCTGGTATATATGATCAACTCGCTCTGTATTGAAGGATGATGAACGGCGTTTTATCCCGTGTACTTTGTAGCCCTTCTCTAACAGAAACTCTGCGAGATATGAACCATCCTGGCCTGTAACTCCAGTAATTAATGCTGTTTTAGACATTTAGTAAACCTTTTAATCTAATTTTTAGAATAATAAATTTGGCAACACTGGTTAAATGCCAAAAAAAGTGTTTCGAGAGTAATTTTCTATTACTATGTTGAGCCAAGTGAATAGCTGTGAAGTTAGGAAAAAAAGTTAACCCTTGATCAAATAAATACTTAGCCCTAAAACATAGATCCAAGTCTTCACAGTACATATAATACCTCTCATCAAAACCATTTAGTTGGTCATACAAGTCAGCACGTAAAGCCATGAATGATCCTGCACACCAATCGACAGAAGTAGCTTCCTCAATTTTCGATTTATCAATAATCGTCTTATTCACTTTAAACAAAAAAGAAGCCACAAAATCTATTAGCGAAGGAAAACGTCGCACTGAATTATCATAGGTAGATAGCTCTTTATCCTTGTAAAGGTTAATAGTTGCAAACCTATTACCTTTCTTAGATAACTCTGAAACAAAATCGACCAATTGCTTTGCCTCTATTGTCAGGTCAGGATTGAGAATTACTATATAATCATTACCACATATTAAATCTGAATGAGATAGTTTGTTAAACAAAAAGTTGTTATTGGCCCCAAATCCCAGTCTATTATCTGTAATAAAATATTCAAGATCATTATTTAAGCAGTGCGTCTCCAGTACAGGACTACGTATATTATCTTTGATACATACTGTAACCCCATCTTCACAAGCTAGCGTGACTAGATCTGCATTATTTATAATATAATCATCATGCCCATGTGAAACGACAAAGACAAATATCTTCATTTCTTCAATAACCTATCATACAACTGCGCCCACGAAGTACAAGTTTCAGAATCAGACTTCAATATATTGACTCCAAAATTGATATTCCCAGCCACAAAGTCTGAAATTATTTTAGCTAACTCTCTTGGATTATTAGGATCAAAAAAAGTCACTTTGTCATAATCACCGATAGTCTCTTTGGCATACGGAAGGTCTGAAACGATCAAAGGCAAATCAAACGATTTAGCTTCGGAAAGAGGAAGCCCCCAAGTTTCTAGCTTAGAAGGGAACAGCAATGCATGAGCGTCAGCATATATAGTGTTTACTTCATCTTTCGACAGCAGGCCTACAATATCAACACAATCATAACCTGAAAAAGCTTTGCAAAGAAAACGATTAAAGCGATTTCCGTTTGGTTGAAGTGTTAGTGTGATTCGAATCGAACTAAGAACCTCAGGACTTTTGGACTTGATAATTTTAAGAGCCTCCAAAATAACCATATGGTTTTTAAAGGTTCTAGCGAGAGCAGGATAGAAAAAATGAACTAGTTCTATACTATTTGACTTGGATTTAGACTTACATTTATATTCTTTCGGCTGTTTTTTTAATGGGTGAGAAACTATCACTTCCATATCGGGAGACATCTTCTTTATAAAATCTCGAACAAAAGACTGCTGAACTACGACATATTTATTGGCATTAATATTTATCCTGTAAAGAAACCTATAAAACATTGTAAATAGTACAAATTTCAAGTCATACCTGAAGTCGAAGACATTTGGCATATAAAAAGGCGATGGGTTGTGACAGTAAACTGATTGTGTAACTTGCTTTGGTAAAAATGGAGTACAGTCATGCAATGAAAACCAAAAATCTGGTTTTATTTTCATTGCAAGAAAATAACAATAACAATATTCAAAGAACACCCTAAAAGCCCAGTTTCGCTTTACAATAGGAAATTCAATGAACCTAACCTTGGGGTTCAATTTGTGCTCACCAAATAGACTAGCATCATTTACCAAACATACAACAGCCGTTATGGCTTCACAATTAGCTGAAGAGCTGATTGCATCCTTTAAAACTGTAAGCGGGCCCCCTTCAACCAAGTTAACACCTGACAATACAATTTTCATTATTTAAGTTTTTCCCATCTCTTATTTACTAGGTCAAATTTTTTGACTACGCGAGCTGGAGCACCGACAGCAATCGAAAAATCAGGAATGTTAGAGGTGACCACTGATCCAGCACCAATTATTGAATTGTCACCTATTGAAACTCCAGGTAATACGGAAACATTTTCCCCAATCCACACTCGGTTACCTATAGTAACGGCTGAGCAAGAAAGTGGCCTAACTGACGGTAGTTCTAAAACGTCGACGCTACTGTCATCATATAAACCGTGATTATGGTCTGAAATAAACACCTTGCTGGCAATCAGAACATCACTACCTATCGTTACATTCTGAACGCAACCAATGTGAACATAATCGTTAACCTGACAGTTATCACCTATGACTAATCTAGGCTTGCGTTCACTAGCAATACTAAAAGCATCTAATCTTAAACCAACACCGCTTGTGAAGTTTTTTCCAAGCTTAATATGAGCCTTACCACGAATATAAAAAGGAACCCTAACAATTCGAGCATCACAAAAAAGACATTTAGTAATAAGCACATCTCTAATAAGACGAAGCGCACCCAACAAACCGTAACCGTCATAGATCTTAACTAGAGAGTTCAGCATCAAAATACTCGATTGTTTTAACTAAACCTTCTGTCAAGTTCACCTTTGGTTCCCATTGTAATTCAGCTTTAGCCTTAGATATATCAGGCTGGCGCTGTGATGGATCGTCTGATGGTAAAGCTTCGAAAACTAATTTACTTTTACTACCTGTTAATTCGATAACCTGCGACGCCAACTCTAACATAGTGAACTCTGACGGATTACCTAAGTTGATAGGTCCGGTAATACTATCTTCTGACTTCATCAGTGAAGTAAATCCAGTGATTAAATCATCTACATAACAAAAGCTTCTTGTCTGTAAACCATCACCGTAGATCGTAATATTTTTTCCTTGTAAAGCCTGACAAATAAAGTTCGAAACGACTCTACCATCGTCCATCCTCATACGAGGACCAAAAGTATTAAAAATCCGTGCGACTTTAATTTTCAAATCATGTTGCGCCTTATAGTCAAAAAACAACGTCTCAGCACAACGTTTACCTTCATCATAACAACTTCTTACACCAATAGGATTAACATTTCCCCAGTATGATTCTTGCTGCGGATGAACCTTGGGGTCACCGTATACCTCACTGGTAGAAGCTTGAAAAACTTTGGCTTTACAACGTTTGGCTAGTCCTAACACATTAATAGCGCCTATGACACTTGTCTTAGTCGTTTGAACAGGATCAAACTGATAATGTACTGGGCTAGCTGGGCAAGCCAAATTGTAAATTTCATCGACCTCTACATAGAGTGGAAATGTTATATCATGACGTTTGAACTCAAAGTTAGGACAACCAAGAAGATCTGCTATATTAGTTTTTCTACCGGTGTAAAGATTATCCACGCAAAGAACATCGTGTCCTTCATACACAAGTGTCTCACACAAATGAGAACCAAGAAAACCGGCACCACCAGTAACTAAAATACGTTTATACAAAATCCAACTCCTTATACAGTTTCGACATCTTATTCTGGTAACTACTAAAACCAAAATTTTCTACGTAATATTCTTTAAATCTTTTATCTCGCTCGATAAAAACAAATGATTCCAACTTGTTTAGCAGATCGTTCACGGTATTATCGAACAACCAATTTGGATCTATAATAACTTCAGGTAACGCGCAAACATCGCTAGCTATGACAGGTTTATTAAACAAATAACCCTCAATAACTGGGAGACCAAAACCCTCACCATATAAGGCAGGAACGACAACTATGTCTGCGTTAATATAATATTGAGCCAATAAAGCGTCATCAACAAAACCTTGCAAAAATACATTATTTATATCTCGGTCTGCAATATCATTCCTATACTGCTCTAAAAGCGGGCCTTTACCACAGATAACGAATTCAAAGTCTAACATCTGAGTAGCGACTTCAAAAATCATAGGTAACAAAGCACGCTCTTCGATACTCCTTACTATCAGCACGTTACGTTTTTCATTTCCAAGGTCGGTAGATTTATGCTTTTCATCAGACAATTTTTCCAATACAAAAGGAACCGTATTATATATTTTTATTACCTTCTTTAATTCTCGAGAACCAAGTAAACAATTATCTTTCGTGAAATCAGAAATAACATGTATTTTTTTGGCTCTTCTATATACAAATTTCTCTATAAAAAAAAGAATCAAATATTTTACTTTTCCTACACTATTATTAATTTTACAATACTGATAGCAAAGTCCGTCATGAACACTAAAGAGATCTATCCTACACAGCGATACTAAACTGAAGAGATAGTTATGAGAATGAATACGTAGCCCTGAATTTATTATACTTAAATAAATAACCAGGACATTTAAAACAATAGGAAAAAAAATGTTGTTCTTTATAGAGTAGCACTCTATATTCTCATATTCATACTTACGATATTTCTCGTCAAAGGAGATATAGTATTTTTTGCATTCCAACGCTTTGCTTTGGTTAAGAATTACGTTTTCTACACCACGCTTGTGCGTAATGAATGAATTAAAGCCAAAAAAAATCACTGCAGCCATTTGAATACCTTTTTTTTAAGAACAAAAATAGAGTTTTTTGATTTAAAAAACATACGTTTCAATACTGACTCGTGAGATATAGTTGACAGCATCAATTCCTTTTCTTTGAGCAAAAATCGTGCATTCTTAGGATCGCTAGAAACGCCACCTAGAGGAAAAACACTTATAACATCTTCAATCTTGTGAACTTTACATTTCCGAGTAATGCGGAAAAAGGAATGAAAATCCGCAAAATGAGGAAAATCGAGGTCATACATACCAGAATCGATCAATGATCGTCTATTTATAAAATATGCTTGATGACAAATATGACTGTCGAACAATTTCCTAGCAGAGACGTTAAGTAATGAATCGTCGAATTTTGAAACCTTAGGGTATATAAACTGACAGTAATCCTGAGTCGTTGCCATTACATTTCCCATTACAATTCCGTAGTCTGTATTGAGCTTCTCCGTGACGGAGGCCAACACAAAGTCATTGACAAAAAAGTCTCCGCTATTCAAAAAGTATAAGAAATCACAGCTTGCAGCTATAACGCCCTTGTTCATTGCATCATATATACCTCGATCGCTCTCAGATATGTAAACATCAATCAAGTTAGAATACTTAGCTATCACTTCAGATGTATGGTCAGAAGACCCTCCGTCGACGACTACAACTTCAAAGTTTGAATATTGTTGAGAAGAAATACTTGAAAGAGTCAAATCCAATTTCTCTGCACAGTTAAATGTGACAGTAATAATAGAAACTTTAGTCAAAGTAAGGTCCACCTTTATAACAAACCAAATAGGTTAGATACTTTAATTTTTAGGACGAAGATACGACTTCCTTACATAAAATGGAATCATAAAAAAGACAAAGTAACCTGAAAACAAAAACATCAGAATTAACAAGTTAAAAAAGTTGTTAAAAGCATATTGAGAATCAATAAAAAATGGGATGAACATTGCACTAAATAAGACATAAGAATACTCGTTCGCAGCCAAATTCTTGATAAAAGCGATAAAGACAGAGGAAATAATTAGATAAATCAATGCATATTCTCCCAAAATAGCATCAGCCTCAACAAATATCTGAGGGTTAGGTCCATATAGACCATCATTTAACCCGAAATGAATACGGTTTATCATTGGTCCAAGAGAGCTCAACGATGATTCATCAAAAAGCCTTAAACTAACTGCTAGCTGCTCAAAGGGATAAAATACCGATAAAGTCCCCTCTATCGACTCTCTAGCCGAAGCGAAATAATATACAGGGCCATCCGCAAAACTCATTAACCTATAGACCAAAAAGCCAATTGCCTTGTCACCATAAATAACGCTAAACATAACCATGGTCGCGAATAATGAAGACGCAACCATTAAAAAAACAAATTTATAATTAAGTTTCTTTCGGGAAAAGTATATAAAAGTAAAATAGTAAAATATTAATACTATAAGACCTGACTTAGCCCCCATCGTCATCAACAAATAGCAAACAAATAAGAAAACAACTACAGCAACTTGCTTCGAGTATTTGGCAGTTACAAAAAACCAAGCTCTAAAGGAATAGATGGTGAGAATTGGTATACTTAACTGGTTAATTCTTTTAAATAGTCCAGCTCCTCGATAGAATTCAACTTTTGCAGCTCCCACATCAGCGGAAAGAAAAATTACTCCTTTTTTAAAAAACAAGATAATATTAAATATAACGCTTACAAGCAAAATGAACTTTGCAAATCCATCAAAAATATCACAACCAACAACGTTAACCTTTTTAACTTTTGAGAAAACAAAGTTTGCAAACATCAGAATAAAAAAGAAAACAACAAAATCAGCTAGCTCTTTATAGCCAATTAAAGAGTTTATAAAAACCAGAAAAAAAGAAAACACTACTTGAAAAACAGGTAATATAAACGGGTCACCATACGAAAAAATCAACTTTGTTCTTTTAGCAACAAAACAAAAAAACAAAGCGATTAGTAAACTAAGCACGATGCTGTTGAATTCCAAGTAATCAACAAAAAGTGGCATTAACTAATCCTATCTACAACCGATTTCCAAGATTTTTTCCAGTGTTCAATAGTATGTGCGTTTAGTATGACATCTTTCTGTCTAGCTGACTCTGCATCGACATCTTCAATTAACAGATCTATTTTATCTGCTAAACTCTCAGGATTTACATCAGAATGAACACAATCGATATCTTTCAAACCACCAACATATGTAGCTACAACAGGACAACCACAAGACATAGATTCTAAAGCGGATAACGAAGTGCCTTCCATCTCAAGGGTGGGTACTACCGAAATCAAACTCCTGTTATAGTAACTAAGAAGTTCGTCTTGCGAAATATTGCCGACAAATTCAACACGTTCATTTAGCTGATACTTGTCAACCAGCTCGATACACTCTTCGTAGTATCTTCCTTCTAAAGGCCCCCCCGCAATAATCAATTTATATCCCTCTTTTGATGCAGAAGAAATATTAAATGCTTCAATTGCAAGAGTCACCCCTCTAGACCGACGAATATTTCGAGGGACTAATATATTTTTTTTACGTTTAAGTCCAAGATCTCTAAACTTTGAATTATCTATACAGTTTGGAATAAAGAAAACATTATTCGCCACTTCGGTATGAAGACTCTCTCCTGCCTGTACATTAAGCCCTCTGTATCGTAATATTTCTGAACAATTAGCGACCAAAATGTCATTGGTTCTAAGCTTGGACCTAGCCACAGACTTTTTGTACTTATTAAATACGTCTTTTGATTTAGTAGTCCAATCAACACCATGAGAAATAACAATAGTTCGAACATCTTTAGGTAACATGGAATAGTGGAAGAAGTAATTGCAAAAAATCAATGATTGCTTCTTCAAGAAACTGCGACTCAACAGTACATTTAGATTGAACCAAAACCAATCGAACCCTGGAATAAAGCGATGAAAAAACCTACCGGGAGGAGTAAACAGGATATCTTCATGCTCTTTTCCTCTAAATGGTTGAATATATTTATTCTCGTAACCTTGATCTAGAAGAATTTTTGAGAGGCTATCAATATATACTTCTTGCCCACCAAAGATTGGAAAGTAGTGCATCGTTACATGTAAACTTTTCTTTTTCATTATCTAAACTCCAAACACTCACTAATGTCAACCCTTTTAGATATAGGCATCTTTACTACTTCATTCGGTTTATATCCAATAGCAATTGCCACAATAGGTTCCCAAGTCTTTCTAATATCAAGCAACGAATATAAGCGTTCATTATTTTTAGCAGTAGAAGGCCACATAAGTGGGCACGTGGATAACGAATGATACTCGAGAGAATACAACAGGTTCATTGCAAATATACCAGAGTCAATATATGGTTGATTTCTTTCTTGAATTCCTTCGAAAACTTCTAAGTCTGAGAACACTACCACCAAGTTCTTTATTTGGTCTTTAAACCCGTTTGCTCCTCCTTGAATGTCAAGCAATTGACCGATCAGCTTTTCATTATTCAGATAGACTAATTTGGTAGATTGTCGATTACACACTGATGGAGAAGTCAACGCAAGTTTAACTACATTCTCAAGAATGTTCTTAGAAATAACCTTATCGTCAAACACTCGAACTGATTTTCTTCGATGGGCTAAAGATCTAAAATCGTTATCTCCATCAAACCTACTACAATCGTAACTCGTCGTTGATGAATGTAACTTCTCAATGCTGACTCCAAAATTATCTAAATGCTTTTTTAAAATAGTACTTACATTCTCTATATATTCGCTTCTCTCGTAATCGTGTTTATCAACATAAGACTTGAGACAACTCAGCGAAGCATTAACGTGGGTAGAGCTAAATTTTCCTTTTTTTTTTAATTTTTTTAACTTCGTTAGGTAATAATCAATAGCCTCAATATGTTTCTTACCAAAGTAAGGGCGGAAGTGTTTCATCGCGAGCCCTTTTTCAATGCCATGATAATGCGCTGTTAAGCGTCCCTCTATCAAGCGTTCCGAATTCATAAATGTTTTAAAAGTAGCAGAATAAGCTACATATCTTCGGTAGTCTCTAAAACATTCAACCAACAAGGAAAAAACACTAACAGATTTAAAAATGACATTTTTCAACAGATGAACTATTTTTCCAAACATTTCAACAGATACTCCTCACAGCCTTTAACTTCATCACGAACTAATCTATTAACTCTGTCAAAGTCAATCCCAGAGTTTAACGCTTCACGCAACTTACAAGTATCATCGACTCTTGACTCATAAAGTCTTTTTTCTAGTCCAAACTTGGTCAATATGTGAAATATTTTGTTTTTGCGATAAGGGGTAACCAAAGACACAAAGTCTTTATTCATTTGAATTGACAGCAATGTACCGTGATACATACCCGTAACTACAAGCTTTGCGTTTTTGATATAACCCAACCATTCAAATGGTCCAATTGAATCAAAATTATCATCTGCAAACTCCCATCTGTAACCTACTGAAACAATCCTTAGATTTTGTTTTATCGCGTATTCTTTTATCTCTTTTATTTCATCTTTTTCGAAGATATAAGAATAGACCAAAATATAGTCTTTAATCTTTGGTACAACAAGGTCATTAGAAAAGTCATATAAAAATGTTGGGTCTAATACTTCTTGACACTTCACACCAAAAGCTTCTACAAAGCGTTTAGAGTTCGTATCTCGCACGGCAATATTGTCCATATTACGCAGTAAATCAGGTAGACTTTCTGGATAACCTTGTTCTAGCTTGTCTGGTCCAAATGAAGCTGCATAGGATGATATTTTTTGAGAAGGTAACGATTCACCGAAATAAGAAGAATCAAAACCAATTAATGGGTTAGAGTAATTAAATACAGAATCGCTCCCAATAAAAATATGATCGTAGCTTTCATTAATATCCTTTATGTTGGCATACCAACGAGTCTGCTTAAAACTTTTCTGATTCTTCTTGAAGTTTATTATTTTCAGTAAATTCTTTGTGAAAACACGTGGACTAATCGTACCCAAAAAAACTTGATACTCCCTCAAAGCGAACTCTTTTCTTTTATAGTTTATTATTTCAGTTTCGTAACCCAATAATTCTAACTTTCTTTGGAAGGCAAATGCTTGAGCGAAACCTCCATAGTTGAAACCATCGTGAAAAGTTAAAATACCAACTCTCATTTATCAATTAACCTTCTTATTTTATTTATACAACGAGACCAAATAGAAACATTTGAAGCTGTTATTATTTTTGACCATTCAGCATCTCTTCGATAATCAAGATAGAAATCATCTCTTGGCTGTTTCGGTAGTAGAAACTCACCTGTTTTAAGGTTTGCTAGGTGGCTTTCTTCATTAAATGTATGCGTAGCATCTGCACCAAAGCCAACATTTGAAATTAGATTCACCTCTGGAATAACAGTAAATCCTCTAAGAAGCTTGCATAAAAACCATTGATAATCCCATGTGTCAATTTTTTTATCGTACACATCATCAAAAATTTTTTGCCATAGCTTCGCCTCTTTTTCTTCGAAGATATTGAAAAGAATGTTCTGCTTCCTAACCTCAGGCCAAAAAGAAATCTCAGGATCATTGTTTAACCAGCATTCTTTCCACGTAGCCCATCCCCAAATTCTATTATATTTAGAGAGGTAATAACCGTCTGAAGAACCAACGCTAGACAGAGGGTTTGTGCCACCTATTTGTAATACGTTTTTTACATCACGATACTTATCTAACATGTGCTCGCAAAAAGTAAAAAAACTAACATGGGGAACACAATCATCTTCCAGAATAATTGCCTCTTCCTCATTTTCAAAAACCCAATCTATCGCTGAAACAACGCCATATTTGCAGCCCCTATTAGTCTTCGAGAATCTTGTCTGAACATCTCCAGCCCAATCGATTTTCTCCACTAATTTTCTTATCTCTGCTTGTTTTTCTGCGTCTCTGACATTGCCTTCCCTCGGGCCATCGATCGCAATATATAGTTTGGCAGGTTTAATAAGCGAGACCTTGTCTAAAACTTTTTTTATTTCTTTGGGACGGTTGAAACCGATTAATAATATAGGTTTTATATATTTCATGATACTCTAAAACTAATGATTGCTTTATTGTTTACCAGAAAATACTTTCTAGTTTCTTTCTTCATAAGCAGACTAAAATGACTAACATAGGATTGAGAAATCAGGGTAGACAATCCTGCTCCATAGATTCCACAAACTGGTATTAAATAATAATTCAGTACTAAATTCATAACACATCCTTGGAGAGATCTCTTTAGAAGCTCTTTCTCTAGATCATCTTGTATCATCAACCTGGAGCTAAAAACTCCTAAAATTACAAATGGAAATGCATAAGTATAAACGTGCAATACGGATGCAGCATTTGCATAAGCTAGACCATAGAGATAGTAAATAATAAGTTCACTAAACAGAGAAATTATTAAGCTTAGAAAAATTCCTGCAATTAGAACTTTATTCAGTATATATCTGTATTTTATTAAAGATTCCTCTCTATCTACATTAAGCATTCCTAATACAGAAGGTAGAAGCGAGTTACAAATAACAATAGGAATGAAATACATCGCCTCAATTAATCGACTAGCGGAATTATATATTCCAACATGCTCAACACCTAAATAATGCTCAATCATTATTTGGTCGGCTTTCATGTACAACACTACAGAAACACCACTAACTAGCAATGGAATGCCATTTTTTATAACACCAATGGCATTTTCTAAAGTGTATTTTACTTTTTTTTTGCAGAGTTTATCTGTAATAGATATCCAATAAAGAGAACACACCACAACTGACTCAATAACGACAATTGTCGAAAATATATAAACATTAGCTCCATAAAAAATTGCTACGGATTTTAGCAATAAGGATAACGTCGTTGCTATAATAGAAAAGATACCAATCAATCGCCCTTTACCAAGATGATAATTGATATGTTCCACAATAAGTAAATTATTACAAACTATAAGTATGGAAAATATACAAAGTAAATAAAGTAATTTAGTATCTTTAACATAGAAATAAGCACATACGAAAAATAATAAAAAACCAAAAACACAAGCCAATAACCGTATTTTTAATATGAGTTTTATATCACTTCCCTTTGAAAAATCAGAGTTCAACCTTTTAATAAATACAGGTTCCAGACCCAAACCAGAGAGTATCACAAATATTGTGACGATACTTTGAGAATATCCCATCAACCCAAAGTCAACTGGACCTAAAATACGCGCTATATAGGTACCTACAACCAACCCTGATATGATCTTTAAGACTTTATCAAATATAATTAATAGAGAACCATTCATAAGCGATGAATAATATCGCATATTCTAGCGGATGATTTTCCATCCCCATAAGGGTTATGAGCAAAACTCATTAACTCGTAAGCCTTATGATCTTTTAGTAACACGGCTAACTCTGTAACAATCTTGACAATATCCGTACCAACTAATTTTACAGTACCAGCGGCAACAGCTTCTGGTCTCTCGGTTGTATCACGCATAACTAGTACCGGCTTACCCAACGAAGGTGCCTCTTCTTGAATTCCGCCAGAATCAGTAAGAATAATGTGTGCGCGACTCATTAAATAGATAAATGGAAGGTACTGTTGTGGCTCAATCAAATAAATGTTATCAATATTAGAAAGAATACGATTAACAGGTTCACGAACATTGGGATTCAAATGTACCGGGTACAGAACCTGGCAATCAGGGTTCGTTTTAGCCGTTTGTGCTAGCGCCTCACAAATTCTCTCAAATCCACCACCAAAACTTTCACGACGGTGACCTGTGACAAGAATTAGCTTTTTTGTTTTATCTAACATTGAGAACTGAGCTGCAAGACTTGCCTCAAGGGTTGAGTCATTGTCAATCTTATCTTTAACCATCAATAGCGCATCGATAACAGTATTACCCGTTACATGAATATCGCTCTCAGCATAGTTTTCATTCAACAGGTTTTGCTTCGATGTATCCGTTGGAGCAAAGTGGTATTTTGTCAATACCCCTGTTAATCTTCTGTTTGCTTCTTCTGGCCAAGGCGAATAAATATTTCCCGTACGAAGCCCTGCTTCTATATGCCCGACTTCAACTTTCTCATAACAAGCTGCCAAAGACGCTGCGAAAGTAGTCGCTGTATCACCATGCACCAATACAATATCCGGTCTAAAATCCTGTAGAACTGGCTTTAACTTCTGAAGAATACGTGCAGTCACATCATTCAGAGTCTGTCCTGTTTTCATCAAGTTCAAATCGTAATCAGGTATAATGTCAAACAGTTCTAGCACCTGATCTAGCATTTCACGGTGTTGCGCGGTTACACAACATTTTGATTCAAATCTCTCATCTGCTGCTAATGCGTGAACAAGAGGTGCCATTTTAATTGCTTCAGGGCGAGTGCCAAAAACAGTTAATACTTTTTTCCTATCCATAATTTATACTTCTACTGTTACATAAAAATAAAGACTTTACATAGATTCTCAATACTTCCACTTACACCTCAAATATCTATACTCACCTAGGACAATTTTCATTCATTTTGATGATGGTCAAATTTCACAACCTCACTGAAACTGATGGTTTTAAGTGCTTTCTCTAGCCCGATCCTATAAGTGATCTAGAAAAGCCAAATTAAAGTTCAAACCCACCCTTTTAAGTGGTTGTTTCAACTCATACAGAGTATCTCTTCCTACCAAAGTAAACTTTATGAGGACCAAGGTCATTGATAGCCTAACGGTTACGCTCTTCGTTATAATGCCTTGTATTGTTGACAATTTTAACACCTGCTTCAAGGGGAGCGCTGTAAGCTTTTAAGTAAATATACTCATATTGCAGGCTTAACCACGATCGCTTAATAAAAAACGTTGTCGACCCCGCAACCTTTTCCATACATACTGAACTAGTTCACCTTATAAAGCGACTTGGTAATGATGATAATCTCATTCGACGTTCGGTACACTTTTTGTTGTACGAGACTCATACCATTTTCAGTGGCAAATGCCTTGACTATGTTAATAGCGCCAAGTTCGCGAGAATCATCATAAAAACTGCTTGCCGTTTTACCATCAATCGCGAGCACTTCGTCATTGTTCAACTCACAACAATCTTTCATCCATTCTGGAATCGAATAGCACTAATCATTCTCACCGTTCGGACTTTAGTCGATGTTGAGGTAACACCATGACTAAAACAACAAATCGCTTTAAAAAAGTCAGACGACCTTTGCCACTGCGGCATATCGCGTTTCAGTCATTTTGACCAGAGAATACACCGTAAATTGTTAACAAAATAATATTAGTCAACTTGTTCTTGACTTTACCTTTGATTAAAATCTGGGACAATATCGAATTGTATGAATACTGCTTACTATTATTATGCCCAAATTTATCTATGGCGGTATAATAAAACACTGATAGTGTTCTATAAATCGATCTTCGACTACTTAATTGTTATGTTATAACACTAAATAATGAACCTAGACAATTGAAATATCAATACGCGCCCCCCTTTACACAAGGGCTAGTACATGTTTTCCCTAGTCATGTATACGAAAGATTTGAAATCAACATCTAGCCATTAATAGTCAACAAGTTTTACTTTACTTACTTCCATACCCTGTTCGATATCAGCTATATCTTCAAATAATACATTATGCACCCGTACTTAATTCCTATTTATAGGGTGTAAAATGAGCCTATTATCATAGATATCAAAGTCACACCAATGGTCAAAGGCTCATAGAAGTGTACGTTTATCTCAAACATTCAATTACACCTGAGAAACTTTTGATTCGTTTTGAGACAGTAGAATTTCGCCTGCCTCTGACAAAACCTAGATCTAACTTATTTCTTAAACCGCCTCAATAGATCCTGAAAAATTTGACCTTACAAATTAAACATCATTCTATTTCAAGTACGCTACCGCCCTTAGGTTACAACTCCTAAAGGTTGATGATTTTACCAGCAAATTCATTTTGTTATCTTGAATGTTAACACTCACTAATATCATTATTATCAATGATAATTTTGGTTTCATTATTCAAGATATTCAGCAGTACCATGCTACGCGCAATGCCGTCATATTGAAGAAAGCGTCCGGTTAATCCTTTATAGGGTCCGTGATTAATTTCAATATTCGCACCCGGCTGTAACCCCAAATCAATCGGATCTATCACTAATCGCTTAATTTGATTGAATAAGTACAAAGGCACTTGCTGTGGCTTACCCGCAAACATCACAAAGCCGACAGCGCCAATAGTATTACGAACCTTACTTGCAGAGAGAGATAAAAGGTCGAGATTAACAAAGATATATCCGGGAAAAAGCGCCTCCATTTTCTGAGCTCGTTTTCCACGCACTAATTTTATTACCTCAATAGTGGGGTAATAATTTTCTATCCCTTGATTGGAAAAATTTAGTGCCGCTTTGGTTTCCTGCCGAGGCTTACACTGCACTAAATACCACTGCTTACTATCCACTTTTCTTATTTACACTTAAATCAATAAATAATGAGCACCAATCTTCGGCGCTCACTCTCAAATCATTTACTGTCACTTGAATAGGCGTAGTTGTAATAGCCGTATCCGTAACTTGAGGCTTTCTTTTCAGTTGCGTTAAGAATGACGCCTTTCACTTCGATACCGGACTGCTCAAATCGGTTTCTGGCAAACTCAATTTCTTTAATTGAGTTCAAACTATAGCGCGCCACCATTAATGTGGTTCCGGCAATAGCACCGACAATACTTGGGTCGGTTACGGCAAGAATAGGTGGAGTGTCGATGATGACTAGATCGTACTCTTCACTTGCCCAATCAACCAATGCCTTAAAGCGCGGGTGCATCAAAAGCTCTGATGGATTCGGTGGCACTTGGCCACGCGTCATGATGTCCAAGTTTTCAATTTGAGTCTGTTTTACTGCGTCATTTAAGCCAATTTTAGCGGCTAAGTGGTCAGATAAACCATCATTCGAGTCTAAGCCAAAACATTGCTGTAAATACCCTTTACGCATATCACCATCGATCAATAACACCTTTTGGCCTGTCTTCGCGGCTACGGCAGCAAAGTTGGTAGAGACAAACGATTTACCAATACCAGGCGCAGGACCTGAGATCATCACCACATTGTTTTTGGCTTCCATCATCGCAAAATGCAAGCTGGTACGCAGGCCACGCAACGCCTCAACCGAGAGATCTGCAGGGTTAGTTTCAGCAAGTAAGCTCATGGTACCAAGCAAAGGCTTTTTCTTACCTACACCTAAACGCTCAGCTAATTTAAGCTGCAAATCCGATTTAGGCACACTGGCGTAAACCGAAAGCCCCAATTGCTCAATCTCTTCCGGTGTTTCCACCCCTTTATGCAGCGCCGCTTTGACCAGAACGACTGCAACACTAAGCATTCCCCCAAGCAGCGTTGCCAACACCACAATCAAAGGTTTCTTTGGTTTTACCGGCTGAGCAAACGCTTGAGCTTCATCCAAAATACGAACATTTCCAACGGTACCTGCTTTAATTATGTTCAGCTCTTGTACCTTATTTAACAACTGAAGGTACATTTCTTGGCTCACTTCAACATCGCGCATTAAGCGCAGCACTTCACGTTGTGTTTTTGGCAGTTTTTGAATCTGTCGGTTTAAGCGCTCTTTCTCTTTAAGTAGAGTCTCCCGCTTATCGAGTAGTGAAATATAAGCTGGGTGGTCCTTGGTAAAACGCTGACTGATTTCACTCTCTTTGAAGGTAAGCTCATTAAGCTGAGCCTCAAGCTCTACCATTACCTTAAGCGCCGATTGTGCTTCTAAATTTAAATCAACCGATTCATTGTCTTGACGGTAAGCATTCAGGGTATCTTCCGCGCCAGTGAGTTCAGTTTTTATGTCTGGCAAATGGCCTTGTAAAAAGGTTAGGCTTTTTTCTGCTTCTGCCGAGTGACGCGCGACATTTTGCAAAAAGTAGTTTTGCGCAATGTCGTTGAGTAACTTCACAGCGAGAACGCGGTCAGCACTTTCAAAGCTAAGCTCTAAAATACCCGTTTGTTTACCACGCTCAGTCACGACAAGGTTTTGTTTTAACCACTCAATCGCTTCTAAATTACTGCGTTTTGATAGTGAAAATTCAGCGCCTGTCTCACCGGTGATTTGCGCGACAAACAGGCGATATTCACCGCTTTCTGCCAATTCACCTACGGTGCCAGATAAAATCACATTATCGTTATCATCCACCAGCTGATAGCGATTCGCCTCTGGCTCAGTCAACACAATTCGCAGCACTTGGCCAATATCGTACTTTGGAAATTCAAAACGGCTTACGCTAATACCGTTTTGGCTGTCTGTTAAGCGCGCAATACCACTGCCAACTACAGGTAAATAGATGGGTGTCGCGACGGTGGTCAAATTGAATTTTTCTACTGTGTCGCCCAAAATCATCCGCGATTTGATGATTTCAATTTCTGTACTGGCTGAAGACTCTTGTGAAAACAACTCCCCCATATCCCCAACCATCGCAGAGATGCCACCACCACTTTTCTCCTCAATTTGCAATAAAGCGTCTGCTTTATAAATAGGGGTAGAAAGCAGAGCAACGGCAATACCGCCAAGCGCAAAAACAAAAGTGGTGAGAATGATAGTCCACTTAGCATCCAGCAACACGCCAAACAGCTTAGTTAAATCAATTTCATCATTGTCAGGTTGAGATTTGGTTTGGGTCATAATAATAAAAGGTGTTGTTATTCATGTTTTGCTTGAAACATGCTCAAGCTCTATTGTTACTAAATTACAGTTTTTTTGCCCAAGCTTGGGCTGATTCGTAAATCAATTTGCAAGCAAAATCAAACGCTTCTTTACTTTGGCGATATGGGTCGGGAATGTCTTTTTGTCCAATCCATTGACCAAACAGCATGGTTTTTCCGCGAGCTTCTGGTGCAATTTGACCTAGTGCATCAATGTGGCCTTTTTCCATTACCAAAATCAAATCGTATTCCGCGCACATGCTTGCAGTAATCTGTCTCGATTGATGATTGCTCACATCAATGCCATGCTCTGCGGCCACTTCAACCGATAATGGGTCTGCGGGCTTTCCTACCATACGGCTTTTTTCTGCTGCAATGCCTGCTGAAGCAATCTGCTTATTTGGTAATAGGTCTTGCAACATACGCTCACCAATTGGAGAACGGCAGATGTTTGCGACGCACACAACTAAAATTTTGTTAAACAAGTTTTACTCCTAAGTATGAAGAGCTGTGGTCCAAGCTTTCAATCCTACGGCCAATTCCGTACTCTTAACACACCTTCGGTTATTTCGTTAAAGCCAGTGATGGTTGGCAGCAATTGACTGATCACACGGTTCCAACGGGTTATTGGCGCGGTAGTCACGTAAACCACATCATAAGGCTGCAAATCAAACTCGGTGCCTAGTACGAGTGCCGAGGCTTCTTGAATGTTGAGCTGATAGATGTTGGCCATGCTTTGGCTCTTATCATCACTGCTGCGAATCACAAACACGCCCGTAGCATCGGCAGAAAGCTCATTAATGCCGCCCACGCTACTCAGCGCTTCAGTGAGGCTCATCCCTACTCGGTCAATTGTAAGCAGTTGCGGCTCGTCTACCTCACCTAACACAAACACTTTTTGGCTGTCGTTGCGCGGCACATGAATAATATCCCCCGGGTGCAACAGATGATTTTGGGTTAAATCACCACGCTGCATCAGACCATAAAGCGATACGTTAGTTTCAACGCCATTGCGAGCTAATACCACGTTGCGCCAATCAGCATCACTGGCTAATCCGCCGGCATTATTGATCGCATCAAGCAAAGTAAGAGGAATATTGGTAATGGGTTGCTGGCCCGGTCTAGAGACTTCGCCGGTCACATAGGCTTTTTTCGCTCGAAAAGCCGCTACGTTGACATCAAGTTGTGGACTTTCGATGTATTTACTCAAACGCTGCGCCATCTCAGCACGAATTTCACGTACCGTTTTTCCCTGAACCACAACCGTGCCAATATAAGGGTAAAATATTGTGCCATCGGCGTGAACCCAGTTACCCGCTTCGGACGCGCTGCGGTATGAACCTGCCGGAATGGTCAGTTCCGGATGGTCAAAAACCGTAACATTTAGAATATCGCCAGGACCTACACGGTATTCATAAGCGGCGACAAGCGCGTCGAGCTGTGGATTTGGGGTGGGATTAAAACGCTCTGCAACTTTGAGTATTGCTACATTGCTTGGGCTTAGTGGATAAAGATTGATCGCATCAGTCAGTGAAGCATCATTGACATTCGATTTATTTGATAATTCGCCAGAAGTCGCTAGAGGCAAATCCGATGGATTCAAGTTTGAGCCGGGTACAGCACAGCCCACTAAAAGCAGCGGCATTAGTGCAATAAGGGGCAGTTTTTTGTTCAATTCCATGTCAACCGTACTGTAAATACGCACTACTGGCCTTGCTTGGCGCAGTATCACGAAATAATTTTTATCAATTGGTCAGGCTTATGGTGCCTGCCTCTAGGGTATTTTCGGCGACGATTCGCGAAAATCCTTGTTTATTTTTAGCGATAGCATACCAGCTAATTTTGCCAATGAATAAGCAAATTGTGTGATTTTCACCGTAATATTTCATCTCTCAGTTAAAATCAATTCAACTGTGACCTTTCTCTCAGAGTTGGAACGCTATACTAAAGGATTTCACAACCACCCTCACACTACTGATAAAAAAACCATCAGTATGACTATAAAACTGGGAACGGTATCTCAATCACTAGGGGTTTTGTAAACTGAGATCATATCCACAGTTTACAACTTGGCCTCTTTTTCTCTATTATCTAGATGAGGTGATTTTATTTATCTTTGTTCTAATATTTTGAGTGTAGATAAATAACCTCAAACATCGATGTTTATTACGTTAATTAACAAGGAAATCGCAATGAAAAAGATTGCTCTAGCGATGCTTGTCGCACTTGGTGCTTCAACATCTGCTTACGCAGCAACTGAAGCTGCTGCAGCTGCAACTTCAACCGCAACTGGCAGCACTGCCGCTGCTGCAGGTGTTGCTGCAGGTGCAGTATCAACTACCGCTGTTGCTGTAACGGCTGCTGTAGCAGTTAGTGTGGTTGCTGTTGCCGCAAGTGACAGCAATGATGGAACGACAGGTTCTGACGGTACTAACTAATTGCTCGTCGTGAGATGCTGGTTAGCTAGGTTTTGCTAACTCGCCAAAGAAGTGACCCAGATCTTTTAATGCTCTGGGTCGCTTCTTTTATTTTTTTCTTAAAATTTGTGGAAATCCAATTGATAATCAATGGGTAGAACATAAAAAACATCACCGAGATTCATAGCCCACAATTGGATCCGTGATAACATCATTTACCCATATTGAATTGATCTATCTAACACAACAAAAATTTAAAAATAGAATTTCATTTCAAAATTATATTGCGCGGCGTGCATAATTTATTTTTATTGCTATTGCACTTTGTTTTCATTTATTTTCGTGAACCCAAAATATGTTAAATGTGCATTTATTCACCAAATTCATCTTGGCTAATCTGTGGGCTAGAACGCTATTTGCCCGCTACATGTTTGCCAAATCTAAGGGGCTATTTTTGCTCACCAGCCTCAGTTTGCTTGGTTGTAGTCAGCCCTCTAGTCATTTGAACGCTACGCTAAAAGAGGCGTTTATTGGCGCTGCCGATGTCGTGATGAGCGAAGAGCAGTTGCAACAATTTCCTTACGCGAGTGCTTATGTCACGGTGAATGATGGCCCGCGCGCCTTTATGGTGCTCTCGCATATTGACGAGACATTTAACGGCCAAGCCCCGCAGCTCAAATGGGTCTCTTCCGATTATGCAATGATTGCTACGCAAAATGGTCGAATTATCAAAACGGTTCATCTGCCTTCACATAACCTCATTCGCCGCATTGATGATTCGAGAAATAACACCGCCACTTACGATTGGCAGCCCAACAATGCCTATGACAATCATGCCAACGTATCGCTGCTTGCTATCTCTCACCAATCACTGGTTCTGCCTCTTTGGCAAGGTGAGGTAACTTATTGGCAAGAGCGTGTTGAATTTCCAAAGTTAAATCAACACATCATCAACCATTATTGGGTGGATTCCGATGATGTAGTGCGCAAAACACGCCAGCAACTGGGCCCCGAGCAAGATGTGATTGAGATGGAATTTGTCAAGCCTTATATCGCGCCAAATAATGGCAAGACTGACCAGAACAATCCGTTCCTAGCCGATTCAACAAAGCCGGAGTGAGTTATGATGTTTTTACTTTTTAAACGCTCACTTATGGGTATGAAGCGTTTGTCCGCGCACCAGCTGCGTTGCCGCTCAGCATTACTCACAGCACTGTTAAGTGCAATGACAGTTATACAACCCATTACTGCTATTGCAGAAAGCCACAGTGACACTATGCACGAATCCACTGTCACGGTAATGGTGCGCGCGGTAAGTGCCCCCTCTCCCGAGCTGAGCTTACAATACCCACAGGCGGTGCGTTTAGAACAGGTACTCACAAATGCAGCGCATCATTGGCGCAAGACCGTCACGACACTTAATCAGCCATCTCTCGCGGCCAATTTCACCGAAGGTCACCATTTCATTGCGATACAAGAAAGCCCTCTCATTACTGAGTTAGTCCACCAGCTCAGCACCAAACTCAATACGATTGCCAATAGTAATGATGACAATGCCATACTCGCGCAGCTGCTACTTTTACAGATGAAAAACCAGCAATTTGCTGCTCGGAAAAAAATCGAGTTAGATCTCGACCGAGTTCGCCTACGCAGCGCGCTAAACCCTTTGCTCAGTGGTGAGTATCAGCTTCTTTTAAGTTCACGACCAAACTCGGTGTGGGTTTTCGGCGCTTATGGCGAACATACCCTGCCTTATCACAGCGATTATGAGCTCAGTGACTATATTGCGACCATTACGCTGAGCGCCCAAAACAGTCATTCGAATAAAAGCACCGCTTGGGTAATTGCACCCGATGGCACGATTGAGCGGGTGGATTACGCCTATTGGAACAATGCTCATTACCAGCCGGCGCTTGGTAGCACCATCATCATTGGCAGCAGCGATCAATCCGAACCTTGGCAAGCGCTTGAGCGCGAATTTGTTGAACTAATCAGTATGAGTTCCCCATCATGGTAAAGCCTATTTATTCTGTTATCGCGCCATTGGCCCTACTGCCTTTAAGTGTTCAAGCTGCGTCAACCACCCTCTCACCGTCACAAACGGACTTCGGTGGTGTTGGTCTACTGCAGATGCCCAGTGCTCGCATGGCGCCCGAAGGCGAGTTTAGCTTAGGCTTATCATTTAACGATGATTATCAGCAATACGCGGTATCGATTCAGCTGTTTTCTTGGCTTGAATCCACTGTTCGCTACACTCGCGTGCCTGATACGCTCTACAACCCCAACCCCGATTACAGCGGTGATAATCTCTACACCGACAAAGGCATTGATGTGAAATTACGCCTTTGGCAAGAAGGTTACTATTTGCCAGAAGCGGCAATTGGTATTCGCGACATTGGCGGCACTGGACTGTTTGATGGTGAATACCTCGCCGCCACCAAACGTTTTGGCCCATTAGATGTTACTCTAGGTATTGGTTGGGGCTATTTGGGCCAGCGCGGCAACATCACCAATCCGCTGTGTAAAGTCAGTGATGAGTTTTGTCATCGCGACGATGGGTTTTCAGGTAGCGGTGGCTCGGTTGATGCCGGGCGCTGGTTTAAAGGCCCTGCGGCAATATATGGCGGTTTGGAATACCAAACCCCTCATGCGCCACTGAGATTAAAGCTCGAATACGATGGCAATGATTACAGTGATGATTTCCCTGTAAAACGGGGGAAGCCACTACCTCAGCACACCCCTTGGAACGCAGGTTTGCTTTATCAAGCCAATGATTTCGTTGATTTACGTTTAAGTTACCAACGTGGCGACACACTCACCTTTGGCGTTAACTTATTTACCAATTTTAACCAGATGAGTGCCAACTGGCGCGATACGCCAAAAGTGGCGTATCAACCTGTCACTGACGCTCCAAAAAATACGAACAGCCTTAGCCAAAATGCGGATTGGCAGCCTGTGGTCAACTTACTCGCCAGTAACGCTGGCTTTCAGCAAAGTCAATTAGCACTTTTGAAAGCGGATCACGCGAGCCTAGAACAACCAGCCAGTGGTAGCGCTGAAAAAATGGGTGACACGCTCGTCTTGACCGGTGAGCAGAAAAAATATCGCGACCGCCAAGAAGGCATTGATCGCGCCGCGGCTATTTTGACCAATCATATTGGTGAAATGGATAATATCACCACACTCAGAATCATCGAGACGCGCAATGGCTTGGTGCTCACGCAAACCGATATTGATGTTAACGCTTATCGCGCTTACGCCAACCATGAATACATTGGCGCGCGTTTTGACGATGCGGTTATTGCCTCATCCGCGATGCAGCAACCTGTAGCAGATAGAGCCTTATCAAAAAATGTTACGTTAGAAAATGACTCGATTGAACGTGCATTGCCAAACAAACGATATGCTGCATTAAATCGCGAAGCGAAAGACCGCGCCAGCAGTGGCTATAAAACAGCAACGGGTGAAATTGACACCGTCTTTGGCCGCAAACAAGAGCGTTGGAATGCAGGCCTCTCCCCCAGCTTGCAACAATCTTTTGGGGGGCCTGAGTCGTTTTATCTCTACAGTGTCGGAGTTAATCTCAATGGGCATGTCTGGCTGACCGATTCCATCGAAGCCAGCGGGTCGATTTATGTCAACTTATTTGATAACTACGACAAATACAACTACGTTGACCAAAACCCTCATATCGATAACTTCTCGGTGCCGCGTGTTCGCACGCTATTTCGCGCCTATGTGCACGATAATCCGGTTCGTTTAAGTAATTTACAGTTAACTTGGTTTGGTCAGCCTTCTGAAAACCTATTCACTCAGGTGTATGGCGGTTACCTTGAAACTATGTTTGCCGGTGTTGGCGGTGAAGTGCTCTATCGCCAAGCAAACAGTAACTGGGCCTTTGGCATTGATTGGAATCTAGTAAGTCAGCGCCAAGTCGATAGCTGGTTAAAAACCTATCGAGAACCCTTTTTCTATTACGATGGGTATAACGCCAATAACTGCGCGCCGGGCAATGTTTCCTGTCAAGCTTACGTGCTAGATGAGGGCCATACAGGCCAAGCTAGCGTTTACTACTTGCCGAAATGGCAGTGGCTGGAAGGCTCTCGCTTTCAAGTGAGCGCTGGAAAATTCCTTGGCGGTGACAACGGGTTGCGGGTCGATTTCGCCAAACGGTTTGACTCAGGAATGATCGTCGGTGCTTACGCAACGAAAACAGACCTCACCACCGAAGAGTACGGCGAAGGAAGCTATAACAAAGGGTTTTATGTTTCGATTCCGTTTGACATGTTAACCATCAAACCGAGCGTTAATCGTGGCACGATTGCATGGCAACCCATTACACGTGATGGTGGCCAAACGCTGAATCGCAAATACAAGCTCTTTGATGTGACCAATGCGCGGTATGTTTGGTATTAACTATACCCGTCCCATTTGACGCTGCAGATTCGTTGGCTGCATTCATTCGCCCCAATCACATAGTTCACCTATGCTCATGGGGTCTCATTCTTTTGCCGCCTTCCTGCAACGCCAAATGGTTTGGGTATATAGCCTATCTATTTGACGTTATAGATTCGCTAACAGCACTGTTCACCCCCAATGACATAATTTGTTTATGTCATTGGGGCTCATTTGATTGTCGACTTCTCATACCCCTTGCTTTTTTGCTATGCTGCGGCATAACAACTTAATCGGTGGAACAATTATGATCATTGTAACTGGTGGTGCTGGCATGATTGGCAGCAATCTCGTTAAAGCCCTCAATGACGCTGGCATCAACGACATTTTGGTGGTTGATAACCTAAAAAACGGCAAAAAATTTAAGAATCTGGTAGATCTTGATATCACCGACTACATGGATCGAGATGATTTCCTCACTCAGATCATGGCGGGCGACGATTTTGGCCCGATTGAAGCAATTTTCCACGAAGGAGCATGCTCTGCGACCACAGAGTGGGATGGCAAATACATGATGCTCAATAACTATGAGTATTCAAAAGAGTTGCTTCATTACTGTATCGAACGTGATATTCCGTTCCTTTATGCCTCTTCTGCCGCCACTTACGGTGAAACCGAAACCTTTATTGAAGAGCGCGAGTACGAAGGTGCGCTCAACGTCTATGGCTACTCCAAACAGCAATTTGATAACTATGTTCGCCGCGTCTGGGCCGATGCCAAAGCGCATGGTGAAACACTGCCGCCAATCACAGGTTTCCGTTACTTTAACGTCTACGGCCCACGTGAAGATCACAAAGGCAGCATGGCCTCTGTTGCATTTCATCTGAACAATCAAATTCTTGCCGGTGAAAACCCACGCTTGTTTGAAGGCAGCGCCGATTTCAAACGCGATTTTGTTTACGTTGGTGACGTCTGCGCAGTCAATCTTTGGTTCTTTAAACACGGCGTCTCTGGCATTTTTAACTGTGGTACTGGCCGTGCAGAATCTTTTGATGAGGTAGCTCAAGCGGTAATAACCCATCATGGCAAAGGCAAAGTTGAAATCATTCCTTTCCCTGAGCACTTAAAAGGCGCGTATCAAGAATTCACTCAAGCGGATCTAACTAAGCTCCGCGCAGCAGGCTGTGACGTTGAATTTAAAACCGTCGCCGAAGGTGTGGCGGAATATTTGGCGCTACAAAACCGTTAGACGATAGCAAGCAGTATCGAAGGCGAGTTCGATTGGCTCGCCTTTTATCATGTTCCCGGTTCGCTAACCCAGCCCCTTAGCTAGCATAAAATTAACCACACTGAGCACGCCATTCATGACCAAATCGGATCTCGCCGCTAACGCCTACAATCCAACTTTTCAGTGGCGATTTTTGTCACCAAAGTATTGGGGAATTTGGCTTGCGCTACTGGTTGGGGTGCCTATTTCTTTGCTGCCCAAGCGATGGCATATCGCTATGGCGCGACTTGCGGCCAAATATTTAGCGCAAAAACGCCGCGGCACCGTACGTAATATCTGGGTAAATTTAAGTCTCTGCTTTCCTGAGAAAAGCGACGCGGAAAAACAAAAAATTGTTCAAGATTGCCTAACAACCGCCGGCGCGTTCTTACTCAGTTTTCCACGAATCTCCTTGCTTGGTCGGCGTTACCTTGAAAGCCATAGCGAGATTCAAGGCTTAGAGCACCTTGAAGCGGTTCGCGCGCGCGGCGACAATGTGATTTTATTGACACCCCATACATGGGCAATTGATGTGTTGCCGATTTTGCTCGCGGCAAAAGGCAGTCCTGTGGTTGCGATGGTAAAACAGCAAAAAAACCCTGTTGCTGATTGGCTTATGCATCGCCAACGAATGCAATTTGACACATCACGCATTTTTGAACGCAGCGCCGGAATCAAACCGTATATGAAATCGATTCGTGAAGGTTACCTTGGCTACTATCTTCCCGATCAAGATCATGGCCGAGAGCTCAGCGTGTTCAGCCACTTTTTTGCCACCGAAAAAGCCACCCTTCCGGGGTTGGGCAAATTGGCAAAATTAAGCCGCGCGAAAGTAGTCCCCTGTTTTACCCGTTTTGATCTTACAACCGGTCGTTACCACATCGATATTTACCCTGAATGGCACGATTTCCCCAGCAATGACGATGCTATCGATACCAGACGTATGAACGCTTATCTGGAGCAAGTACTTACCGAGCATCTTGAGCAGTACATGTGGATTTTCCAGCTACTAAGAACGCGGCCAGATCCAGATGAAATTAGCCCTTATAAAGACCCCAAATGGCTAAACTAACGCGGCATTCCACTTCCCACCTGAAGTTGCTTGGGTATATTACCTATAAACAAAGTCATTAACACGCTAGGATGGCAATAAATGAAAGTATTCGTAATTAGTTTATTTCGATCAACCGAGCGTCGCAAACGCATGATTGAAAAGATGGCTGAAGCCGAAATCGAATTCGAATTTTTTGACGCCATTGATGCCGCTCAATCGCCTTTCACGTACTCTGAGCGCTATAACGACAGGCTCACACGCCTACGTAAAGGGTATTCGTTACTTTCAAGTGAAGTCGCGTGTTTTGCGAGCCATCTTGCGCTGTGGCAACACTGCGTTGCCATTGATGAGCCTATCCTAGTGATTGAGGATAACGTTGATATTTCACCTAATGCTAAGAACGTTATTGATAAAGTGGATGACATTATCGCGCAGTTCGAATTCATCAAACTTTCTGCGACCAAACGTGGCAAATTTCACTCATTTTTGCCTCTTACACTCGATTACTCACTCGGCGGCTTTGCCAAGGGTACAACGGGGGCTACCAGCTATGCGATCTCCCCGAGCGCCGCGTTAAATCTAAGCCAACACGCGGTACAGTTTATTGAACCTGTTGATGATTATATGGAAAAGCCATGGCGGCATCATATCCAAACCTACAGTATTCAGCCAAGTTTGTTTACGAGAGCGAGCGTTAGCTCTACCATCGGCAGTCATCGTAAAGATAAATCGAAAATAACGTTTTTTGACAAAATCTTCATTGAGTCATTTCGCACCTACGAGTGGTTCATGAGGTTGTTGTATTGGAAAAATAAACAATGAAATTCCTCATTATTGGCCCATCATGGGTTGGCGATATGGTGATGTCACAGTCACTTTACACAACCTTAAAGCAGCAGCACCCTAATGCCACAATCGATGTATTGGCCCCAGCTTGGTGCAAGCCGATTCTCGAACGTATGCCCGAAGTGAACCGAGCCATCGAGATGCCATTAGGCCATGGCGATTTCAACTTCCTTGGCCGCCGTGAGTTAGGTCGCTCGCTGCGAAGTGAACACTATGATCACGCCTATGTGTTACCCAATTCGGCAAAATCAGCGCTCATTCCTTGGTTTGCCAACATTGCTACGCGCACGGGTTGGAAAGGCGAAATGCGTTATGGACTGTTAAACGACTTAAGACCGAATAAAAAAGCGTTTCAATACATGGTCGAGCGCTATGTGGCGCTAGCCTACCCTAAAAATAAGATGACGGGTTCAAGTGCGCTCGGTGGCCTTGCCAATTTACCGCGCCCTATGCTGCGTGTTGATAGCGATTTGCAGCAAGCGGCTATGAGTAAGTTCTCACTCACCTCAAATCGTCCGATTGTTGGCTTGTGCCCCGGCGCTGAGTTTGGTCCAGCAAAAAAATGGCCAGAGCGCCATTACGCGGCCGTTGCCGAGGCGCTATGTCAGCAAGGCCATCAGATCTGGCTGTTTGGTTCTGCCAAAGATCTCGACAGTTGTAACAACATCAAAAAATTGGTCAGTGATGACTTACAAACCCAGGTTCATGTCCTCGCAGGGCAAACCAGCCTTGTCGAGGCGATTGATCTGCTTGGCGCGTGCCATACTGTCGTCAGTAACGACTCCGGACTCATGCATGTTGCGGCAGCAGTCGGTTGCCGTGTTGTGGCCATTTATGGCTCAACCTCACCCAAATATACGCCACCGCTAGCAGAAAACGTCGCAATGGTGCACACAGACATCGAATGTCGCCCCTGCTTTAAGCGTGAGTGCCCACTTACTCACCTTGATTGTCTTAATAAGTTGATGCCACAACAAGTGCTTGATGCCATTAAAGGGCTCGCCGTCTCACCCACCACTAACGCTGATACCTCAGCTTCAGGTGAGTCATGAACGTGCGCGTCAAACAAGGTGTTATTCTAACGCTTTACACTCTCGTACTGCTGCTTGCCGCCCCCTTCTTGCTGTATGGTTTATATCGAAAAAAGCCCAATAAGCCGCAATTTGGTTTGCGCTGGAAAGAGCATTTTGGCGTAACGCCAAAGCTTGAAACTGCGGAGCGTCCGATCTGGATTCACGCAGTTTCAGTGGGCGAAACGTTAGCCGCGATTCCATTGATTAAAGCTCTAAAAAAGCAGCGTCCCGACACTTTGATTGTCGTCACGACCACCACCAGTACGGGTGCAGAGCAAGTGAAAAAGCTGGGCGATTTGGTTGAGCATCGTTATATGCCGCTTGATTTTGGCTTTGCGGTTCGCGGATTTCTTAAAGCCATTAACCCGTCTCAACTGCTGATAATCGAAACCGAGCTGTGGCCCAATACGCTCACTACCGTGCATCACGCGGGCATTCCGATCTTCGTGGTTAACGCACGTTTATCTGAAAAATCCCGGCGTAACTATGCCAAGATTCAGCCCCTTTTTGACATTATCGCTCCCTGCCTGACTCAAGTGTTGTGTCAGTCTGACAGTGACGCCAACCGTTTTGCGGCGTTAGGCGTTGCGCAAAACTCCCTTAGCGTCACGGGATCAATCAAGTTTGATATTGATATTTCAGAAGAAATCCGCACACAAGGCAAGGCGCTAAAAGCGCAGTTGAGCCAAAATGACGCTAGGCCAATATGGATTGCTGCGAGCACACACAGGGGCGAGGATGAAATTCTACTTGCTGCCCATAACGTGGTTCTTGAGGCTCACCCCACAGCGCTTTTGATCCTCGTGCCGCGTCATCCAGAGCGTTTTAATGATGTTTATACCTTAACCATGCAGCAAGGTTTTCACTGCACCAGACGCACCAGCGGCATGCTCCCCACACAAGAAACGCAAGTGTACCTTGCCGACACTATGGGCGAAATGTTGGTCTTGCTAGGCGCTGCGGATGTTTGTTTTATGGGGGGAAGCCTACTTGGCGATAAAGTCGGGGGGCATAATATGCTAGAGCCAGCCGCACTTGGTGTGCCCATCATTACAGGGCCAAGTTACTTTAATTTTGCTGACATCACAGAAGCACTAATTAAGCACAATGCAATAAAAATTTGCGATGCAGCAGAGATAAACACTACCGTGAGTCGATTATTGAGCAACCGAGCACAACAACACTCTCTTATTCTGGCTGCAGATACAGTAGTAAAGCATAATCGAGGCTCGTTACAGCGCACCTTAAACTCGATTTTGGAAGTTAATAAATGAACCTTTTTTTAGTCACATCACCATTGCAATACGTCCTTGCATTGGAAGCAAAGGCGTACTTTGGGTGCCAAGATTGTCTATTGCTCCTAGTTAATCAAGACAAAGCTCAAGGAATTGCCCAGCAAGACAAATTACTAGACTTCAGTGACTGGACGCATGTGATTCAAATTGACCGTACTCATCGTAGCTTCAAAGTGCCCCAAGCAATCAAAAAAATAAAAAAAATCATACAACAGCGTACTATTGAGCGTTTTTTTTATGCTGAATACAACTCGTGGCGCACTAAGCTTATGATCAAAAATTTGCCTATCGCGCAAGAAATATATTTTGATGATGGCACGATGACATTACGCGAGTACCCAAAGTACATTTATTCCAAAGCGCCCTTTTATCGCCCTCGTTTGATTCAAGATTGGCTTATTCGTTTACAAGGCTGCAAGCCCATTGGTCATCTTGCACCCTCAGAGCATCTCGAGCTCTTCACGATGTTTGATTTAGACCCAACGACGCACACCGTCCATAAAAACACACTTGAACGGCTTAAAGCCCATTATGGGCATCCTAATCTTTATAACACCAATGCACCGATTGGATACATTGGACAGGGAGCGATTGGAGATAAATACCAGAAATCAATAAAACAGTATGTTCAAGAACTAGAAGAACTCACCATCTCAGCCAAACACAAAATTCTCTATTTTCCACATAGAACCGAGCGCAAAGAAGTTCGTGAAGCATTAGAGCGTAACGAGAACATCATCTATCACCAAAGTGAGTATCCGCTTGAAATTGAATTAATTGACAAAGGTATCAAGCTGTCTGGTTTTGTGGGTACCTACTCAACAGTGATGTTCACATGTCGATTACTCTACCCTACAATGCCCATCTATACAGTTTCAGACGATTACCCCGATCCGGTGCTTCGTGAAGAGTTGCGCCGTCAATTTAACGCCATCAACGTGAAAAAGATTGAAGGCTTTGAGGAGCTATCTTGTTAAGCTGGGTCAATGATGGCGACGCATCGATTAATACTTGCGCAAAAGAGCCGATCTTAAAGACCGGCTCTTTTATCTGAGATGATAACCTAGGGCGCCAATTGTTTTTGAATGAAAAATTCCGCCAATTCAAAATCTAACTGCTGGTCGATATCAAACGAGACGTGGTTTCCCATCTCATAAGCAAAAGTGCGCTCGGTATAAGGAATCGAGCCCATATCTTTCAGCGCTTGCGCATCAATCACGTAGACTGCACCATTAAGCCGATAATAAGGCTTAAGATCTTGCGAGCGGGTCTGTGCATGACAAGGCAAAAAATCCTCCATCGAGAAATCATCTGGTAAAGTATTCGCCCATAACGGTGAATGCTCACAAGGCGTGACAGATATCACTGAAATCGCCTGTTTTGCCATGTAAAGATCAAGTGCTTGATCAATGTGTTCCGTAGTTCGCAGCGGTGAGGTGGGTTGCAATAACACAACAATATCCACCTGTGAGCCAAATTTTTCTACTGTGTAGCTTAATACGCTGGCGCTCGATGCAGTGTCGGTCGCCAACTCTGCCGGCCTTAGCTCAGGCACGTTGATACCGAACTGACGAGCAACCTCAGCAATTTCCTGATCATCCGTGCTGACAAAAACGTGATCGACATACTTGCTGTTCAGCGCCGCATCAATTGACCAACCGATCAGTGGTTTTCCTGCCAGGGGTAATACATTTTTTCTCGGCAGACGTTTACTGCCCCCACGGGCAGGAATGATCGCCATCACGCGCTTACCATGGATCATGACAACATCCCCAAGGTATGAATGTCCGCTTGGGCACGGTTAAAGTCGTCCATGCGACCGATGTCAAGCCAGTATTCGTGAATCGGGAACATCATGATCTTGTCTCGCTCATCCATGTGCTCTTCAAGCAGAGTTGGCATGTCGATGCGGTGATTCATTGGCACCGATTGGATAACTCGCGGTGAGACAACATAAATCCCTGCGTTAACAAAAAAGCGTTGGATCGGCTTTTCCACCATACCGACGATTTTGTTGCCCTCGCCGTTGATCACGCCATACGGAATTTGGTATTCGTATTCGCGCACACACATGGTCGCATCCGCGTCATTATCGACGTGAAAATCAAGCAAACGCTGAAAATCCACTTTGGTCAACACGTCGCCATTCATCATGATGAGCGGCAAATCTTTCGGCAGATCTTTCGGCAATAACCCCAATGCGCCACCGGTGCCCAGTGGGCTGTCTTCATACACATAAGTGATCGACACGCCAAGATCACTGCCGTCACCAAAATGTGCTTCGATTTGCTCTGGCATGTAATGCGTGGAGATGTAGAAGTTCTCAAAACCGGCCTTAATGAAACTGCGGATCACCGTTTCTAAGATTGGTTTACCACCAATATTGAGCATCGGTTTAGGGCAAGTATCCGTCAATGGACGCAGTCGAGTGCCAAAGCCGCCGGCCATAATGAAGACTGGGTTCGCATGCTTAGGTTGATGCAGTGCGCCATGCAAGGTTTCCAACCCAACCACCACGCCGTGTTCATTCACCAGTGGCAACGAAAGAATGCTCTTTTTCTCCATCAGAGCAATCAGATCACCCCGTGAGGTATCCACTGGCGCAAAAGTCGGAGACGTGTTCATCACCTTGTCGACGGTTTCCGTCAGCGGTAAATTTTTCAGCAAGCCTCGACGGATATCCCCATCGGTGACCACACCCAGCAAACGCTGCGCTTCATCGACCACCAGCACCACACGCAGCGCTTCAGTGTTGATGATTTCCAAAGCATCACGCATGGTGTTGTCGGGTTTGATCAGCACGTTATTCCAACAGTGGCTCATGGATCACCTTTCTTTAATTTTCAATTGTTTTAATTATCGCTCTCGCTGGATAGGCGATTTCGCCAGCCGCAAGATCGCGGGTCAATAGTGCCCCTGCGCCAACGATCGCGCCAGTGCCCAATGATAAGCATTGAATCAACGTCGCACCCGCGCCGATATACACATCGTCACCCGCACAGACTTGACCACACAAGGTCGCGCGTGGCGCAAGGTGGTTGTATTGCCCAAGCTCGCAATCGTGCTCGACTAAGGCTGCGGTATTGACGATGCTGTGCGCGCCAATGTGCACGCCCGCTTGAACGATCGCCCCAGCAAGAATTTGCACCCCATCTTCGAGCGTGGCGAAGGGGGAGATCTCTGCGCTTTTGGCAATCACTGAGGCAAACTGATACCCCTTGGCAAGAAACGTTTGGTTAAGACGCTTGCGAAAACTCGATTTCGGCATCATCCCTAACCCATTCACCAAATAGACCGACTCTGGGGCAAACTGCGCAACATCGCTGTCTTGACGATGGTGCGCCGTGCCCAATTGCAGCAACTGGGCAAACACGCCGCGCTCGGCAATCTCATCGGGAGCGATCACCGCCGCGATGGTTTCGCCTTGGCGCAGCAACAGGTCCGCCAACACCGCGGCATGCCCACCGCCACCGATCAGCACAATCGGTCTATCGAGTTTATTCAAGGATCAGATCTCCGGCTTGGTAATCTTGTTCTGCGCGGCGCTTGAGCAAATCCCAGTAATGGTATGGCGATTGACCCGAGCCCGGACGTTTGATAGTGACATTATCGGCATCAAAGGTTTCGCCCGCTTTGATCGCACGCGCGGCCACCAAGCTTTTTCGCACCACAGCTTTGTTTTTCACTTCCGACACAGTGGGCGATTTTACGCGGCTACCCAGCGCCACTTCCACCTGACGTATCGCCGTCACCATCGCCGCCAGCTCATGTGGCTCAAGGGACGCTTTATGATCTGGTCCCTCCATGTTTTTATCGAGAGTGAAGTGCTTTTCAATCAGCACCGCGCCGCGCGCCACCGCCGCGATGGGAATGGTGATCCCTTCACTGTGATCAGAATAACCCGCCGGTAAATCAAACGCGCTGCCCAAGGTGTCCATCGCGCGCAAATTGATCTCTTTCATTGGCGCGGGGTATTCGGTGGTGCAATGCAAGATGGTCACTTTTTCTTTCAGTGCTTGTTGCCCCAACGTCGAGGCATACGCCTCTTGGAACGCTTGCATCGATGGCTCGGCATCGCGCTCAGCGGTGTAACCAAACGCGATCACGCCCAGTGCGGTTTCAATTTCGGCCATGGTCGCCATGCCAGTTGAAACGATCAAATCGCACCCAGTGCGAGCATGCTCAAGCACCAAAGGCGCGTTAGTTAACTCGCCAGATGGCAGCTTCAGGCGCTTAAGACCAAGATCTTCGACCAAGAACACCAGACTTTCTAAGTCGAACGCGGTCGAGAGAAACTCAATCCCCAGCGACTGACAATGCTGCACCAATTGATGATGCACCTCATAAGAGAGTTCTAAGCGGCTTAGCATCGCCAACTGTGATTCTTCTTTTTGAGTATTGGTGACTTGATATTCGGCTTGTTTAGCCTGCTCGGTCACCAAGTTTTTCGCTTTAAAGGTTTGAAATTTCACAATGTCCGCGCCCGCTTGATGGGCCGCATCCACTAACTGAAACGCCAAGGCTTCATCGCCGTTATGGTTCACACCGGCTTCAGCAATAACGAGGGTCATAAAATTTCCTTAATCAACATGAATGCTTCAGCCGCTTCAGTATTGCACTGAGCACCACGGACATAAGCTAAAGATTGCAGAGCTTTCCTTGAGCGAGGAAAAGGAAAGTCACCCACTTCAGATTCAAATATTTCAAGAATATCGAGCTTTTTAGCTAAATATGGCGCTATATCGATAAAAATATTGGGTCTAAACCCACCATCTTCAGGTTTCATGCCGAAGTCCGTTTCAGACATTGTTTCATAAGCCATAACTTTTTTAACAAATGGATACCTAAACGACTTCGTTGCCGACATGACCGCATCAAACACAATTTCATGGTCGCTATGCGCATCATTGCGATAAACTGAGAATACAATCTCTGGCTTGATCTCACTAATGACCTTACAAATGGGGCCAATCACGTCCCCCTTCGCTAACGTTTCTAAACGAGCAGGAGGTAAATTCAACTCATGAGTAGCACTAAAACCATATTGTTTGGATACCTTTAGAATCTCATCATGCCTTGATTCGATCTGAGCATCTGAATATCCAGACTCTTTCGTCATCCCGGTTACGAGCAACCAATGAACTTGGTAACCCTGCTCGATGAGCTTTAAAATAGTACCACCGCAACCCAGCGTTTCATCATCTGCGTGGGGAGCAACAACGAGAACCGTTTTCATAAATAATCCCCTACTGCGATATCACCGTATTCGATGTCCAACAGCCAAATCGCCTCAGTGCCAGCGGTTTTGACTAACAGAGCATTGCTAGTTTTAGCCAAGACGGCTCCAGGTTCGATATTTAAAGGATAACTCTCTACAGCAATGCGACTCTTTTGGACAGAAATATACTTTTGACCAAAGCCAAACTCTGCACCAGGGTATGGCGGTGCCAGCGCTCGAACAAGATTATGAATCACGTTAGCACTCATTCTAAAATCGATCATACCGTCTTTACGGCTTCTTTTACGCCAGTAAGTGGCCTGCGAATGCTCTTGTTCCACGAATGTCGCTGTTCCTTCAACTAGCTCAGCACCAAGCCTAGCAATTTGATTTGTTGAAACTGCCAAAATCTTCTCGTACAAACTCGTCGCGTTATCTGTATCTTCAATTGGAACGGGAACTTGACTCGCAATCGGTCCTGAATCAGCTCCAGCGTCCATCAAGAATAACGTTGATGCAGTCTCTTTTAGTCCTAACGCTAATGCCCAGATAATAGGGTGTCTGCCTCGATTGTTCGGCAAACTGGCTGGGTGAAACCCAATAACTCCGATACGGGGAAGCGCTAACATACTCTCATCGAGTAAATAACTCCATCCAATACAAAAAATGACATCTAGGTCAAAAGAGGTAAAAAACGCAACGGATTCAGCACGCGCTTTAGGATCTTCAAGATGTACTGGAATTTCATTTTCGTAACAAAGATCCGTTAAATCACAAAAATCGGCATTAACTGCTGATTGATCACGAGTCACTACCGCAGAAACCGTTAAGCCATCTACACCAAGTAACGTTTGAAGTGCTGATCGACTCGAATCGACGCACCCAATAAAACCAACTTTCATCACGCCCTACTTAATGTCGAAAAATGATTTAAAAACAAGATCATTCAGACTCTCATTTAGAATGGTATTCACAATTTTTCTGGAGCTATCGCCAATGCCATAAGGGTTTACTGAAGTGCGGCACTTATCTCTAAACGAAGTACTCAACGCTTCGCTGATTGCCCCTTGAATTGAGGATCTATTGCCATCGCAACTGATTACTGTATTTCCTGCAATACGACCTTTTTGACGATTCCCAATGTTTATGGTTGGAACTTTGAATGTAGGAACTTCAATAAGACCACTTGATGAGTTTCCTATAACCAAATCGCAATACTTCAGTGCGCTTAAATACCTCAATTGACCCAAAGATTGAACTAACAACACCCTTCCTGGGAATTCGCGTGCAAAATCGTCCAACAATGGAATCAAGGCACGCCCATGAGTATCCGCATTCGGATATGTAATAAGAAACTTATGCTCCTTATACTCACGCAGTGCAGCCAAGAGCTGTTTTAGATCGTCTACCGCACCATCACGACTCAATGTCACTGGATGATAAGTTACAACCATGTACGGAGAGTCCGTAAGATCAAATTGGATAGACTCTGAAAGGGCTTCACGAGATAAAAGATCTAACGCCATGATGCTATCAATACCAGGCGCTCCGACGTTAAATACACGCGCAGGATCTTCTCCAAGTTGAATCACACGTTGTCTATACTCTTCAGTCGCCGTGAAGTGTAAATGCGACATTTTTGTTATAGAGTGACGCACGGCCTCATCAATAAGTCCTTCGGTTGTTTCTCCTCCGTGAATATGTGCTATCGGTATTTGCGCCACCATCGCAGCTTGACAGATAGCCATCGATTCAAATCGATCGCCTAAAACCACCAATAAATCAGGTTTAGTTCTTTCAAACGCATCTGCAGAACTGATCAATGCCAACCCCATTGATTTCGCAATGCCCACAGGTGTATCGGAAGATAAAAGAAACTCCAGTTTCTCGGTTACAGGAAAGTTGTCAGACTCGATTTGCGCTATCGTTTTACCGAATTCTGGTGATAAATGCATTCCTCCCACAAATAACTGAAGCTCCGCTTCCGAAGACTCATGCAGCCCCTTAATTATCCAGTATAAGAGACCATATTCTGCTCGAGTTCCTGTAAATACCGCTATTTTTCTCATATTACTTAATCTCTAAGGGGGTGCTAGGAAGGTTGACTAAGTGCGCTTCAATAAATTCCGATTGCGTTAAATCACCACGCGGCGCATTGGCAAACATCGGTAAGCGGTGCATCAACTTCCAGATCGGTCGGGTCATCACGCCAGCATCATTGGTGCCCGCCAGCAGCGCATCGCGCATTTCGCTGTCTGGACAAATCACGGCATTCAGCCAGTAATTTGACTGCGCGTAACTTGGCTCCGTGACAAAACGAATGTCACTGCCCGCAAAAAACTGCTCATAACGCGCGGCAAGCACGCGTTTTTGCGCCAAGTAACTATCGAGTACTTCCATCTGCGCGCAACCAAGCGCGGCATTGAGGTTTGGCATGCGGTAATTAAAGCCCGCTTCATCGTGATAGAACTCAAACGGGTGCGGCACTTTTGCCGTGGTGGTCACGTGCTTGGTGCGCTTGCCATCTTCCAGATCGCGACACAGCACCATGCCACCACCACCAGTGGTGATGATCTTGTTGCCGTTAAAACTCACCGCGCCAAACTCACCTAATGTCCCGGTGTGCTGACCTTTATAAAAAGAGCCTAGGCTTTCCGCTGCGTCTTCCACCAGCGCAAGTTGCCACTTGTGACAAACCGCGATCAGCTCGTCCAATTCTACCGGATGGCCGAACGTGTGCATTGGCACCACCGCTTTAATGCGTTGTTTGCGCCCTTTATGGAAACAGCCTTGCTCGGTCAGTTCTGCGTGCTCTTCAAGGTAGCGCTCAAGCGCGTTAGGGCACAAGCCAAGACTCACTGGCGACACATCAACAAAGATTGGCTCCGCGCCCATGTGGTAGAGCGCGTTACAAGTTGCAACGAACGTCAGCGCTTGGGTGATCACAAAATCACCGCGCTCAACACCCGCCATGTAAAGCGCCGCGTGCAAGGCCGCCGTACCGTTAACGGTGGCCACCGCTTTCGCCGTGCCAGTAAAGGCTTCAATTTTGTGTTCAAACTCATCAACAAACTTACCCACGCTGGACACGAAGGTGCTGTCGATGGTTTCCATCACATACGCTTTTTCATTGCCATCAAAGGTCGGCGCATGCAGCGGAATGAAATCGTTGGTTTGATAGGTGTCGCGAACAAACTCGACAATCGATGACGGTTTCATGCTCATTCCTTACATCTTGCTATCGAGGTATTTGCCGGTCTCTTTGTGACCAAAATCTGGGAGCATGGCAAAAAACAGCTCAACGATTTGCTCTTTGGTCCAAGCACGGTCCGTTTTCATCTGCGCGATGGTCGATTCAAACAGCGCCAACTTTTCAGGCTCGTACAGTGGTTCGTTTTTGATCACGCCAAGGTTGTCAAAACGCGCCATATCGAGGGTTTCGTTGTCGGTAAAGAATTCTTCGAAATCTTTCTCACCGGTGGTATCACTTTCAGTGAACAGGCATGGCCACTTGCCTTGCGCAGGCAGCGTGTGCGCCAGTTTGCGCGCTTCATCTTCATTGGTACACAAATGAGGTTCATAGCCGCGCTGCTTGAGGTATTTCACCGCGATATCGGCAAACGTGATGAGGTGCAATGCTTTACTCAATTTCGGGAAGAAAATGTCTCGATTTTCACCAAATATGCACGACATCAGACACAACTCGCCTGATTCTTGTGGCGTCACGAAGTAACGCTTAATGTCATTGGGTGCCACGATCGGCTGGTTCTTTTGCAAACGCTGGTTAAAGCCGTGCAGCAAAGAGCCATCGGAAAATGCCACGTTGGCGAAACGCGCAGTAGAGATGGCGATCTCTTCGCTCTTGCGCATCAAGAACATTTCCATGATGCGCTTAGATGCGCCCATCATGTTGACAGGGTTCGCCGCTTTATCAGTTGATACGCAAAAGTATTTCTTCACGCCCGCGTCAATCGACTGTTGAATGGTTTTGTCGGTGTTGAACACGTTGACATCAATCATGCGCATCAGGGTGAACGGGTCTTTTTCACTGCGAACGTGCTTAAGTGCCGACAAGTTCAGTACGTAATCGTACTGACCATCGGCCTTGATGAACGCATCGTACTCAATCGAGCCAATGTCGAGTGCGAAGGTTTGGAAATCACCGTCGATGTAACCAAACGAGCTGCGAATATCGCGCACCAATTCCACCATGTTGTTCTCGCTGATATCGACAACGTGGAGCTTTTTCGGATGACGTTTGAAGATCTCTTTGGTCACCGCTTGGCCAATCGAGCCTGCGCCCCCAAGAACCAGAAAACGAGACTGAGAAACGATGTTAGAAAGCTCAGCTTCGTGCTGGGCAATGTCTTGCGTAAACAGAGCATCGGTGCGACCGATGAGAGGTAGAATGGGGTTCATATTATACCTGCGATCACTAGAAAAGACGCCAGTTTAAACCATGCATGAGAGCAGGCAAAGTAACCTGACCAGATTATTCCCGAGTCATGCCCCCTCCACGGGTTCAGAACCGAGAACTCAGCGATAGTAACAGGATTTTATATCATTTTGCTATCATTCATAAATTTCAAAAAATAACATAATATGCAATAGATTTTCTAAACATTCAGCTGGTGATCACGTTCTCATTATTAAATACAAAAATGAATAATATATTTAGTCATTTAGCTATTACATATTTCAGGTTGAATATGATTACTTTACTAGATAATTCATTTATTGCTAAAGGCTCAGAACGAGCATGTTATAAAAATCCAGAAAATGAGGAGCAATGTATAAAAGTATATTGGCATCGAAAACGAAAACGAAACGAAAGCAAACAGGAAATGAAATACAGTAAACGTCATTTGAAAAATATCGAATTCATTGCTAAACCCATTTGTTGGGTTAACACTAATCTGGGAAAAGGATTGACCTTTCCATTAATTAAGGATTATGACGGTCGTCCATCAAAAACATTAGCACAATTAATATCATCTTTAAATTATAGCGAACTTGCTAATAAACTTATCGAACTAAAAAGGAGTCTTATCGACAACAATATTTCAATAACCGACCTTCCACCCCAAAATATATGTTGTAAATTTAAAAATGAGCTAGAATATGATCTAATAATAATTGATGGGTTTGGTTATTCAAACATTATTCCCGTAGCATATTTTTCAAAAAGTTTACTACGAAAACAAATTATCAAGAGATTTGACAGGCACCTAGCTCAACTCATGCGCATCGTATAATCATAAAGTTAAATTAAACCTTACTCGTCAAACTCAAGCCACATCCGCTAATGACAAATCAATCAAAAAAATCAGGCGCAATCCTCAAGCTAACCTAAGATAAAAACACATTAATAGTAAAATTTTTTATCAAACTCTATACCTTGCTCTTTATTTCAATTAAAATAAAACAAAAAACAAACATCTCGCTTCAAAAAATCACGTGGTGCTACTATATTTATACACAATAACCATTAGCACTTATTTACTATAAACAGACGTCTGGCTAAAACGTTTCAATGAACACTATTTCACTCTTAACCAAGATCACGAAAAAAATCCGTCTTCAAGGGGTGTTTTATGCTTTTCTGATCGCTCCATTAATTTGGACCATAACCGGACAACTCCTTTACCCCGATGCCAGAAAGCTGTTTGTTGTGATGGTATTATTATCAATATTAATATCACTAAAACTGTATGATGGTCGGTCAATTATTCAACGACTCACTCAAAATACCTGGCTAATATTGATCGGAATAACGGCATTCGCCATGCTTTTTTTTAAAGCGCACCATGGATTTGGCAGCAGTATTTTGCGCGCATTTATTGCGTGTCTATTGTACCTGTCTATTATTCCAAGCTCTCTCCAGCGATGGATTTTAGAACGAGTGCACTGCTTTGTTTTCATCGCGGCGGTTACCGCTTTTATTTATAGTGGTTTTCATGTTTACTGGCTTAATGTTGGGCGCGGGTGGAGCATTAATCCGATCCCGTATACGACCGTGTCTGCTGCTGTCACTAGCATCTGCCTTATTTTTTTCTTGTGCCATGACAAGCAAAATATTCGTCGACTTATGTTGTTAGGCTTTACCCTCGCCCTCAATTCGCTCGTCATAAGTCAAACTCGAGGTACTGCGCTGGCGCTCACTTCCGCCACTATTGTTATGCTGGCTTATTTAACGTTTTTAGGTCAGTTAAAAATGAAACGACTTGGTCTTGTGGCGTTATCCGCTATCGCTGTCATAAGCGTAAATTCAACCAGTATTGAGCAGCGAATTGTCCGTACAGAATATGAAATGGCTCGGATCAGCGATGACAATTTTGGCTCTTCGATTGGACTAAGACTACAAATGTGGCGTGCCGGCTTTGAATTAATCCCTGATAAATTTTGGCTCGGTCATGGTGATAAACACATCTCTGCTAAGCAACACTTAGCCGATACCGGTTTTATCGACCAAGCAGCCGTGCCTTTTACTCATTATCATAATCAATTTATTGATGCGCTGGTAAAGGATGGAATTTTTAGCTTTGTACTGATCTGCGCACTACTTTTATTGCCACTCATTGGATGGTGGCAAACCCAAGCGTATTCAACACCATCATCATGGTCACATAGACAGGTAAGTCAACTGGCGATGGTCGCTATGGTACTGGTCTTTGCCGCGGCAGCGCTCACCGATGTCCCATTCAGTCATGCCCAAAGCATCAGTATTTATCTCTGCTTTATTTTTATCGCTCAGCTCTACCCACAAAACCTTCGGCAAAAAGCGACGGATAATGCCAACACTCACCCTTCCAAAGCAAATGAGGTCAATACGTGACATCTCAGTCTGATGAGTTTGTGAGTGCGTTACGATACCCCTCGAGTAACGCCTTGAACTCACTTTCATGCCAGTGAATGTTGCAGCGTTTCTGCTCTTTGATAAAAGAACGCTTGAGCCTCTCAAGGTTGCGCGGTTGCCAGTGTTGACCTTCACGTTGACTACACTTATCAAAATCGATGATCCACACTGTGTTGTTCGTATCGAGCAAAATATTATGGATATTAAGATCGGTGTGATCGACATTGGCACGATGCATCTGGCCAATTTGCGCGCCAATCGCATGGTAATCTGCCGCACTCAAAGGTGCATTGACCAAACGAGCCACCAAATCTTGCGCGTTTGGAATGCGCTCACTCATTAAGTCGGCGCGATAAGTGACGCCACAACGAATCGCACGTGCGGCAACAGGCCGCGGGACATTCACACCGAAGGTCCTCAAATGCTCAAGCAGCATCAACTCCTGAACGCCGCGGGTTTGTTGCCAAGATTGAAACCAATAGCTATCTGCCACCAGCTTGCCAAACAGACCGCCCCGCCGATAGTGACGCAGTGCTGCCTGGATCTGTGGTAACTGAATGAACCACGTCGTACCGCGCCCACTGGCGCTACCCACGATCTTATCTTGGCTTTGCCAATAGTCGGAAGAAAACAGCTGTTCACCCAGAGTGTTAACTGTCTCTTGGGTTAAATACTGCTCGTTATACCAAATCATGGTGCGATTGCACTGAAGAGAGCGGATCATAATGGTTCCCACAGCTCGAATTTCAACCGCGGCATTTTACATTCATTACCGTTATCTGCATAATTTATGCCGCTCAAATTTCAATGTGTAAGTTGAAAACTCGATGACTTTATTCAATCACGCGCCACGCTCACTGTGCATTTTACGCTTATCGGCCCTTGGGGATGTCTGCAATACCATTGCGACCATTCAAGCGATTCAGCGCCAATGGCCTGAAACAGCTATCACTTGGATCACCAGTAAACTTGAGGCCCAGCTGCTTACGGCGATTGATGGCGTCGAAGTGATCGTTTTTGATAAAAAGCAGGGATTAAAGGGCTATCTTGCGCTTTGGAAAACACTAAAAGGGCGTGAATTTGATGCACTTTTACACATGCAATATGCCATTCGAGCAAGTATTGCTACCTTAGGGATCCGCGCCAAATACAAATTGGGCTTCGCGGCCGATCGCAGTCAAGATTTTCAAACCTTGTTTACCAACGTTAAAGTCCCATCACCGCGCTCATTGCATGTCGCAGATGGCTTAGCGGCTTTTGCCGATACTTTAGGCGTTAAACCCAAACCGCTTAATTGGTCATTATGTTATGGCAGCGAAGATAAAACATGGGCAAACAGTTATATTGACTCGACAATGCCGACACTACTGCTCGTCCCAGGCGCGAGTAAGGCTTACAAAAACTGGACCGCGACGGGTTATGTGGCCGTGATAAATCACGCTCGTAGCAAAGGGTGGCAAGTGATTTTGGCAGGCAGCCCTGCGCCAGTGGAGCGCGATTTGGCTGACGCTATTCAATCTCAACTGATAACGCCGTGCCTTGATCTTGTGGGCCAAAGTCGGCTTTTGCAAATGCTAGCTCTGATTGATAACGTGCAAATGGTGATTGCGCCAGACACGGGGCCGACGCATATGGCCAGTGCATTGCGAATCCCAGTGATTGGACTGTATGCCCACCACAATCCAGCGCGAGTGGGGCCTTATCACTACTTAGATTACGTGGTGTCTGTTTACGAGCAAACCATCACCCAAGAAACTGGCAAACCGCTAAGCGCACTGGAATGGCGTACGAGAGCTAAAAATCCGCAAGCGATGAACGCCATTCAACCCACCCAAGTGATTGAGATGTTTGATCGCGTTGCAGAAGATTTTTCGTTATAACCGAATTCAACTGGCGCCTTTCTAAGCCATTTAACTCAAAAGGACTCTCTCTTGTCGAAGCCCACTTTAGCCGTTGCTCTCATTGTCAAAAATGAAGCCAAACATTTGCAAGCTTGTCTCGAAACCGTAAAGGATTGGGTGGATGAGATTGTGATCTTAGACTCTGGCAGCAGTGACGCAACTGAGCAAATTGCTCGGCAGTATACTGACAAGTTTTACACCAACCTTGAATGGCCTGGCTTTGGTAAGCAGCGTCAATTGGCCCAGCAATACGTGGCCTCTGATTACGTACTCTGGCTCGATGCAGACGAACGGATCACGCCAGAATTGCAGGCCAGCATTACCCAAGCCGTCGCAAAGAATCAGCCTAATACGCTGTATCGGATTTGTCGCTTGAGCTGGGTCTTTGGCCGTTATATTCGCCATTGCGGCTGGTATCCTGACCGTGTTATTCGTCTCTACCCCACTCATCTAACGCAGTACAATGATGCTTTAGTACATGAGAAAGTCGAAGTGAGTTCAAATATGCAATTGGTCGACTTGACGGGTGATGCTATTCATTACACCTACAACGATTTGCATCACTATCTCGTAAAATCCGCCGGGTACGCCAACGCATGGGCAGAGCAGCGACAAGCCCAAGGCAAACGCAGCAGCATTGGATCCGGGTTTGCTCATGCATTAGCGTGCTTTGGGAAAATGTATCTTTTAAAAGCGGGTTTTTTGGATGGTCGCCAAGGTTTATTACTCTCGTTACTCTCAGCGCATTCCACTTTTGTGAAATACGCCGATTTGTGGATCAAGACCAGTGCTGAGCCACCCAAGGATTAACCCGTTTCAATACTTGATTGATATCGATTCCGCGTAAATCCATTTCTTGCTCTGCGCCGCCACCTGTTGGTGGTGCAAACGCCAAATGACGTCCAGCAGAGTTGATTGGTTGCCAACGAAGTGGCGTTGCTGAACGTTTGCTAGGAAAAAAACCAATCGTTAACACGTCAATCGCCGCTGCAATGTGTAACGGTCCCGTCGAGCCTGCAATAAACAGATTGGCGCAAGCGATTGAGCAAGAGAAATCGGCTAAGCCATCATTTTTAGCGTAAATTACCCCAACAATACCGCGCTGCTCGGCCAACGCTAACAGTGTTTGCGCTTGTTCAAGCTCACTCGGTCCTGCGGTAATGATCAGTTGATAATCTTGTTCAATGCCTGACAATAATTCAACATATTGTTCAAAACTCAAATTATTCGCCGAACCGCCAGTACCAGCATGCACCATCACCCAAGGCTTGTTACTATCCAGTGCAAGGGTTTGAGCCAGTTTTGCTCGCTGCTCGGTAAGTTGCTGCGCTGAGAATTGCAAATAAGGCGCGCTCGGCTCAACGGGTGCGACATTGTGAGATTGCAAAAAATGGCGGATCAAGTCCAAATTGTATTCAAATTCAGGTTTTGCCGATTGCGAACGCTTTTGCCGAATTCTGTGGTTATAAAAAACTTGAGCCCATTTGGTGGCGGGTGCCAAACGATAAGGGATAGCCGCTTTCCAAACTAAAAGTGCGTTATAGGTCGTGGAGAATAGATTAATAGAGGCATCAAATCGCGCCGCTTTCAGCGTTGCGATTAGCGCACGCTGCGCAACTTTATCGCCGCTTGCGGTAGGATCTAAGATGACTTCATCAATCCAAGGGCATATTTGAGCCAATGACATAGTATAGCTTGGCACTAATGCAGTTACATGCACCTCAGGCATAGATTGTTTGAGCATCGCAAAACTGGGCCATGCCAGTATAAAGTCACCAATCTTATCATTACGCACTACCAATACTTTTTTCATGCCCTTCTATGCCTTACTCTATTAATGACCCAGCGTTAATGCTTGCCAATCACTTGCATCTTGCTAAGGTAACGTCTTTACGGTTTTCTATTATTAAGGTCTATTGTGTCCAAACAATCGCTTACACGTGTGGTTTATCCCGGTACGTTTGACCCTCTTACCAACGGCCACCTTGATTTGATTGAACGCTCAGCTTGTCTGTTCGATGAGGTGATCATCGCGGTGGCGGCCAGCCCGAGTAAAAATACCATGTTTACTCTTCAGGAACGAGTTGCGTTTGTTCAGGTCGTCACACGGCATCTTCCCAACGTATCGGCACAGGGATTTTCAGGCTTGATGGTAGATTTTGCGCGCGAAGTTGATGCCAATATTTTGATTCGTGGCTTGCGCACCACGGTCGATTTTGAGTATGAGTTTGGCTTAACCAATATGTATCGCCGCCTTATGCCCCAACTTGAAAGCGTCTTCCTCACACCTGCAGAAGAATACGCATTCTTATCATCCACGATTGTACGCGAAGTGGCGATCCATGGTGGTGATGTCAGTCAGTTTGTTCCGAGCATTATCGCAGATGCACTGCATGAAAAAAGAAAGGTGTAATAATTCGCTCAATCTGCGGCTTCATCCCACCGTTCGCGACCACTGAAAGCAGAAACTTGACAACTTTATTCGTTAACACGTCTAATTGATTGTTCGCACATTTAGGTATTCGCCACCGCAGTCATTTAAGGTCATGAGTCTCGATGCAAAACAGTAAGTTCAGTTATTATTTTAAAAATACAATTGCCCAGCTCACGCCCAATTTCATCTATCGTTGGCACGGTAAACGCCAATTTGAGCGTCTAAATGAGCAAGATAAACAGCACGTTGAATCGCGATTGGCTTATTACAATAAAGTGACCCACTTTTTCACGCCTAACGCAAACGAAGCGCAATACAGCACTGTCGCTCAATTTAAAAAGACCAAGGGTTGGACCTACTTCTTCGACTTAAAAGCGGTGATACGCCAATTTGCACCCAACATGGCATTCAACTACCTCAATGGTGATATTCGCCATGTTCCCGCAACGCCCACGTTTGTCAAAAGTCGTCCAATTGGTGGTAACAATCAAAATTCTGTACTGCTGAAGCTGAATAAAATCCGTCATTTTCAATTTGTGAATGACACCATGCCCTACCAACAGAAAAAAGAGAGTGTGGTTTGGCGCGGTGTCGGTCACCAACCCCATCGCAAAGTTGTCATTCACTCTTATTACCAGCATCCACGCTGCAATATTGGTCAAAGTAAGCCACAAACCGGTGAGCCTTGGTTCAAAGGTTTTTTAAGCATTGAAGAGCAGCTGAAATATAAATTTTTGCTGGCGATTGAAGGCAATGATGTTGCCACCAATTTGAAATGGGCGATGTCAGCAAACTCTGTGGTGATGATGTCAAAACCACGCTACGAAACTTGGTTTATGGAAGGAAAGCTGCAAGCTGGGGTTCATTATGTTGAGCTTAAAGACGACTACTCTGATTTAATTGAGAAAATGGACTATTACCTTGCCCATGAGCAAGAAGCGTTGGCGATCATTAACAATGCTCACGCATGGGTGGCTCAATTTCAGCAGCCGCACATCGAGCGCGCTTTGAGTTTCTTAGTTGCAGAGAAATACTTTGCCCACCAGCTCCACGCCAGCGACGAGCTAACACCGCAGGTATTACTATAAGATTTGGCACACATCGCAATAAAACGTGTTGCGCTGGCCAATTTTAAGTGCTTGGATCGGCTCTCCGCACTCAATGCAGGGCTCGCCGTCCCGGCCATACACCGCAAGAGATTGTTTAAAATACCCCGGTTTACCATCGGCTTGTGAAAAATCCTTCAATGTTGTGCCGCCTTGCTCAATGGCGGCGGCCAACGTCTGTTTAATTGCACCAACCAGCGTATTCCACTGAGTAATCTTCAGCGTCCCAACCGCTTTGGTAGGGTGAATTCGCGCTTGAAACAGCGCTTCACAGGCGTAAATGTTACCAACGCCAACCACATGCCGATTGTCCATAATAAATTGCTTTACCGTGCTTCGCTTGCCTTGCGCTCGTTGCGCCATTTGCTCGGCATGAAATGCGTCGGTCAATGGCTCTGGGCCCAAGTTGACCAAAACATCATGAGATTGACCTGGCGCGCACCATAACCACGCGCCAAAACGACGTGGATCGTTATATCGCAGCACCTTGCCATTGGTTAATTGCACATCAACATGATCGTGTTTATTCGGTGTCACGAGAGCATCTAACACTCGCAGTGAGCCGGACATGCCTAAATGCATCACTGCAGTACCGGCAGGTGTGTGCAGCAACAAGTACTTCGCTCGTCGCTCAATCGCGGTGATAGGCTGACCTTCCAGTTGCTTAAGTTCTTCGGGGATCGGCCAGCGCAATTTGGGCGCTCGCCAAGTGATCGTCTTAATGGTTTGGCCGACAAGATGGGGGGAGATCCCCATACGGCTCACTTCAACTTCGGGTAATTCAGGCATAATATCTCAGCTCCGGAATAATGGTTTCCGCTCGCAAGTGCTCGGCTCAAGGTGTCGCTGGCAATAGATAACCGTCTGGTACCGTGACCGCCATCCACTGCCCTTGTGCATTTTTCATCAACCAAAAACGAGGCAGAACGTAGTAGGTCAGCCTTTGCGGTTCAGAGTCACCTTGATACCAAATCGTCAGATGCTCCGATTGACTTTGGGATGCGTCCTCTGCGCTCATTATGATTTTTTCAACCATAGAGCTGTCAATGACCGTACCCGTCAGTGCTAACCAGCGCTCTAGATACGTGGCCGCCGTAATACCACTCTGCTCCGTCGCATGCGAATCGATAAAGCGCCACGTGCCATTCAAATAGATGAATCCTTTGCCACGAGTTTCAAGCTGACGAAGCGGTTCATCTGGCGTGAATAACCGAGTCAGTTCAGGCGTACTCGGCTGAGTCTCCTGTGGCATCAAATACGCTTTGATCCACGTTGGCGCATTGAACAGTGCCATGGCGGCAATCACGATGAGGATCAAATAGTTATTCCATCGACGCCGCTTATTAGGCGAAACTCGCATGTGCGTTCCTTATCAAAGGCTTCTCAAAGACCCACCACGTCATTCTCATTGAATCACGCGCCTTATACCCAAGTGACTTCAAGATGCTGGATTCAGAGCCGGCTCAATGAGCTGAGAGCAAGGCAAACAACGCAGCGAAATAGCGAGCCTATTTTCAAGTTGTTTAACGCACTTTCGTTACAACAAAAAGCGGTTCAGTGATTGGCTCCCAAAGGGCGAGCTGCCTTGGCTCATCAGCTTTGTTGACGATTTTCGATTGAGAGCCACTCAATCTTCAAATCCTCGCCTCACTGACAAACCAAGTCATTCTCGCTGAACCATGCATCTTGAGGTTACTTGGGTATAAAGCCAGTGCGATTCCCTGCACTGGCTTTTTTTATTGAAGTGGAGAATAGTCACTACTACATATTCTCTTCGGCAAACTCAGCGAGACGGCTGCGCACCACGCCATTAAGGTGCACATTCGCGCTGCCTTCAAAATGTTTAAATCGTTCGACCATATAAGTGAGTCCTGAGGTCACAGGCGTGAGATAGGCTGAGTCGATTTGCGCCAAATTGCCCGAGCAGACAATTTTGGTCCCTTCACCACAGCGCGTGATAATGGTTTTAATTTGTGAGGCCGTGAGGTTTTGGCACTCGTCTAATAAGACAAACGCATTTTGAATCGAGCGACCACGCATAAAGTTTATCGACTTAAATTGGATATTGGCTTTGTCACAAATGTATTTGAGCGAGCCTTCGGTGCAGTGATCGTTTTTATGCAGCGCCTCTAACGTATCGGTTACCGCCGCAAGCCATGGCAGCATCTTTTCTTCTTCGCTGCCGGGTAAAAAGCCGATCGATTCGGCAATGTCTGGCGTGTTACGGGTGACAATGATTTTATCAAACTGTTTTTTCTCGATGCTTTGCTCGAGCGCAGCAGCAAGGGCTAACAGCGTTTTACCACTACCCGCAGCGCCGGTGAGGATCACCAAATCAATATCAGGGTCAAGTAGCGCGTCGAGCGCCATCGCTTGATAAATATTTTTCGGCGTAATGTCCCACACTTTGCGGCTGAGCAGTCGTTCACGGCTCAGATCGCGCAGGGTGACCGTCTCTTCATTAAGCGCATCAACTCGACCGACAAAATCACTCTCTTCGTCAATAACGTATTGATTTAAATAGGTTGGCTCAAACGGCTCACGGGCCAGCGTGTGCAACGTGACGCTGCCCGCGTTACGGCTTTGAACATCATCGACCTGCTGCCAAAAATCGCCCTCACGGCGCTGAAACCCTTGGCTCAGAAAGCGAATATCGTCGATCAATTGATCGGTACGGTAATCCTCAACAAAACGCACCCCCGCGCCTTTGGCGCGCAATCGCATATTGATGTCTTTGGTTACAAGAACGACCTCACGAGGAGAGCGCTTGGTCTGCAGATACAACACCGCATTAAGAATGCGATTATCACCGGCCTTATCGGCAAACGCTTTGACGGTCTCTTGCAATTCGAAATCCGCCAAAATGGATATTGTGCCTTGGCTCGGCGTTTCTTGATGCAGCGGTATGCCATCGGTGATTTCATCGGGGGTGGCGTCGCTAAACAGATTTTCCAGCGTACGAATCGCCACGCGCGCATCGCGAGCGACATCGCGCTTACTATCTTTGATTCGGTCTAGCTCTTCCAGCACTGTCATTGGGATGACAACATCGTGCTCTTGAAAGGAAAATATCGCCAGTGGTTCATGCAGCAAAATATTGGTGTCGAGAACAAATAATTTTCGGTCGGTATCGCCCATAGCGCCTCCTAGCCCGTGATTGGCTGTTCTTTTGTTTTGTACGAAAAATCATTGCGTTCAGTTTTCAGCCTAGTGCAAAACTGTTGACAATTTGATGTCAGTGAGAGCGCGTTAAAAAAAGCGTGAGACGGGCGTGACCTCTATCACGCCATCCAGTAAGATGAGCGCCCTTTTGCGGCGTACGATTTGTCTGCTGCTGCGAGCAACGCTATGTTGTTTGGGTAACGAATAAGATTGATAACGAGATGAGGTAGGGCGTTCATGACATTTGCTTTGGGCCAACGCTGGATCAGCGACACAGAGAGCGATTTAGGTTTAGGAACGGTGGTTGCCGTTGATGCTCGTACGGTAACCCTGATGTTTGCCGCATCAGAAGAGAACCGTGTCTATGCCAGTAATGATGCTCCTGTCACCCGCGTGGTTTTTAACCTTGGTGATGTCATTGAAAGTCAGGAAGGCTGGTCGTTAACGGTCGAAGATGTGGTGGATGACAGCGGGGTGATCACTTACATCGGCACGCGGGAAGATACTGGTGAGAGCGGTGTTGTGCTGCGTGAAATCTTTCTTAGCCATCAAATTCGCTTTAATAAGCCGCAAGATAAGCTTTATGCCGGTCAAATTGATCGCATGGACAATTTTGTTTTGCGTTACCGCGCGCTCAAAAATCAATTTGAGCAACATAAGAGCCCGATGCGTGGCTTGTGTGGCATGCGCGCAGGCCTAATCCCACATCAACTTTTTATCGCCTATGAAGTTGGCCGTCGTTACGCACCTCGCGTGTTGTTGGCCGATGAAGTGGGGCTAGGTAAAACCATTGAAGCGGGCATGATCATTCACCAGCAAGTACTGCAAGGCCGAGCGGAGCGCATTTTGATTGTGGTGCCCGAAACGCTGCAGCATCAGTGGTTGGTCGAAATGATGCGCCGTTTCAATCTGCATTTCTCGATTTTTGACGAAGAGCGCTGCATTGAAGCATTTGCTGAAGCGGATAACCCATTTGAAACGCAGCAATATGTGCTTTGCTCGCTTGATTTTCTGCGCAAAAGTCGCCAGCGTTTTGAACAAGCACTTGATGCGCAATGGGATCTGTTGGTGGTCGATGAGGCGCATCATTTGGTCTGGAATGATGAGAAGCCAAGCCGTGAATATCAAGTGATTGAAGCGCTTGCCGAAGCTACGCCGGGCGTACTGCTACTGACCGCAACACCTGAACAGTTGGGACACCAAAGCCACTTTGCGCGCTTGCGCCTGTTAGACCCAGACCGTTTTTACGATTACCAAGCCTTTGTTGACGAAGAGGCTCAATACGCGCCCGTGGCGGATGCGATTACGGCGTTGTTCTCTGGTGAGGTGTTGAGCGACAGCGCCAAACAGCAAATTACCGCGCTGCTACCCGAGCAAAATGTTGAAGCGTTACTGGCTACACTAATGGGCTCAGCCGATGCTGAGACGGTGGCACAGGCAAGACAGACGCTGATTGATAACTTAATGGACAGACACGGCACTGGTCGCGTGCTGTTTCGTAATACGCGCGCGGCAATCAAAGGGTTTCCGGCGCGTCATGTCCACCTACTGCCAATGGCGATTCCAACGCAATACGCCACCTCTATGCGTGTGGCGGGTATGCTCGGTGGCAAATTATCACTAGAAGCACGCGCGATCAAAAACCTCTACCCAGAAGAGCTGTTTCAAGAATTTGAGGGCGATGAAGCGAGCTGGTGGCAATTTGACCCACGCGTGAACTGGTTGCTTGAAAAAGTCAAAGCCAAGCGCAGCGATAAAATTTTAGTGATCGCATCGCGCGCCAGTACTGCGTTGCAACTTGAGCAGGCACTGCGTGAACGTGAAGGCATTCGCGCGACGGTATTCCATGAAGGTATGTCGATTTTAGAGCGTGACAAAGCTGCGGCTTATTTTGCGCAAGAAGAAGGCGGCGCTCAGGTGCTTATCTGTAGTGAAATTGGTTCGGAAGGGCGTAACTTTCAGTTTGCGAGCCAATTAGTGATGTTTGATTTGCCATTCAACCCAGACTTGCTCGAGCAGCGTATTGGTCGTTTGGACCGTATTGGGCAAAAGCGCGATATCGATATTCATGTGCCTTATCTTGAAGGTACATCACAAGCGATTTTGGCGCGTTGGTTTGATGAGGGGCTTAGCGCCTTTGGTGAAACCTGTCCGACAGGACGCGCGGTGTACGACCAGTATTCCGATGCTCTGATTGAAATGCTCGCCAGCGGTGATGTGACCGCGCTGGACGACATTATTGCTCAATCGGCGCAAATGAACGCCACGTTAAAGGCTCAGCTTGAGCAAGGGCGTGACCGTTTATTGGAAATGCACTCCAATGGTGGCGAAAAGGCGCAGCAAATTGTTGAGCAAATCGCGGCAACCGATGGCGATACCAATCTTGTGACCTTTGCTTTGAGCTTGTTTGACACCATTGGCCTAAACCAAGATGACAAAGGCGAGAATGCGATTGTGGTCACGCCATCTGAGCACATGATGGTGCCAAGTTATCCAGGCTTACCTTATGAAGGCGCCACAGTCACGTTTGATCGCGATACCGCACTGTCACGAGAAGATATGCACTTTATCAGTTGGGAGCACCCAATGATCCAAGGTGGTATCGATTTGCTGATGAGCGAAGGGGTGGGAACATCGGCCGTATCACTACTGAAAAACAAGGCACTGCCGGTTGGCACCTTGCTGCTTGAATTGGTATATCTGGTTGATGCGCAAGCACCAAAGCGCAGTGGTATTGGACATTTCTTACCAAAAACGCCACTGCGCTTAATGATGGATGCGCGCGGTAATGACTTATCAAGCCAAGTGGAGTTTGAAAGTTTCAACCGTCAATTGAGCCCTGTGAATCGTCATATGGCGAGCAAATTGGTGAATTCTGTGCAGTCATCGATTCACAGTATGATTGAAGCGGGCGATAAGCTGGTGGAAGCGCAAGTGAGCCAGGTGCGTGAGCAAGCGATGTCAGCAATGCAAAGCTCGTTAACGGCTGAGCTTGAGCGCTTAAAAGTACTTAAAGCGGTGAACCCCAATATTCGTGATGAAGAGCTTGAAGCGCTTGAAAATCAGATTGCTGAGCTGACACAATACATAGATAAAGCGCAGTGGCAGCTAGACTCCCTACGAGTGATTGTGGTCTCTCATCAATAATGAGTAGGGCTTTTGGCCCTAATGATACTCTCCAATAAAAAGGTCTTCAGAGCGAAGACCTTTTTTGTTGAGGATGGGCGGGCGTTACATTAGCCATTTCCACCAAATGAACAGCGCCAAAAAGCCGAATAGGTAGATAAGGCCAACAATTGACAAGATGTTCTGACGACGACTAAGGGCAAGCTCCTGAGGCAATTTGGTACGCGTGACCAAAATATAATTGAGCAGAGCAAAAATCGGCGTTGTCACAAAGGCCATGATCATGGCGAAATCAAGCATTGGCAGAAGTGCTGAAGCCAAAAACGCAATGATGGCCAGTGAGCCAATCGCGATGATCAGCATCCATGCGGTATTCCATTGTGGATTGAACTTTTTGGCCGGTTTGTCGTTTGATTGGAAGATCAGGCGCTGCGACTCAGCCACCACTCGAGCGTATCCATCGAGTACGGTAATCGTGCTGCCAAAAATACAGAAAAAGGCAATAATCGCAATCAGGTAACGCGACCATTCGCCAATAGTAGTAGCATAAAGCCCCACCAACTGATGAGAGAAGCCAACGCCCGAGCGAGCCAGTTCAACATCTGTGCCATGCAGCACCAAGGCGCCAAGTGCCAAGAAAACCAACGCAAGCACCGCAGTACCAATATAGCCGACATTGAAATCAAACATCGCCGAGCGCGGCGTGACGTTTTGATAGCGACGCTGACTCTTTAACCACATTGACGTAAGGCTTGATACCTCAATCGGTGCTGGCATCCATCCCATGGTCACGACAATAAAGCCAATCGCCGCTAAATTCCAAGGTGAAGGCGCGACAAAATCTGCTGTTGGTTGAGCTGGATTGCCCATCGCCATAACAACGGCAAGTACCGTAGCCAGCGTGAGCACAATCATGATCCCTTTGGAGAGCTTATCCAACGCTTTGTAATGACCCGCCAATAAGATAGCCAAACAAATCGCCATTACGATAAAAGCAAGGGTTAACGGTGCTAGGGTGAACGGCAAAAAATACCCCAATAGGCTGGCGCTGAACATCAGTAGCGCTGCCGTGTTGACCACAGCGGAAAAGGCACACAATAGCGCAAAGAGCCATAAGTAAGGCTTACCTAACTTGGCATAGCCTTCTACCAAGCTATCGCCCGTGCCCATCGTGTACTGAACCCCTGCGCGGAAAAACGGATACTTGAACAGATTGACCAGCAAAATCAGCAGTGCCAGTTGGTAACCATAGATAGCCCCTGCTTGGGTTGAGGCGACTAAATGAGAACCGCCGACGGCTGCCGCAGCCATCATAATGCCTGGGCCCATAGAGTGGAGAACCTGACGCCAGCTACGCTGTGGCGTGGCATCAAAAGTGGGAGAAGGTTGAGATTCGGAAAGTGGATTCATAGAACGTCCTTACAGCTTGTTCTTTTTATGTCGTTGTCAATATTGGTTTTAATTATTCAAACATGTTAAGTCGTCAATAATTATTTACAAGTTAATAGTTAAATGTTTTGTAAATGAATCATTTGAGGCTGGTTTTGTTAATGATGATGGAATATTAAACTGAATTATTGGTTGATATTTAATGTTTTATGCTGGGTTTGGTGGTTGAAAATCGAACGATTTAGTCTGGTCCGGGTCGTAGGTTGAGCCGACGACCCTGCAGCTTCAAGTGGAAAGGGTATAGGTATATAATCGCCGCCACGAAAATATGCGCTCAGGAACCTTGATGTTATGGCAATGCTTGAATACACCCCACCGACCGACCCATGGGTTGATATCATCTTTGAAGACGAGCATATTTTAGCGACCAATAAGCCCTCAGGGCTGCTTTCCGTACCTGGCCGTTTGCCTGAGCACCGCGATAGCATGTGGAGCCGCCTGCAGGAAACACATCCTGATATTCAGGTTGTGCACCGCTTAGATATGGCAACATCAGGGCTCATGGTGTTTGCTAAAAATAAACACGCCGAACGCGCTCTGAAGAAGCAATTTCAGTATCGTTTGACTCATAAGCAGTACATTGCGCGCGTTTGGGGGCATGTTGAGGCTGACCAAGGTGAAATCAACCTGCCACTGATCTGCGATTGGCCAAATCGACCGAAGCAAAAGGTCTGTTTTGAGCACGGTAAGCCGTCAAAAACCTTGTATGAAGTGGTGGCTCGAGAAGCTCACACCACGGTTGTGCGACTGCTGCCTATCACGGGGCGCTCACATCAATTGCGCGTTCACATGCAAGCGCTGGGGCATTCGATTGTCGGCGATGAATTTTACGCAGAAGGCCCCGCGTTTGAGAATTACGATCGCTTGGCATTGCATGCGGCAGAGCTGACCTTCTATCATCCAAAGAGTCATTGGTTAAAGAGCCTGTTTGTGCCGTGTGATTTTGCGCCGAGCGAAGCGGTACTGTTTGAGCGTTTTGATCCCTTAAGAAAATTGCCTGACTATAAGCAGCTCACCCAATGCGATTAAAACAGTGCCAGTCCCACACCTGTGTGGTTGGGGCTATGAGCGATAAGGAGTTGTTATGTCTCAGGCAAAAGTTGTTTTTTTAGACCGTGATACTATCCCCAGCCACATTGAGGTGCCTAAGCCTGACTTTCCCCATCATTGGGTTGAGTATGCGGTGACCACGGCAGAGCAAGTGGTTGAGCGTGCACAAGATGCGGATGTGATTATTGTCAATAAAGTCAAATTGACGGCGGACATACTGGCTCAATTGCCAGAGCTGTGTTTAGTGGCAGTGGCCGCCACCGGCTATGACAACATTGATGTGGCCTACTGTGAAGAGCACGGCATTGCAGTGACCAACATTCGTGGTTACGCCACACAATCGGTGCCTGAATACGTTCTTGCGATGATTTTTGCCCTCAAGCGTAATCTGCTGGCTTACAAACAAGACATTGCCGATGGTGAATGGCAGCGGCAGAATAAATTTTGCTTTTTTACTCATGCCATCGGTGATGTCGCAGGCAGCACATTAGGCATTATTGGCGCTGGCGAGCTGGGTAAAGCAACGGCGAGCTTAGCGCAAGCGGTTGGAATGCAAGTTTTGTTTGCCGAAGTGAAAGGCGCGCCGCAGTGCCGAGAGGGCTTTGTGCCTTTTGACGAGGTGCTTGCGCAAAGTGATGTGGTGACATTGCATTGCCCATTGAATCGACAAACACGCAATCTAATAGCCGCGCCTGAGCTGGCGCAAATGAAATCGACAGCGCTATTAATCAACGCGGGACGTGGAGGGCTTGTTGACGAGCAGGCCTTAGTGGACGCGTTGAAGCATCAGCAAATTGCGGGGGCGGGCGTGGATGTTTTTACCTCTGAGCCTGCCGATGAGAGTAATCCATTAATTGCGAATATGGCATTACCCAATCTTTTGCTTACACCGCATGTGGCCTGGGGAAGTGATTCAGCCTTAACCCGTTTTTGCCGAATCTTGATTGATAATATCAATGCATTTATGGATGGCGAGCAGCTCAATCGCGTCGTCTAGCGCGATACTATGGGTATGGCGAATTGAACCAATGTGCTATGAATTGATGTGTTCGTGAACCAATGCGCTATGAACTAATGCGTTAATGAACACATACGTTAAAAACAAAAAGGTGGCTGAGCCACCTTTTTTAACCCATTTTGGGTTGAGTCATTTAATCGCTGACTCGCCGTTAGCGACGGACCGCAATGGCTTCAATTTCAATGCCGACATCTTTAGGTAGACGTGCTACTTCAACGCAAGAGCGCGCTGGGTAGTGAGCAACATTATGCTCATCAAAAAACTGACCATAAACGTCATTCACAGCAGCGAAGTCATTGAGATCTTTGACAAACACCGTCATTTTGACGATGTCAGCGACACTAAGGCCAGAGGCCTCAACGACCGCTTTCACATTGTCGAGAGATTGACGCGCTTGCGCCGTGATTTCAGTTGGGATCTCACCAGTACTTGGGTTTACTGGGATCTGACCTGAGGTCAAAACCATGTTGCCCAAATCCACGCCTTGTACATAAGGACCAATTGCCGCAGGGGCAGACTCGGTATGCAATACTTTAGTCATGTCACAATCCAATTGAGTGATACCCACATTCCTTGAGGTAACTTGGGTATCTAGGTAAAAGACCAGTGTGCCAGAATGACGCTGTGAGGAAAACCCCTGAGCCCATCATTGCTGCGAGTCTTATTAGGCGTATTCAGTGACGATTTCGCGTGCGTAGACTTTTTCGCAATACTTACACTTCAAGCGCACATCGTGGCCTTTTTGAATCACTTTAAAGCTGCTGGCAACCGGCTCGTTGTGCGTGATGCAATTGCTGTTTGGGCAAGCAAACACGTCGCTGATCTGTTCAGGCAGCTCGAGCGCCAGTTTTTTTACGACTTGATAATTTTCAATCTGATTGACGGTCGCCTGTGGTGCATAAAGTGCCAACTTGCTGGCTTGCGCCTCGCTTATAAACACGTTCTCAAATTTCAGTAAATCTTTGCTGCCCATGGCCGACGACGGCAAGTTAAGACCAATGGTGACACGCTGATCAGCATTGTGCATCTCAAACAGTTTCAATACTTTAATGCCGATGTGCGCCGGAACATGGTCGATAACCGTGCCGTTTTTGATCGCTTCGACTTGCAGCTGAGTTTGTTTCATCATGAGGAATATCCTTAAGAGAGCGTTTCGTTCAAGACCAAAGCGAGCAGCGCTTCACGAGCGTACATACCATTGCCAGCTTGTTGGAAATAATAAGCGTATGGAGTGGTATCGACGTCAGTGGTAATTTCATCCACACGTGGCAGTGGGTGTAGCACTTTCAGGTTGTCACGTGCGCCTGTGAGGGTCGCTGCTGTGAGAATGTAAGCCGACTTAAGATGGGCGTATTCCGACTCATCAAAGCGCTCTTTTTGGACTCGAGTCATGTACAAAATATCTAACTCAGGCACCACGCTTTCCATATCGGTATGCAAGCTGTACTCAATGCCTGCCTCATCCAGCTCTTCGATGATGTAATCCGGCATTGCAAGCGCTTCTGGGGCAATAAAGTAAAAACGGTTGCCGTTGAATTTGGCCAGAGCTTGAGTCAGCGAGTGCACGGTACGACCGTATTTAAGATCGCCAACCAGAGCGACATTGAGATTGTCCAAGCGGCCTTGCGTTTCATAAATAGAGAACAAATCCAACAAGGTTTGAGTCGGGTGTTGGTTGGAGCCATCACCGGCATTGATCACCGGCACGCCGCCAGAAAATTCAGACGCCAGACGAGCCGCGCCCTCTTGCGGATGACGCATTACAAAGGCATCAACGTAATTAGAAATGACCTGCACAGAATCAATCAGGGTTTCGCCTTTTTTCGCCAGTGAGGTGTTACCCCCATTATCAAAACCAATCACATCGCCGCCAATGCGTTGAATGGCGGTTTCAAACGACAAACGTGTGCGCGTTGAGGGTTCAAAAAAACAGCTCGCCACGACTTTGTGCTTGATAAGCTCAGGTTGTGGCTCCGCCTTAAGTTGGCCAGCGGTGGCCACGATGAGTTCCAGCTCTTCACGAGAAAGCTCTGGAATAGAGATGATATGCTTGCGGTAAAGCGAATTCGCCATGTGTCTCTTCCCTACTAATGGACCAAAAAAAAGCCTTCCCAATAGGAAGGCTTTAATCATATGTTTGAAATAGCATAACGCCAGAAAATACAACGCCACGGCCAAATTCTGGCAGTGCAGAAGAAAGGGCTGTCGTTGTTATTAAGTACCGCGTCATGTCATCATTCCAAGACAAATTGCCGGGTATTATACGCCTAAGTTATGGTGACGCAAGCGTTTACGTCGCGCGCGTTTGGGCGAATTTTTGTCTTAAATATTCACTTGGATTCCAGTCAGACGAAGACTTAGTGACCGAGCGTGGCCACCATCACCGCCTTAATGGTGTGCATGCGGTTTTCCGCCTCATCAAAGACGATTGAGTGCTCGGACTCAAATACCTCATCCGTGACTTCCAGCCCGTTCATACCATATTTTTCGGCCACTTGTTTGCCAATGGTGGTTTCATCATTGTGAAACGCTGGCAGGCAATGCATAAATTTGACGTTAGGATTGCCCGTGGCTTGCAACACAGCCATGTTGACCTGATATGGCGTCATTAATGCAACGCGTTCATCCCACGCTTCAGGCGGCTCTCCCATCGAGACCCAAACATCAGTGTAGAGAAAATCGCAGCCTAACACCCCTTCGGCGACCGCTTCTGTCAGCGTAATGACCGCGCCAGTGTGTTCGGCAATCTCACGACACTGTGCCACTAGGGTTTCGTCTGGCCAAAACGCTTTGGGCGCGACGAGGCGAATGTCCATGCCCATTTTTGCTGCGCCCACCATAAGCGAGTTACCCATGTTGTTGCGTGCATCACCTAAATAGGCAAACGCAATTTGATTTAGTGGCTTGCCCTGACTGTGCTCTAGCATAGTAAGAAAATCAGCCAGAATTTGAGTCGGGTGAAACTCATCGGTGAGACCATTCCAGACCGGAACGCCAGCGTATTGCCCAAGCTCTTCGGCAATGGACTGACCATAACCACGGTATTCGATACCATCGTACATGCGACCCAACACGCGAGCGGTGTCTTTCATCGACTCTTTAGCCCCAATTTGTGAACCTGTTGGACCGATATAAGAGACCTGAGCGCCTTGATCAAAAGCGGCGACTTCAAAAGCGCAGCGAGTGCGAGTGGAGGCTTTTTCAAAGATCAGCGCAATGTTTTTGCCGCGAAGCTTTGGCTGTTCGCACCCTGCGTACTTGGCCTTTTTTAGCTCAGCCGCTAAGTCGAGCAAAAATTGAATTTCTTTGGGACTAAAGTCGAGCAATTTTAAGAAATTGCGATTGCGTAAGTTGAAAGCCATGATCGGTCCTTAATCGTATAATGATGCAGCCATAGTTAATCATAAAAATGCATCAAAAGTGAATAAATATTTTTCCGAGCTAAATCTCACGAATAATGAATATCATCACGTTCGATTGGGCAGCTCATACAGCGGGCGCCGCCGCGACCGCGACCCAATTCATTGCCCGGTATCGGCAACACAGTGATCCCGGCTTTGTCGTATTTCTCATTGGTGAAATGATTGCGCTCGTAACTGACCACCACACCCGGTTTTACGGTAAGCACATTGTTGGCGTCATTCCACTGCTCGCGTTCGGCTTCAAAGCTGTTGCCGCCAGTGGTAATAATATTGAGCGCCGAGAGCCCAAGAGCGCGCTCGAGCGCTTTTTGATAATGATGAGACGCGCGAGCACTCATGCCCCCATCGCGTTTAGGGGTAAGACGCCAAGTTTCAAGATCGCGCCGCACCACTTGTGGATAGATGGAAAAGGTGTCGTGGTTGAGCTGAGTCATCACGGTATCTAAGTGCATACACGCGCGCTGTTTAGGCAAAGAGAGCACCAAAACTTCGCGCGCTTGTCCCGTTGCAAACAAACGCGCGGCTAAATTCTCTACCCCTTGAGGTGTGGTGCGCTCAGATAAGCCAATCAATACCACGCCTTGGCCTAAGACTAAAACATCGCCCCCTTCAATGGCCGTATTGTCGTAATGGCCATCATCCCCCAAATAGCGATGAAATGGCTGATCGGCAAACAGCGGATGCCAATGATAAATCGCTCGCAGATGGTTGGTTTCACGTTGGCGCGCGGCCATCATCATCGGATTGAGCGAGACGCCAGAATAGATCCAACATGAGGTGTCACGGGTAAAGAGGTGATTAGGCAGCGGATCAATAACAAAATCGAGTGGGCCGCGCATTTTGGCGAGCATGGAGTTAGAGTGAAAGTCCAGCTCAGCATAAGCAAGGCCCCCAAGCAGCAAGCTGGCTAATTTGTTGTGATCAAAACGACTCAAGCGGCGGCGCAATTCACACGCCAGCGTTGGGCCAAAGCGAAAATCACTGATTTGGGTTTGCAGTAACCACTGTTTGGCCTCGGTGATGGCCAGCGTTTCTTCAAGTAAGTCGTGCAGTAATAGAACTTCGACTTGGTTGTCTCGCAGCGTCTGCGCAAAGGCATCGTGTTCTTGTCCGGCTGCCTCAACGGCGAGAACATCATCGAACAGTAAGTCGTGACAGTTGGAAGGGGTCAAGTGAGTGAGGGCGCGCTCAGGGCGGTGCAGTAATACGCGGCGCAACTGGCCGACTTCTGATCCGACGTATAATCGTGACATGGTGCGTTCCTTTGCTAGTATCTTTTCTATCTTGCTTGAGAGCTTGGGTTATCGCAAGTGACCTGTTGGTTTTATCAACATGGGTATACCCTTTCTACTTGAAGTTGCAGCGTTGTTGGCTGGCTCTCACAAACCTCATCACATAGTGTGTCTATGCTCAGAGGCTTTGTTCGTTTGCCGCCTACCTGCATCTCCAAGTTGTTTGGGTATATATCAATAAAGGAAGACCACATATGGGTATAAATAAGCGTTGAAAAGCGCCAATCTTGCGTGTGTGGGTGAGTGCTGGTGGCTTTTCAACGCAATCCATGCCATATTCACCGCGAATAATCCCTAACTTAACCGATTCGGCTTTGCTGAATGTTCTGGAGTCAAATGATGTCTCAACAAGATGATTACATGTCTGTAGACGAACTGATTGCGTTTCAAAAAGAAGAGACGCGCGACATAATCGAAGCACTACTCGAAGATGGCAGTGATCCAGATGCGCTGTACGAAATTGAGCACCATTTGTTTGCAGAAGAGTTTGATAAGCTCGAAAAGGCCGTTGTTGAAGCCTTTAAAATGGGTTTTGAAGTTCTAGAAGCCGAAGAGACCGAAGACGAAGATGGCACGAAAATGTTGTGCTGTGATGCGACGATGCGCTGTGCTTTAAACGCTGAATTAATTGATGAGCAAGTGGAAAAGCTGGTTCATTTGGCCGAAAAATACGACATTATCTACGATGGTTGGGGCACTTACTATGAGGGTGAAGATGCGCTTTACCCTGATGATGATGATGAGTATGATGACGAGTGATCGTAAATTCCTCTTGAAACCGGCTTTAGCCGGTTTTTTTATTCCCATTTCGCCTCGGGATAAATGAACGACGCAGAAAATCAGTTGAGTGGAGATACCTAAGTTTCATATACTTAATAAAATTGATCTAACGCAAATTTTATGGAACTGACTCTTTCAACGCCTTGGCAGGTATCGCCGTTAACCGATCTTTCGTTACCACAACTGGATATGACGCTGCCTGCTGCATTTGCTTTAGCGTTACCGTACGAGCTCACCGACACCGAGATAGCCAAGCAAGAGTGGCATTTGATGCACGATGTTGAAATGAGCGAAACAATGTTGAGTGCAGGCTGCATTGAGCTGCAATTGGCCGGGATCAGTGGCTATGCTGAAGTTCGGGTTAACGGTGTGGCGGTGATGGACTGTGATAGCGCAATTGAAGCCTTGCCTATTTGCCAGAACGAGTGGCCTCACTACGTGAGTCTGCAGCGCAAAAATATTCGCTCCTATCTGCATCAAGGGGGCAACCGCATTGAGATTTTACTGCTTCACGATAATGATGAATGGTTAATTGAACCTGACGTTCAAGACGATGCGGGCCATGGCTTAGTCCCCTATCGTCAATGCGAGTTGAACGATGGGGAGGCGGCGCGATTTGGTATTGCGACAGCGCCACGGCTCGTCTTTGCGCCGCACGTTGAATTGAGACAAGTTGACGCGGAGCAGATCTGGCATCACGGTGGCGGATGCGAGGTCAAAGTGACGTTGCACTACCAAGTGCATCGGCCTAGCTTAGTCTCTGCGGCGATAAAGTTTGATGGTATGACGTATCGCGTGCCGCTAGATATGCGCAGCCAACAGGTGAGCGCGCTGTTTCAAATTGAGGCGCCGCGTGCCACCTCCATTCAAACGCCAGTACAAACGCCGCTCTATTGGCTCAATATTGAGCTGGATAATCTCTCATTTGATTACCCCATTACGCTTAATCCTGCGCTGTGCGTGACCTTAAATGAGCTGACTCCAGAGAGCGAACGGGCCTAATCATGGCGATTTCACATGCACAATGCCCGGTATTGCCCAGCGGCGCGCCAAGTTGGCTAAAGCCCAACGATTGATAAAGCGTCATCGCCGTGGTGAGACTAGCGGTGGTTTCTAAATAGCATTGCTCGAACTGCCACTCGTGCGCTTGGATAAAGCAGAGGTTAGCCAGTATGTTGGCGATGCCACGTCCACGGGCTTGAGGACGAAAATACATTTTTTGCAGCTCGATGATCGTTGGCGCTCCAGCCAGTGGCGCAATGCCTGCGCCTCCAACGACGAGATCGTTTTCCAATAGCACCCAATAGCGTGAGTTTGGGCGCTGATACACCTCATAGAGCTGATCCAAATCCGGATCGGCGGCACTGAATCCTTGGTCTGAAGACAAGCCCCACTCCTTTGAAACGTCGCGAATCACTTGGGCAATAGCGGCATTATCTTGAGGCTCTATCGGTCTTAAAGAAAAAGAGGGCGGTAATTGGATTTGGTCTAAATAAGCTACAGATGGCATGAAAAGCAAGCGCTTAGGGTGATAAACCCGTATGAAATTAAAGCCCTGAGGTTAACAATAAAAAAGCAAGACACCAAGGTCTTGCTTTAATATCCGTCCTACTCCAAGTTGTTTGGGTATATCTGCAACGCTAAATTGTTTGGGTATCATTAATGGGCGTGAGCTAAGTTCAGATCTGCGTTGCGACGTAACCAAACTTTCTCATGGAAGTAGTAAGCCACAGTATTAACGCTTGGCTCAATCAATGCCATTACACCACCGATGAACGCATCGCCTGTTAATAAGTACACCACAGTGAACGCGACGCTAAAATGCACGGTTGCAAAACTAGCCGTCTTTATTTGAGTCATCCATTGACGCGTTTTTAGTGCCGGAACGCGTGCCCAAATCTTTTCATGGAAATAAAAGGCCACCGTATTTACCGAAGGCTCAATTAACGCCACCAAGCTGCTCAGCAAGATATCGCCTGTGAGCAGATAAGCAATCAGGCTCGCAATCGTAAAATGTAAACTCGCAAAGGTCAGTGTCTTTTTCATGAGAAGATTCTCTTTATGTCTTTCTGTTGATAATCATTATCATTTGCATTGGTGGTTTTGGCAATATTATTACGTCGATTAGTTTGATAGGTGCGGGCTATCAAAATGATTATTGTTAAATGTATGATTTGCAAGGGATTGATAGTGAGAGCTTTGTCAAGGAGTGATAAAAAGCCAGTTTGGTAAGTGACTGTTCTCATAAAACTCGGTGTAGACTAAGCCGTCCGTTACATTGTGTAACAGTATGTAAGAAGAGCTGTGACAATCGTATTAGGCGCTTTATTTATGTTCAGGGAGAGAAATATGAACAACGCATTAAAGGCGAACTCAGTACAGTTTAATGGTAAGGGAGGCGAATATTTTGGTATTTGGATCGTTAATATTCTGCTTTCGGTGGTAACGTTAGGTATCTACTCGGCTTGGGCTAAGGTACGAACAAAGCGTTATTTTTACGGCAATACAGTGATTGATGGCGATAATTTTGAATATCACGCCACCCCTTGGCAAATCCTTAAGGGACGTATTGTCGCCTTATTTGTCGTACTGTTGCTGGCATTGACGATGAATATTGTGCCAGTGATTGGCGGGGTGTTATTGCTGGTTTTTTATCTAATGATGCCATGGCTACTTTGGAGTAATGCAAGATTCGATGCGGCGATGACCAGTTTTCGTAACGTTCATTTTCGTTTTGTCGGCACTTTAGGCGGCATTTATCGCACCCTTCTTGGAAGAGGACTAGTCGCAACGGTTGCTATTGTCGCAGCAATGATGGTTTTCGCTATATTGACTCAGATAATACCATCGCTGACTATCGTGTATGTGATTGGCGTGGTCCTTGTTTGTGTTATGGCGAACGCTTGGGTTATGGCGGGAATGATTCATTACACTGTTAATGGGCAGCGCTATGGTGACTATCAATTCAAAGGCGATATTCAGACTCGATTCTTTATTAAACTTTATCTGAAAGCGGTCGGATTGGGGTTGCTCAGCCTTATCGTTTTTCTTGCTGTTACTTTTTATCTTTTCTTTGGTGGTTCGCTACTGACACGCTTAGTCTCTGGTGATTCTTTTGCAATTTTAGAGCTGATGCATTCAACCGCTTTGCTCGTGATGGTTTGGCTTGCGGCAATGATAACAAGCGTTGCGATTTCAGCTTATGTCCATACACGATCACGTAACTATGCATTCACGCAAACCGCGCTCTACCATCAACCCGAATTGAATCAAATAAGTGACGCTGACAAGAAAGAAGAGCCGAAAGAGTGCGACCTTTCACCCGTGCATAGCTTTGCTTTACGGTCAGATCTACCTGTTTGGGGATACACTTGGCTTTTGATCAGTAACTTTTTATTGGTGATCTTTAGCCTTGGTTTGGCTCGCCCTTGGACATTGATCCGTCATAGCCGTTATTTGGCTGAATACACGTCGGTGCTGGGTGATATGTCGATGCTTGCCGCAGTCGGTGACAATAGCGATGTGCGTTCTGCCATCGGTGATGAAATCGCAGAAGCGTACGATCTTGGCTTTGGTCTGGGTTGATGCGAATTTCTTCAACGGCCTTTGCGCCACATCAATCAACGCGAGTGAATGCAGAGCTTGAGTTATTGGATAATGGTGTGGTGCGATTGTGGATTGCTGACAAGGTGCAGCAACAGGTCTCCTGTAAAGAGATCGCGATTTCTAGCTCTGTCGGTCAGCTACCGACTCGATTTCAGTTCGCTGATGGTTGGGTTGTGGTGGTTGAGACAGAGCCTGCACTGCGTCATTGGCTGAAGCAGCATCAAAATCGCAGTATTGTCGTATGGCTTGAAGCCCATAAAAGTGCTTGGTTTGCGTCATTGCTGCTGATTTTATTTTGTGGTTGGGTAACTTATGCCTTTGTGATCCCATGGAGCGCTGAAAAAATTGCTAATACGCTGCCTCAGCGTTGGTTGGAGCCTATAGGTGCTAGCGTGCTGACACAATTGGATGACACCTATTTTGAGCCCACTCGATTAACTCAAGCAAAGCAGCAGCAAATTCTGCAAAGGGTTGCTGCGATTCTGCCCATGTTGTCGCAACCTGTACCGTCATTGACGTTGCATTTTCGCCATTCTGAATTGGGGGCAAATGCGTTTGCTTTACCCGGAGGGCACATCGTTCTTCTCGATGACTTGGTGACGTTAATGAATAATCGCGCTCAGCTTGAGAGTGTGATTTTGCATGAAATGGGACATGTTTATCATCGCCATATGACATCGGCAGTGATTGAACGCAGTATTTGGGCCGTTGCAATCAGCTTGATTGTTGGGGATGGTTCGACGGTGGCTGATTTACTCACTGGGACTGCGGTATTACTGTTTCAAAATAGCCAAAGTCGAGAGGCTGAATATGAAGCTGATCGCTACGCATGGCGTGCAATGCATGAAGTTCATGGTTCAGTGGAACCAATGGCGCAAATGTTTGAACGACTTCATCGCCATTCCACAATGGAACTGCCAGTATGGTTAAGCAGTCACCCAGATATGAATGAGCGAATTCGTTTGGCTCGCGCTTTTGATGCAAAAGATCAATGAAGTGTCTTTGCTGAAACTTGGCGTTAATTGAATAAAAAGCCCGTCACATTATGGACGGGCTTTTTTATTGTCATGTGCGATTACACTTACAACGCCGCAATCGTGGCTTGTTGCTCTTGCAGTTTGAGCAGAGTTTGCTGATAGCCTTCCAGTTTTTCACGCTCTTTGGCGATCACCGCTTCTGGTGCTTTTGCGACAAATCCTTGGTTACCCAATTTGCCTTCGATGCGTTTAATTTCACCTTCGGTTTTGCTCATTTCTTTCGCAAGACGTGCCAGTTCCGCTTCTTTATCGATAATACCCGCCATTGGGATCATCAGCTCAGATTGACCGACAAGCGCGGTTGCACAAGCGGGTGTGGTTTCACCCTCAGCCAACACGCGAACCGACTCTAGCTTCGCCAGTGAAGTGAGAACTTGTTTGTTCGCCTCAAGACGAGCGGCATCAATAGCATCGGCTTTGAGCATCACTTCCAGTGGTTTGCCTGGGTTGATGTCATATTCCGCGCGTAAGTTACGAATGCTGGTGATGAAGGTTTTCACCCACTCGATATCATCGAGCGCTTGCTGGTTAAAGTTGGCGTCATCGTACTGCGGCAGAGTTTGCAGCATGATGGTGTCACCTTGGACCGCAGGAATGAGCGGTTTGATGCTTTGCCAAATGGTCTCAGTGATGTATGGGATCACTGGATGTGCCAAACGCAGCGTTTTTTCAAGTACTGTGATCAGCGTACGACGAGTACCGCGTTGCTGCGCTTCGGTGCCTTTCCATAGAACCGGTTTGGTCAGCTCAAGATACCAGTCACAGAATTGGTTCCAGATAAATTCGTAGAGCGTATTCGCTGCCATATCGAGACGGAAGTTATCGATATGGTTGTTGAACGATTTCGCTGCCAGTTCAAACTGAGACTCGATCCATTTATCGGCCAGTGAGTACTCAACATCGTTGTCGTTGAAGCCACAATCTTGCTCTTCGGTGTTCATCAGCACGTAACGGCTGGCGTTCCAAAGTTTGTTACAGAAGTTGCGGTAACCTTCAAGTCGCTTCATATCCCAGTTGATGTCGCGACCCGTTGATGCCATTGCTGCTAGCGTGAAGCGCAGGGCGTCAGTACCATAAGCTTCGATGCCGTGTTCAAACGTTTTACGCGTGTTCTTCTCGATTTTCGCGGCCAATTGAGGCTGCATCATGTTGCCACAGCGTTTCTCAACCAGAGACTCAAGATCGATACCATCGATCATGTCGATTGGATCAAGCACGTTGCCTTTTGACTTCGACATCTTGTCGCCGTTTTCATCACGGATAAGGCCCGTGACATAAACGGTTTTAAATGGCACTTGTGGTTTACCGTTTTCGTCCTTGACGAAATGCATGGTCATCATGATCATGCGCGCTACCCAGAAGAAGATGATGTCAAAACCGGTAACCAGCACATCCGTTGGGTGGAAAACTTTCAATTCATCCGTTTGCTCAGGCCAGCCTAAGGTGCCAAATGTCCACAGTGCAGAGGAGAACCAAGTATCGAGTACGTCATTGTCTTGATGCAGTTCGATAACGGTTTCTAGGTTGTTGTTTTGACGAACTTCGTCTTCACTGCGACCAACGTAAACATTCCCCTGGTTGTCGTACCATGCCGGAATGCGGTGACCCCACCAAAGCTGGCGCGAGATACACCAATCTTGCACGTCACGCATCCAAGAGAAGTACATGTTTTCGTACTGTTTCGGCACAAATTGGATGTCGCCGTTTTCAACCGCTTCAACAGCGGTTTTCGCTAGCGGCGCTGTGCGAACGTACCACTGGTCGGTGAGCATAGGTTCAATCACCACACCGCCACGGTCGCCATAAGGTACGGTTAAGTCATGATCTTTGATTTCATCCAATAGACCTAGCTCGTCGAATTCAGCGACGATGGCTTTACGCGCCGCAAAGCGCTCCATACCATGGTATTTCTCAGGAAGATCCGTTGCATAAACATCCGATGCTTCGCCGTTAGTGTTGAACACTTCCGCAGCATCACGAATGTTGGCATCGAACGTTAGAATATTGATCATTGGTAGCTGGTGGCGCTTACCGACTTCATAGTCGTTGAAGTCGTGTGCTGGCGTGATTTTTACACAGCCAGTGCCTTTTTCCATATCAGCGTGCTCATCGCCCACAATGAGGATGCGACGATTGACGATAGGAAGGAGCAGCTCTTTACCGATCAGATCTTGGTAACGCGGATCGTCTGGGTTAACCGCAACACCCGTATCGCCAAGCATGGTTTCAGGACGCGTGGTGGCAACGACGATGTAGTCTTTGCCATCGGCGGTTTTTACGCCATCAGCCAGCGGGTAACGGAAGTGCCACATATGGCCTTTCGTCTCTTTATTCTCAACTTCAAGATCTGAAATAGCGGTGTGCAGCTTCGGATCCCAGTTCACCAGACGCTTGCCACGGTAAATCAAATCATCTTCATACAGACGGACGAACACCTCTTGAACCGCATTTGACAAGCCTGCGTCCATAGTGAAGCGCTCACGATCCCAATCGACTGACGCGCCAAGGCGACGCAACTGTTTTGTGATGGTACCGCCAGACTCGGCTTTCCATTCCCAGATTTTATCGATAAACGCTTCGCGGCCGTAATCGTGCTTGGTTTTGCCTTCTTCTGCTGCGATCTTACGCTCAACCACCATTTGAGTCGCGATGCCTGCGTGGTCTGTACCGACCTGCCAAAGGGTGTTCTTGCCTTTCATACGCTCGCAACGGATCAGCGTGTCCATGATCGTGTCTTGGAACGCATGGCCCATATGCAGGCTACCTGTGACGTTCGGTGGCGGGATCATGATGCTGTAAGCGTCTTTAGTGGTGTCACCGTGTGGCTTAAAGTAGCCGTTCTCTTCCCAAGTCTGATACAGAGCTTGTTCGATTGAGGTTGGGTTGTATGTTTTTTCCATAGCACTCTTTCTCCTCGTCATATTTGGACGAATAGCGGCGTTAGCTGCATTCATAAAGCTCAATCACATACTGATGTATGCTCATGAGTTTATTCATTTGCTGCCTTGCTCTAAGTCCAACTATTTAGAGGACTGGTTCTGGTTAATCATGGTCAATGCTTATAAGTGAACTCTCGGTCAAGAGAGCTTATACCCAAATGACTTCAAGATGCTGGATTCAGAGCCGACTCACTGGGCAGAGAGCAAGGCAAACAACGCAGTGAAATAGCCAGTCTATTTTCAAGTTGTTTAACGCCGCTATCGGTTCAGTGATTGGCTCCCAAGGGGCGTTCTGTCTCGCCTCACTGATAAACCAAGTCATTCTCGCTGAACCTCGCATCTTGAGGTTACTTGGGTATAACTATAAGTATTGACCGTTTAAGGGTGTTGAATTTCGATTGTTTGCAGCTGGTACCCTGCTTGACGATAGATTTTATACCGTTCTCGCGCGAGCTGCTTTGCTTTTTCTGTGCAAGGAACGAAGTCTATCACTTGAGCAAACTGCTTCGCAAAGGTTGTGTTGACATCCGCTAAATTGATAACCAATTGTCGGTTCCAGGTTGGCTTAGCCCCAAGGTAGCCAATCTCGATAGGCGTGGCGTATTTGGGGCCTTCTCCCACCAGATTATGCGCAACAAATTGCTCAGCGGTCACTTGCCAAAATATCTCAGCGTAATGCTCAGCGTCGGTTTTATCATTGGCGCACAGATAGATTTTGGCGCCTTGTTTGGCGTAGTGCTGAGCCAAAAAAATCACATAGTCCGCAAACCCAGCTGCCTCGGCTTGCGGAGAATCGGGCTTTACGACATAAAACGTGGCGTGATTCATTGGTCTTTACTACTCCAAACGTCACAACAAATTCGACGCAGTCAGCAATCCCCGTGGGACGCTATTACAAGAAAAAAGGGCCATCTGGCCCCTTTTTTATTCTTCTGTTTCTTGGCCACTGCGGTTAAGTAAGAACTGCACCAGCATTGACACAGGACGACCCGTTGAGCCTTTTGCCGCACCGGATTTCCATGCCGTGCCTGCAATGTCAATATGAGCCCAGTTATACTTTTTGGCAAATTTAGACAAGAAGCAACCTGCGGTGATCGTTCCTGCTGGACGGCCCCCAATGTTTGCCATATCTGCAAATGGGCTCTTGAGCTGTTCGTGGTACTCATCGGCCATCGGCAGACGCCATGCTCTATCACTGGCTTGTTCAGAGGCGTTGATAAGCTCATGGGCCAGTGGATTGTGGTTTGAAAGCACACCACTAATGTGATGACCAAGGGCAATCACACATGCACCAGTCAGAGTGGCAACGTCAATCACGCAATCGGGTTCAAAGCGCTCCACATAGGTCAGCGCATCGCACAGCACCAAACGACCTTCAGCATCGGTGTTGAGCACTTCAACCGTTTGGCCCGACATGGTGGTAAGAATATCACCCGGACGGTAAGCATTGCTGCCTGGCATATTTTCACAGCCTGCTAAGACGGCAACCACATTGATCGGTAGATTCAATTGCGCGAGGGCTTTCATCGTACCAAAGACCGATGCTGCGCCACACATGTCGTATTTCATCTCATCCATGGCTTCGCCAGGTTTTAGCGAGATACCACCGGAATCAAAGGTCAAACCTTTACCAATCAGCACAATTGGTTTTGCGCTTGGATCGGGATTGCCACGGTATTCCATTACCGACATCATGGATTCATTTTTTGAACCACGACCAACGGCAAGGTAGGAGTGCATGCCAAGCTTGTCCATCTCCTGCTCACCAATGATTTTGGTGGTGATGGAGTCAAAATCATCCGCAAGGCGACGCGCTTGTGATGCGAGGTAAGCGGGATTGGCGATATTGGGTGGCATGTTGCCAAGATCTTTTGACGCTTTAACACCATCGGCAATGCTTAGGCCGTGCGCAATGGCGCGCTCGCCAAGGTTAAGCTCGCGACGCGTTGGAACGTTGAACACCAATTTACGCAATGGACGGCGCAGCTCAGGCTTATTGCTCTTGAACTGATCAAAGGTATAAAGGCCATCTTTGGTGGCTTCAACCGCTTGACGCACTTTCCAATAGGTATCGCGGCCCTTAACGTGCAGCTCAGTCAGAAAGCAGACCGCTTCCATTGAGCCCGTTTCGTTAAGAGTGCTGATGGTTTTTTGAATAATCTCTTTGTACTGACGCTCCCCAAGCTCACGCTCTTTGCCGCAACCGACTAAAAGCACCCGCTCAGATAACACGCCGGGAACTTGATGCAGCAGAAGCATCTGACCGGGTTTACCCTCGAGATCACCGCGACGTAGCAGTGAACTGATGTAGCCATCACTTATTTTGTCGAGTTGTTCGGCGACGGGAGAAAGGCGGCGTGGTTCAAATACGCCGACAACAATACACGCGCTGCGCTGTTTTTCGGGACTGCCACTTTTTACACTGAACTCCATGCGTACTCCTACATCCTGAAGACAAATCAGACTAAATGTTAGATAATGAATGATTAGTTGTTCAAATCGTTGGCAGACTTCGGTTAAAGTGCCACCTTAACATTTAGCCGTAATTATTAAAAAATATAAGGTTCAACGGGAAATTATAGTGATTCCATCAAAAATACAAGTTTTGTCTAGGTACTTTCAGCGTGATTATTGTTAGATATTTGATCCGCGAAACACTCAAGAGTCAATTTGCGATTTTTTTCGTACTTTTCCTTGTGTTTCTGAGCCAAAAATTCATTAGCGTATTGGCGGATGCGTCCGATGGCGACATTCCCGCTGGGCTTATTTTGTCGATTGTCGGTTTAAATATGCCGTCAATGGGGTTATTGATGTTGCCGCTGAGTTTGTATATCGGCATTTTGATCACCTTTGGCCGACTCTACGCGGAAAGTGAAATTGTGGTGATGAACGCCACAGGGATAGGCAATAAATTTCTCGTGCAGGCGGCACTGTATTTAGCGGTGCTCACGGCGGGCTTAGCGGCGTTTAATGCGTTGTGGTTGGCGCCGTGGTCGCAAGACAGAGTCGAGCGTCTTATGGAGCAGGTGGCGGCAGAAAACAGTGTTGATTTGCTGCAGCAAGGGCAGTTTCAGCGCTCACCTGACGGCTCGTCGGTGATTTTCATCGACTCAATTAAAGACAAACGACTTAATAACGTCTTTGTTGCACAGCTCAATACCGAAGGCTCAATGCTGCCAAGCGTGTTATTTGCGCAAAGCGGAGAAGTGCGCGAACTGAGCGATGGTCAGCAACTCATCGTGGTGGATGAGGGCACACGCTACGCCGGCATTCCAACTCGCCTTGAATATATGATCACTGAATTTGAACAGTATCAAGGTGTGATTGGTCAGCGTGCGGTGAAAGAGAAAGGCCGAGATTGGGAGGCGATGCCAACCCTAGCGCTGATGAATGATCCGTCGCCAAAAGCGCAAGCGGAATTGCAATGGCGTTTGTCGCTGTTTATCTGTATTCCGTTACTCACTATGTTAGTGATTCCACTTTCTGCTGTGAACCCAAGACAAGGGCGTTTTGCCAAAATGGGCCCTGCGATTTTGATTTATTTGGCGTATTTCTTAGCCATCAGTGCAATGAAATCCGCATTGGAAGACGGCGCGGTGCCATCTGACATTGGCATGTGGCCAATTAATATTGCGCTACTGCTGGTCGCCATTGCGGCTAATTTGATGGACAGTGTTACGGTTCGCCGAATGAAAGAGTCGCTACGTAAGAAGTCTGAGGCGGTATAACGATGTTTAAGATCTTAGATCTCTATATTGGCCGAACGATTATCGCAACCTCTGCTTTAGTGCTTTCGGTATTTGTCGGGCTCTCCGGTATTATTAAGTTTGTTGAGCAACTGCGCAAAGTAGGCCGTGGTACTTATGACATGCTTGATGCGGTTTTGTTTGTTCTGCTTAGCGTGCCGCGCGATATCGAAATGTTTTTTCCGATGGCGGCACTGCTTGGCGCTCTGATTGCGCTTGGTATGCTCGCCTCCAGCTCGGAGCTGGTGGTGATGCAGGCGGCAGGCTATTCCAAGCTCAATATTGGAGTGTCGGTATTAAAAACCGCGTTGCCACTGATGGTGATGGTGATGGCGCTGGGTCAATGGGGCGCGCCGCAAGCGCAAAAAATGGCGCGTGAACTTCGCGCATTTGCCCTTTCAGGCGGTTCTATTGTGTCGGTGCGCGCAGGCGTGTGGGCGCGAGATGTCAACGATTATATCTTTATCGCCAAAGTGGAAGACGAGAAGCTGTATGGCGTCAATATTTGGCAGTTTGATGCGGATAAACAGTTACAAACTATCACGTTCGCAGAAGAGGTGGATTACCAACAAGATAATCGTTGGCTAATGCGTTACGTCCAAGTGACCAACATGGAAAACCCCGAAAAAATCACCAAAACATCGCTAGAGCAGCAAGATTGGCTGACAACGCTCGCGCCAGACAAGTTGGCGGTGGTGACGGTGAAGCCAGAAGAGCTGGCATTAAGTGGTTTATATGATTATGTCAGTTACCTTAAAGCATCAGAGCAAGATGCTTCGCGTTATGAATTGGCATTTTGGCGCAAAGTGTCTCAGCCACTCTCTGTCGCGGTGATGATGCTGATGGCGCTGTCATTTGTTTTTGGGCCGCTGCGTAGTGTAACTATGGGCGCGCGAGTGCTCTCTGGCGTGGTGGCGGGATTCGCGTTTTACATTTCCAGCGAATTTTTTGGTCCTTTGACCTTAGTGTATGGCATTCCACCTGTGATCGGCGCGTTGGCGCCGAGCGTGGTATTTCTTATTATCGCCATCATGCTGTTGCGACGAAAGTTATAGCAAACTGTCATACCGTTTGGAATGTGAAACCGATATGAATTAAGAGAAGACCGTAAGGTCTTCTTTTTTTATATCTATATTCAAGTACGCATACGATAAATTTGAATCAAAACGACACTTATTGATAATTTTGACATTCCGCTGTTTGTTTCAGAAGAACGGGGTGGTATATCCACGACTTCGTTTTATTGTTGGAATGTGTAAGTGGCACAAAAAATTATCGCATTTGGCACAGCACTGTTATTAACCGGGTGTCTGGGTTCAAGCCAGTCATCGAATGAGAGTGAGAATAGCGCGCTACCGTATTGGTTACCGCAATCTGCGCCTGAGGTATTAACGCCTCAGCAACAGACTCATTTGTTGCAGCACGCTACCGCGACGGGTGATGAAGATGTCGCCGAGGAGCTAGCGGCGTTAGGTTATATAACGTGGATGAGTCAGCAGTTTGCGTTGCCCTTTGCTAGCCAAAAATCGCGTTATGATGCGATTGACACTGCATTGCAAGGAGCGGTGCCTCAAGACAATTGCCGCTGGGTTCGCTTTGATCGTAGCGATGTGCGCGAAGGCATTTGGTGGGAGAGCCTACTCTTTGGTGAGGATCAGCTGCGTCAACGCGCGGCATTTGCACTAAGCCAGCTTTTGGTGGTCAGCCGCAAAGACAATCCAATGCGCAACCATCCGCAGGCATTGACGGCCTATTATGACATTCTTCTCAAGCACGCTTTTGGTAACTATCGTGATCTGCTTGAAGAGATCACTCTCAGCCCTGCGATGGGGGCATTTTTGAGTATGGCAAATAGCAAAAAGGCCAACCCAAAACGAGGCACCTTTCCGGATGAAAACTTTGCTCGTGAAGTGATGCAGCTTTTCACTATCGGACTGTATGAGCTTAATCTTGATGGCTCCGTTAAGCGTGATGCCAGCGGCAACCCGATAAGCACTTACTCTCAAAAAGATGTTGAAGAAGTCGCACGCGCACTCAGTGGCTGGACTTATTCTGACATTGAACGCGATGAGGAAGGCAAAATCATCCACGGTAAAGGCTATGTGAAGCCGATGGAGCCGGGCAGTGATAAATGGGGTGTATGGCACGATAGTGAAGCGAAAGTCGTGCTTGGCCATGTATTGCCCGCAGGCCAAGCGCCATTAGAGGATGTGCAAGCGGTATTAGACATTCTATTTGAACATTCGAACACCGCACCGTTTGTTGCCCGTCATCTGATCCAGCGCTTGGTCACCTCCAATCCTTCGCCTGAGTATATTGAGCGCGTCGCAAGTGTGTTTGTTGATAATGGTCAAGGCGTGCGCGGCGATTTAAAAAGCGTATTGGCTGCCGTTTGGCTTGATAGTGAAGCGCTTAATGGCGCTGTCGATTCAACGCGTTATCCAATACAAAAATTGAAAGAGCCTGTCCTTGCACTAGCGGAAGTGTTTCATCGCCTAAACGCTGAAAAATCCGATTCAAACGCGTTTGTATTAGATACCAATGAAGTTTTCAAATCAGTTGCGCAGGGGCCGCTCAGTGCCAATTCGGTGTTTAATTTTTATTCACCGGATTATAAACCCAGTGGCCCCTTATTGGATAATCAACTCTTTGCCCCTGAATTTGAGATTTTTCCGTGGGCTGGATTTATTGGCTATCAAAACATCGTAAGAACGCGCATGAATCGAGTGGCAAAACCCGATACGCTGCGTTGCGATAATGCCCTTCATTTTGACCTCACTGACTACCATGCCGCTGCGCAAGACGCCGATGCGATGGCATTGCCGAACTTGATCAATCAACGCTTTTTCGGTGGCGCTATGAGTGATGAACTCACGCAAGCGATTCTCACTGGTGCTGAGAAGGAGAAGCCAACGGCTTATCACAATAAAGCCGCTCTTGCGATCACGCTGGCAGTGACCAGTCCAGAATTTTTAATTCAGAGGTAACCATGGTTTCTCGTCGTGATGTACTAAAAAATATGGCGCTATTTTCCTTAACCGCGCCAATGTTAGGAACCGCATCGTTGGCTTGCGCCTCTAGCGCAAGTCGAAGCAAAGCATTGGTGATTGTGATGCTTGATGGCGGCAATGACTCGGCTCACATGGTGATACCAACCGGTGAGCATTATTCGCAATATCAAGCTATTCGGCCCGAATTGGCCATCGATGAAGCGCGGTTATTGCCGATCCCTCAAACGGGGTTTGATCATAATGATCAAACCGTCGCCCTCGGTTTGCACCCGAAAATGACACAATTGGCGGAACTGCTTAATCGTCAAGAGGGGAACGTTATCGTCAATTGTGGTGTATTGCGTGAACCTGTGACTAAAGCACAAGCCGAAACCCAAGCGTATCGTTTGCCGCCGTTTTTGTTCTCCCATAACTCTCAAAAAGTCGAGCTGGCGAAAAGCGCGGCTGGCCACAATCTCACCACCGGCTGGGTCGGGCGTTTGATGGACGTGATCCGTGATGACTCATCGAACATTGACCCTTTATTTAGCCACGCAGGTGATGCACTGGTGCTGCGAGCGAGCACACTCAGCCAGAATATCATTCGTGGTGATAACATTGCCAAGCTCAACACGGGTGCCAATATCACGCAGCAGTTGGATAGTTATCTAGAGAATGGGTGGTCAGATCCTTTTGACGCAACGGTAGCACAGGTGGGACGTGATGCGATTCACGTCGCGCAAGATCTCATAGATGTGATTGATGCAGCCGATGAACACGATGCTTTTGTTTATCCTGATACGGGACTGGGTTTGCAATGCAAAGTTACCGCAAAATTGATTCGGAGTAGAGCTGCATTGGGGCATCAGCAACAAGTGTTTTTCTTGCAACTCTCAGGGTTCGATACTCATGCGAATCAACAGGAAACGTTGGATGAAAAATACGCTGAACTGAGCGATGCGTTAGCCACGTTTTATCAGCACCTCAAAGTGCTGGGACTGCATCATGATGTGATCACGATGACAATGTCAGATTTTGGTCGCCGAATTCCGGTCAATGGTACTGGTACGGATCATGGTTGGGGTGGGCATCAGTTGATTTTGGGCGGTGATGTACAAAGCACTCAGTTTATTGGCCGATGGCCAGAATACAATATTGATGGGCCCAATATGGTGGAGCGTGGACGCTTACTACCGACTACGGCAACCGATCAAATTAATATTGCAGTGGCTCGTTGGCTCGGGGCGACGGAAACGGCAATTAACCATGTGTTCCCCAACGCGATCAAATTTGAGGCACTCAACATCCTCAAAGTGTAGATAATCCTCTTTCCACCTGAAGTTGCAGCTTTGTTGGTCGGCACTCTTGAGATCACTTGGGTATAATGGACGTTAGTTGCTGACTGTCTGGCTGCATCTTCAGTGGGTTGGCGCTCTATTTAACGGGGTTGCGACAACACCACGACTTGAGTTTTAGCCCACATATCATGAACCCCGCGCTTTTTAGGGTCGAGTAACGCGGCTAAATTAGCCAGCCCAAAGCCGGATGTGGCGAGTCGGATCAGCGCTTGACTGACCGTGATACGGCCCCCTTGTAGGTTTTGCACTTCCAATTTCCAAGCGCGCATGCCAAGGGTTTGCCCAGCGCGCACCCAGAAAAAAGTAAAAAAACCAATCCAAACCAAGGCTAAATACGCAACGTAAACAGGGCTCCAAACCGGGTGGTGAGTCAGCATATCACTGACATCTTGATAGCCGGCGTAGTGAATCACGCCAAAAGCGAGTAGCGCTTCAAGCGTTGCAACAACCACACCTGCTGCCAGCATTTCAAGCGCAATAACAATGAGCCCATCATAAAGTAGCGCAGCCACTCTGCGGCCAAATCCTGCTTGGGTTAATGAGGCTGAGTGGTGCGATGTAGCACTGGAATTCATAGGTATTGGGTTCGGTTGTAAAAGTGTAGCTTTAGCATACTGGCTTGATTAAAAGGAAAAAAGGCTTACGGCCATTTAAACTTCTTGGCCACGATGTTAGCTCACAATTTTACGAGATTATAGCTGGTGCGAAGTGGTGCAAATCGCAGCAATTGAATCAAGCTCATATGATTTTGTGTTGCAGTCATTTAGAAACTTGGTATAGTTCATGGCAACAACGGGAGCATTCCCGATGCCGGTGTGGTGAAATTGGTATACACGACGGATTCAAAATCCGTTTCCTTCGGGAGTGGCGGTTCAAGTCCGCCCACCGGTACCAAATTTAAAGACAAAGCCTCGACGAAAGTCGGGGCTTTGTTGTTTCTAACACAATCAAAAGTTTACCTCAGTTTTCCTTTCCTGTTATCAGCGAAAAGTCTCTCCCGATAGACTCTCGTTATCAACGCTGAAATTTCTCCCATGGTCCATCTATGGTTCATCGCATGCCGATTCTGTGCGCAAGGGAATCCTAGTAAATCCAACAAACACCGGTTGCTACAAAGATGCAAGCCAGTATTGCCAAGGGCTGTGGGGGGTAAGAACCATGGTGCGACCATGGTGAATTTACAGTGCTATGGGTTCAGGTAGGTAGTTTGGTTTGGGTGAAAGTTCGTTTTGATGAATTGGTCTTTAAGCCTTTTATCATGGGGTTTGTTGGTTAGTGTGTATTAAAGCCGTAGGGGATATACATCAACAAACAACTACACAGACACATTCATCGGCAAGTTGTGTTCGATATGCAACTGTGTAATCTTTGGTGTAATGTCATCCAAATGGAGTTGATTGCACTATGAAAGTGATATTCGTCGATGCGGAAAATGTTGGGCTGAAAGAGCTTGAAAAGATTAATGCCTCGATTGTCGATAAGGTATTTGTGTTCTCGAAATCAGATGCGGTTAAGTTGGTATGCGAAAAGTCTATGTACCTTTGCTTGAATGATTACCCCACAGGACAGAACCAAGCTGATTTCTACATTATTGCCTACCTATCAAGAGTGTTACTGGCTTTGGATAAGAAGCAATTAGGTTCGATTCATTTCGAGCTATACAGTAATGATGAAAATCTAATTACGGCATTTGAATTTCAGTGTGATCAACTTGGGGCTAACTGTCAGATCATTCGAACTAGAGAGCAGACTGTCGTACCTATCACTGAATCAGCATCAACATCACCAAAACCGAACTCAGCAGAAGCCAAGTTATTAAAAGCTCTTAAATCACCGCACTCGTTAGATCCCGAATTTCAGCAGCGGTTAGGGTTATCTAAATCTGATTTTACTAAAGCAATTAATGAGCTATCGAAAAGCAATCAAATCAAGCGCTCTCCTCAGTCGAAGAAAATGTGGGTGAGATGTTAGCCTTGCTAGTAGCATCAAGTCGTAAATATCGCCGTTAAATGTCCACTGGGTGACTATTTTGGGGCTTCTCTGCGGTAACTGTCACTGACCACTGAGTAGGGGGCCGCTGGCTGTAGACTTAAACCTATTGTTGCTCGTGGAGTTGCTATGTGCGCTATGGGATGTAATTGTGGTTGTGGTATCGGAGCCTGAACGATGGCATGGATGCGGTGGGATGAATTGACAGTACTGTGGTGATTGGATTTTGATATTAAATATATAATAACGAGTACAACCGCTTGCCGTAGGCCGCTGTTGTACTCGTTATTATTAATAGTATGTTAGTGGTTCTGCTGACGAAATCAGACACTAAGCCCTTCGAAAACCTCTTTTTCTGTAAGCGTTTTTTTTCGTGTCAGTTACCCAAAAACCTCGACATCACTGAACATGTAGCCGTGTTCTAGCAGTGATTGCTTAACTGACTCTTTGAGATTGACATCGATATGATCTAGTAGCTCTTCTGCTGCTAGTTTTGGCTGTATTGTTAAGATTTTTTGGTCGAAGATGCTAGCTTCTTGAAGAAGAATTAGATCATTGTTGTCTAAAGAATATATTAAAGTCTTCCCTTGGCTTTCTCTTTCTGTAGAGAAAGCCAATTTACCACCAATTTGAACTGTATGAATGACTGGTTCGGGTGTTTGTGCAGTCAACATGTCTTTGAGTCCGTTTAATAGTTCTAACTCATGTTTATTTCCGTCCAAAGCAATTTTTAGCTGGCCTGATTTCAAAATGCTATCGGCAATAACAGATAGGTCATTCAGGCGAGGATCTAGAACCTCAAGCTCTTTACCTGATGTGAGAGCTTCACAAGCTTTTTGGTGAAATACTTTATCGCTATCTAGCTTGGAACATAGTCCTAGCTCTTTCTCCTTAAAGTTAAAGAGTTCTGAGTAGCGATCTTGCTGTTCCTCTATAAATTTTTCAAAGGTGCCTTGAAGTTTTTTAGCGGAATCAATTGCGAATTCGATATCGTCAAATTCGATAAAACCGTCAGGCTTGCTAATAGAATCAGAGAAATAGGCATCACGATTTTCTAGCCGTAGCATGCCGTACTTAGGACCAAATTGACTGTCATCGAGAAATTGAGCAACTCTCGTCATAATGCTCACGAGTTCTGCTAACGGGTGTGTGAAGTACGTGCCAGTGTAGTTAAAATCTTGTAGAGCTTTGTCGACTTGTTGAAGAAGCTCGTCTTTTATCTCTTCAAGGTTTTGATCGGGGTTTCGATTGTATAGGGTTCTTTGTAAGCTACTTGAAATGGAATACTCAATAGTGCTCTTGAAGAACTCTCGTTGGTTTTTCTCACGATGCGTTTTGCTTTCTATTTGTTCTTCTGCCTCTTGAATCGCTTTTTTAAGTTGTGCGAGTACGGCTTGCATAGTGTTTTGGTAACTTGATGGTAATACGCTAAATGGTTTTACATAAGGTGACATTTGGCTGAGTAAGTGTTCTTGCTTCTTGGAGAAATGGAGGTCGGAATCAACTTCCTTGCAAACATACAAGTGATACTGAGTCGCGATAACCTCATTTAATGATTCTAATGACACTGTACTGTCGAATTTCTCACGTAGTTCAAAAGGAAGTGACTCGAGCCCTCCTATAAAGGCTTTTACTTGCTTTACCAGAAATAGGTCTAGGTCTTCTTTAGATAAAGCTAAACGCACGCATTTTGAAACTTGGAATGTTTCTGCTTTATGGTTCGGTAAGCGGAGGTTTAACAATGCTCTTAGTTTTTGAAGGTATTCATCGCTAGGTTTCTGACCGTCTTTCCACCCGTTGATTCTGGACTGTTTTACGCCACATCTGCGAGCGATTTCTGATGGAGCTATATTTAACGATTCAAGTTGCTCGACAATGCTTTTTGCGCAGTCCTTATCAAGCTTTTGGTTGTGGGTTATTGATTCTGACATAGACACCTCTTTTGGGATTAAGTTTGAAATGACTATAAATGCATATAATAAGAAAATAAAAGGAAAATTTACGTAAGTGTGTTTTTGTAATTAATTGAAATTAAAAGTAATTTTTTATTTTTAAAGAAATCAACAGAGAAATTTTGGGTGTTTTTAAGGTGTTTTGGGCTGAAAGATACCCTGCCATTCGTTACTTTTGGGTGATTTTTTACATGAGAGGAGAGTTATTGAGCTTAAATGCCGTGCTGCGTAAATTTTACATAAATAAACCTCCCTTGTTGCCTTATGTATTGAAGCTTTACTTTTATCCGGCGGAAGTTTTGCGTAATTTTTGTGGTGCCTCTAACCGTATCATGTCGCTGTAACAAATTGCCATTCAAACACATATTAACTAATTGAATATCTAGTTAATGGAGGTTTGAATGAGCACACAACGACTCACCACTGCCTATCTAAACAATCTCAAGCCCAACCCTGCCAACGCTAAATCGACCGATTACGAAGTCAACTTATCCGCTATGAAAGACTCTGGTTTGCCTACGGGTGTTCGCTGCCTAGTGGGTAAGTCTGGTAACAAGCGCTTCTTGCTTCGATATATCAGTCCAGTAACGGGTAAAAAAGCTTCCATCGGGCTTGGTAAGCATCCCGAAACGGACTTATCGACACTGAGAAAGCTTGCTAAAGAGTATCGTCAACAAATCCTAGATGGTCACGATCCGAAGATTGAACGTGATACTGGAAAGATTGATTCTTCTATGACCCTTGAACGATTTTTCAATGAAGTCTATTTGCCATTAGCCAAGCAGAAACGCTCATGGAAAGACGATGTCGCACGGTTTCGTCATGCCAAGTCTATTCATCAAGTGTCGATACATCGGCTCACTGCGGCACATATCATTAAGATTCAAATGGAAATGCAGGAAGCGATTAGTGAAACCACGGGCAAACCTTATGCAGTGGCCTCAATCAATCGCGTTTTGGCACTATTGAAAACGATCAATCGCCAATCTTATAAATTGATGGACGCGCCATTAATCGCAAGCAAGGTTAGCTTGATGAAAGAAGATAATGTGCGTACGGGTTACTTCTCGGAAGTTCAGCTCAAGGAGTTCATTAGCCACGCTATGAACCACGATGATAAAAGCATTGGTGCGTATCTAGCGTTGCTGTTTTTAACGGGAACAAGGGATAAGGAGATGCGACTGCGCTTGAAATCCGATATCAATTGGGAGGAGAAAACCCTCACTATTCCGCATACGAAAAACGGTAGTAGCCACATTATTTACTTGAGTGATTACATGCTTGATATTTTAAGAATGGTGCCTGATGTGTCGAATAATCCTTTTCTCTTTCCTGGACGCAAAAGAGGCAAGCCGATAGGACAACCTAGGCATGCATTCAAGGCGATTAAAGCCAAGATGGGGTTGCCTGAGATACCGGGAGATAAAGCGAATATGACACTGCATTCGGCACGCCATACGGTAGGAAGTTTATTGGCCTCGAACGGAGTGTCATTGCACGACATTGCCAAACAGTTAAACCATGCAGATCTATCAAGTACAAGGCGTTATTCCAAGCTGACTGTTGGACGCCGAAGAGAGATAGGCTCTTACTTATCGGACATGGTCACGGCAAAGCCCGAAATACGTTGGTAGCCAGTGCCGCTGATTTGAAAAATACATTAGAAAAGCCCCTGTTTAGTTCATCGCTAAACAGGGGCTTTTTCATTGCTAAAAGGAAACTCACGATGAAAAAAGTAAACAAGTTTGAAGAAGTCGCATCGCTGCCAATGCCTGATGGGATTAAAGCGAAACTGTTAGAACATTTGATAGAGCCATTCGGTGATGAAGAAAGCACTAAAGCGTTCTGGGATGAGGTCACTACAACCTTGTACTTGATCGAGGAGTCCGATAACGACGAAACCTTGAGTGAACAAGCCGAAGAAGATCAGCACTTCCTACGCTTTGTTTCAAATTACCCTGAATGGGTTCTGCTGTTAAACGATGATGATTGTCCTTGGTTGCTGGCGGTCGCCATAGTGACCATGGAGGGTGGTGGCGTTTACTGCTGCGCTCCAATGAACAGTCCAACGTTCCCTGTCGCCAAGTTAACTGATCAAGCTGAATCTTAAAACCAAATTCAACCTGAACAATTCCATCTTAAAGGAGGTGTCCTATGGCACGTAAACCAAACCAACAACAAGAAGTGGTTCAACCTGAAATCGCAGAGGGCAATGAACAAGTAACAGTTGCGGAGGAACTGCCAGTCGATCATTTCACTAATATCGTATTCGATGGCAAAGCGAAAAAGTTATCACCGAAAACAACAAACCATGTGTTCTATGAGGTTTCGGAGCATGATGATCTAAAAGCGTTGTTTATCCGTCTTTCTGGTAATGAGGGAGGCGGCCTTCACTCTAAGGAATGGATCGCGCTTGAAGATATATTCACTGTACTAAACGGGCAGACTGATAAGCCATTTAAGAGCACTGTATTCAAGTCAGTGTTCAAAGGTGGCAGTGCCAATAATGCTGGTTTCTTGGCGGCTTGTTGTCGTGGGTTAGATCTTATCATCCCAACGGAGAAATCGGTGTTTCTCCATGTTCTAGCGCCAGACTACGAGCAACGTCGTGATGAATTGCTGTCTCTAGTGAGTGACGAAACTAAATCAGAATAACCCTGAAAAATTCATTAATCCTTACCAACCAAGCCTGCTCTGGCTTTTCATACCTAGCACTGACCAAGAGTGCTCCCCTTGCAAACTAAACGAGACTTTATTATGACCTTAACTTTTGACGTTGAGCGATTACTGCTGCCTGTCAGTGTTGATCTTCAAGATGCTTTAAACCGAGTGATCAGCGAATCAGGCAAATGGACTCCCATGATCCAATCGGTGGTGTTTAACTTCCGAGATACTACATATAGTGTTGAAGATGGTGGTTGGCACCCAGTTGAAATAAGACTGGTTCGACTTTACGACCAGTGGATCTTTGATTACATCACTGACTTTGCCTACTGCGGTGGTCCATATCCTGAACTGGTTAAAGAGGTGGACTTTAACTTCTCATCGGGAACGGTGGGCTTTTCTTATGTTCCTGAGTTGCCGATAACCAGTAGCGAGGTAATGGAGTTCTACTCGATGTGGGAATCGAACTTTCTCAGCTACGTCGAGATGGGCGTGTTCGATGAGATAAAAGTCACGGTGGATTAGTCCATCGCTAACCAATCAAGTTGAAAGCACCATGTATGCACCATAAAATTCGCCAGTCACTTCCTAGTGAAATTAAGGCTTCCCATTGTTCCATGTTTGTCATGGTGTGATGGGGGGCCTTTTTCATTTGGGTAACGTTCTACAACGTTTTACTTAAACGTTGCAGTCGGGATTCAGAGGGGAACAGTTCAATGGAGCTAGAGAAATGGTGCTTTAAACCAAGGAGTGGATTTTAATTCTAACCAGTCTGGTTGGTTTGTTCTGAGCTTTTGACATCAGTGACTCCCATTGCTTCAACGAGCAATGGGAGTGAGAACGGTGTTTCCTTCAGGGCGGGTATAGAGAGTGGGTCAGAAGCTCGATTTACCCTGAGTTTGTCCATAATCATCGGCTTTAATATCAGCACCAAGAGTGCACCTTAATAAGGTTGTTTTAAAAATGTAGCTAAAAGGTGAGAATTTATGGTGTAGTGAAATCGCGTAAGACTTTTATGCCGACGATCATTTATCACCTTTTGCAAATCGCTTCTCAACTATAGCCTTTCCAGTGAGGCATTGAGCTCACGTATTAACTCTAACTTTAAACTCACAGGAGAGAGCACTTCTATTTTGGGCATCAAAGCCTTGAGCGTCGGTATCACGTCGCCTAGCTTGGTAACGCGAGAGCTAATGAGCAGACTGCCGTCTTCAAGTTGTTTTAATATCTGCTGATTAGGCAGCGTCATGCCATCAAGAAAAAACTCCGTTATATCCGCATCAACCTGTAATAAGACATCAGCCTTTTCCGCTGTTAACCATTCCATTCCCTGACTGGTGATGGACTCTCGAACTTTAGGGCTAGGTTTGTATTTATCCTCACGGCGGTAAATCTGCGAAATCTTGCTCAATCTGTACGAATACAGGATGCCTGAGTGGGTAGCGGCTAAGTACCAGAGTCCACGGTCGTTGACGAGTCTGTAGGGGTGAACGGATTCGATGACTTGTCCTTGGTAAGCAAGGTCAATGATGGACTTTGAAGTGATGGCGTCCGATAAGGTTCTAAACATCACATCAAGCGATTCAGTATTTTCCGTTCGTGGGTTTTTAAATAGGAGGTTTTGATATGCGCGACTGAATGTGATCCCGTTAGGAACCATTCCCGATAGCCCGGATTCGCTCATTATCTTTTGAATATTCGGTACAGCAACTCGGCTGACTGGCGCAAGGCGGTAACCCTCTTCACATTTCGTAATGGGAGCTTTGATGAGTCTTTCATTGAAGTCACGACGTAGGGTCTTTTCACTGACCTGATAATCCCTCATTAGCTGCTCGATAGAAAGCACCTCACCCATGAATAAACGGGTCAGGATGTCACTTAATCGAAAGGCTAACTTTTCACTCTTATCACTCATTTCTACATCGTAACGGTCGGCTTGGACAGGTTGCGTCCGTTTGATTTTTAAATGAATGAAAACGTTAAGCACCCAGAACTGGCATAGGTTTTATAAGCCTTATTGCTTCTGGGTTTTCTCTACTTAAACAAAATTGCCGAATGAGAGGACACAAGCTGTCCGAGTGTCGGTAAATAATCTCACCAGTGTTGCGATGCAACTGATCTAAATAAGGAAAAATAAAAAATGATGAAACGTTGGACTTGCCATAAATGCCGTAAAAAAACAGATGTGATGGGGGGAACCTCATGCAGTCGATGTGGGCAATGGGTCTGTAATTCATGCAAGCAAGTAACCCAGAACTACTGCAAGAAGTGTTCATAATCATGCCTAAGTTAAACGCTGACGTAGAGCAGTGCATGAATGAAAACGGTTATACCGAAGAAGAAGCGCTCAACGAGCTGGGTATGAACTGGCATGAGCTGTGGGAAGACGATGATGAAGACAGTGACGATAACGATTAATTATGAATAGAAAGAACGTGAATTGCATTTTAACAGTGTAAAAATTAACGCACCGTAATGCGGCGAAGATCTTTCAAACAGCACTAGAAAATGAAATATAAAGGATTAATATGAAAAAAAATTCAATATTTAATAATGGATTAGACACTAAGAATCCACATAAATATGAGGTTGATTTGAGTCTTGAGGGGGCTAGACGTGGATGTTTAATTGGAGCAATGATTGGCTCCAAGATCCCACATCCCCTAGCTACTCCTGTCTGTGTTATGATGTTTTGTATTATAGGTGGTGTGCTTGGTAAATCTTAATAAAGAATAATTGAGTAGGCGTTCTACGCCTATTCTATTTATTGCTTTCATTTTTACTAGGTTGTTAATTGTAACCTTTATGAAATTAAATATGATTTTAATTGATGCATCTCCCCGGAGTAAAGTACATTTTTCCGCAGTCCACACATTGATACTTTATATATTTTCTTTTTGTGATTAATTTTTCGATAAAGTTTCGTTTAATTAATTGATAGGTTACGCACTTACATGATGTGCAGGGATCAGATTCGATAATTAACTTTGCCATATATATATGTGTGTGAGTGATTGTTGAGTACATGTTAATTAAAATTAATAACTAAGAGTATAAAAAACAGTTCAAATATTACAGATATCTAATCGCATAGAAAATGGGTGCAATCATGTGAGCATGCTTTTGTTTTTGCGACGACATATTTTTTTTATCGATTGTCATTTTCTTTCATTATGATTAATTTTGTTTATGCATTTCTGTTTGCGATATTTCCAATTGGAATAACAGTGATAATTTAATGGATAATTATTTGGCGTTATGAAAAAAAACAATCAATATCATCGCGAAAATGAATCTATGGTATATGTTCGTTATATAATTCTGTAAATTTGAATACAGTTAACAAAAAACATCGCAAATACTCTTAAAGGAGGAAGAAATGTATAATTTCGTTGGGGTTGATGGTGGTGTTATAGTCGAGAATTCAGATACATACGCCATTTTTGATTTTCTATATCAACCAATATACTCACCGAAACGCAATGAAATAACTTGCTATGAGATTTTGTCAAGAGTGACTGGACAGGCTGGTGAGCGATATGATAGTCAAGACTTTTTTGAGAAAATTGATGATGAATTCATAAAAAAAATGGCAATTTATCAAATAAAGGCGGCGAGGAGTTATGGTTTTAAAGAAAAAGTGTCAATTAACATAAATGTTAGTTGCTTGTCAGACGAAAATTTTGTTAGTGATATTATTGATATTGGTTCTAACTTTGTTGCGCTTGAAATTAATGAATTAAACTGTTTTACAGATTCTCAAGAAATAAAAAATAACATAAGTCTTCTCCAGGCTAACGGAGTGGAGATTTGGCTCGACGATTATCACTATAATAACAAGCAAGCTAATTTGACATTGGGGATTATTCTCTGGGATGTGATAAAAATTGATAAGTCATTTTTATTTCACAATGATAATGAACCACTATCGGTAAAAGCTTTAAATATAGTTTTGTCACCATTCACTAAGAAAGGGTTAATATTTGAAGGAATAGAGACATCGTATCAAGCTAAATTAATTAAATCTATTGGTGCGGGTTGTCAGGGATATTATTTTTCATATCCTGTCAATTGGAGTGACTCAAGTAATAAAGTGAATGAGATTAATTATGGAAATAAATTCAAAGGAATTGAACCTGAGGGGTGGGTCGTCTAATTTTTATCTGGCCAAATTTCGGCGTAATCATATAATATCTTTTTCTTGCTGTGGTTATTTGTCTCATAAAAGAAATTTAATTAAATTCTCTGAGGGTGAGATAATATTCCTTCCTAAGAATGAAATTATCAGAGTTTTTGTTTTTGGTGAATTATCATCCAATCTAAAAATTAGGTTGTATAAGTGCAGGGGTGCATTTCATAATGATTTTTTTTCAGATATATCATCGTATTTAAAAGCGATGTCTCTGATTAAGTCAAATGATGATTATATACCTAAGGCACTTGATTTTTATATATCTCATGTGGTTCAGAAAAGAATTCTAGATGGGGCCAAGGATTCTAAATTTAAGGCAAAGTTAAGAAATGTAGTATTGTCTAATGTGACAGAAAAATGGACTTATTCGCGTCTTGGAGCAGTTCTTTATATGTCTCAGTCAACGCTTTATCGAGCATTAAGAAAAGAAGGTATACTGTTAATTGATTTTGTTGATGATATAAGGCTTGAGTACTCTAGAGGGTTGTTAAAAAGAACAAATCTTGCAATAGGAGAAGTTTGTTATAACTCGGGATTTAACTCTGGATCTTACTTCTCAAAGAAATTTAGAGCAAAATATGGAATGACTCCATCGGAGTATAGGAAGAGTCGATTATAATTTAAATGGTTTATTTAATATACAGATGAGTCATACATTTCATGATATTTTTTAATGTGTGGCTCTTTTGTTTTTATAGGATATTGATATTATTTATCTGATTTTATATGGCATTTTTACAAATTTAATTTCACCGCATTGTGTGCAAGCATATTTTTTTTGATTGCGCCTTGTTATGTTTCGTTCTAAAAAATTCCTAGGCATGACTCTATAAATGCAACATTGACATGTTATGCATGATGTAGAATTTGCAATTAAAAAACTCATAAGAATTTACCTGAAAATAATTCATTGCAAAATCGCATATTTATGCGAGTGTTATTTATAAATAAAAGGGTTTCTAAATTATTTGAAACCCTTGCCTTTCATTATTGAAAGAAACCCGCTGTTAAGTGGGGGGAGGCTCTACAAGGAAAACCTTATGTTTATAATAAAATTTATTTTTTATTCATTCAGCGTTGTATTTAGTCACTAAATAAAAAAATCAAACCATTCTCACCACACAACGATTGGAATACCGTGCAACTCGCCCTTTTTCATGTCTGCAAAATAGGAGATAAAAATGAAGAAACGAGGAAGTGCATGTTACCCCAGGCCAACACAGTTACCGAAGTCTAAAAGGGATACTGGACTGAAAGCAGCTCAGTTATTTGGTACGCTTGGCGCACGCTTTGGGCCCTGGGGTTTGATAAGTGGGGCGGTTGCTGGTTTTGCACTCGGCTTGGTCATTGATGAAGTTCTGGGTGATTAACATCGATGTGTGAAAAGTAGGGATGGGACGTCTCTACTTTTTTTCGACAGTAATAAGCCCCAGTAGATCCGCACGTTGCCTAGTAGGTAACAAAGAGCCCTTTAAGCTCATCTAAGTTTTTCATTCTTTTTCTAACAAATTAATAACCCTGCACGGTTGGCAAGGGGAACTAACTTGTAGAAATAGATGGAGCAATAAAAATGAAAAACTTCGAGAAAATCATTGAGAAAAACACCGCTGAATTGAAAACAGGCAACATGCAGTCATACCTAGAGGTACTAGATGATAGCATCTGCCAATATGAAAAATCATACGGACCAATGGCTGAATCGACATATCTGAGGAACTATGTTCGATCCTGCTTTAGGAACGACTTAGCTCAGAAGAATGGTCATAACTCATTTGGCCGCAAACAGTTCTCGAAATACATAACTCGTTGGTTCCGTAAAGTCGGTGCTAACTAAGAAAGTATGATACACGCTATGTGTATCGTGCCCTCAAATGTCGGCGAGGTGGACATGGAGCCTAATTAGAAATTCTATATAGGCTTGGCGTCCACTTTGTTACCTGCTCAGCCAGCCATCAATACTGGCTGCGTTGCCGTCTTTATTCCAACAATTGGGCGATGTGACGTTGATATCTGTGCGAATGTTGAGCTGTGGATATTTTTCTTGGATCACTTGAATCATGACTTGAGAGGTGAGTGCGGCCACTTCGTCTAGCTTGTCTAGTGGTGCCTCAAATACAAAGGCGTCATGCAGGGCAACAATCAGTTTAGCATCATAGCGCTTGTATAGCTGATGTAGGCGGTTGCCTGCCATTTTAAACAGCGCAGCAGCGGTTCCTTGAACTGGCATATTAATCATCCAGTTTTTCTCGCTGCGATTGCGTTCGGCATTTTCGGTGCGCTGTCGTTGCAGTCCGGTAGCTGTGCTTACATAACCCCGAATCGCGCCGTATTGAGGCGCTGTATGCATGGCTTTTTCCAAAGTAGGGAACATGGCTAGAAACTCGTCCATGAGTTGCCTTGCTTTGAACTCTGATACTTTGAGCTTTTTAGCCAATCCAAAGGCGGTGATGCCGTAAATTAGACCTAGAGTGCATTGCTTCATAACATGGCGCTTATCTGCGTGGTGTTCTTTGAACATAACTAGCGAGCAATGCGTATGTTCTTCTGGCAACTCGCCTTGGTAAAATTCTTGAGCTAATGCGGAGTACAAGTCACCAGCGTTGTACTTCTCAATCAAATTGGCATCGTTGTAGACAGCTGCGGTAATAGCCACTTCAATCTGAGCCAAGTCCACCTCACCAATGCCATAACATTCTGGCGCAACTACGATAGGCCGAAGTACAGCAGGTAGGCCAAAAATGTTGGGTGCCATTGTCGCTTGACGGCCCGTTACGGTATCTAGGTGCTTGTGTACTGGATGGATGCGGCCATCAGCGCCGACAAGTCCCGGCTGAAAAGTGATGTCTTTAGAAATTGATGCCATATTTGAGTACTTAGCTAACAATTTCACTGCTGGGTGCAAGTCATAGTTAGCGCTTAATATCCCACGTTCAAAGCGATAATCGTTACCTTCTTTAAAGTGATGCAGCAAGCCAAGCGAATTGAAGAAAGTAATTTTTTCATCATGACTGTTTGGGTTGATTAGTCCATAGGCTTCAAGTTCTGCTTGCCATTGAGCGAGCTTTTCTTTCGTTCCAATGAGAATTTTTTCACATTGCTCGCGAGATACAAGGAGACCATTTTTCTCCATTGCCGCATTGGTAACAATCCAAGGCATTTCCACTTCAATTAAATGGCCGTGAATACCTTGCATAACGGTCGCTTGGACTTGCGGCATGTATAATTGAGCAACTTTCTCGCACAATGTTCCGCTTTGCTCTGCCAATGAGAACTCCACGCCATAACGAGCAGCAGTCGCTTTTAGGCTATAGAAATTACCGCGCTCAGAAGCAAAGCTATCTTTAGCCTCGATTTTGGCCACTAGGCCATCAAACTCTTGGCGTTTATCGAACTGGTGCAGCCCAAGGTAGCGAGCCTTTTCTGCAATCAGTATGTCCCAGATATGCCTGGGCTCTTTAAGCTCTAAAGCCCAAAGGCAATGCAGCAGCTTGTTAGCATCGTAAGAGATAAAAGTGACTGGCAAGTCAAATAGGGTTTGTAGTTGGCGAGCTTCAATATCTGACGCCAAGTTAATGATAAAGGTATGCTGCTCTACTGACGTTACATCGCCAGTGCAGAGAGTTAGACACAGTTCAGTTGGCTGAATTGCAGAGATATCATATTTGTCGTAATCATTGGGCAAGGTTACGTGAGATGTGCCGTAAATATGTTTGCACTCAATACCGACATGACTGAGAGGCAGTTGTAATGCTAGGTCGATAAAGTCACATAGCCCCTGCTGCGTATTGATCTGCGTAGTTTTTCCACTGGTAAAGTTAGGGCTTTTAGGTAGAACTATGGTTGATACCTTTTTGTTTTTAGTTGGGGCAAAGTACTGCTCAATTCCCTGAAGTAAATTCATGGTTCTAATCCTCGGAAAGGGCGAATTATCACGCCCAAATTAATGAAGTTAGGCGGCGGTTTGATGTAAATAGCGGCGCACTTGTCGAGCACTGATACCCAACTGCTTCGCTATTTCAGTTTGTTTGAGGTTTTTAGCGCTGAGAGCTCTAATATTATCCGCTTTAGAATTGCTGCTACGTGTGCGTTTGGGTGCTAATCCGAAGTGATTGCGCAATTCCGCCAAGTTAGAGAACTCTTTGTCATAGGTCGTCGCTAGAGCATCATTGTTCTGGAACGTAATGATTTCACGACTATTGGTAAATGGACGCACGCGACCAACAGCTTGGACCACTGTTCCCATCTCAAGTGTTTGCAACATTGGGTCTGCGACTTCGGCAACATCGGTGAAACGATGTTGTTCTGATACGACGCCATGGCGACGACGCGGCTTTTTCGAGTGGGAAATCGTAACTTCAATACGCTCATTGTTTGCACGCAACCCTTGAATCGAATCGCTGAGGATTTTCTCGGTGACGTAATAACTATTGAGGCAGTAACAGCAGTCGAACCCTTCATATTGATTGATGCCGATAACGCCATAGTGAATGACAGGAACTAAAGTCAAATCTGAGCTTTCCGCATAATTTTCGCCATGTACCACACGGATATCATTAACATTTTGCTCTACCAGCAGTTGGTTTAGTGCTTCAATGCAGAAATCAACGTGATCTTTTTTTGACACCAGTAGAACACGCTTGCCTGACTGGATTCGCTGTACAGTTAGCTGTAAGAAGACATCCAGTATTTGTGGGGCATTCTTTTTGAAATTAGTGCTGGCTCCTATCGATGAAGCAAGGTTCAACCATGTTGTTCCCTCGCCTTTAAATTCGTAGTTGTCGTATGGCGAATAGAAATCGATACCTAGCCGCATCTTTAAAATGGATAGATGAGTGGTGCCACTGTAGAGCAGCACATTACTCCCGGAAGTAAACGGAGATGCGGGAAAGCGGATATCGCCATTCGGTAATTTTTCACGAGACTCAGCGCTGGAAGAACCAAAGGCTTGTAAGTCGTAAATGATGTTGTGAAATGACTCACCAAATAGTTCATCACCACAGGTCAAGATCTGAGACATTTCGTTAGTACTAAGGCGAGGGAAAGCCCAAGCATGGGCATCTTGTAAGTCCTCGTTTGGCGCACAGATCAAACAGCCTAAGTAATGGGCAATTTCGGCTTTGCGTTTTTTGGACACATCGGAACGTTTCGTTGCATCAATTAACTGATGGATAGAGTCTAACGTAATGATGCGACTGTAATCGGCTAGGCTGACATTCGCCTCATCAAATATGACCAGCACTTTCTCCGATGAAGTCATTTGCCTTATATGAGCAATAAAGTACGGGTTATGCTCAAGGTGCGCTTGAGCTGCGAACACTACCTGTTTGCCTTGTAGATCTTTACCGTATTGGCTAGGCCAGAAACATTCAGAGCGCCTAGGGCACAACTCACAGCAGTGCCGCTTGCCTAATTGAGCAAGGTTCCGTGCTTCATATTTTTCCCATGCTTGATTGCGCTCTTTACCACATAGTTCAGTAGGGCGAGGGCGGATATTGATGACTTCAATATCTTCTGGTGGGTTTGTTATAAATTTACGCTCATCGATAATGCTGCGAGTAGGGGTCATCACAATTACAAGATCGTAAGTGCCTGAGAGAATCGCCGTTTCAGTCACTTGATCCATGTTATGGGACTTGCCGACGCCGACTTGCCAGTTGACGACAACGTTCTGGTGCTCTAGGCAATGCTGAAGAATAACCTCAGCACTGTTTTCATGCCTAAAGTTAGCGAGGCGCATGGCCCCGCTAATGAGTTGTGTAGTCATGACCATTATGCTGCCCGCTTGAATGCGAGGCGGGTCTTGATGTTAGGAAGCGCCTCAAATTCTTCATTGGTCGCGGTCTGATAAATATCACTCAGAGCAAATGACTTGGTATCCAGCCCCTGTTGAAAAGACTCGATGGTGTCTTGATCAAGAGCTAAACCAGTCGGCAGCTGTTTCGATGAAACACTGTATTGGTATCCGTTTTTCGTGATACTGATGGCTAGACCCGCTTGGCCAAATAGTGGCTTTAATAATGGGAGCAACGAGGTCGGTTTGTTTGCCGTTGGAATGGCGAGCACCTCCATACGCTGCTCAAACAGGTTGTACACAGGAGTTAAGAAGCGATAGTCACGCTTTATTTCGGCTTCGCATAGCACGCAACCATTTCCGTTACATTTGAAGTAGCCTTTTAGATCTGGTGTCTCTAAATAGTGAAAAGCACTCTTAACAAAAGAGTTAGAGACAAATGAGATCACAGTAGGTTCTTCGCTTAGGCGGAGACTGAATAACATGGTTGGGCGGCTTGTGGTTGGTGTCTCAGCAGGGACAGCACCAGCCATCATGTCTTCTAAAGAGTATTCTTCATCACTGTGTGTATTTTGTGTAGTATTCATAATGCACCTCGAAAAGTTAACGTTAAAGTAAAGTTTTTCAATTGAGTGGAGATTACATTCATACCGAAGAATTCGTCAAGAATTAATTGAAAAATTTTACTTCACAGTATAAATTTCACATATCAGTGCGAGTTAGGGCAGGTAGAAATGAAGAAACAAGTCAGTATCTTTACGCTGATTGCAGAGGCGGTGAAAGATTTAAGAGTATATGGAACAGACTTTGTATTGGCTTTGGGCCAAACGAAGCAGATCAAAACCAGTACCAAACAAGCCGAATACGCAGAGATACTCGGCGTGAAAAGTGCCTTTTACTCGCGTCTTGAAAGTGGTAGTTCGGTATTCAACATTGCTCAGCTACACACGTTATGCGAGGCAACAGGGTTGCCATTTGGGGCGTTGTTTGCCTATGTGGAGAGTATGAAACAAGAGCTCATCGGTGCAGGATACAAAGTTGTGACCGACGCGCTGCCTATAGAGCAAGATGCTGTACGCAAAGATAACTGGATTGAAGAAAAGGCAACTGCGTTGAATAACAAATGGACTCGCGAGCAGAAGAGTCTTAAGCAATACAAACAGTTGACCGCCGAACAGATTGCAGCAAAGAGACAAGAGCATGTACTTCACGCCAAGCTTCTTTTTAACGATAAGTTTGGCCATGTGGAAGATGCAGAGCTAGGTGGGGGTCAATGGGGCGAGGCATTTGCTCAAGATAAGCTTGAGGATTGACCAGCAACAGCGCGAAGTGGACACCAACCCTAATTTAAATTCTTTTTTAGGGAAAACGTCCACTTTGGGCAGTAAATGGCCTGTCATGCCTATCATGTGATTCAACGGTAGGTATGGGGCCGATAGTAGGTGTGCCAAATGGTTTGCACGTGGCTATTTTGTATTCATGATATTCTTGGATAACTCTTCAAGTTTTTTTACAAACACGTCCCAGTTATAACCAGCTATACCACCGATAGCTAAGTAGCCAAGTGATGCACTACTAGGGTCAGTTTCGCTAGCCATATCACCTGATAAGACGAATAAGCCACTTTGTAGTATTGCGTATATAAGAACCCCAACTATTAAAGATAGAAGCGGCGCGAATATAAACCCCCAGATGTGGTCAGCATCAAAAGACTTTTCAATAGCAAAATATCGATGAAATGAAATTATGCCTAAGATTGAACAGCCTAACAGCGAGCCAATCATAGTAAACATCATTGATGTAATTAAAGGCGATATGTCACTTGTTGTATCCCACAGAGGCGTAAGTGATGAGAAATTTGATAACAACCCATCGATAGTCAACCAGAGCGACGCGGTTGAGTAAAACAGAATGTATGGCGGCACAAGAAGGGATAGTTTGCTTCTTTTCGGGTTGTTTGTGTCATCGGAACCATTGTCTGAGGTTGTCACTTGACTCTCCTAGCTTGAAAAACTGTGAAATTCACGGTCATAAATTTCTATAGAATACCATGAGTTGCATGATAGGATAACGTCCTATCTTATTAATTTGGCTAGGTTAAATGCACGATGGTGTGCGAAAGATGTATGGTAAACTATGACTGATAATCTAAACTACAAGTGGCCAGCTGATTTTCCTGAGGGTATACCTGAAATCTGTGATGTCGTTCCCGCTCAGGGGAAAGTTTACCGCTTAGTTCGTACGTTCCCGCCAACAGAACAAGACTTCCAGCGACATAGAGATGAGAAGCCAGGTTATGTTTATCGGACAAAAGATATACCTAAGTCTTATGGCGTGTCATTTTGGTCGAAGTTATCTAAGATAAAGAGAATTGCTAAGAACTATCCTTTCCCAGAGCAATTTGGTGCTTGGCAAACTGTTAGTGGAAATCTATGTCCGGAACTGGGTGTTATTCCAGCTGAATTAGCACTTGATGGGCATGTGACATTGTGGGTTCAAGAGGGGGCAGAGCCTCATAAGCATATTAAAGAAGAGGTTGTAGAGTGATGAGTGTGTTACCTAACGATACCTTTCTTGGACGTCTAAAGTTCTTTGAAATTTACGATGACTTCTTTGGACCTAAATTTTTCTCGGTAAAAGATGAGTTAGATAGATTATACCTTGTTTATTGGAGTGGGGACTATAATGACGGCACTGAGACTAAGTGGATTTATATGCCAGTGTCTCAAAAAATCTTGGATGAGTTGTTGCGAGAAGAATACAGCGTTCATAAAGCTTTCTCTGAATCAAAGCAGTTATTATTAGTGTCCACCTTTATAAAAAAAGATGCAGGAAAAACGACAATTGAACTTTTGAATGTCGATGAAAGGAAGAACGTAAATTTTCCGCCAAAAGATTTTTCAATTGAGTTGGATGAAATCCAGTCTATAGCTCCTGAATCTAGCTGGGATTTTAACTTGCGTATTGCTAAGAGAGACAATAAAAGCTCACCTAGCGATAATGTTGTAGCTAAGGTGTTGGGAGCTTTTGGCGATATAATTAAGCTTCTAATGAAAGATGGGAAAAATAAAAATCCAAGTATATATCCTTATTCCGCTAAATATGGTTCTTTTGATGTGAAGTTAGGCTCTAGTAATCAAGAGCGAGCTGCGGTTGCAATAGAGCTATTAAATTCGATTCTTTCTGATAAAGATTCAATAGAAAAAAAATTAGAAGAGCTTGAAGTCGACCCATTCCGATTGAAAGACCTTTTAGATATTGTTAATTTGGATAAATTGGAATTAACACTGAAGTCGAAGACATCAGATACGCTTAAAAAGCCAATTAAAATCAGTTCAGCTAGTTTGTTGCCTATCATACAAAAGCTTGAAAGAAACGTAAAAAATTACGTAGATTCATCTAAAGTGCCACAGGCAAACTGTTTAGATCGAGTTATCGATATTGTAATTCATCGAGTTGATGGCGGGGAGTTGCAACATGAGCTTATTAATGGCATTACATCTCAGCGACAAGTAGCTTACCATACAAATGCGGCTCAATGCTTAGGGTTATTAAGTTCTAGCAATACGGTTACGATAGCTGGAAGAGTATTAGCTCAAAAAAATAATAGGACTGCTCAATATCAGTATCTTGCTGAAAGGTTTGAGTCGAGTGATTTTGGTTGGGCATGGATGAAGTGGGCCGGAGTAACTAGTATCAGAGACCTAGAACCAGAATCGGCAGAGCAATTTGTAAAAGAACGTGTTCGAGGTTTGAAACGCACAAGCGTCGCTAGACGAGCTAGTAGTTTGTCTAGTTGGGCATCGATACTGAGAGAGTATTCTAGACAGTATGACGATGGGGAAAATCTGTAAAAAGACATCATACTTACATCTGAGATAGCAAGTTCGCTGAGAAATTCTTGGCGAACTATGGTCAAACGAGATGGTTGTGTGTGGTTCTATTGCACAGATTAGTCAATGCACTTCATGCCAAAAAGTTACTATGAATTCTGGTGTGAAAATGACCTCAATGGATTGTTTATACACGGATTTAGCGTAGCGATCAGGGATTCAAAATCCGTTTCCATTTTATCGTAACACTATGATTTATATAGATTGATAAAAGCTGATTCTAAAGTGTCTTAAGTCAAGAGTTATTTGGCGAACTATGCTCAAACGAGATGGTTGTATGTGGTTCTATTGCGCAGATTGGTTAGAGCATTTCATGCCAGAAAGTTACCATGAATTCTGGTGTGAAAATGACTTCAACTGATTGTTTATACACGGATTTAGCGTAGCGATCAGGGATTCAAAATCCGTTTCCTTCGGGAGTGGCGGTTCAAGTCCGCCCACCGGTACCAAATTTAAAAACAGAGCCTCGACGAAAGTCGGGGCTTTGTTGTTTCTGGCACGTCAAATACTCATCGGTAACGCCCCAGAACTCTATACACTTGCCAGTAGTTTACCTTGCGCGACAACTGGAGAGCCCTCTTGCTTAACTGTCTGATTGTAAGCGATTTTACAAACATTAATTCTATTCAGCGCCTTCCATCTCATCTCGACTGATTTTTCAGAAATCGTGACTCATTTTTAATACTTCGTCCTAAAGTAAAGAATCAAAATATTAATAATGATGCATATTAGTGTTGACGCTTAAACTCATCATAACTTAACCAAGTTGGAGCATGAGTTGAGGCAAATGATGAGAGAGTTAACCCGTCGACATTGGATGTTATTGGCCGCGAGCATTGCTGTGCAAAGTTGTGGTGGTGATGGTGACAGCAAAGGTGACAGCAGTTCTAGTGGCGCTGGAGGCAGTAATTTTGACCGCTATAGCGTGACATTGCCTCAATCGATCGCCGCAAATGAGACCAAAGTTTCGATAGATAATGATGAATATCTCCTTGATGAACTACCAAATGGTCTGGGTGAGGTTTTACCGGCTGTGCTGCTGGCTCATCAAGGGGAGGATATCGTCTACTTCGCGATGCCAAGTGACAATAACCAAGAGGTCGAGGTCAACTCATTATCGACGGCTATTGGGCTGCTAAAGCACATTCCCGAAATCGCTTTACTGGTTAAAACGGATTCGAATAGTGATTTTGCCCTTGGGCAAAATTCAAATGTGATTGCCTTGGCACAATACATTGACAACTTGATTGAGGAGCACGGGGCTGCTTGGATGTCGCCAGACAATCAAGAGCTTGCTGAAAAGATAGCCATAACGGCCAAATCCGTGGTTAAAACATTAAACAGCGTATCTGCGGCGTTTTCTTCTGGCTTTCAAATATTAAATGATGATGTCAGTGAGACTCATTTTGCGCGAATTGAGTATGATGACTTCAATAGTAATGGAGCAATACGGTCGACATATATCGAAGCGCAAGTGCTGGATGATGAACTTGCGCAGTTTTATCAGGTGCAAGATTTTGACCGTGAACAAGATAAACTGGCGGTGGTTATTTCAAATGGAGCCTACCGTCATATCTCGGTTATTGTCAGAGAAGATTTGTCAGAAACCGGTGATGTACTGGATTTTACCACTCTCAAACCTCACGTATCACAAGATAATCAGTTTGGTGAGTCTAGTGAGCCAACCTATGGTGTGTTTGGTGGTTTGCTATTGTCACCGGGTCAATTTGGTCAGATGGTGTTTAACCAGGAGCATCTGCCTGATGGCATCGAAAATGGCCACTATTACATTCAAGCGTTTGGACTTGGCTTTCATGATACGCCACTGAATCGAAGTGAGGTTAAATACGCGTTTGAACCTGTATTGATTGACAGTTTTAATTTGTTTGTGGAGCCGTTATTAGGGCTTTATCAAAAAAGTAAAAAATTAAACCAAACGAATCAAACGCTGCAAGATATCAATTTTGATCAATTGAAACTTTCTGATGTTTATTTGACGGAAGAGACGTGTAATGAAATTGATAAAACCAAATTGCAATATGAAATTGTAAAAAGTCTCATCGCGAAGATGAACACGCTTGAAAATGTAGTTGCCCCCACTAAAACGGACAGTTTAACTCGCCACTTTAAGAGCTCGGTACTCTCTCGGTGACATC
>NZ_JABAIK010000011.1 GCF_012641465.1 Vibrio agarilyticus
ACTTGCATGTGTTAGGCCTGCCGCCAGCGTTCAATCTGAGCCATGATCAAACTCTTCAATTTAAAGTTTTTGTGACTCAATGAATACTGATTCTATCTTTCGATAGTGAATTGACTGTGTCGATACTAAGTATCGAATTGGTCACTCAGTTCATTGAAATCGAATTTGAAGCCCCTCTTTATATAAGAGAAGTTTCTAATTGGATTATCATCAACGAGTGCCCACACAGATTGATAGGTTTATATTGTTAAAGAGCGATTTGACTTTCGAACTTGTCGTCCGTCAGGGCTGCGTATCTTACGCATTTATTTTTGAGAGTCAATCGTTATTTTCAAACTTTTTTCATCTCTACTTTCAAGGCCACCAGCCGTTGCCGTGCTCCCTGTCAGTGAGGCGGCATTATAGGGATCAGTGACGCAGTTGCAATAGTTTTTTCTTAAAAAAAAATCAACCGTGCAAAAAGACATCAAAATGGCCTATTTTGTTCATTTCTCGTACAGGTATCACCCTTAATACAAAGTTTTTGTGAAAAAATGCTTAGGCTAAGTTCAGGTCATCATCATGATTACTGCTGCTTTTGAGGCTTAACGATCTATGAAAACCCCAACCCCCTTAATGTTCAATTCGCTACTCGCTGTGATTGGCGCACTGATCCTTGCACCCTTTTCCTATTCTGCCAGCATCGCCTTTATGGCAGGGATGGTTTTAAGTAGCCTTATTTTTTGCCGCTTCCCTCATCAGCTTGATTCGGCAGCGGACCATACAACTGTGGCCAGCGACACGACGATTACCCTCTATGTTGGTAACTTACCTTATCGCGCCGACGAGCTTGCCATTCGTAACCTTTTTGAATCATACGGACATGTTTTAGCTGTCAGATTGATGGTCGATAAGCGAACTAATCGAAAACGAGGATTTGGCTTTGTAGAAGTGAGTGCCAATGATGCCCCTGCCGTTATCGAAGCACTCAATGATTATTTGTTTATGGAAAGGCAACTCAAAGTTCGATTAGCAAACGAACCTAAATTTGAGTCTTAAATAGCGCGCACGGCAACTTAAACCCTAATAAGTTTAATTGTCGATTTAGTGCATCCGCTTCCCATGGCGGCATCGTACTATGTATGACACGCTCACCCAATTGAGCACTCTTAATGATTGGTGATAGCAAGGATACGACTCGGCGGGCGATCGCACTTCCAGAATCAATTAGCGTAACCGTCTCACTGAGAGCATCGGCGATCTCTTGCTTAAGTAGTGGAAAGTGCGTACAGCCTAACACAGCCACATCAACACAACCCATAATCGGTGTTAGGATTGTTTTAAGCTCATTTAAGTTGACAGGTAAGCCTCTTAATTTTTCCTCAGCAATATCGACCAAACGCGTTGAACCCAGTAATTCGATAGATACATTCGGTAAAAATTGTTCAATAAGATCTTGCGTATAAGGTCTTGTGATTGTGGCTGGGGTAGCAATTAAGGCTATCCCCTTTTGCGCCACCAGCGCAGCAGGTTTGATTGCGGGCACAACACCTACAATCGGAATATCTAAACATTCTCTAAGTTGCGGTAACACGATAGTACTTGCGGTATTACACGCAATCACAACCAAGTCAATTTGCCAACGACTCACCGCTTCTTGAACAAGGTGGATGACACGCCCCAATAAAATTTCTTGTGCTAGCTCCCCATAGGGGTACGCCTCATTATCAAAAAGATAAAAGTAATTAACCTGCGGTAATAACGTGCAAATTTCTTGATAAACGGACAGCCCACCGACACCCGAGTCAAAAATTAATACATTCGCCTGTTCCACTCTTATTACTCATTGTAATGACACCGTTGCCGATGATACTGACTCTAGCCCGATTGGCAATACTCACAGGTTTACCAGGAGCAAAGGAAAGAGGAGCCCCTCAGGGACTCCTCTCTTTCGTATTACATCGCCATAACCCAAAAGGTTAACGAACGATTAGAACTGATACGTCATATCGGCAAAGAACTGGCGCTGCTCTCCAAGATAGTAATTACCGTCGTAACCATGAGCGGTCTGGAAATCTTCATTAAACAAATTGTCGACTCGAGCCCCCAAGGTTAACGCCCCCGTCACTTGATAACGCGCACTTAGATCCACTGTCGTATAGGCTTTCATATCACTTCCCGTACTATCAGGTCGCTTACCAATATAATTCACCACGGCAGACCAATCGACGCGGTCATGTCGATAGATTGCTGTCCAAGCGTAATTTTGTTTTGCACGGCGGATCAATTGTTTTCCATCAGCTCGATTTTCAGGATCTTTCCACTCAGCAGCAACGGTATGAGCAATACTTCCAGTATCAAAACGCGCTTCTAGCTCCACGCCTCGAATACGAGCCTTTTCAACGTTTGCTGGAAGCCAAAGGCCGTTTTCACCAATTGGTGCCCATGCAATCATATCATCCAGATCGTTTTGGTAAGCGGCAAGCTCAATGTCAACCAGTGCGTTGTAAAAACGCAGTCCTACCTCATGTGAGATTGACGTTTCCGGTTTTAAATTTGGGTTCCCCTGACCGGGCCAATACAAATCATTAAACGTCGGCGCTTTGAAACTAGTACCTGAACTTGCTAACAGTTCAACCCCGGACCAAAGATTCACGCCAGCCCCGATAGTCCATGTCGTGTGGTTACCAAAGGCGCTATCATCATCGTGACGCATTGATGCTTCGAGCGTCGTACGCTCGTTTCGATAAAGCGCGGTACCAAAAACGCCCAAATTATCTTTCTTTGTTTTGACATACTGAGTGGTGTTAGCACCACCTCGCTGAGCGTCCTCACGCTCCAAATCGATACCGACATTAACGTCTAAGTTAGGCGACGCCTGATATTGAGTTAACCACGATACACTATGACGCTTCGCTTCCAGAGCCGTTTTCGCGACTAGGCCGCGGACGTCGCCATCTTGAGCATGATCGTGAGTTGTTGATAACTGCCACTGTGAGTACCAGTTTTCGCGGTTAAATTTTAGTGCGGCGGCAAGCGTGTAAAACTCAACTAAATTCTCTTGCTTCGCGCCGCCGTATTGACTTGCGTACTCAGAGCCTGAGTCTAGACGGTAACTGTGAAATTGAGCGCTCCATTGCTGATTAAACTGGTGGGCAAGCGAGCCCAACGCAGTAAAGGCTTCAAATCCATGATCCTCTGGCGTCATTTCATAAATTTCGCTACCGGTACTGCGCTCATTGGCGATAATTAACGCACCTTGGGTCTGCTCATTGAGCTGTCCGGCAGAGCGCCACGCCAGCAAAGATTGATTTTCAGTACCATAACCGACTTTAGTTTGGTGTCGCTTATCTTGTGCACTTAACGTGGTAATGCTTATCACACCCCCAATCGCATCCGATCCATAGACGGCAGCACGTGGTCCACGAACCACTTCAATGCGCTCAATGGCGAAGGCGGGGATCAAGCCGATAGAGGCTCCACCTGCCGTTGCAGAGTTAATTTTAACCCCATCGACTATCACCAATGTGTGCTTTGTCGGCGTGCCACGCAAATACAAACTGCTCGTTTGTCCCTTGCCCCCGAGTTTATTGACTTCAATACCGGGCATCGTCTCAAGCACATCAAGTGCCGTTGTCACCTGTAGCGCTTCAATATCTTCACGCGTCACAACTGTCATTGACGCCAATACCGACGACGGTGACTGTGCAAATCGATTGGCGATGACAACATGAGTCTCATCCACGTCATCAGTGGGTAAAGTATCAGAAGAAAAAGAGGCATAAGAAAATAGCGCAACGCTAAGCGCGCTCGCCAATTGGGAGTATTTCATTTCGTTGTGTCCTAAATCGCGTCAACATCACGAGTGGGTTCACTCGTCGCTGGCAGGTCTTCGGACTTAAGAGCAAAATAACCTACTGCCCTGACTTCCCACTTAATTCCATTAAGCAGTGTCATATTGGGGGTCGTTCTCTAATACCGCTGCGCGTCAGTTCCGGATTCACACCGGATTCCCTTTTCAGTTTTCCACTGCACAACGCAGGAAAAACACCAGCTAACAATCTGCTTAATGAGCTAATGCTATCAAGCAGTTGTCGCATACTATTGATACTGTCAAAATTTGTCTAGCGATACATTTTTTAACCAAACGCAACGCAACAGTCGCAATCGCTACACAAAACACCTTATGCAGAGACAATGCACTCGTTACGACGTCAAAACATCAAGTTCATGAGGTAGACTGGACAAGACGAGGGATTCGAATAAAATCTGCCCTCTTAACTTGATTGAACCTGAAAGGCACTTTTATGGCGACCCTTGATGTAACTCCCGAGCTCTATCAGCAGCAACTTGACGCAAAAATTGCGCGCTTAACCGAAATGTTTGCTGATTATGCAACCCCTGAGCTAGAAGTGTTTGAATCAGCGACGCAACATTACCGTATGCGTGCAGAGTTCCGCGTCTGGCATGAAGGCGATGAGATGTACTACATCATGTTTGATCAAGAAACACGTCAAAAATACCGTGTCGACCAATTCCCTGCCGCCAGTCGCCTGATCAATGATCTCATGCCGTTGTTAATCGATGGTCTAAAAAGCAATGACTCCCTACGCCGCAAACTGTTTCAAGTTGATTTTTTGTCCACGCTCAGTGGTGAAATTTTGGTATCACTGCTTTATCACCGCCAACTTGACGAACAATGGCAGCAAGAAGCCAAAGCACTCAAAGAACGCCTGTGTGACGAGGGCTTCAACCTCAATTTAATTGGCCGAGCTCGCAAAATGAAAATCGTGCTGGATCGCGATTATGTGGTTGAAAAACTGCACGTCAACGGTGCGCCATACCTATATCAACAAGTCGAAAACAGCTTCACTCAACCAAACGGAAAAGTCGCTGAAAAAATGCTCGAATGGGCGGTAGATTGCACCGAGGGCAGTCAGGGCGACTTACTTGAACTCTATTGTGGTAATGGCAATTTTTCATTAGCACTAGCACAAAACTTCAATCGCGTTCTTGCGACCGAATTAGCCAAACCTTCTGTTGAGTCCGCGCAATACAATATCGCAGCCAATGCCATCGAAAACGTAAAAATCCTTCGACTCTCAGCAGAAGAGTTCACACAAGCGATTGAAGGTAAGCGTACCTTCCGCCGCTTAGAAGACGCGGGGGTTGATTTAACCCAATACGACTGCAATACGATCTTTGTCGACCCACCTCGCGCCGGGATGGACAGTGATACTTGTAAAATGGTTCAAGGCTACCAACGCATTCTCTACATTTCATGCAATCCGGATACATTGAAAGAAAATCTAGCCATATTGAGTGAAACCCATCGCATCACACGTTTTGCTCTATTTGACCAATTTCCGTATACCCACCATATGGAAGCGGGTGTCATGCTAGAGCGCAAAGCGTAATCGACCTCAACAAAAAACGAGCAAAATGCTCGTTTTTTTATTTCTATACCCAAACAACTTGGAGATGCAGGTCGGCGACAAACGGACAAAACCTCTGAACACTTCGTGAACATAGAGACACTGTGTGATGAGGTTTGTGAGAGCCTGCCCCTTACTTTTTTAAAAGAAAAACACTGCAACTTTAAGGAGAAAGGGGATAGCGACTTAGCCCCAAGAGACTCAATACTACTGGGAGGCTTTTTCATCAACAGGGCTCGACTTGCGCTGCGCCACTCCGAGTTTGACACCAACCCAAGCCAGCAAAGCCAATACGACCAATATCGCAAAAAAATTCTGGCCTTCAGCTGGATAGAGCGCTTTAACGAATGCCGAGTGACCAAACGCCCCAATAAAGAAGCACGCAAGACCGATAAGTGGTACATCCTCTGCAAGTGGCTGACGCAAATACTCTTGATATAGAGCTTGTAGTGCCAGAATTAACGCAATCCAAGGAAAAATTGAAAAAGTAACATCACTGATAGTGACCCACGAAAGTAGCGAGTTACCGCACATTCCAATAATAACGGCCAAGATATAGGTTTTTCGTTCTGCTTTTAAATTTCGGTTTGTACTGTCACTCGACATATGGTTATCCCTCTTTTAATCGAAGTCGCTCGCGCTCTTTGCGATACCAATAAGCCCCTTTTGCCACGATTCTCAATTGAATAATAAGACGTTCAGCCAATTCATCGCGCGCGCGTCGGTCAAGATCTAACGCTTCTGCGCCAGAGCTAAACACTAAAACCACTGAGGCTTCAGCCTGAGCAAGTGCCTCATCACGAGTCATGCCTGTACCAATCAAATATTCCGTTAGCTCCGCAGCAAAATGCTGAATTTCACGCGCTACCGCTGCACGAAAGTCAGCGGATGTACCAGAACGCTCCCTTAACAATAGACGAAATACGTTTGGGCTACTCTCAATGAACTCCATAAAGGTTTCAACTGAGGTTCGGATCACGCTGCCCTCTTTCGCAATACGTTGCCGAGCTTGTCGCATTAATTGACGTAACAACAAGCCCCCCTCATCAACCATAGTCAAACCGAGTTCATCCATGTCTTTAAAATGGCGATAGAATGAGGTTGGCGCAATACCTGCCTCTCGGGCGACCTCACGTAAACTGAGATTAGAAAAGCTGCGATCCGCACTCAATTGACTGAACGCCGCATCAATCAAAGAACGCCGAGTTTTTTCTTTTTGCTGTGCACGAATGCCCATGGATTTCATTGTCAATCGAAAGACTACCTTAATAAGTGATACAGCATAATATAGCGCGATTGTTGACTCGATATAAGAGCACTAGCCTCGACGACGTGAGCCACTGCGCGAGTAAATTTAATAAGCGTGATCGCAATCTTCGTGATCGTTTCCACTCTCTTGCCCCACACTAATTTACCAATCGGTAAATTTAGTTAAAATCTGGTTAAATACCCAGGACACATCAAAATCAAGGAAGGCATTATGGCTCAGTCGCATCACTTTGACGTCATCGTTATTGGCAGTGGCCCAGGGGGCGAAGGCGCCGCTATGGGGTTAACAAAGGCAGGGCTCAATGTTGCTATTATTGAAAAAGAGAGCAGCGTGGGCGGTGGCTGCACGCACTGGGGCACAATCCCTTCCAAAGCATTGCGCCATGCTGTCAGTCGCATTATTGAGTTTAATAACAATCCCATTTTCTGTCGAAACAACAGCAGCCTTCACGCCACCTTTTCAGACATACTGAGCCACGCTAAAAGTGTCATTGATAAACAGACTCGACTTCGTCAGGGTTTTTACGATAGAAATCAATGCACGTTGATTTTTGGTCATGCGCGCTTTATTGACACCCACACACTCGCAGTAAAACAACCTGATGGCAGCGAAGAACGTTATCACGCCGATAAATTTGTTATTGCAACAGGCTCTCGCCCCTATCGGCCAGCAAATGTTGACTTCACCCATGAGCGCATTTATGACAGTGACTCTATCTTGGCACTTAAGCACGATCCTCAACACATTATCATCTATGGCGCAGGCGTGATTGGCTGTGAATACGCTTCAATTTTTCGTGGTCTTGGGGTCAAAACCGATTTGATCAACACACGAGATCGCTTGCTCTCTTTTCTTGATAACGAAACATCCGACGCATTGTCGTACCACTTTTGGAATAGCGGTGTCGTGATCCGCAACGATGAAACCTATGAGTCCATTGAAGGGAGTAACGACGGTGTGATTGTACACCTACAGTCGGGTAAAAAGATGAAAGCCGATTGCATCTTATACGCCAATGGACGAACCGGAAACACGGATACTCTTAACCTCACGGCGGTGGGGCTCGAACCAGATTCACGTGGGCAATTGAGTGTCGACAGTAACTATCAAACACCCATAGAACATATTTATGCGGTAGGGGATGTTATCGGGTACCCAAGCTTAGCCAGTGCCGCTTACGATCAAGGCCGATTTGTCGCGCAAGCCATTACTAAAGGCGAAGCCGACAACCATTTAATTGAAGACATTCCAACTGGCATCTATACCATTCCCGAGATCAGTTCGGTAGGAAAAACCGAGCAAGAGTTGACGGCAGCCAAAGTGCCTTATGAAGTGGGTCGCTCATCCTTCAAGCATTTGGCGCGAGCGCAAATCGCAGGCAAAGATGTCGGAAGCCTAAAAATTTTATTCCATCGTGAAACTAAAGAAATTCTTGGCATTCACTGCTTTGGTGAACGAGCGGCAGAAATCATTCATATTGGACAGGCGATCATGGAGCAAAAAGGGCCAGCAAACACCATTGAATACTTTGTTAATACGACATTCAATTATCCAACGATGGCTGAAGCGTATCGTGTCGCAGCCTTAAACGGATTAAATCGATTGTTTTAGATTCTGCGTATCCCCAAATAGCGAGCATCAAAAAGGCGGATGAATCAAAACATTAATCCGCCTTAATATTTTCGCCTTTCATCACTAGATTCAAACAACGCAAATCAAGTAGAAAAAATCGTAGCTGGCAATAGAATAAAAGCTTACATCCAATCGCCGCTGCGGATCACGCCGACTGCAATGCCTTCAATTGAAAGCTGCTGGGCACTCAAATCGACTTCAATCGGTGCAAAAGATTCATTTTCCGCATGCAACAACACTTTGGCTCCTTTGCGCTCAAGACGTTTGACCGTAACATCATCATCCACGCGAGCGACAACAACTTGACCGTCACGCACATCTTGAGTTTTATGCACAGCAAGTAAGTCGCCATCCATAATGCCAATATTTTTCATACTTTCACCATGAACGCGAAGTAAGAAATCCGCTTGTGGGCGAAACATGGCAGGATCCACCTGATAGTGCGTTTCTACGTGCTCTTGAGCCAAAATAGGCTCTCCCGCAGCGACTCGACCAATCAGAGGAAGACCAAGATCTTCGGGGTCATTGCTGGCTTCAACCAGAATACGAATGCCACGGGATGCCCCTGGGACAATTTCAATCACCTGTTTACGGGCCAGTGCTTTTAAATGCTCTTCTGCTGCATTCGCAGAGCGAAACCCCAATTCTCGAGCAATTTCGGCGCGAGTAGGTGGCATTCCAGTATCATCAATTTTACTTTTTATTAAATCAAAAACTTGTTGCTGTCTTGGCGTTAACGGCTTCATGACTCACCTGTCTTTTTATACAGTTAACTGGAAGTATATCCAGTAACTGGTTAAAAAGAAAGCCTTGCTATCACGCGCATCGGATTCTCTACACATCTTGGAGGATGAAACTGGAACGCAATAAAGAAAATCGGCAGATCACGACGTTGCTGCACTTTTAAACATTAAAGGTTCGACCAGTTTCTGCTATCCTTGCCAGTTAAGTATTTTCGCCATGTGGCTAACGGTTTCGTGATGGCCACAGGTTATATTAATCAATTGAGGCTGAGACCCCTATGTCTTCGCGACACCCAGTTACCCAATCATTACTAAAAGCACCTATATCGCTTTTTGTTCGGGGCAAAGCTATTCCCTCTGATCCTATTGCGGATCTGAACATCGACCTCAATAAGCCGATTGTTTACGCGCTGCCTTTTCGTTCCAATGTTGATCTCTTAACCTTACAAGCTCAAACACGAAAGCTTGGCTTGCCGGACCCACTCGAACCGTTAGAAATCAATGGTCAACAATATTGTCGCCACGTCTATATCGCTGCGTGCCCAAGCCTAATGCAGGATAACGATAGTCTGCCCAAAGACTCGATTGCGCTCTTTGGTGATCTACTTGCATTGCATCAACAAGACGCCCAGCTTGATATTCAAATTTTACCAACTGCGGTGTTATGGAGCCGTAAACCTGGTAAAGAAGGCGAGCACAAATCTTATCTTCAACCGATGAACGGATTACAAAAAGGCTGGTCCGTATTGGTCGATGGCCGCAGTTGTTCGGTCCGCTTCAGCCCTCTAGTGTCACTGCGTTACATGGCCGATGCTCACGGTACTGATGAGGCTATCGCTCATAAATTAGCGCGCGTGGCACGAATTCATTTTTCGCGTCAAAAGCTTGCCGCCTCGGGGCCAAATCTGCCGATGCGTCATGTGCTATTTGAACGATTGTTAAAATCACCCGCCATCAAACAAGCCATAGAAGACGAAGCTCGCGCCAAGGACATTCCTTTAGAAAAAGCACAGAAAGAAGCGCAGTCTATGATGGATGAGATTGCAGCAGACTTCTCTTATACCTTGATTCGCCAAGGCAACCATGTTCTGTCTTGGCTGTGGAATAAGCTCTATCAAGGGCTCAACATCAATAATGCGGCAACAGTGCGACGCCTTGCACAAGATGGCCATGAGATCGTATACGTGCCTTGCCATCGTAGCCATATGGACTATTTGTTGCTTTCTTACGTGCTCTACCATGAAGGCATGGTGCCACCGCACATTGCTGCTGGCATTAACCTTAACTTCTTTCCAGCAGGGCCGATTTTCCGCCGTGGCGGCGCTTTTTTCATTCGTCGTAGCTTTAAGGGCAATAAGCTCTACTCCACGATTTTCCGTGAATATTTGGCCGAATTGTTCGCCAAAGGGTATTCCGTTGAATATTTCAGTGAAGGTGGGCGTTCGCGCACAGGTCGCCTGTTAACCGCCAAAACCGGCATGTTAGCGATGACCATTCAAGCCATGCTTAGAGGCTTAAACCGCCCCGTGACGCTGGTGCCCGTCTACATCGGTTATGAACACGTCATGGAAGTGGGCACTTACGCTAAAGAGTTACGTGGCAAACGCAAAGAAAAAGAAAATGCTGGCTTAGTGCTGCGCACCTTACGCAAGTTGCGCAATTTTGGTTTTGGTTATGTCAACTTTGGCGAACCGATCCCGCTCAATCATTACTTAAATCAGCACGCACCAGAATGGGTCAATGATATTAATCCTATGGGAGGCAGCAAGCCAGCGTGGATGAATCCGGTGGTCAATGGGTTAGCGGAAAAAATGATGACGCACATCAACGATGCGGCCGCCACCAACGCTTTAACCTTGTGCGCAACCGCCTTACTGGCTTCACGTCAACGGGCGCTATCACGTGACTCGCTTGAGAATCAACTTGAGTGTTACCTTGAATTACTGAAAAACGTTCCGTACTCAAAAACTCGAACCGTACCAAGTGATTCCGCATCGGCTCTGGTTGAACATGCGCTCTCGTTAGATAAGTTTGTGATTGAGACAGACAGTATGGGTGACATTATTTCATTAGATCGAAATCAGTCGATCTTAATGACTTACTATCGTAACAACATCATACACTTACTTGCGTTACCTTCATTATTGGCACAGATGGTGGTGCGTCAGCGCCGAGTCAGTGTTGAACAGCTACAGCAACAAGTTGGACTAATTTACCCCTTCTTAAAAGCGGAGCTGTTTTTGAGTATCGAAGAGGCGAAGCTTTCAAATATGGTGCAGGCTCTGCTAGACGAGTTGTTACGTCAGCGCTTAGTGCTTGTGGATAATGGCTACGTTGAAATGAATCAGCGCAACAGTCAGCCTTTGATGTTGCTAGGTCGCACGATTGGCGAAACACTACAACGTTATGCGATTGCGCTCAATTTACTGGTTGCCAGCCCGGAGTTAGATAAAGCCGATTTAGAGCAAAAGAGTCAAGACATTGCGCAACGACTGGGTCGTCTGCACGGGATTAACGCCCCAGAATTCTTTGATAAAGGCGTCTTCTCAGCCATGTTTAATACTCTTAAATCAGAACATTATCTTGACGCCGATGGCAGCTGTAATGAGGACCAAAGCAAGCATTTAGCGAAATTGCTCTATGCCTTACTTTATCCGGAAGTAAAACTGACCATTCAAGAGAGCATTTACCAATCGACGCTGCATGATTAGTACATTTATATAGCCAAACAACTTGGCGTTGCAGGTCGGCGGCAAACGAACAAAGCCTCTGAACATAGATGAACTATGTGATGAGGTTTGTGAGAGCCCGCACCATAATTTTTTAAGCAAAGCGCTGCAACTTCAAGTGGAAAGAGGATAACGTCAGCACCTTTGTAGTGCTGACGGTTTATTTAGCTCATTCTTTTTTACAGATTCTTACCGCCGACCTCGAATATCGTCTTCCCTCACATCGTCATGATCATTTGAAGTCACTCGAAAAACCTCATTCGCTCTCGTTACGTTAAGTTATTTTTTGTAAACTAGGCGCCATTTTATAAATCAAATAAACATTAGTTCACTCACAATTCGATTCAGCCTGCTAGGTTAGCTAAGGTCGTCTTCATTTGGTATGCGTGGAGCAACTGCCATTACACACCATTTGTTCAAGATGTTTTAAATGACATCAACCAATCATTAATTCGCAAGGATGAGTTATGAATAAGTTCACCTCTAAGCTCGCGGTTCTTTTATCTCCTATCTGTATGCTTGCCAGCCCGTTGACTCACTCACACGGCTGGGTCGAGTTTCCAAGTGCGCGCCAAAATACCTGTTATCTTGATGGTGGCTACTGGAACGATCAGATTCCCAATGCAGCATGTCAGGCTGCGTATGATCTTTCTGGCGCGCACCCTTTTGTACAGCGTAGTGAAATATCAGCCAATGTGAGTAACTACCGAAATATCGCGGATGTACAAGATGTCGTCACCGATGGTCAGTTATGCTCAGCTGGCGATCGGTCAAAAGCAGGACTCGATTTACCCTCTCCACATTGGCAACGTACCCATGTGAGTCTTGACGCCAATCAACAAATTGAGCTGGTATTTTATGGTCAAGCACCGCATAACCCGTCTTACTGGGAGTTCTATCTTAGTAATCCAGATTATGACGCGACCCAACCGCTCACATGGCAAGATTTGTCCCTAATTGATACTGCGGGTAATGTCTTTGTCGGCGATGACAAGCGCTACCGCATCAAAGTCCGTTTCCCCGCGGACCGTAGTGGCGATGCAATTCTCTATACTCGATGGCAGCGTGATGATGCGGCAGGCGAAGGATTTTACAATTGCAGTGATATTCGTCTATCGGGAAGCCATTCATCGGATCCCTCAGATGCAACATTAACCTCACTTGGGTACTTCATACCTCAAGGCTTTGGGCCTGTTGCCATTGACGACCAAATTAGGTTGCGTACCTTTGATGAACAAGGTCAAGAGCAAGTCGATTTAATTCTAACCATCACCGAAACCAACCAAGCGAATTGGCCGGCGACGCTGGCTGAACAGTTTAATCAAGCGACCTCTAGCAGCTGGTATATTGGGATCTGGCACGATGAGATGAGTCATTACATGTTTGACAGCGCCAACTTATATGCCAATCAAATCTGGGCACCGGACAACACATTCAACTACGCACTCTCCTTAATCAAACCGCCCCCTTCGGCGGCCGAGAATGCATGGTCTGCGCAATCAACTTATCAACAAGGTGAGAAAGTGTCACATAAAAACCAGCAATGGCAAGCAAAGTGGTGGACACAAAATGAAGAACCCGGAACCACTGGGGAATGGGGAGTATGGCAATTGTTGCCATAAAGAGAGTGGTAAGAAGGCTTGAAAAAGAAAACGGGCAGTTCAATTGACATTGAGTCTGCCCGTTTGTTTATGAAGGTGCGTGAATTACCAAAGTGCGGCAAACAGCCCAAGCGCAATCGCCATACCCACATAATTGTTATTTAAAAAAGCGCGAAAGCACGCTTGACGCTCACGATGACGTATTAAGTGCTGCTGATAAACAAATAGGGCCGCCGCGACAAGAATGGCCCAGTAATAAACACCTGCCAGCTCTAAATAGCCTCCGAGTAACACGAGCATCACCAAGGTGCTCAGCTGCAATACACCAATGATCAGTTTGTCAAAACGGCCAAAGAGAATGGCCGTTGATTTGATACCAATATTGATATCATCATCTCGGTCTACCATTGCGTATTGTGTGTCATACGCCACAGTCCAAAGACCATTGAGCACAAAAACAAACCACGTTAACCCAGATAAGCTGCCGGCTTGAGCCGCCCAAGCCATAGGAATAGACCAGCTAAACGCAAGCCCTAGAAACAGTTGTGGCAGGTGGGTATACCGCTTCATAAACGGATAAATAAACGCCAACACGACACCCATAATTGAGAGCTGAACCGTTAGTGCGTTCATGGTCAACACCAACAAAAACGCGCTCACCACCAGCAAAACAAATAAAGCGATCGCTTCTTTGGTGCTCACTTTGCCCGAAGGTAAAGGTCGCTGACAGGTACGTTTTACATGACCATCGACGTGCCTATCGGCCACATCATTGATGACACAGCCCGCACTGCGCATCAATAAGACGCCCAGTACAAAGACGATAAGAATCACCGCATCTGGGTGACCATCGCCCGCAATAATCAGCGCCCATAACGTTGGCCACATCAACAACAGCGATCCGATGGGCTTATCCATTCGAGTTAACTGCCAAAACGCGCGGCATTTATCTTGCCATGAAACGGATCTCGCCAACTTGGCTGCGGTTGATTTATCCAAGCTCATGATCGCTTACTCCGTGCTCTGTTGCCCGAGGGGCATTGTTCGATGAGAAACACTAACGCGGCCCTCGGCGTCGTCCATAACGCGTTGTTCAATCGGTGCTTGCGGTAAAAATAGCTCTGTGACTAACATAGGTTTATGATTCATCCAAAGCCGCGAGCGCCTAACAAATAAACGTTCACCCTGATGTTCAACGCACCCTATCTCTAGGCGATCACGCTTAACGGCCTCAGCAGCAAATACCGTGAGTCCAAGAGGAATATCGCCTTGAGAGCGTAAATCGACAGACTGGTGCTGCCATGTTGGCTCAGGGATCAATGTTCGACCAATCACCCACGGCTGCCCATCGCCTTGCAAGATGACCTCTCGCAACAAACAAGAATGAGCGCCAATCGCTAGGGTTTCATCTTTGCTTAATGTCTGTGCGCTCACGTGTTGCTGCGCTAATACCACCACACTCAGATGTTGGCATTGCTGTGCTAAACGCTTGGAGAGTGACCCTTGTTCACAAAGCCACTGGCTCACTTCTAGATTGGGAAAATCAAAGTCGTTAGCATTTTGCCACTCAACATCATCGAGCGATGTGAGATAGCGCGAAATTGCCTGAGTCATATCTATATTCAATTCTTAGCTTTATCAGTACAATAAAGCAGCATCATTACTAGCATTACACAATGCGCTCCCCAATAGGGTTGCGCTATTGTAACAAGTGTGACGCGTTTCGAGTATTGCCAACTGAAGAAAGAAAACCAAAGAAAAGTAGAAACCATGAACAAACGCGACTTTTTTTCGCAGCTCTGCCTGCTTGCAACGCTGACATTACCCGCGCATGCGCAAGAGAACGCCAGTGTGCCAAGCCTCGCTTACTTCACGCTTGAGCCAGATCTCACCACTAATTTTTACACTCGTGGCAACCAATTAGGCTATGTACAACTGCGCATTGATATTATGGTAATGAATGACGCCGACGTCGCGCTTGTCGAGCATCACCAACCGCTGATTCGCGATGCGATCATCGAGTTGGTCGGCAAACAGACCGAAGACACCATAAAGTCGCTCGCGGGGCGTGAAGATATGCGTAAAACGTTAACCGAGCATCTTAACGCCATTCTATTACCCGAAACCGGTAAGCCTCTCATTGCCGACCTGCTCTTTACTAAATATCTATATCAATAAACAATCTGATTACGTCACTGAAAAGACCAAGGGCGCTCACACAGCGCCCGGTTCTATTGCTGGTATTTTTGCTTACTCGCATCAAGCCATGCAAGCGCCATCCCGGCAATTAAGCCAACCAAATGCGCGGTATTCGCAATCGCGAAAAAGGGCTGAACAAACCCCAACACCAACCAGATCAACATAAAGGCGACCAAAGGTTTTGCCACCGTTAATCCATAGTGAGGCGCGCGAAGACCAAAAATCCACAGGTAACCCAAAAGGGCATAAACAACGCCGGATAAGCCACCAAAATTAGCCCCCTCAACCCAATACTGCCCCGCACCAGATAGCGCCGCTGAAATCAAAAAGATCTGCAGTAACTTACCACTGCCAAGACGCTTTTCGATATCGCCACCGAACTCCCACCACCACAAAAGATTAAAAATGATGTGAGTGACTGAAAAGTGCAGCAATGCATGAGTAAACCACCGCCATAATTGCCACTGCTGCGCAGCGTCGGCAGGAAAATGCAACGCATCAAAAACGCCTTGGCCAAAACCCAACATACGCAGCGCATAGATAACAACGCAAGCGAACATAACCACCAGCGTCACAGGGCCGGCCTTAGCTCGTATCATTGCCATTAAACTTGGGCTGGCGTAACGAAATCGTGTGGGTTGCGAGGGTCCGACATCCCAAGATGCAGCGCGGTATCGCGGTGCAGTAGGATCGTGCAGAAACTGCTGCAGCTCGACTTCAACAGCGTCATAATGCGTGTCATCCACCAACCATAATGAAAATTGACCCTCACCCTCCGGCATCATTCGAATATCGATATGTTGCGTTGCCATATAATCGATAAATGCCTGACCGCTGCGCGGATTGTTAAGCGCAATTAGTCGCTTCATATTTGCCCTTCTACTGGTAGGCCGGCACGTTGCCAGGCCTCAAAACCACCATCGACACTATAAACACTATCAAATCCTTGCCCAATCAAATATTGCGCAGCGCCTTGACTGCTAATACCGTGATAGCACATGACCAATATGGGTTGATCAAACTCCGTTTCTTGTAAAAACGCCACTAAAGAGTCATTCGTTAAATGAAACGCGCTTGGCACTCGCCCCTGAGAAAAACTCTGCGCGTCGCGAGTATCAACTAATACTGCGGTCGTTGTTTCCAGTAAACGCTGAGCATGTTGAACATCAATATGTTGAAATTGGTCCATAAAATCTTGACTCCTTTCATTAATCGGTGTGTTCGGATTGTAACCTATCCAAAATGTAAAATACCCATGGGGTTAAAATCGGCTCGAGAATTGACGATTATTCACTCAGCTGTGGGTAACCTTGTGGATTGCGTTGATAAAGTGGTTAGGATAAAAATGATCCACAACATATAGGGTTGATCTTGTTCTTTCTGTGGGTATAACAATATCTATCCCCAAAAGACAGACTCGATAAAGTCCTTATCTACTCCGCGTTGAACTCAGCTACTCAAGAAAGTTCCCACAGAGTTATGCACAGGTAACGTGACGTAAAATGATCGCGCTCGTGGAGCGATTCGATCCCAATAAAAAAGCCGAGATCAACTCTCGGCTTTAGATTCATAGCAATAAAGATGGTCGTCACCGCAGACTAAAAATCGCCTACTGCAGCTTTGAGTTTTTTCATCGCATTTTTTTCAAGTTGTCGAATACGCTCAGCTGAAACGCCATAGCTGTCTGCCAGATCTTGCAGGGTTGCTTTGTTGTCATCAAGCCAACGCGAACGAACAATATGCTGACTGCGCTCATCCAAACTCGCAATAGCGAGCTGCAGTCGATTGTTTGTATGAGCTTCCCAGTTTTCTGCCTCAAGATTATCAGCAATATCCGATGCCTTATCTTGCAAATACAACACCGGCGCATTTACTGACGTTGAACCGTCATCGTCGTCCACCGGCATATCAAATGTTGCATCAATGGCCGCCAAACGGGATTCCATTTCGCGCACCTCGGCAGGCTCAACACCAAGCTCACGAGCAACCGTTTCGACTTCGCCATTATTAAACCAACCCAAACGCTTTTTGGACTTGCGAAGATTAAAGAATAATTTGCGCTGAGCTTTTGTTGTCGCAATTTTGACGATGCGCCAGTTACGCAGCACATATTCATGAATTTCAGCTTTGATCCAATGGACAGCAAACGAGACAAGCCTAACACCGACTTCTGGGTTGAAGCGCTTAACCGCTTTCATCAAGCCAATGTTGCCTTCTTGGACAAGATCCGCCATTGGTAGACCGTAACCAGTATAACCTCGAGCCACATGAACCACGAAGCGTAGATGAGAAAGAATCAGCCCTTTTGCTGCGTCGATTTCACCAGAAAAATGGAGCCGCTCGGCCAATTCACGTTCCTCATCAGCGGTCAGCATTGGGTAGCTGTTCACTGAACGAATGTAACTGTCTAAGCTGTCTTGGGTAACGAGCGCCATTGGGTACGCTTGCTGTGTCATTCAAATCCTCATTGGGTTGTTATTGCTAAGAAAACGCATCGAGTGAGATCCCTGGCGAGCGTTTTGAACGGTAATAGTGGCCTGAAAGCGAATAAGTTTCAAGCAACGCGATTCATTTTCGCGTAAAAATTTTGTTGAATGTCTTGTTTTTCATCACGTTAGACAACTATGACGCGTTATAATCTTGTTAAATAGGCTCAATTTCGTTGAGGTGACGCTGCGCCGAGATGCGCGCGGCAAGACTGCCTATCGCAATACCTACCATCATCAACAACAAAGATTCATCCCACCCTAAGCCAAGCAAGCGAAAAGGCCTATCGTACAAAGCGGCCACTTGCTCAACCCCAAAACTAACAACCACCGTCAGCAAGGCTGTTGCAAGCCAAGCCACAAGAGCGCCGAGCAGCCCAAACCACATTCCGGTATAGACGTATGGGCGCAGAATGTAATGATCCGTTGCGCCAATCAGTTTCATGGTTTGGATCTCTTCCTTATTGGCCAATACATTAAACCGCAATGTATTACCCACAATTAAAAAGACCGCAGATAGCATCAAAACGGCCAAAGCACTTGCGACAATCACCGCAAGTTGCTTAATTGCACCAAGTCGTGCCAACCAATCACTGTCCAGTCGCACATCACTGACATTGGGTTGCTCTGCCAACCAAGCTGCAACATCGGCCTGCGCATTAACGCCGGTTGTTTGAGGCTCCACAATCAAGACCGCGGGCAGAGCTTGCTCATCAAGTAATGAAAGCGCTTGTTCAAAGCCCGAATATTGACTGAGGTCGGCTAACCCCTGTTGTGATGAAATGTATTCAACCCCTATGACATCGTCTCGTGATTCGAGGGCATCTTTTAAGACCATCGCGCGCACGTCAGATACACCGCTATCAAGGTATGCGCTAATTTGAACCGGAGCCATGACCTTGTGACTGACCTCAGCCACATTTTTACCTAGCAAGTAAAGACACGCTGGTAAAGTCAACGCTATCGAGATGACCGCGAGGGTCAATATGTTGCCCATAGGGCGCTGCCACAGAGCATAAAATGCGGCGCGAGCATGATAATAATGCGCAGCAAAAAAGCCTTGGCTGTTGGTGCCCGTTTGACGCTGATTCGTTTGACGTTGATTAGAACGCACCGCCTGTCGTTTACCGGCCATATTGCTCTACCTCGCTCAAAAAGCCTTGATTCAGCTCCAACTGTCGATATTGCGGGCGCGAACTGACCAAGTTTTGGTCGTGGGTTGCGAGCAAAATAGTCACTCCCGCGCGGTTAAACTCTTCAAACAGACGTAAAATACGATTGGATAATTCCGGGTCTAAATTACCGGTCGGTTCATCGGCCAAAAGCAGACGCGGTCGATTGACCACCGCGCGCGCAATACCAACACGCTGCTGTTCACCGCCCGACAATTGACTTGGCAAACACGCCGCTTTATCCAACAAATCGGTTTTATCTAATGCCGCATTGACGCGGCGCTTAATTTCCGTTTCGGACATCGCCACAATGCGCATTGGCAAGGCAACGTTATCAAAAACCGAACGGTCCATTAGCAATCGGTGATCTTGAAATACGATGCCCATATTGCGGCGCAGGTAAGGAATATCTCGACTCTCAATTCGAGTAATATCATGATTATTAAATAAGATAGCGCCATCGGTTGGCCGTTCTATCGCGCAGATAAGTTTCAGTAATGTGCTTTTCCCTGCACCTGAATGACCACCTAAGAAAGCCATTTCACCACGGCGTAAGTGAAAGTCCACTTTCTGCAATGCTTGGCGCCCACCACGGTAGGCCTTACTCACCTGCTGAAATTTGATCACGAACTGCGCTCCCCTGCTTTATTCGTCTCGACTAAATAGTGCGTCAATAAACTCTTGGGTTTGGAATGGACGTAAATCATCAATGCCTTCGCCCACGCCAATATAACGAATAGGAATGCCGAACTTATCGGCAATAGCAAAGATCACGCCGCCCTTCGCGGTGCCATCAAGCTTGGTCAAGGTAATTCCTGTTACAGGCGCTACATCACTAAACAGGCTCGCTTGGCTCATTGCGTTTTGTCCGGTGCCCGCATCAAGTGTCAGCATAATTTCATGCGGTGCTGAGCCATCAATTTTTTGCATCACACGCACAATTTTGCGCAGCTCTTCCATCAAATTGCTCTTATTTTGCAAACGACCCGCAGTATCGGCAATGACCACATCCACGCCACGCGCTTTTGCGGCTTCTATCGCATCATAAATCACAGAGGCACTATCCGCGCCGGTGTGTTGAGCGATAACCGGCACGTTATTTCGCTCTCCCCACACTTGCAATTGTTCAACTGCCGCGGCGCGGAACGTATCACCAGCGGCTAACATGACGCGTTTGCCCTCGGCTTGGAACTGTTTTGCCAGCTTACCAATAGTGGTGGTTTTGCCAACACCATTCACGCCGACCATTAAAATGACATAAGGGGTTTTACTGGTATCGATGTCCAACGGCTGCTCAACCGGACGAAGCAAATCGGCCAACTCTTCTTTGAGCAATCCATACAGAGCTTCACCATCTTTCAATTGCGCTCGGCTGGCTTTTTCGGTCAAGTTGTTGATGATTTTCATGGTGGTATCCATACCCACATCCGCTATCAACAACTGCTCTTCCAGCTCTTCAAACAGATCATCATCAATTTTTTTACCTTGAAAAAGGCCAAAAAAGCCAGCGCCAATATTGGCTTTGGTTCGGCTTAAGCTGCGCTTTAAACGGCTAAAAAAGCTCTCGCTCGGTTTTTCTTGTTCGGCAACACGGCTTTCATTCACATTTGGCTCATCAAGCTCGGTGAACTCGTCTTGAGTCTCGTTTAACTCTTCAAGCGCCGAGGTGCGTGCCGCATCTTCTGGCATGTCGGAAACGTCATGGGTATCAATTTCGTCAGGCGTGGTTAGCGCGAGCCCCTCATCACTCGACTCATGCTGCGCTGAGGCATCACGTTGCTCCTCTTTTTCCGCGCGCTCAGTTTTTTCTAAGCGCTCCGAGGCGGCAGCATCATCGTCACCAAACCCAAGCCATGAAAGTAAACCGCGCTTCTTTTTTTCCGTCATCTGACACTGCCCTAGTGTATCTATTATATTGAGTGCTCTTTGAGTGCGATGACTGCAAGCTTCGCGTTAAGAGACACGTTAAAGAAAAGAAAGCAGACAAAGCCGTGACCGCACCTAAGATTGGTTGATACACTCTGTCATCGCATTCAGTTGCGTTGCCGTCACAAACCCAGCGACTATCGAGTCAATTGTGACGATTGAACATGATAACACTTAATTAGCGGTCAAAAAATCTATGGTAAGACGTCGTCAGCAAAACCCATCACAAAATCCGTCTCCTTCTGGCTTCGTACGAATTATTAGCGGGCTATGGCGCGGGCGAAAACTCCCTGTTCAAGATGCTGCCGGTCTAAGACCTACGACCGACCGCGTCAAAGAGACGTTATTTAACTGGCTTGCGCAAGACATTGCGAAAGCGCACTGTTTGGATCTGTTTGCCGGCTCTGGCAGCCTTGGATTTGAGGCGGCATCGCGTCAAGCCGCCAGCGTCACCATGGTAGAGATGCATCGTCCGGCGTTTGAACAGCTCAAACGCAATGTGGCGACAGTAAAAGCACAAAATATTGAACTGCTGCACGGCGACGCGCTTGCACTACTCAAGCAACCTGGGCGCGCTTTTGACATCGTGTTTATCGACCCACCGTTTCACCATGATTTAATTGATCAAACTGTGATGCTGCTGGAGCAAAATGGCTGGTTGAGCCCTCAAGCTCTGATTTATATTGAATGTGAAAAAAATCTAACCCTAAGCTCTCTTCCGGCGGATTGGCAGCTCTACCGTGAAAAAATTGCCGGGCAAGTGGCGTATCGATTATTTATTAGGACGACATCATGAACGCGTTGATTGTATTAGCCAAGGCGGCATTAAGCTTTGTTTGGCTCATTCTGTTTTTTAACCTTTTTCAGCCATTTCCTGGTATTACTGCCATCGTGCTTTACATCATGATGCCATTTTTGCTGATGATGCACGGGTTGCAATTACTGATGTTTTTAGGCGGTTTTGGCGACAAAATCACAACCACCGCATGGGAAAAATGGTCCGTGCTGCTTTTTGGCATTTTTGGACTTCTCAGCATTCGCCGTAAACATATGATGCTTTCCGCCTCTGCCTAACCTCATTCAAGCCCAAGTGTTCATTTGGGCTTTCTTCGTTGGTCGCCTACCTATATCGTCAAGTCGTTGGGGTATACCCCGCATACGTAATTGACACATTTCAGCATTTAACACCCTTTATCGTTACTAAGCCTCTTTTTTTACCCATTTAGCCTCATTTCTCATGCCGTGAAAAAGAGCCTAAAAATAATCACACCCACATCGACCTACTTTTGAGATCAAAACTGGCCATATCAGCATGACAACAGCAATTACACACCAGACCAGCAAAAATAAGTAAAACTCAAATTGCACATAAAATTAACAATTAATATTACATTAAAATCAACACTTTAATAAAATAACCGGTTTTCAAGCCCGAATCAACCCGCTTTAAAAAACATAAAAAAAAGAGCCAAAAAGCATTAAATTCAAAGGTTACTTCTTGCTTTTGAGAAGATTTTCACCATACTGGCGCAAAGTAAAGAAAAGTGCTATTGTTTGTTTATTGGTTAAACAGAAAGAGACAGGTGACACACAATGACTTCTTCACAAAAACAAGGAATGGTAATGATCGCGGTGGTTGTGGGTTTAATGACTCTACCAATGCTTTACTAAATTCATTGATGATTTCAAAACAAAACGGACGCATTCGCGTCCGTTTTGTTTTATACCCAAATTCAGCGCAACGGCCGACCCACTTATTGGGGAGTCACAAATAGCGGCTGACCGCCTCCCAATGCGCGTAATAAAACAGCATCGCACCAGCGGTGATAAAAAGCACCAACAACAACGCCAGTCGCCACATAAAACGACCACTTCGTGGCGTCAACTCGCGCTCGCAAAAATCGCACGCGGCTAAAAAACCGCGTCGATCATCAAGACGTGCATTCTCTTCGTGTACCATTCGGTTGCGTACGCTAGCAATAAACCGTAATTTACCGACCACAGCATGAGGCAAACGCTCTTCGCAGCTATTGATCAACTGATGCAAGCCTTTTCCTTGCGCATGATATTGCCGACGCAACAAAGATTCTAAACGGCGAGTGCGTACCACCACTTTTTCAATATCTGACATTGGATACTTCCTTAGCAATTCTCTTTAGCGTCAACTTAACAACGCGTCCCTATTCACATTCTTCTACAATTGTCGCCGCATTTCGAGTTTTGAACTGTGGTTTTGTGTGCAAAAGAACAGATAAAATAGCGCATCGAATCAGATTGCTTGATAACCGTTATCACAGGGAGGATTTATGCCAGTAACACTGATTGCAGCATTAGCGGCATTAGCTCTGATTGCCGGGTGGGCAGCCATCGGCTTTCATCGCAAACATTTGCTGGGAGAAAATGCGCCTGAGCAGCAAGTCAATGTGACGATTTTAGACAAACAAGCGATTGATCTGGATGAGTCTTCAGGGCAGGACAATCAAGAGTATTGGATCTACGTTCAGCGGGGCACGCTGGGACCAAAACGAGAATTTCAAGTGGGCATCCACTATTATCAGGCGCTTAACCCTGGCGACAAAGGGATCCTGACTTATCAAGGCAATCGCTTTGTCCATTTTGCTCTGCAACGTTAAACCATAAAAAAAGAGCGCTGATGCGCTCTTTTTTATCAAGTGCAGACGGACTTGATTTAGCGGTTAACACGACGCGGTAAGCGTAGCGATATCATCGTGGTCAATACGAGAAACGCAAATGCAATCCAAAGGCACGTATCTAACCCCGCTTTTTGATACACATAGCCGGACAAAATAGTCCCAATCAATCGGCCCATCGCGTTCGCCATGTAATAAAAACCGACATCCAATGAGACGCCATCCCCTTTCGCGTAACTCACGATAAGGTAAGAGTGCAGCGATGAGTTTACGGCAAATACAGCGCCAAAAATCAACAATCCGACAATGATAACAAACTGCGGCTGCCAGCCGATTTGCACCCCGTAAGCAATTAAGCCCGTGATAACGGCAAGCAAGCCTGCCCACCATAATGCCGCACGTCCATCCGGGACTCGCCCCTGCGCTTTCCCCGTGATACGCGGCGCAATGCCTTGAACAAAACCATACGCAATCACCCAGCTGGCTAAGAAGCCCCCTACCGCAAGATGATCCCACCCAAACACGGTGCCTAAATAGAGTGGTAACGCAATCACAAACCAAACATCACGCGCGCCAAATAAAAACATTCTCGCAGCGGCCAGAATATTCACTGGCTCTGATTTAGAGAAAATCTGGCGGAATTTAGGTTTATTCTTAGCTTTGCCCATATCCGCCTCCAGCCAAATCAGACTAAAGACAAACACCAGTGCTAACACACTCGCCATCAGTAGCATCGAGTGCTGAAAGCCAACCCAAGAGAGCAGCAAACCGCCTAAGAAAAACCCCGCCCCCTTCAGCGCATTTTTCGATCCGGTTAAGATGGCAACCCATTTATACAACGCCCCTTGCTGCTCATCCGGCACCAAGGTCTTAATGGCACTTTTGGCACTCATCTTATTGAGATCTTTGGCAATGCCAGACATCGCTTGTGCTGCCATGACCCAAGGTATGGTCAACCAGCTATTGGGAACCGCGAGCATCAACAGGGCGGAGATTTGCATCGCTAAACCAATATTCATGGTGCGATTGAGCCCAAGACGGGCGCCAAGCCAACCGCCGATTAAATTCGTCACCACCCCAAAAAATTCATAAAATAAAAACAGGGATGCGATGGCTAATGAAGAATAGCCAAGGGAATGAAAATAGAGCACGACCAACATGCGTAACGCACCATCAGTCAGCGTAAAATTCCAGTAGTTAAATGTGACCAGCGCGTATTGACGTACACTCGGTGCTAGATTGGCGATCATAATCTCTCCCACGCCAAGATGACTGACTCAGCAGCGTCTTACTACTGCTGAGCCAAACGGACGATTATCGCGCTGCAAGCGCTTCAACATACTCAATTTGCAGCGGCTTGGTGAATGCACCAGGACGTAATGCCTGCACTTCACGAATGATTTTTGCTAACGGCCAGTGCTTCTCAAGCAGCAAATGAGCCGCGAACAATCCGGTACGGCCAGAGCCACCGAGGCAGTGCAACGCCACTTTGCCACCACGAGCAAGCACAGCATGCAACTGCGGACTTGCTTGACGCCATTGCTCTGCAAAACCCGCATCTGGCGCGCAATCATCGACGATAGGCAATTGAAACCACTGCATACCAAGCTCTGTCACAATCGCCCCAAGCTCTGCGACATGGTGTTCCGCCAATTCGTGATCATCCAGGGCGGTCACGACAGCTTCAACACCTTGCTGCTTCAGTTGAACTAATGAATCGCGTAAATCAACGCCTTTGGTTCCCGGACAAGGGGTCAGAACCAGTGCACCAGAGTCCAGATCAAGTTGCCATGTTGGATGTGTCATCATACTACCTCACGCTAAACCAACTGTGCGAGCCAGCTCCGCAGTACGCGTTGCATAACCCATTTCATTGTCATACCAGGCATAGATTTTCACCATGCGTTTGCCTACCACCATTGTCGACAGAGCATCGACGATAGTGGAGCGCTGGTCGCCTTTGTAATCAATCGATACCAATGGCTTAGTTTCAAAACCTAAAATGCCTTTGAGTTCACCTTTAGATGCCGCCTCGAGCAGCTGATTGACCTCTTCAGCCGTTGTATCGCGCTTAACATCAAAGATGATGTCGGTGAGTGATGCGTTCGCCAGTGGCACGCGCACCGCGTGACCGTTAATTTTATCTTTAAGTTCAGGGAAGATTTCCACAATCGCTTTCGCACTGCCCGTTGTTGTTGGGATCAGGCTCATACCACAGGCACGTGCGCGACGCAGATCTTTATGTGGTGCATCCAAAATCGTCTGAGTATTGGTCAAGTCGTGAATCGTGGTGAAAGACGACTGCTCGATGCCCAATTTCTCATGAATCACTTTCACAATCGGTGCAATGCAGTTGGTGGTGCACGATGCTGCCGTGACAATGCGATGCTGCGCTGGGTCAAAAATCGCGTCATTAACACCCACCACGATATTGGCAATGCCTTCTTCTTTTACCGGAGCCGTTACCACCACACGCTTTACGCCTTGGTCAAGGTAACGCTGAAGGAACTCACCTTTGCGGTGCACGCCAGTCGCTTCAATCACAACATCACAACCAGACCAATCCACTGCATCGATATCACGCTGCTTGGTGGTGCGAATGCGTTGTTCACCAATCACCATCACGTCGCCTTCATGATTCACTTCATGGTGCCAACGTCCTTGAACGGAATCAAATTCCAACAAGTGAGCCAAGGTGGCGGTATCACCTGCAACGTCATTAATTAGAACAAATTCCATCTCAGGCCAGTCAAAGGCCGCACGCATTGCCAAACGGCCGATGCGGCCAAAGCCATTAATACCTACTTTAATTGTCATGGTCTTCTCCAAAAGGGGTCTATGCTGCTTAGCAGCAGGCTGAACGTTGTGAATCATGCAAACGCTCTGTGTCTTGTTGATAAGTGGTTTGCAAACAGTTAGACGCGGCCAAATCGGCAATCACTTTGCGCATCCAACCCGGCAAATCATCCGCAATGCGGTAATACACCCATTGCCCTTGACGTTCATCACGTACCACACCATGGGAGCGCAATTGCGCAAGATGGCGTGAGACTTTAGGTTGGCTTTCTGCCAGGGCGGTCGTCAGCTCACCCACGCAGATGCGCTCTTCGCGAGCAATAAGTAACAGACAACGAACACGCGTTTCATCAGCCAACAATTTAAAAAATTGATGAGGTAACATATTTACATCCCCATATATGGATATGCGAATATGTTATGGGTAAAAAAAATCGACGTCAAGCGTCGACTTTCATTGTCATAAAACTTTCATTTACGCTTTTGCGGTGGCCAGTAATGCGCCGCAGCCGACGAACATCGAACCAAACACCTTGTTGATTCGGCTCATTACGCGCTCAGAACGAATAAACCGCCCCATTTGCGCCGCCAAACTGGTGTAACCAAACATCACTATGCCATCAACGACGATCGTCGTAATACCAAGAACCAAAAGTTGCAGCCACTTATCGCCCATCGGATCAATAAATTGGGGAAACAGTGCCACCAAAAAGACAATCGACTTTGGGTTAGTCAAATTGATGAAAATGGCTTTACGCAGTAACAACCATCCCGATGAAACCTCTGTCGCCGTATTCGCTTGCAGCTGGCCACTGTCACGCCACTTTTGCACGCCCAGCCAAACCAAATAGGCCGCGCCTATCCACTTTATGGCCACAAAGGCGGTCGTTGATTGAGCAACTAAGGCGCCAATGCCAGCGCCCACCAACACAATATGAATCGCCAAACCGATTTGCAAACCAACAATGGCGCCAAGGGAGCGTCTGGTACCATAAGCCAGCCCATTACTGATCGAATTTACGGTACCGGAACCTGGGGCTAAGCTAAAAACAATCGCTGTGACCAAATACGCCAGCCAAACGTGAACATCCATTGCAATTCCTCACTCTATCTTCGATCATTAGATTTTCAATTGTCACTTTTCGTCGCTACGGATACTTTTGATGTCGTCACCTCAACCAAATTCAAGCTTTACTCAAGAGCCGCAATTTGAACATGCCTTTACTCATACGATCAGCCGTTGGTGGCAAAATCGTGAAGAGGGCTTTGTTCTCGGCCACGAAAAGCGCCGATTGTATTGGTGTAAACTCACCTCGCCCACCCACCAAAAAGCCATATTGTTGGTCAACGGCCGCATTGAGTGCGCGTGGAAATACCAAGAAGTGCTGTATGACCTATTTGCGCAAGGCTTTGATGTTTATAGCTATGACCATCGTGGTCAAGGGTTGTCCGACCGCTTAATCACAAACAGTGATATCGGCCACGTGGCGCACTTTCAAGACTACGTCAGTGATTTGGCCACCATCATAGGTCATTTTGATTGGTCGAGCTATCAACAACGCCTTCTTATTGGTCACTCAATGGGCGGGGCCATTGTTACGCGTTACTTACAGTGTACTGCGCTCAATTCAACGCTATCGACCCCCTTTGATGGAGCCATTCTCAGCGCGCCAATGCATGGCATTCGAACCCCATGGTATCTCAAACCGATAGCCACGCCACTGACCGCACTGTTAAGCGTTTTAGCCTCTCAACCTCGCTACGCGCCAGGGCATTGCGCCTATTACGCAAAACCGTTTGACGGTAACCTCCTCACCCACAGCGCGGTACGCTATCACTGGTTTCGCACTCTGTATGATGCGCGGCCTGAGCTTCAAGTCGGCGGCCCAAGCAGCCACTGGGTCTGGCAAAGTTTACTTGCCGCCAAACAGTGCGTTCAGTTGGCGCGTCACCTGCCCGTACCGCTTTTGTTATTACAAGCTGAAGACGACGTGATTGTTGATAATCGCGCGCAAGATCGTTTTATACAAAGCGCGCAGCGCAGCAACGCTCCCACCACCTTATTGCGTTTTGCAAGAGCGAAACACGAGCTGTTATTTGAGCGCGACGATATTCGTAACCAAGTGCTTGAGGCGATCATTGATTTCAGCAAGCAATTGGCGGCGAACTCACCGACTATACGCAATAAGCCCCAATGCGAGGCGAGCCCTTCCGATCCTTGTGCCAAAGACTAAGTGGTGAGGAACTCGTTATGCACAGCAAAAAGAGGCAAGAGGGTTAACACAAATTACCCTCTTTCTTTGGTTTGTTTTGCCGTAAACTGCTGAGATTAAATTAAATAACCTTCGCCCATGTGATGTCGATAGACGCATCTAACGTCACAAGGCAGCGTTAAACCAATGCCGCTTTTCACACTAAGGCGGCCACTGAGGATGAAATGAGCCCATTAGCCCACCCTTACCGTATCGTTGCCTCTGATTTAGATGGCACCTTACTGGCACCCAATCATCAATTGACGGCATTTGCCAAGTCCACCCTCAAAGCGCTGCATGAACAAGGTCACACCTTCGTTTTTGCTACGGGGCGTCACCATATTGACGTCGCCAACATTCGCGCCCAAGTGGGGATCCCCGCGTATATGATCACCGCCAACGGCGCGTGTGTGCATGATGAAAACGACGCTCTCATGTACAAAAAGAGCGTGCCAAGCGACCTAGTGCAAGCCGTGATTGATTGCGCAAAGCACGATCCTGAAGTCGTGGTCCACCTCTACCAAGGCGACAACTGGATGATCAATCGTGAAAACGATGAGCTCAAGGAGTACCACGAAGAGTCTGGTTTTAGTTATCATCTGTTCAATGTTGACCAGGCCCCCACCAGCGACATTGCCAAAATATTCTTTACTCATGATGGGCGAGATGGTGACTACCTAGTGGCACTGGAAAACACGCTCAATGCCACCTTTGGCGATAACGTCAGTATCGCCTTTTCAACTCCGTGGTGTTTAGAGGTGATGGCTGATAACGTGTCAAAAGGTGAGGCCTTAAACGCGGTGGCTCAAGCACTAGGCTCTTCTCTGGACCAATGCATTGCGTTTGGCGATGGTATGAATGACGTGGAAATGTTATCAATGGCCGGAAAAGGGCTTGTGATGGCTACAGCGCACCCTCGAGTAAAGGCCGCTTTGCCTAATAATGAGATTATTGGCAGCCACGCAGACGATGCCGTTGTGCACTACTTGCGTGATCACCTGCTATAACCTATCCGTTCCCCCTATACCCAAATAACTTGGTGTTGCAGGTCGGTGGCAAACGAGCAAAGTCCTCTGAAGATAGACAGACTATCGAATGAGGTTTGTGAAACAAAGTCGCCCCCCCCTGCAACGTCAAGTGGGGCGGGTATTTAGCGGTGGGATTGGCCCTAGTCAAGCCAGACCTACCGCACCCCTAGTGATGTTAGATGAGTGCAGCAAAAAATGGCCAATAGCCCAATATCACTTAGGAGAGATAAGCCAATGACCCAGCCATCTGACTCGGCATGCCCGCAATGCGGCCTGAAATTTCAATGTGTTTGTACGATAGCGCCCACTTTAAACGCGCCATTACCGATAGCCCTATTGACTCACCCAAATGAATTCCAACGCAAAACCAATACTGGCAAACTGCTGCGTTGGTGCGGCTTAAACGCAACCCCATATCGCTGGCAACGTACTCAGCCTTGCTTGGAGTTGCAAGCGCTGCTGGAAAGCCCTCATTATCAACCTTGGCTTCTCTATCCGAATGACAAGGCTAAAGTGTTGGGCTCAACATCGATGGCATCGAGCGAGACGTCTTATTCTGCTGGGAAAACGCCCCTGTTCATTATTCTTGATGGCACATGGCAAGAAGCGAAAAAAATGGTCAATAAAAGCCAATGGCTGCAACACATTCCGACCATCATGCTCGATTCAAATGCGCACCACTCACACTACACATTGCGGCGCAATCAACAACCGGGCAATCTGTGCACCTGCGAGGTAGCGATAGCACTGCTTCACTCGCTTGATTACGCGCCACAAGCCGAGCAGCTCAATCGCTTTTTTGCGCATTATCTTGCGGCTTTTCAGGCTGACCAAAGTGGTCACACTCTCAAACGTTAACAATCAAAACAATCGCTTAGGCTCACCAAGGTGAAAGCCTTGTAAATAATCCACGCCCATCGATTCCACCAAATAACATACCGCTTGGTTGTGAACAAACTCGGCCACCGTTTTGGCGTTCAGCACTTGGCATAATTTGACCAATTGTGCGGTCATCTTACGCTGCCGCTGATCTTGATGAATATGACGAATCAAACTGCCATCCAGTTTAATGATTTCTGGCTCAAGTTTGGCGATTTCATCAAAATTGGAATATCCCGAGCCAAAGTCATCGACAATGATTCGAGCGCCAAGACGACGAAAATGGCCACAGACTTCAATCATTCGGTCGTAATCGGTGATCTGCTCTGACTCCAACACCTCAAGCCCGAGGCGAGTCGGGTCATTGAGCTTACTGATAGCATTTTCAAGAACATACAATGTCTTATCTGAAAACAGATCTTGGGGTGACAAATTAATCGAAAAGACCCCTGATTTGTCTTTCATATAATTGAGCGTGCTTTCAATCATATGGCGACTTAAGCGTGAATAGAGATGGGTATCAGAAATGATGGGCAAAAACTGCCCTGGCGCAATCACTTGGCCATTTTCAATGATGCGCACTAAACATTCATGGGAGTATATTTGATGGCTTTGCGCGCTAAAAATGGGCTGCGCATACGTTACAATTTGATGCTTCAATATGGCGCGACTGACGCGAGAATGCCACGCTAATTGCTCTTTACGCACCTCTTCTGACACCTGAATATCAAGTGCATTGCAGATGTGTGTATTATTGCGCCGTCCTGCTCGCCTCGCCTCAATCGCCTTTAGCAGCAACTCATCGCCCGACACCGTAGGGAAATCACGTCGACTGGCAAGCCCGCCACACAAGGAAACCGAAAGATAATCCAGCTCCTCCGCGCCATGAACCGAAAAATCATGCTGTTCAACCAAATCGGCAAACAGCGTAAATGGGTGCTTTATCTGAGCGCTCGGCTCATTGGCACGAAACACAAAGGCCCACTCACCCACGCCAATGCTATACAGTTGGGTCGCGGCAATGCGCCCCAACCCTTTGCGTAATTGAACTCGAAAATGTTGCGACAGATCTTTTAGTAAACGATCCCCAACAGAATAACCATACTTCTCATTGATTTGACTGAAATTAATCAGCTTTAATGTCAGTAAGTGTTCATCCTCATTCATTCCTGCCAAGTACTCTTGCAGCGCCACGCGATTGGCCAGACCGGTCCGCGAATCGGTTCGAAAGCTCTGACTCAGTTTTTGCGCTTGTCGCTCAAGCAGATATTCCATTTGATGGTTCGACTGGTTCAAGTCGTTAATTGCATTGCGGATCAACGAAAATAGCGGGGATACGCTTGAACCTTGATAGGCGGCTGGTCGTTTAAAATCTGGAACTTCATCCGCTTCACGCAGCCCAAGGTAAGTCAAACTGTGGTGCAAAATCTCTTGTTCATCATGGCTAGCATAAAGCTCCCCCATACAATAGCCACCATTGACCATCGCCAACTCAGTAAAGGGAGCCACCTCTTCGGTTCCCTCAATAAAATCCAGTCGAGAGGCACAGTTATAAATCCATATTGTCTGTGGCTGATGAAACGCAAGCTGAGTAATGCCATATTTAAGCTGCTCAAGTGTGAGTGATGGATGGGTATAACAAAAACGCAAAATATCACCCACGCAAAAGCTGCGATCAAAGCTCATACTGCCATCAGGGTGGATCTCATTCGCAACGCAGACCTCTTTTTTGCCGTGCCGCTCGCGATACAAAGGAAAGGAACGCAAAGTGAGCAAATCGACGTCTGCACCATCAGCCAAATAATGCTTGTAATGATCATAAACCGGCTCATCCCCTAGCGTAATAAGGCGGTTTTGGTTCGCTTTTGTCACCACATGGGGCATGCCAACCGGATTCCATTCCGAATACGCGCCCGTCCACACTCGTAACACATCACTGTGCAATGCGATTGCCACCACGCCATCGGGGTAAGTTTGAGTTTGATGCAATACCCAAGCGCCAAGCTCTGAGGGATACGCGAGACCACCTGCAATCGGAGGCGTGGTCGCACGGTCAAACGCACGATAAATCGCATAATCTTGTCCGGCGACTTGACAGGAAAAACTGAGTATCGCGCAGCTGCTTGCTTGAAGATTCAGAGCATGACGTAAGCGCTCGCTGTCCTTCTCCGCGCCATACTGATAGGGAACCGCAGCCGATGTCATTTGCGTATGCTGAAATTCATTGATGATGATCAGCGAGCCGCTGGTCAAAATGGATTGTTGCTGAATAAGATGACTGACACTTGAGCCCACAATATGCGCGTGAGGCAGAGCTTGAGTGAGCGCTTGGGCGTAAGCACGCGCTTTTTCTGCGCTCTGTGATGAGAGAATTTGAATAGCGTACTGTTTATTATCGTCCCAATGCCGTGTGGTTAACTTGTCGTATAACGCCTCAATTCGTTCGATAAACCATGACACCGTCTGCATCGTTCAATCCAATCCTTTGCTCGTGCTCGTCGTCGAATAACTGATTTTTCAACCACCTATCCGCTGATGATTTTCAAATCAATGGAAATTCAATCTACGTTGCTTTGCAAAGAATGACCAGCGTGACTCGGTCTCAATGACTGTGGAATGAGAGTTTGACTACAAAAGCGCCAACAATTGTGGCAGCCGTCGTATTTCCCAATGAGGCAGAGAACGTGCTTTTGGCGTATGGCGCACCGTTTGCGATGTTGGATTAAACCAGCAAGAGCAAAACCCCGCTAAATTGGCGCCGAGAACATCCGTCAGCAGATGATCGCCCACATGCATAATCGCCGAGGGATTCACGGACAACCGCGCAGCCGCTTGAGCAAAGAGACTCGCGTCGGGTTTTGCCTCGCCATCAATACCGGCTTTTAACACCGCGCAAAAATAATCACTAAGACCAATCTTAGTCACGTCGACGTTGCCATTAGTGATGGCCACCAGCGGAAAATGCTGGGCTAATGCCGTTAATACATGGTGAGTCTCTTGCGGCACCGTTACTTGATTGCGCCAGTAGTGAGCCACCGTCATTCCATCACAAGCCGCCTTCTCGGCCCGTAATGGCGTATAGCCCGATTGTAAAAAGCCCAACCTAAGCTGCGCATGGCGCGACGCACTGACATCTGACTTCAGCTTCGGCCAGCGCGACAACGCCTGCAGGCGCAACTGACGCCAATCTTGCTCAGTCAGATGCGCGGTCGCTGGGTGAGTGTCTTGCAACCATAACCGCATCTGCTGCTCTAACGCCATAATCACCGGCCGATTGTCGTACAGCGTGTCGTCCAAATCGAACGTCACGGCTTGTATTGCGGCAAAAGGGCGATAAATAACCATACGAGCAAACTCCGGTTGGTCGAACTATTTTTTTCGCGCGCGTGGATGCGCTTTATCGTAAACATCCGCCAGATGTTGAAAATCGAGGTGAGTGTAGATCTGGGTGGTCGAAATATTTTCATGCCCCAGCAGCTCTTGCACCGCGCGCAGATTATTGCTTGACTCAAGCATGTGCGTCGCAAATGAATGGCGTAATTTATGCGGCGTAATATGACTGGCAACCGCTTGTTTTTGGCCCCACTGCGCCATACGTTTTTGCACGCTGCGATGGGAAATCCGCCCACCCAATTTTGAAACAAATAACGCAGGCTCTCCTGCGGCAGCGACCTCTTTACGCACTTTCAGCCAGTTGCCAACCCACTCCACCGCAAGCCCAGCAAAAGGCACCTTGCGCTCTTTATCCCCTTTACCAATGACGCGAATTTCACCGCTGCGCAATTGTACATCGCGCACGTTGACATCGACCAACTCAGCCAACCGCAGACCCGCGCCATACATCAGCTCCATCATCGCGCGATCGCGAATCGACAAGGGGTCATCCTCATTCACTTCAAGCAATTGATTGACTTCATCCACGTCCAAATTTTTCGGTAATGGTCGTTTTTTACGTGGCGCGGAGACGCCTCGAGCCGTATTGGCGCTCAGCTCGCCTCGCAACACCAAAAAATCGAAAAAGCTGCGCAATGAGGATAAACGTGTCGCGATACTGCTGGCCTTCATGCCATCGCGCATCCCTTTACTGGCAAGTTGACGCACCCAACGTGCATCCACCGCCTGCCAATCCGTGACACCGACATGAACGAGGTATTCTGCCATCGTTTGTAACTGCTGTTTGTAATTGCGTTGTGTGTGCAGACTCAAACCACGCTCCGCGCGCAAATACTCGTAGAACCGATCCAGCGGTTGCTGCAACGTTTTAGGCAGAGTGATGGGAAGCGCTAGTGGGGTCATAATTCGACTGCCATACCAAAGTTTGAGCTAAATGAGCGACCACGAGAGACAAGTGACGCAAAAACAACGTGTCCATATCCGGCTGAAAATGACCACCATCCTCACTGGCAAAGGCTAACAACCCCAATGGCTGCTGTTTTACTAAAGGTAGCACAACATAAGAGCCCATCTCGGGCACGGGCAGCTCACCAAATAAAGCTTCTTGATCCACTTTACGCAATCGCCCTAAATACGCGGTTTTGCCTTGCAGGTGAGAGCGATTAAAGCTCTGGTAAACCTCAGCGCTCAACTGCACCTTTACATCACATTGATTCAGCAGCCGAACATAAGCGCTTAATCCAAGCTGCTGAGCCTTGAGTTCAATCGCTCGCACTACAGCATGAAAGTCGCTGCAGCGCAAAAGCTGCGCTTGCAGATCCATGAACTCATAAAAGGTGCGATCGTTATTAGTGGCATTGGTGGTAAGCGTAGTAATTTGATTTTCGAGCGCTTCGATACGTTGGCGCTGACGACTCATTTGTACGTGGACTAGAGAAAACGCGCCTTGATGACTGTCTGTCAATTGCAAATGATCGAGCAGCTGCGGCTGACGCATAAAAAATTCAGGTTCGGCCTGCAAAAAATCGGCGACCTGCTCATCCGTCAACAATGAATGTGACACAGTATTACCTTTAGATTATCAAAATTATCGATGTGGTTAGGGACCATTAACCTTTATACCCAAACAACTTGACGATGCAGGTCGGCGACAAGCGAGCAAAGCCTCTGAACATAGATAAGCTATATGATGAGGTTTGTGAGTGCCCGTCTCTCAATTTTTTATCAAAGCTCTGCAACGTCAAGTGGAACAAGCATATGCAAACTAAGAGAAAAGTCAGTTCGATAGGTCCCTAGCAATACACTCGATTTACACGATGACGACACATCGCGTGAAAAATCTTTCGCCAGTCACAAGACTGGCGAAAGGACGAACATTTTAGCAAGAGAGTTGGCCATCAAACACATGGGTTGCCGGGCCTGTCATATAGAGCGGTTGATCCGGTCCCTGCCAACGAATATTGAGCTCCCCGCCCAACAATCGCACTTTGACGTTCTCATCCAGCAGACCTTGCGCAATCCCCACTGCCACGGCAGCGCACGCACCACTGCCACAAGCTTGTGTTTCGCCCGCGCCTCGTTCATACACTCGCAACGCTATCTCATTACGACTAATAACTTGCATAAAGCCTGCATTGACGCGCTCGGGAAAACGCTCATGAGATTCAAGCTTTGGCCCAAGCACCGCCACAGGCGCGCTTGTCACATCATCGACCACGGTCACCACATGAGGGTTACCCATGCTGACAGCACCGCAAAATAGCGTGTCTTCATCGGTGCGCAAAATGTAGGTTTTCTCTTTTTGCTTAGCTTTGAAAGGAATTTTACTCGGTTCAAACTCAGGAATACCCATGTTGACCGTGATTTCGTCATCCTCTTCCACATGCAACACCATTTTGCCTTTTTTGGTGCTCACGCTAATCGCGTATTTGTTTGTGAGCCCTTTCATACGCACAAAACGAGCAAAACAGCGCGCACCATTGCCACACTGTTCGACTTCGCTGCCATCGGCATTGAAAATACGATAATGAAAATCGCTTTCTGGATCGTAAGGCGCTTCAACCACCAATAGCTGATCAAACCCCACACCCGTGTGTCTATCCGCCAAGCGGCGGATCAGCTCTTGCGAAAAGAACACATTTTGGGTCACACAATCAACGACCATAAAGTCATTGCCCAAGCCGTGCATCTTAGAAAAATGAAAATGCATAAAATTCCTAGGGTCTAAAGACCTTATATGGGAAGCACGTGCTCATGCTGCCATAAACTGGCCAGCGGCTCGCGCTCACGCACTAAATGCGCCTGATTGTTATCGACCATCACCTCGGCCACACGAGGGCGTGTATTGTAATTGGACGCCATGACAAAGCCGTATGCACCAGATGAACGGACCGCCAGTAAATCACCCGCCTCAATCACCAGTTCGCGATCTTTACCAAGAAAATCACTGGTTTCACACACAGGCCCCACCAAATCATAGCGTAATGCCGTGCCTTGGCGCTGTGTGACAGGGACGATCTCTTGCCATGCAGAGTAAAGCGCCGGACGGATAAGATCATTCATTGCCGCGTCAATAATGGCAAAGTTTTTCTCTGTGGTTGGTTTAATAAACTCGACTTTGGTCAAAAGTACGCCCGCGTTGGCGGCAATCGCACGTCCGGGTTCAAAAATCAGCTCCAGATCGCTGCGATGTTCCAGCCGAGCGAGCAAAGCTTTCGCATAATCGGAAGGCTGAGGAGGCTGCTCGTCATGGTACACCACACCCAAACCACCGCCGACATCAAGGTGCTTAATATGAATACCTTGCGCTTTTAACGTATCAATCAATGCCAACAAGCGATCGGTCGCATCAATAAAAGGCGTAATATCGGTCAATTGTGAGCCAATGTGACAATCGATGCCGTGCACCTCCAAATGAGGCAGGCGATGAGCTAATTGATACACCGCGACTGCACGCTCAAATTCAATACCAAATTTGTTATCACGAAGGCCCGTTGAAATATAAGGGTGCGTTTTCGCATCCACATCAGGATTAATGCGCAGTGAAATGGGCGCGATAACACCCATCTCTTGCGCCACTTGATTCAAACGCTCAAGCTCAGGTTCAGATTCAACGTTGAAACATTTGATACCCACTTCCAATGCTCGGCGCATCTCTTGCGCCGTTTTTCCGACACCGGAAAAGACCACTTTGCGTGGGTCACCACCAGCGGCAAGCACTCGCTCTAACTCACCACCGGAGACAATGTCAAAGCCAGAGCCAAGGCGCGCCAGCACACTCAACACGCCCAAATTGGAGTTGGCTTTCACCGCAAAGCAAATGAGATGGGGATGCACGCCAACGGCATCATTAAACGCATGCCAATGCCGTTCTAGTGTGGCTCGAGAATACACATACAGTGGTGTACCAAATTCTTGTGCCAACTGTGTTAACGGTAAATCTTCAACCCAAAGCTGGCCATCATCCTGATAATTAAAAAAATCCAAAGTCGTTCCCTAATTTTGTTTCAACGAAAATACTCAACAATCGCACTTACTGCGCAGCAGAATCCACTGCCGTTGACGCGGCAGGCTCTGCCACAGGCGCCACTTGTGTTTCATCTTGAGGCAAATAGAGTGCCCCAGACTGACCGCAACCGACCAAAAATAGGCCCGTTACCACCAGAAGCGCGCTGGCGCGCAAAGAGGTCGATAATTTTTTCATTTTGCACATCGTGATTATTAAACCAATGCCCCCTATAATCGCACCACACTCAGGAAAAGCAATAGGATAGATAAGATGAATGAAACTGAATTTCATCGATTGGTCGATATGGAATGGCACGCACTGGAAGAAGCGATTGATGAGTCGGGCGCCGACATTGATTACGAAACCAGTGGCAATGTCCTGACTCTCGAATTTGACGATCGCAGTCAAATCATCATTAATCGCCAAGAACCGATGAAAGAGATCTGGCTGGCATCAAAATCAGGCGGATTTCATTTTCAGCACCACGATGGGGCTTGGATCTGCTCAAAAACCGGATTGCATTTTTTTGAAATGGTGCAACAAGAGTGCGAAAAGCACGCTGGGGAAGCGATTGACTGGCCTTAATCGGCAAAACAGCGCGTAGCCTTCGTTCAAGAAGGCTACTCGTTGACAACGTGTCGCTGTTTGGTGTTTGAACCATCGTTGCGGTATGGAACCACATAAGGCGCGCCGTCGCCTTCAGGATGAATTACCTGATAGTATTGCGGCAAATTAAAGTTAATGAATTTTGCCGCGACACTGTCATCATCTTTCACTGAGGTATAGAAGGTGTTGACGCTGGCAATCATCTCGTCTTTAGAGCCGCTGTACTGGTGATAAACCTCGAGTTGGTTAGACTCATCCAGCACATAAATATTGAACCCGTCTGCCGTATCTTCAAAGAAAAATTGGATCAAACCTTCACTGGCAAAACTTTCCACGACATCAGGTAGCTGATAATCCTGCTCGCGGCCCAACATCAACAAGGGAGAACCTTTGATCTTGTTCGACGAAATGCTGCGATAAAAATCAACTGAGTTCTCTAATTTCTGCACTGAAACCCCACGACGCTCAAAAAACAGACCGTACGTTTGCGAGCCGATACGCATCGCTTTAAAACGGCGACGTTTTTCTGGTTCAACCGGTTTTAAGCGCATTTCGATGCACTCAGCCAGTAGCTGATACACCGCATTACGCATCATGCCGCGAAGGTTTTTACTGTAACAAAACACATCCACCGATTCTGGCGGCAGCGCATCTTGGTGCATTTTACCCAATACGGTTTTCAGCGCATCGAGCATCGCCGTTTCACCGCTAAAGTGCAACGTCCGCACCTCATGCCAAGAGTTGCGGTAGACGAGATCAACACTGCCCACCAGACTTTGCTGCTCAGGACCAAAACTCAAAATGTCGGTCGATTTAAGATCCACCTTGAGATTGCGCCCGGTCAGCGCCATGGTAGGGTCATTTTCAAAATTGATAAACATCGCCAACTGGCTGATTTCGCAAGGGCTTGCCAGCGCTTGCATCGTTGGGCGACGCTTACGCAATGAGAAGGTATTACGTAAATCGCTCACCATCTGGTAAAACTTATCGATATCGATATGCGCTTGACGCACCACAGAATGCAGCCGAGTGGACTCGGTGATCAGACCATTAAAAAAGGCCCAAGCCACCAGCTTGCTCAAGTATTCATGATGCTCAAGCATCGGCTGGCCCAAAATGCGATGCGGGATCAATGGCTGCTTGTACAGATACCAACCGGCACGATTGGTTCCGCCATCAGCCACTTCAATAAAGGTAAGATCCGGCTCATGCAAATCCGGCGAAATCTGCGGATTAAGCAACGTCACTTTACCCGGCAAAATCTCAAACGCGGCATAAAGTTTACGCGCAAGCACGCTGATGTCTTGAGGACTAATGGCCGAGGTAATGTTATTGCGGCGCGCAAATTGGATCAGATTACGGTAGCTCTGCATCAGCGCATCAAGTAGCGCATGATGCACCACTTTAACCTGTTCCACTTTCCAATGGCGGCGATCGTCGAGCTCTTTTAAGTGCGACGTTGGCCAAGCCCACCCCGCCGTCAACTCCGTTAGCGCCTCACGACGCCAAGGCACTGAGCCTGCGTCAGGATCGCGCGATAATTTTTCATGAGTTTTCAGATAGAAACAGCGGCGCACCAGATCAAGGCGAGTCGTGTCGCCAATCTGTTCCAGATACCGAGTGACCTTCGCGAGCATCAGATAATACGCATCCATGCCGTAGAGATCAGGATCGTCAGCAAAGAAGCGGCGCTTACTGTCGAGTGACAAGAGCTGAGTATTAGGGTATTCCCAAGAGTAAGCTTCAAGCAGTATCGCTTTTAGCACCGACTTATAAGGAGAGTCGATACTCTTGTACAGCTGCCACAAATTGGCGCCAAAATACTCTTCGGCAGGAATGCACGTTAACGGACCAAAATCCATCCACTGAGTGCGCTGCAACTGGCCACTTTGTTCTAGCTGTTTGACGTAATCGTCGTAACACTCTTCCATTTCTGGCGGCACCATCTGCCAAAGCAGCGGCTTACCAGCCAATCGCACCGCTGAGCGATAGAATTCATCAAGCAACAACATGTGCTGAGACGAGCCGCAGTTATCTCCGGTCATCGCCTCAGAGCGATTGGAGCGAAAACGCAGCTCATCCATTAAAAAGAAATTGGCTTCCACACCTTGAGTCTGAGCCCAATCGGTGATCAATAAGCATTTATTGGTTAAACGCTCACGCGCATCGCTGTCCATCGTCGGTGACACGCACACCCAAATATCGAGATCGCTTGAGGTGCTTTGACCTATCGATGAGGTGCTGCCCATCGTATAGAGACCCAAAATGGCAGGCTCATGAGGCACCTGTTGGCTTGACGGTTCGCCAATCGGCTCCACCAAGGCCAAATTGATATCATCAATAAATTGCTGCTGCACCGTATTCAGTTCAAGTCCCCACACGCCATGGGCGACGGACGTATCAAAAAAACCGGGCAACGCAGGATGATTGAAATGGAAAAGCGTGGGAATGAGGTGGAACACTTGCTGACTCGGCAAATCCATAAGCGCCAGCGCGCGATCAATTCGCTGCTGATTGAGTCTGTCTAAGCGCTGGATTAACTTGATGGTAGAAGCCTGCAAGGGAATATCCTGAGTTTCACGTTTGTTCAAATAGTGCGCTAAATCCGCGCAAAAACGTGATCAATTTAACACTTCAACTACGTCAGGTAAAGCCAAAAGGTGCACACTTTTTCTGCAACTTCCATCAATAAAATAGGCGGATTACGTGACGGCGCCCAGTGTCGCTTGCAAATGGTTTTCCGAGTATTAGACGAATGACTAATTGAGACATTAATCACACTAATTTGTTATTTGAGCGAGAAATCGCTTCAGGAGGAACGAATACATTAACTAAGAGTAAATCTTTATTAGCGACAATGGTAGCATTACTCAAAATTGCTTTTTTGAGGTTTATTCATGACCAACACCACTCCGATTCGTATTGCGACACGCCAAAGCCCGCTTGCTCTGTGGCAAGCGTATTTTGTCAAAGACGCCCTTCAAGCGGCGCATCCTGGGCTTGAAGTTGAACTGGTCAAATTGGTGACCAAAGGTGACATCATTCTTGATACGCCACTGGCTAAAGTCGGAGGGAAAGGACTGTTTGTCAAAGAGCTGGAAGTTGCCATGCTCGAAGGTCGTGCGGACCTTGCGGTACACTCAATGAAAGACGTGCCGGTCGATTTTCCGGAAGGGTTAGGACTGGTCACCATCTGCGAACGCGAAGATCCCCGTGATGCGTTTGTCTCAAACCATTACACCACGCTTGATGAGTTACCCCAAGGCGCCGTAGTGGGCACCTGCAGCCTACGCCGTCAATGCCAAATTAAAGAAGCACGTCCAGATTTAGTGATCAAAGATCTGCGTGGTAACGTCGGAACGCGCCTTGGAAAATTAGACGCAGGTGAATTTGATGCCATCATTTTGGCCGCTGCCGGATTAAAACGCTTAGAGTTAGAAGCGCGAATTCAAAGTTACCTAGAACCAGAACAGTCATTACCTGCGGTAGGGCAAGGTGCGGTCGGCATTGAATGTCGCCTTGATGATACGCGACTGCATCAGTTGCTTGCGCCGCTCAATGACCCAGATACAGCAACGCGAGTCTTGTGCGAACGAGCGATGAACTTAACGCTGCAAGGCGGATGCCAAGTGCCTATCGGCAGCTACGCCCTGCTCGAAGGGGATGATATTTGGCTGCGCGCCCTTGTTGGCGAGCCCGATGGTAGCGTCATCGTACGCGGTGAGATCCGCGGCCATCGTAAAGATGCCGAGGCGCTTGGGGTCACACTAGCCAATCAGCTACTTGATGATGGTGCACGCGATATTCTGACGCGTTTGTACGCCGACGAGCAGCCATAAAAATGAAGGTGCTGGTGACTCGACCTAACGGAGAAGGTCAAGCACTGTGCCATGAGCTTGCCGCGCACGGAATCGCGGCAAGTCATCAACCGCTTCTCGATATTATTACTGCGCCGAGCGCAAACCGGACTCCCCCCCTCTGGCCACACGTGGATGTGATTATTGCGGTCAGTCAGCACGCCGTCTATCACGCTGACGCGATATTGAAAAAGAACGCATTTTCATGGCCTTCACAGGCGCACTATCTTGCCGTCGGTCAAAAAACGGCCCACTATTTAAGCAAAGCTTCGCAGCAACACGTACACTTCCCAGAGATCAGTGACAGTGAACATTTGTTGCAATTACCTGAACTTGGTGATTTAACCAATCAGCAGGTGGTGATTATGCGTGGTAATGGGGGTCGTGAACTCATTTACGATACGCTGCAGCAACGCGGCGCTTTTGTCACCTATTGGGAAACGTATCAACGCCAATGGCATCAATTTGATGCCGCCGCCGCGCTCAAGCAATGGCAGCAAGACGGCATTAATGCACTGATTATTACTAGCGCAGAGCAGCTGCACTATTTTGTAACGCAGTGTGCCCCCTATGGACTGGCCGCCGTTTGCCAATGGCAGCTTTGGGTCCCAAGTGAGCGCATTGCCATGCTGGCTCGCCAGCACGGGTTTACCCACGTCGTCGCGGTCGGTAGCGCGAGTAACTCAGCGTTCATTAATGCGCTGATATCGCGTCTCTGAGCGATTATCTACCGTACACAGGACAACCGTATGACACGCAATAACAATAAGAAAACAACCCAAACGGAGAACCAGGCTGACTCGCAGGTAGCGCCAGTCGATACCGAGTCAACGCCTTCAGAGCCATCGACACGCTCTGACAGTGAACGACTTGAGCTGTGTGAGCGAAAAGCCAAACGCGCGGTCAAGTTCAGTGTCGCGGCAGTGATCGTCGCGCTATTGCTGGGCGGAGGCGCGTTTTATCACTTAATCAATGCGCAGCAGCAAGCACAAAGCGAACTGGCCGCCGTACGCGCGCAACTGATGACCAGTGAACAAAGCCTCGCTGAGCAGTTACAACAAACCGAAGATGCCACACTCAAAACTGCAAAAACGGCGGCGGAACACGCACAAGTGACGCTCGCACAGCAGCAAAAGAGCATCGAAAGTTTGCAGCGCACGATTCAAGAACTTCAAGGCCGAAGACCAAATGACTGGTTACTCGCTGAGGCGGATTATCTTGTCAAATTGGCGGGACGTAAGCTGTTTTTAGAACACGATATTGAAAGTGCGACATTACTGATGGAAAGCGCCGACCAGCGCCTCGCCGCGCTCAATGACCCTAGTTTGGTGTCCGTTCGTCAAGCACTGGCTAACGACATTACCAAACTGCGCACGCTTCCGATCATTGATCGCGATGGCATCGTATTGCGTCTCACCTCGCTGCAGCAAGAAGTGGCAAAGCTGCCGCTGGCTAGCGCCATTTTACCGAATGCGCAGCCACAACCTGACACTGCGGTCACCGATGATGTCAGCAATTGGCGTAACAATTTAGTCAATTCACTCAAATCGTTTTCCGAGCATTTCATTACCTATCGCACACGCGAGGGTAGTGCCGTGCCTCTGCTCGCACCGCAGCAACATTTCTACTTACAAGAAAACCTAAAAAGCAAATTGGAAACGGCCATCAAAGCGGTTTACGACGAAAAACCGAAACAATATCAGGCGGCACTAGCGACTGCGCTGACTTGGTCAAAAACCTATTTCAACCAAGATGCGCACTCTGTAAAACAGTTTATCGCAGCGCTCACTCAGCTCGAACAAGTCAACATTGACATTGAATATCCCAAAGCGTTGCCAAGTCAGGCGGCACTCGCCGATCTGATCCGCACGCGCTTACGCCGTGACGTCACCACACTGACCGAGCAGGAGGGGCAGCAATGATCCGTTTGGTTCTGCTTTTTGCCCTGCTCGGATTGGGGCTTTATGCTGGCGCGCACTTTTCCGGCCAGCAAGGTTACGTTCTGATTTCAATGGCCAATCAGACCATCGAAATGAGCGTGACCACATTGGTTATCCTTGTGGGCATACTGATCGCACTGCTGTTTGTTATCGAACAGATCATCAAAAAGCTGGTGCGCACTGGCAGCCACACTTGGCACCGTTTTAGTCTACGCAAAATTCGGCGCGCTCGCGGCATGGTTGACGCGGGGCTTTTGGACTTACAATCCGGCCACTGGAAACTGGCAGAAAAGCGTCTATCCAAATACGCGCCCTATCATGATACGCCACTGCTGGGCTATTTGATGGCAGCAAAAGCGGCCAACAAACAAGGGGAAACCGCGCGACGCGATGAGTACCTTGCCAAAGCGCAAGCGCTACCAGACTCCACCGAATCTGTCGAATTAATGCGCGCCAAACTGCAACTGCAAGCAAAGCAATACACCGATGCGCTCTCGACACTCAATACCTTGAAAACGCACGATGCCCACAACAGCGAAATTTTGCGTTTACTCAGTCAAACCTACCAAGCGCTTGAACTGTGGCAGCCCTTATTAGAGTTGCTGCCTAGCCTACTCAAACATAAGCTAATTGATGACACGCGCTATCGAGCTTTGAGTGAAAGCGCCGAATGTGGCCGTTTGGCAGAAATTGGCGCGCAACAAGGCAGCTCTGGTTTAACAAAGCATTGGGCACGCTTACCGAGAAAAACCAAACAAAATCCGGAGCTGATTGCTGAATTTGCCCGTCAGCTGATCATTCGTGGTGCCGATAGTGACGCGTTTACGGCGCTAAAAGAGGGGCTGAAAAAATTCGCTCATCCCGCCCTTTTTTCACTGTTGCCACAGCTCAACTTAGCCGATGATCATCCGATTGTGGTCTTGCTCGAAAATACCGTGGCCAAATCACCCGCCGATGCAAGTGCGCACAGCGCCTTAGCGCAACTCTATTTTCGTCAGCAGCACTGGCTTGATGCTCAGCGTCAATTTGAACAAGCGTTAACTATGCGCTCCAATGTGGTGGACTATGCCTATTTAGCCTCAGCGCTTGAGCGGCAGCATTTCTATCAAGCGTCGCAAGATGTCATGCGCAAAGTGACCAGCCTACTCGATGCACCGATTGCTCCAGCACTACCCGCGCCTAAGTCTGTCGAAGACGCTGCCGAGCTTGACGCCAATACCGCTCTTGAGAGTGAGGCGACCAATGTCATCAAAGAAGAAAGCGATGCACTGGCGACTCAGCCCAAAATGAGTTGAGCGTGAGCGGTGTGAATTGAAACCAGCCAACAAAAAGGCCCATCGCAATGCGATGGGCCTTTTTTAGATTATTTCATCGTGTGATTAACCGAAATCACCTGAGATGTAGTGCTGGGTACGATCTTTTGCTGGCGCATGGAAAATCTGATCCGTGGTACCAAACTCTTCCAGCTGGCCTAGATACATAAAGCCAGTGTAATCGGAAATACGCATTGCTTGCTGCATGTTGTGTGTCACGATAACGATAGTGAACTTTTCACGCAGTTCGGTGATCAAGGTTTCAATCGCTGCAGTCGCAATCGGGTCAAGCGCTGAAGTCGGTTCATCCATCAGAATCACCTCAGGCTCCAGCGCGATGGTACGAGCAATACACAAACGCTGCTGCTGACCACCCGACAAACCGTTCGCATCGGCATCAAGCTTGTCTTTCACCTCTTCCCACAAATGGGCACGCTTTAGCGCCGATTCGACGCGATCGCGAATTTCAGCTTTATTGAGCTTACCTTGAATTTTTAAACCAAAGGCCATGTTCTCATAGATCGACATTGGGAACGGCGTTGGCTTTTGGAATACCATACCCACCTTTGAACGCAGTTCGTTAATGTCGGTATTGCTGAAAATGGTTTCGCCATCAAGCAAAATTTCACCTTCTGCGTATTGATGACCATAAAGATCATAAATACGGTTTAAGGTGCGCAATAGCGTCGATTTACCACAACCAGAAGGGCCGATAAGCGCCGTTACACGGTTCTTATAAATCGGCATCGAAACCGATTTCAACGACGCGGCTGCGCCTTTGTTGTAGTAAAAACTCAGATTCTGAATATCCATACGATGGGTCAGCTCAGCGCTCACATCGTTCGATACCATGTTATCGGCCAAGCTGTCCGACTCAGTTCCATTGATGTTATCCACATTCACAAGATCTGTTGCCGTGTTCATGCTTTTCTCGCTTTTAGTAACTTAGGCAAAGAGGTTGCCAATACATTAACAATCAAAATAAAGCTCGTGATGATCAAAGCGCCTGCCCATGCAAGCTCTTGCCACGAGGTGTACGGACTCATTGCATATTGGTAAATCGTCACTGGCAAGTTCGCCATTGGTTTACTCATGTCCGTCGTCATAAAGCTGCTATTCAGAGCCGTAAACAGCAAAGGTGCGGTTTCGCCTGAAATGCGAGCAATCGATAATAAAATGGCGGTAATGATACCCGGCGCTGCGGCGCGATAGCTCAGCTGTGTAATGACTCGCCATCTCGGCGCGCCAACACCACTGCCCGCTTCTTTCAGCGTTGCAGGTACCAAACGCAGCATCTCTTCGGTCGATGCGACAATCACTGGCAAGGCTAAAATCGCCAACGCGATGGCGCCCGCCCAACCAGAATAACCGCCCGTTGGTACGACAATCAGAGCGTAAACAAACAGACCGACCAAAATCGATGGCGCGCTCATGAGCATACCGTTAAGAAAACGCAGCGCTTCGGCAATTTTGTTACCCTTTTGCGCATCGGCCAGCCAAGTCCCGGCCAGCACGCCAATTGGCGCAGCAATCAAAATGCTCAATCCGGTCAGCATCAAGCTACCAATCAAGGCGTTTTTCAAACCACCTTGGCTGCCTGGCGCTGGGGTCAACTCAGTGAAAATCGCCAAGTTAATCCCTTTCAGCCCCTCGCCAATCAAGGTGTACAAAATGCTCGCAAGCACAAAAACACCAAAACCCGCCGAAAGCGTACAAAATGCCAGAAACAGGAAATTTTTCAGTTTTCGCATATTCATGATTATTTCCTTAGCAAACGACGTGCAAAGCCCATCACGAAGAAGGTGATGATAAACAGCACAACGCCCAACGCAATCAGTGATGCGATATGGGTTGGATCGGTCGCTTCGTTAAACTGCTGCGCAATGGTCGACGAAATCGAGCTGGCTGGCATAAACAGCGAAAATTCAATACGGCTCGCACCGCCAATCACAAAAGCCACCGCCATCGTTTCACCCAGCGCGCGCCCAAGGCCCAAAATGCCCGCGCTAACGGTGGCATTTTTCACTTTCGGGATCAGCACTTTAGTGATCACTTCAAACGGTGTCGCACCCGAGCCGTAAGCGGCTTCACGCAATACGTCGGGAATCGATTTCAATGCGTCACGCGTCAGCGACGTCATAATTGGCAAAATCATGAATGACAAAATAATGCCTGCGGCCAACAAACCAATACCAATCGGTGGGCCATTAAACCAAGGTCCAATCACGGGCACATCGGTTAGGTTCATCAACGCCCACATCTGAAAGCCGTTTGAGAACCAAGGTACAAAAACAAACAGGCCCCACATACCGTAAATAATACTCGGTACGGCGGCTAATAATTCAATCGCTTTACTGACTGGTGCGGCAATCCATTTCGGTGCCAATTCAGCCAGAAAAATGGCCGTGCCCAATGCGATTGGCGCCGCAATCACAATGGCGATAAAAGAGGTAACTAGCGTGCCATAAATCGCCGCCGCAGCGCCGAACTGGCCATTAATCGGATCCCAAACGTCACGAAAAACAAAACCAGGACCAAATTCTTTAAACGCTGGCCATCCACCATCAATCAGAGAGAGGATGATACCAACGAGGGTGATGAAAATAAGTAACGCGCTGGTAAAACTCAATTTATTAAAAATTGAATCCCCATTTAGCTTACTTTTCATAAATAACGTTGTCATAGAAGCTCAGTCAGCGACCTGAAGCCCTCATGGCCTCAAGTCGCCTTATCAATTACTGGATTACCGCTTGTCCGCCGGATTTCAAATTCTGTTTCCAAGTGTCGTTGACCATTTCAACCACTTTGCTTGGCATTGGAATGTAATCAAGCTGCTCAGCAAGCTCTCCCTTTGAGTAACTCCACTCAAAGAAGTCGATAATATCTTGTGCTTTTTTCGCGTCGGCTTGATCTTTATGCATCAGAATAAAAGTCGCCGCCGTCATTGGCCATGAATCAACACCGGGCTGATCGTTCAATAGCAGGTGATAACCAGGCGCGCTGGCCCAATCTGCATTTGCTGCTGCCGATTGGAAGGTTTCCATACTTGGATTTAGGAATTTACCTTCTTTTGATGCCAGCTGTGTGTGGGTCAAACCGTTTTGTTTTGCAAACGCATACTCAACATAACCAATCGCGCCACGGGTACGGCTAACAAAGTTCGCCACACCGGCATTACCGTTACCGCCAATCATGATCGCTTTCTTTGGCCAAGTAATGTCTTTACCCACACCAATCGTTTCGCTCCACTCAGGGCTAACGCGATCAAGGTAATCGGTAAAGTTGTATGTCGTGCCAGAGCCGTCTGAACGGTGCACAACGTAAATCGGTTGGTTTGGCAGCTCAACGCCTTCGTTCAGCGCTTTGATTGCCGCATCATTCCAATTACGAATGTTGCCAAGATAAATATCAGCCAACACTTTACCAGTAAGCTTAACTTCACCAGCTTCAATACCAGGAATGTTCACAACCGGTACGATTGCGCCCATCACCATCGGGAATTGAATCATGCTCTCTTTGTTCAGTTCTTCAATGGTCAGTGGCGCATCAGTCGCACCAAAGTCCACGGTTTTCGCCGTGATTTGACGAATGCCACCGCCCGATCCAATCGCTTGGTAGTTAATTTGCACGCCCGTTTCTTTTTGGTATTGCTCAGCCCACTTCGCATAAATTGGGTGTGGGAATGTTGCGCCAGCACCATTAATGGTGGTGTTCGCAAAAGCGCCAAAAGAGGCCGCAACGAGAACTGAAGACACAAGAGCTGATTTCATGAATTTCACGATATATCTCCGATATATTTCATCGAGTCAATTGGACCCACCGCTATTGAGCAGGGCGTCCGCAATAAGGTTCAGTACTTAAACCAAACTAAGACAGTGAATGACATTAAGCAGCCAAACGGTGCCAAGGTTGTCGAACAATCGACGAGGCGCAGGTTAGAAATCTAATATGACAGTTTTATTAAAAATGGCTGGCAAACGGAGAGGGACAACTAAGATTTATCTAAAAATGACAATTCTGATAAATAAAATTATCAAAAACAAACAAAGAAATACTAAACAGCACACCTATGTTACGGCGTTTTTTTAGCCGACGATTTATCAAAAAGAGGCCAATACGAGCCCCAAACGGAGCGTTAAAATTCATAGCTTACGTAACAAAAGCAAACAAAAGTATTTAAAATCAAAATCTTAAATTATATCGAGTTACAATTTATCTTGTATTCTTCAGGCTGAATACGAAACCATCACGATGTTTTTTCCCAGCTTATCCACAGATTATACGGCCGCACTCTACATCGTGGCTGTGACACTTCGATGACCTTTTCGGTGGCGCTTTTCTATAACGACACACCTCAGCCTGATAGCTAAAAATTAGTGTTAAGTGGCAGATGAGCAAAGATTGCTGGGCGAAAGTAACTCAACTAAAATCGCCCCATGCTGACTTTGCTTTCTTTTTCACTTTATCTCTTTGGTGGCGCCGCATTTTTTGCGCTTGCGCTGATCATTGGCGCGCGCCATTTAAAACAAAGTCGATTAGCCCTGGCGACCAAACTTCCCGGGCTTGCTGCCTTTGCCCTAATACTATCCCTGCACTTTTGGTATTCCATGGCAAGTCTGTCGCTGACACACACGATGGATGGCATCGCTTACCCACTGAGAATAGGCCAACAGTTACTCTTTGCTGGCTCGCTATTGTGTCTGGCTCGGTTCGCGTGGCAAATGATGTCTCTGACACAATGGCGCCACCTTGCTGCCGTTAAGGATACTGCGCGGCTACTCTTACTACTGGCGTTTTTCAGCTGGGTTTACTTAGCCACAAAACCGATGAGCGAGACGCCATGGGAGCTGCTCATCACGTTACTGCGCTGGTTTTTAGGGCTTGGGGGAAGTGTCATTGCAGGTCTTGCACTGATAGATTATGCGAACCACATTCGCACCGAGGGCTATATCGGCACGCGGCCGCTCAGCGCCATGGGGTATACCCTCATCGGTGTCGGGATCACGCTGCAACTAGGGGAACATGTTGCCGGATTAATCGCACAAACGCTCTGCGCGCTCAGTCTGGTTATCGCCTGTTGGTATGCGTTGCGATTATTTGATCAAGAAAACAGCCAACAGATTGAATACCACATTCAACAATCGCAACAACACGCCAAACTGAAAGAGCTGGGCGAGCTCACTTCCGCCGTGGCTCACGAAATCAAAACCCCGCTTTCCAGCGCCCTAATGAGCTGCGATTTATTAGAGCCTTTTGTCCCTCTCGATGCCGCGCCACAGCGTCAATTAACCCGAATCCGTCATGGGCTTGAGCGAGCGGCGCTCATTAGCAACGAAATTCTTTCATATGCCCATCAAAGGCCGATTGAGCGGCACGTTGTTCACCTTGGCGACGTGGTGCGCTCTGCCTTGTTGCTCAATCATTACCGATTGCAATCCATTCGCGTTAATTGCCATCTGGACGAAAAGCTGACGGTGCAAGGTGATGCGAAACAGCTTGAACAGGTGCTTTCCAACCTGATCGCAAATGCGATTGATGCCTGCTCATCTCATGAACGCCCCACCGTCTTAATCGAAAGCTTACGCGATAAACTCAGTGCCATCGTGCGAGTGAGCGATAATGGCTCCGGTATGACGCCACAGCAATTAGACAAAGCCAAACAGCCCTTTTTTACCACTAAACCACGTGGAAGCGGCACAGGAATGGGACTGCCGATAAGTCACCAAATCGCCCTGCAGCATGGTGGTGAACTGCACTTGAAAAACCGTATGAATAATGATGTTATCTGTGGACTTCAAGCCGAGCTTTGGCTGCCAAGGAATATAAAATGACTCTAAAATTACTGCTTGCCGAAGACGATGCTGAGCTGCGTGAGGTGCTGATTGAAGCATTGCAATTGGCCGAATTTGACGTCATGGCATGCGATAACGCGGAAAATGCGCTCGATTTGGCCTCTGAGCAGTCGTTTGATCTCGCTCTTTTTGATGTGGTGATGTCTGGATTGAGCGGAATTGATGCATTAACGACGCTCAGACGCCTGCAGCCCAATATTGGCATCGTTATCACTACGGCATTTGCCACGGTAGATATGGCGGTCGAGGCGATGAAAAAAGGCGCTGACGAGTTTCTCACTAAACCGTTTAACCTGGCGACCCTCTCAACAACACTCAAACGCGTTCACGCAGAGCGGTCACCTAAATCGCGATTGGATGAACGTCATCGCGATTTGATATTCAGCGCCCTATCAAATCCGATTCGACGCGCCGTAATCAAACAACTCAAGCTGCATCGAAAAATGAAGTTTATGGATTTATGTCGCATCGTCGGCGTCAGCGATCACACCAAATTTAATTTTCATTTAAAACAGCTGGTGAACAGTGGCTTAGTCACCAAAGAGGAGGGTCGAATATACTCTCTTACCGAGCAAGGCCAGCTCGTGCACGCCAGCATGCTCTAAAGTCTGTGTTCTAAAAGTAAAAACCGCAGCGATCGGCGAATCACTGCGGTCATGCGATCACCGAACAAAATTCAGCTAGTCTTTATCATCAATGTCTTGGACATTAATCACCAATTGCTCCCAATTGCGCTGGTTATCGAGATCAAACTGCGCGCCTTGCTCATCAGCCCAAGTAAAGCGTTTCACGGCCGCGGTTTTACTGGTCGCCTGATAGAGCCAATACGCCTCAGCTTTCAGCGCATCTTGAATCGGCTTATCTATCGACTCATACACCATCTGTTTACATACGTTAATCGATTCTGCGGGGAATTTCGCAATGCGTTTGGCCAGATTTTCCACATAAGGGCCAATTTCATCGGGTTCAAGCGCTTTGTTTATCGTGCCATACGCTTCCGCTTCTTCCGCTGTAAAGTCGCGTGCACTCAAAATGATCTCTAAGGCGCGGCCAAGCCCGGTCTGTCTTGCCATGCGTGATGCACCACCGCCACAAGGCAAAATACCCATACCCACTTCCATCTGCATTAATTTGTATTTGCCTTTGGCCGCAAATCGCATGTCGCACGCCAATGCCATTTCATGACCGCCGCCTCGCGCAAAACCTTCTATTTTGGCAATCGTGGCTTGTGGTAGCTTGCTGATCCGCTCTAATACCGCTTGCAAATCAAGCAATTTTGCTTCATCGCGTGGGACCGCGTCGGTTGACATGTCACGCAGCAAATTGGTGTCATAGTGGCAGACCCAAATGTCTGGATTCGCCGATTGAAAGACCACTACCTTCACTGTGCGGTCGCGCTCTAAGCGCAGCGCCAAGCTACTGAGATCGGCTAACATTTCCTGGCCTTGCACGTTGACGGGTGGAAAATCAATCGTCACCCAAGCGATGCCTTCTTTGACTTCGACACTGAATGTGGTGAAGTTTTTGTATTCCATAGAGCTCTCCTTCAAAGTCGGTTGGCAACGCTCTCTTCGCGCCGCTCAACCAAGCTTAGATAGCAAGCTCAGCTCTGCGTTATGGCAAAAATCGAAAAACAGAATTGCGATATATACTCAAACAACTTGAAGATGCAGGTAGGCGACAAGCGAGCAAAGCCTCTGAGCACTTCGTGAACATAGATAAACTATGTGATGAGGTTTGTGAGTACCAGTCCCTATCTCGTTAACAAAAAGCGCTGCCACTTCAAGTAGGACGGGTATCGCGAATTTCAATCAGGCCGTCTAGATTTTAAGCCTGTGGCTTGAGTCCGATATCACTACACTTAAAGCAGTCAATCACCCATAGCCAAGTCGCCTCATGGATATCGATAACATTCGCTTGTTTCTTCACGTCGCGGACCAGCTCAATATCAGTCGCGCGGCGCGTGCGTGTGGTTTGACCCCCGCCAAAGCGAGTTTGCGTTTAAACAAAATGGAACATCAACTTGGCGTCAGTTTGTTTCACCGCTCCACACGCTCGGTCTCCCTCTCAAGTGAAGGAGCGCAGTTTCGTCCCTTTGCCGAAGAGATCTTGCGTCAGCACCGGCTGGCGACCGAGCAGCTAAGCCCCGGTATCAAGCAATGCGCTCTAGCGGGAACCTTGCGCTTTGCCGCGTCCTCAACTTTTGCCGACCGATATATTGTGCCGTTACTGAATGAATTTTTTGTCCGCTACCCTCAAATTAATTTAGAGCTCCATTTTTCCGATCAGCCGGTCAATTTGGTCGCCTCTGGCATTGATGTTGCGTTACGTAACATCAAAATTGAAAGCTGCAATTTAAAGGCGCGTAAACTGGCCGATGATGAGCGTTATCTTTATGCGGCGCCAAGTTACTTAGCCCAATTTGGCACGCCGATGCAGCCAGCAGATTTAAACCATCACCACATGATTTTATTTGCCAACCAACGCAAACGGCGCCTTCTCAATTCCGCCTCCAACCAGTTAGCGTATTTTCCGCCTTCCAATGCGCGGACACGAATGGTGTGTGATAACGGCAACAGCATGCGCTTAGCGACCTTAGCGGGGATCGGCATTTCAATGAATTCCTACTGGAGTGTGGCAGACGATGTCGAAGCAGGCAGATTGGTCCCTGTGCTGCCTCGCTATCAGGTCGATGACAACAGCGCTCTTTGGTTAGTCTACCCCAACTCAATCAATCCAAGCCCTAAAGTCCGCGCTCTGATTGATTATCTTGTCGAAAAATTAGGCGACAGACCGCCATGGCAAAAAATATCGTAACGAGCAATTGTCTCTGATGCCAAGCTGCGCGATATTAGATCCCATTTTTTAACATTATGGGTCTGTTTCATGCGCCATTTTATTACCCTGTTTTTACCTCTCATTTTGCTTACTGGTTGCCAAAGTGCTTACTATTCCGCTATGGAAAAAGTGGGCTATCACAAGCGGGAGATCATGATTGATCGCGTTGAAGCCGCGAACGAATCACAGCAAGAGGCTCAGCAAGAATTTCAAAGTGCCCTTGAAGCATTAAGTGCCTTAACCCAGTTTGATGGCGGTGAACTGGAAACGGTTTATCAGAAAATTAACAGCAAATATGAGAGCAGTGAGCAAGCGGCTGAAGATGTGCGTGAGCGTATTGCAGCCATCGAAGATGTCTCAAATGCTCTGTTTGACGAATGGCAACAGGAACTTGAACTCTATACAAACGCAAAATTGCGCCGTGCCAGCGAGCAAAAAATGCGTGACACCAAAGCGTCGTACCAAACTATGCTGCGTGCAATGACACGCGCTGAAGATAAAATGACACCCGTACTCAATACGTTGCGCGATAATACGCTGTATCTCAAGCACAATTTAAACGCAGCTGCCATTGGTTCGCTCAAAGGTGAATTTAGCGATCTTGAGCATGAGATAGCCCAAGCGATCACGCAAATGAACGCGGCGATTGCAGAGTCGGCTAAATTTATCCAAACGCTCAATAATCAATAAGCGTTGAAATTGGGCTCATTCAATGAGTGCGCCCAATTTGGCCACTAGCCACTGCGTACGCGCCTCCACAGCCAGTAATGGCACATCGATCACCTCAAAGCCCAGCCAGCGATAAGTCTCTTCTAGCGCCTGATGGATAGCCAGTGCCTGTTCAAACGGATACGGCCTGATCGCATCTTGCACATAGATAGACCGCTCTGGCTTGCACAAAAACGCCACTTTTTGATAGCCCAAACACGCTTCAACATACTCTTGCGGGATACTCTCACCCGCGAGTGTCAGATAGCCAATGATGTCGGGCATCGCGCGATCCAAAAATGTGCGCGTCTCTTGCTGGCAAGCAAGGCGCTTTTGCTCGCGCATCGCCTCAAAACACAGCGCCGCAAAGCGCGGCAAATCATGCCAAGGCAAAATGCCATTTTCTTTTGCACTTTGCTCTTCAATCAAGCGGCGTGGCACTTCATCCAAAACCACAAAACCACGCTTACTAAGCTGTGCCAATAAGGTGGTTTTGCCCGCGCCAGGCCCACCAGAAACAATAAAAGGTGCCGCCATTTACTTACTCTCGATTCAAATAAACCGTCAAACAACGGTGGTTACGTCACGTCGCTTGAGTCACGTGGTTTGAGGTACAAAAAAGGCCCTGAATCATCAGAGCCTTTCTCTTCACTACCTAAAGGTAATTATGCTTTCGCTTCACGAGACGCACGCTTACGATCGCTTTCCGTTAGGAATTTCTTACGAATACGGATGCTTTCTGGCGTTACTTCTACTAGCTCATCATCATCGATGAACTCAAGCGCTTGCTCAAGCGTCATTATGATTGGCGGAGTCAGTACCTGCGCGTCATCAGTACCCGATGCACGAACGTTGGTGAGTTGCTTACCTTTCAGTGCGTTAACGGTTAGGTCGTTATCACGGCTGTGAATACCGATCACCATGCCTTCGTACACTTCAACACCGTGACCAATGAATAGACGACCACGCTCTTGTAGGTTGAACAGTGCGTTGGTTAGCGCTTTACCCATTGCGTTTGCAATCAATACGCCGTTAACACGTTGACCGATGTTGCCGCCTTTGTGTGGACCGTAGTGATCGTAAGTATGGTAAAGCAGACCAGAACCTGAAGTCAGCGTCATAAATTCCGTTTGGAAACCAATGAGACCACGAGATGGCATCACAAAATCCAAACGTACACGGCCTTTACCATCTGGAGACATGTCTTTCAGTTCGCCTTTACGCAGACCGATTTTCTCCATGATGCCACCTTGGTGCTCTTCTTGCACGTCGATGGTCACTGTTTCAAACGGTTCCATTAGCTGACCGTTTTCTTCTTTTAGTATTACTTCAGGGCGAGAAACCGCTAGCTCAAAACCTTCACGACGCATGTTTTCGATCAGGATAGAGAGGTGAAGTTCACCACGACCTGATACGCGGAAGCGATCTGGGTTGTCGGTTTCTTCAACGCGCAGTGCCACGTTGTGAACCAATTCTTTTTGTAGGCGCTCAAGGATGTTACGTGAAGTGACGAATTTACCTTCTTTACCCGCAAACGGAGACGTGTTGACTTGGAACGTCATGGTAACCGTTGGTTCGTCAACAGACAGCGGTGGCAATGCTTCAACTTGGTTTTGCGCACAGATGGTGTCAGAGATTTTCAGCTCACCAAGACCTGTGATCGCAATGATGTCGCCCGCGTGCGCTTGCTCGATGTCGTGACGCTCAAGGCCAAGGTAACCCATAACTGTGCCAACTTTACCGTTACGCGTTTTACCGTCAGCGCCAATGATGGTCACTTGTTGGTTAGGCTTCACGCTACCACGAGTCACACGAGCCACACCGATAACGCCCACGTAAGAGCTGTAGTCTAGCTGAGACACTTGCATCTGTAGTGGACCGTCTAGGTCAACTTGTGGCGCTTCTACTTGGTCAACGATAGTTTGGAATAGCGGTTCCATGTTCTCGCCAGTCTCGCCTTCTTCTAGGCAAGCCCAACCGTTCAGTGCTGACGCGTAAACCACTTTAAAGTCTAGCTGTTCGTCAGTGGCACCTAGGTTGTCAAATAGGTCGAACACTTGGTCCATAACCCAATCAGGACGCGCGCCAGGGCGATCGATCTTGTTGATCACAACGATTGGCTTAAGACCGTGAGCAAACGCTTTTTGCGTTACGAAACGCGTTTGTGGCATTGGGCCATCAACTGCGTCAACAATCAGCAATACCGAGTCAACCATTGACATGATGCGCTCTACTTCACCACCGAAGTCGGCGTGTCCTGGAGTATCTACGATATTAATGCGGTAATCGTTCCAGTTGATCGCCGTGTTTTTCGCCAAAATGGTGATACCACGTTCTTTCTCGATGTCATTCGAGTCCATCACGCGCTCTTCGATGTCACCGCGAGATTGTAAAGTGCCTGATTGCTGTAGCAGTTTATCAACCAGTGTTGTTTTACCGTGGTCAACGTGCGCGATGATCGCGATATTTCTTAATTTATCAATCTGTGGAGTAGACATAGATTTGATTCGCTCGGTAGATAGTTATGCCGCATTTTTGATGTGCCACATAAACTTGATTAAAAAAACGACCATAATTTACCAGATTTTGCTGAAAAACCTAGAAATATGTGATCTGACCGCAAGTATTTTTCTTCTCTACAGGCTAGTCCTTCCACGCCGTTGCTGCCACGCTTGCAAGAAAATTGAAGCTAAGTAACGAATCGGATTTTTTTCACCAAACGGTCACTGATGGTAATTGACATCCCAATGAGATCGCGGCCCAATGGTCTGCGCGTAATCGCGTAATCGCGTGATGTGAATCGATTTAACACCGTCACACTCACGCTCTTGCCGCAACGAACATGCCGCAGGCTGCAACAGATTGGTGCAAAATGATAATTTGCACCAAATTGGTGAAAGTGAGGATCATTTTGGTGCAGCCCAATGACCCTTATACACCTTTAAATGACTTAACCTAATGTATTTAAAGGATTAAAAAAATTGGCACGGTTTTAGCTTTATGAAAATCAGCATCGATTAACCATTTGAAAAGATTAATCAATGCTGGGATTTTTATGATTCTAGCCTTACTCGATTTAAAAACACTGGAGGTTATCCAACATGTCAGTAGAAAACGTTCTGTCGCTGATCCAAGAAAATGAAGTAAAATTCGTTGATCTACGCTTTACCGACACTAAAGGTAAAGAGCAACACATCTCTATTCCTGCGCACCAAATTGATGCAGACTTCTTTGAAGACGGCAAAATGTTTGATGGTTCATCTGTTGCTGGCTGGAAAGGCATCAATGAATCTGACATGGTAATGATGCCGGATGCATCATCTGCTGTGCTTGACCCATTTACAGAAGACGCAACACTGAACGTTCGTTGTGACATTCTAGAGCCTGCGACTATGCAAGGCTACGACCGTGACCCACGTTCAATCGCAAAACGTGCTGAAGATTACATGCGCGCGACTGGCATTGCCGACACTGTACTTGTAGGTCCAGAGCCTGAGTTCTTCCTATTTGATGATGTTAAATTCTCAAATGAAATGTCTGGCTCATTCTTCAAAATCGACGACGTTGAAGCGGCATGGAACAGCGGCGCTGATATCGAAGGCGGTAACAAAGGTCACCGTCCTGGCGTGAAAGGTGGCTACTTCCCAGTAGCACCAGTTGATTCTTCTCAAGATGTTCGTTCAGCCATGTGTCTTATCATGGAAGAGATGGGTCTTGTAGTTGAAGCGCACCACCACGAAGTGGCAACGGCAGGTCAAAACGAGATCGCAACTCGCTTTAACACGCTAACCACCAAAGCAGATGAAATCCAAATCTACAAGTACGTAGTGCACAACGTGGCACACGCATTTGGTAAAACCGCGACCTTTATGCCTAAACCACTTGTTGGCGACAACGGCTCTGGTATGCACGTTCACCAATCTCTAGCAAAAGATGGCGTTAACCTATTTGCTGGCGACAAGTACGGCGGCCTATCTGAAACGGCACTTTACTACATCGGTGGTATCATCAAGCACGCTCGTGCAATCAACGCATTTGCTAACCCATCGACCAACTCGTACAAGCGTCTTGTTCCTGGATTCGAAGCACCAGTAATGCTTGCTTACTCTGCACGTAACCGTTCTGCTTCTATCCGTATCCCAGTGGTACCAAGCGCGAAAGCTCGTCGTATCGAAGCGCGCTTCCCAGATCCAGCAGCAAACCCATACCTAGCGTTTGCTTCTCTTCTAATGGCAGGTCTTGACGGCATCAAGAACAAGATCCACCCAGGCGAAGCAATGGATAAAGATTTGTACGACCTACCAGCAGAAGAAGCGGCTGAGATTCCAAAAGTGGCAGAGTCACTTGAAGTGGCACTAAAAGCACTTGACGAAGATCGTGAGTTCTTGACCGCTGGCGGCGTATTCTCTGATGACTTCATCGATTCATACATCGAGCTGAAATCAAAAGACGTTGAGCGCGTAAACATGGCAGTTCACCCACTTGAGTTTGAACTGTACTACTCTGTGTAAGGGTAATTTGCACAAAGTTGCATAAAAACACACCAATATCAGGCTCGCTTCTCAAGCGAGCCTTTTTTTATTTTTCCATTTTCATCAACGCATTATGATGACCCATTCATAGTTGATGAGCACCCACCATGTTTCGCCTTTGCCGAACCATTGCCTGTTTCGTCCTTGCGTTATGCACATCGTTATTGAGCTATGCCAATCCCATCTACACCTGGGTTGATGAGCATGGAACTCGCCATTTCAGTGACACGCCAGCGCCCAATGCCACTTTAGTTTCTCTGGCTGAGGCTGAGCCGTCTAAAATAGAAGCTTCGAGCATCCAAACGCCTCCAGAGGTAACACCATCCAATCCGCAAAATAGTGTGAGTTTGCTTGTACCGCACCAAGCACAAACCATTCGTAACAATCTCGGTGTAATCACCGTACGCGTCCAAACCGAGCGCCCGCTGGCGCAAGATGCCCACTTACAGCTGCTCTTTGATGGACGCCGTTATGGTGCACCACAAACAAAAACACAATGGCAACTCACCAATATAGACCGAGGAACGCATACCATTGAAGTGCAACTATTCCAAGGCGGCAAGCTTATTGCATCAACCCCATCAATCACGGTGTTTTTGCATCGCGCTTCCATTCAATAATGCCACCATAACGGTATGACGTCGGGTTACGTCATGATTTACGTCGGTGACAAAACAGGGCGCGGCTTGCAACGCACCAATTTGGTGCACTAGAATGCACCAAATTGAGTGCGATACGCTGACCTAAGGACAACGAAGGGAAGGATAAAACGTGACAGAAACCATGACAGACACCATTCTCGACAATATGGTGACCGCCACGCTGATCCTCGATGAGGCACTCGGAGTGCACTACGCCAACCCTGCCGCAGAGCTGATGTTTTCACAGAGCGCCAAACGCATTGTTGGTCACCCCCTATCGCACTTAATTCAACATGCGTCACTTGATCTGGCGTTGCTGTCGCAGCCACTGCAAAGTGGCCAGAGCATCACCGACAGTGATGTAACCTTTGTGGTGGATGGCAAACCACTGATGCTTGAAGTTACCGTCAGCCCAATGTCTTGGCACAAACAATTAATGCTGTTGGTAGAGATGCGCAAAATCGACCACCAACGCCGCCTATCACAAGAACTCAATCAACACGCGCAGCAACAAGCGGCCAAGCTTTTAGTCCGAGGCCTTGCGCATGAAATCAAAAATCCGCTGGGTGGATTACGTGGCGCGGCGCAGCTTCTGGAAAAAACCTTGCCGGATCCGAGCTTAAAAGAGTACACCCAAATTATTATTGAGCAGGCAGATAGGCTCCGCTCACTGGTTGACCGACTGCTTGGCCCGCAACGTCCCGGCAAAAAAACACAAGAAAATGTCCATTTGGTACTGGAAAAAGTTCGCCAACTGGTCGAGCTAGAATCAGGAACCGAATTGGCGCTTGAGCGCGACTACGACCCAAGCCTGCCGGCCTTTTTGATGGACAGCGAGCAAATTGAGCAAGCGATGTTGAACATTGTCGGCAATGCGGCGCAGATTTTAGCCACTCAACATGATGGTCGCATCACGATTCGCACTCGCACCGTGCATCAAGCCAATATCCATGGCCAACGCTGCAAATTGGCGGCCCGTATTGAAATTATTGATAACGGCCCAGGCATTGCTCAAGAACTGCAAGACACGCTGTTTTACCCTATGGTAAGTGGCCGTGAAGGCGGTACCGGGCTTGGGCTATCCATTGCACAAAATTTAATTGACCAACATCAAGGTAAAATCGACGTCGAAAGCTGGCCCGGACACACCTGCTTTACCGTCTATTTGCCGATAAATAGCACAACATAATAATAACGTTAATAACGCTGACTATCCCCAAACAACTTGAAGATGCAGGTAGGCGACCAGAGAGCAAAGCCTTAGAGCATAATGAACTATGTAATGAGGTTTGTGAGTGCCTTACTTTGTAACGCAAAGCGCTGCACCTTCAAGTGGGACGGGGATAACAAATAGATTTTCGCTTGTCACCTCTTGATTGGACGCAAGGGATGCCACATTAAGGAGCTAGGTATGAGTAAAGGGCATGTTTGGGTTGTCGATGATGACAGCTCGATTCGCTGGGTTTTAGAAAAAACACTGACATCAGTGCGCATCAAATGCACCACCTTCGCCGATGCAGAATCGGTGCTATTGGCGCTTGAACGTGAAACTCCGGATGTTTTGGTGTCCGATATTCGCATGCCTGGCATTGACGGGATTGAACTCCTCAAACAAATTCACACCACTCGCCCAGAGCTTCCTGTGATTATTATGACCGCGCATTCAGATTTGGATGCGGCGGTAAATGCCTATCAGCAAGGGGCGTTTGAGTACCTTCCTAAACCCTTTGATATTGATGAGGCTTTGGCGCTTGTGGAACGCGCAATTGCGCACCGCCAAGAGCTCAAACGTGAAGCCAGCACCGAAGAATTGGCCAGTGCCACGCCAGAAATCATTGGTGAAGCACCAGCGATGCAAGAGGTGTTTCGCGCTATTGGTCGACTCTCACGCTCTTCCATTTCAGTCCTCATCAATGGTGAGTCGGGCACGGGTAAAGAGCTTGTCGCCCATGCGCTGCATCGCCACAGCCCACGCGCTGCCAAACCCTTTATTGCGCTAAACATGGCCGCCATTCCCAAGGATTTAATTGAGTCAGAGTTATTTGGTCATGAAAAAGGGGCCTTTACTGGCGCCAATGCGGTACGCCAAGGTCGCTTTGAACAAGCCAATGGCGGAACACTTTTTTTAGATGAAATTGGCGATATGCCGCTCGACATTCAAACCCGCTTACTGCGCGTTCTGGCTGACGGTCAATTTTATCGCGTTGGCGGGCACTCCCCCATCAAGGTCGATGTCCGCATTGTTGCCGCGACCCATCAGGACTTACAGCAACTGGTGGCCAAAGGCGATTTTCGTGAAGATTTATTTCACCGCCTCAACGTGATTCGAATTCAAATTCCAGCACTGCGTGAGCGACGCCAAGATATAGAAAAGCTAACTCACCACTTTTTACTGCGCGCCGCAGATGAGCTGGATGTTGAGCCCAAAACGCTGCATGCAGATACCAGCGAGATTCTCGCCCGTTTAGAATGGCCTGGTAACGTACGTCAACTTGAAAATATTTGTCGCTGGCTCACCGTAATGGCCAGCGGCAGTGAGATTTTGCCCTCAGATCTGCCCACTGAATTACTTGAAGAAAAGAAAGTGACCCTGACAAGTGACGATCAAGATTGGCAAGCGATGCTTGCCAGTTGGGCAGAAGATGCTCTCAGTTCAGGGCAAACCGAGTTACTCAATCAAGCTTTACCAACGTTTGAGCGCATTTTGCTTGAAGCGGCGTTAAGCCACACTAAAGGGCACAAGCAAGATGCGGCGAAAGTGTTAGGTTGGGGACGCAATACCCTAACCCGCAAACTCAAAGAACTTTATTCCTAGTTCATTTTATAGCCAAACCACTTGAAGTTACCGGTCGGCGACCAGCGAGCAAAGCCTCTGAGCACTTGGTGAACATAGATCCACGATGTGATGAGGTTTGTGAGTAGGAGTCCCTTACTTTGTAACGAAAAGCGCTGCAGCTTCAAGTAAGACGGGGATAATCTGCTTGGCGATAACAGCGCCAAGCATTTTAATATCAGCTCAATTGGCAACATTTTTCATTAACATATTGATTGCTCCAACTTCTCCACAACGCTCCGTTCAAATTACTGACATTTTCCATTGTATCTCTTTATACCCAAACAACTTGAAGATGCCGGTAGGCGGCAAGCGAGTAAAGCCTCTGAGCACTTGGTGAACATAGACCCACGATGTGAAGAGGTTTGTGAGAGCCTGTCAACAACGCTGCGACTTCAAGTAGGAAGGGTATATACTCAACTGGAGCGTCGCGAATACACCGCGGCCAATCATGCAATCCCCATACAACTGGATACAATAATGATAACGAAAAACCTCCCGTTAACGGATTTACACCGCCATTTGGATGGCAATATTCGCACTCAGACTATTTTGGATTTAGGCCAACAATTTGGTATTGCCCTGCCTGCTGATACGGTCTCAGGCCTCACGCCCCACGTTCAAATTGTCGAAGCAGAGCCCTCTCTTATGGCGTTTCTTGCCAAACTGGATTGGGGCGTCGCCGTGCTCGGCTCGCTGGATGCATGCCGCCGCATCGCATACGAAAATGTGGAAGACGCGCGAAATGCGCAAATTGACTATGCTGAGCTGCGATTTTCACCTTATTTTATGGCGATGAAGCACAATTTACCGCTGCAAGGGGTTGTTGAGGCTATCATCGATGGTGTCAATGCAGGAGTGCGAGACTTTGGTGTCAAAACCAATTTAATCGGCATTTTAAGTCGCACTTTTGGCGCTGAGGCGTGCCAAAAAGAGTTGGACGCTCTGCTTGCCTGCCATCAACATCTGGTTGCCGTGGATTTGGCTGGCGATGAGCTAGGTCAACCTGGTGAGCGCTTTATTAAACACTTTAATCAAGTGCGTGACTTAGGGCTGAACGTTACCGTTCACGCAGGAGAGGCAGCCGGTCCCGAGAGCACGTGGCAAGCGATTCGCGAACTTGGCGCGACTCGCATCGGTCATGGCGTCAAAGCGATTCACGATCCAACGTTGATGGATTATCTTGCAAAGCATCATATTGGCATTGAGTCGTGTCTAACCTCGAACGTGCAAACCAGTACCGTTGCCTCTTTGGCAACGCACCCCATCAAACGTTTCTTAGAACATGGTATTCTGGTCAGTCTCAACACCGACGACCCGGGTGTTGAAGGGATTGAACTGCCTTACGAATACCAAGTCGCTGCCCCTAATGCGGGTTTGAGTGAAGCGCAAATTCGTCAGATTCAAATCAATGGCCTTGAGATGGCCTTTTTAAGTCGCAGCGAAAAAGCCGCGCTGAGCGCCCTTGCTGCGCAGCGAGGTTAAACGCGGCATCAAGAAATCAGCTTTCATTGATATCAGTAAAACAGTGCCCGCATCACGCGGGCACTGTTTTTATATCACTCGAGAGAACTGCTGCTGGCGAGCTTTGGCGCGTAAATAGCGGTCAAAGCACATGCAGATGTTACGAATTAATAACCGTCCCCGCAGCGTCACGACAATCGCACTATCGTCAAGACGCACCAAATCATCGCGGATAAAGGTTTGCAATAGCGCCAAATCCTCGGCAAAGTATTTTTCAAACGAAATTGAAAATTGCGTTTCAATGGCTCGAATGTCCAATTTGAAATTACAAATCAATTGTTTAATCACTTCTCGACGAATAAGGTCATCCCTGTCAAGCGCGACCCCTTTCCACAATGCGTGGCGTAGGTCATTCACCTGAGCATAATACTTCTTAAGCTCTTTTTGGTTTTGTGCGTACACATCGCCAATCATTGAGATCGCCGAAACCCCAAAGCCAACCAGATCGCATTCACCTTGTGTCGTATAACCTTGGAAATTACGATGCAACTTACCCTCGCGCTGTGCCACTGCCAATTCATCTTGTGGTAGAGCAAAATGATCCATACCGATAAATTGATAACCAGCATGGGTTAATGTGGCGATGGTATCTTGCAAAATGGCCATCTTTTCATGAGCCTGAGGCAGATCCTCATCTTTAATTTTGCGCTGTGCGGCAAATAATTGCGGCATGTGAGCGTAATTAAAAATAGAAAGCCGACCGGGTTGCATGACAAGCACTTGCTCTAAGGTTTGCGCAAAAGAAGCGGTGGTTTGCTTTGGCAGACCATAAATCAGATCAAGATTGGTCGAGCGGAAACCGAGCTGTTTAGCACGTGCTACCATCGCGATAATGAAATCTTCATCTTGTTCACGGTTAACCAAGCGCTGCACATCTTTGTTGAAGTCTTGCACGCCGATGCTCAATCGGTTGAAACCCTCTTTACGCAAGTGGTCAAGCACCGTCAATTCAATCTCACGCGGATCCACTTCAATGCTGATCTCTGCATCGTGGGCAAATTCAAATTCACTGCGCAATAAGCGCATTAAGCGTGAAATTTGACCTTCGTTTAAAAAAGTCGGTGTACCGCCGCCAAAATGCAGCTGGGTCACGTGGCGCCCTTGCAGCAGTGACGCTCGTTGACGAATTTCATGCTCAAGCACATCCAGATAGTCATCTGCTTTATGTGAATGACGCGTGATGACTTTATTACAACCACAGTAATAACAGAGTTGATGACAAAACGGGATGTGCACATACAGTGAGAGCGGTCGCTCTGGGTATTGCGTGCACGCCATGTCGTAATCGGCAATCGTAAACGCCTCATGAAACTCGAGCGCAGTCGGGTATGAGGTGTAGCGAGGGCCAGAGTAGTTATATTTGTCCAATACGGCTTGGTCCCAAACGATTTGTTGGTCCAGTGGACGGCTCTGATTCGACATGGTGATACTTCCCAATTCGTTTATTAACACACTACGGCGGTGCCGTGCGACGCACTACAATTGCGTGATCGCTATCTGATCGTTCAACGGTTGAACCTGCTGTTGCAGCTGCTTTAGTTCTGCAACAATGGCATCGTTTAAACGAGACTCGGCCTTATGGCGAGTCAGATTTTGCTGCATACGGTCTTTTTTGCTCAGTTGGGTACGTCCATCGCCTCGCGCCATATCTTTGACGATATGATAGAGCTCTGCGATAGCGGGGTATTCTGCGTCAAAATCGACACGCGCGTCTCCTTGGACATAATCCATGATGCAGTAAACGCGAATGCTGATCTCAGACAGATCGCACTGCCCTTGAATACCCGCCATACATAACGTATTAACACTGTCAAAAATGTTGGCATTGCGTTTTGCGATTGCCAATCTTTGCTGTTGCAGCTGCAACTCCTTTTGCTTTTTCAGTTGAAGCAGAAGGTAACCGGCGTACACGGCCAGTGCGAGCAAAATCAAAATCGCAAGCGCGGCAAGTAGGGTTACGTTCATCAACGGTTATTCCTTGTAATCGCCAAAATCAAATTGATCAAAATCGGCAAGCAGTTCGTCGTCACTGCGCTTATTTGATGGCGTGCGAACGTCATCAAGCGGCGCTTCATCGTCGAGTACGTCCTCTTCAAACAGACCTAACTGCTTCATTAACGCCTCAATTCGATCCAGTTTCTGATCCACCACTTTTTGCAAACCAGCCCCTAAATGTTCACCAGCTTCAAGACGATCAAGCAATACATTCAGTTGCGCATCGTTTTCCAACATTGCCAACTCTTGCTCTGCCGACAAACGACGCTCTTGTTTGCTCATCGGTTTGACCGCTTCCACAATCAATGGAATTTTCTTTTTGCTGCCCAAACGTGGGTCGCGCGCTTGCCCTTGGCCCGAGGCGCCACCGCTGGTGCCTTGTGAATGACGGCTGCCAGACTTCAAGCCTTTGCGTTTTTTCACGCGCTTACGCAAACGTCCTTCAACATCTGATTCGCTACGATTACGGGTGACAATGAATTCCGGCGCGCCTAGCGCTCCCGGTTTTCTGCTTTTCTTCTTACGGCTCACTACTGGGGTTTCCTCAGTAAAATTACATCATTACCAATAAATTCAAGTTCGAGCTTATCGCGCTCGGCAAGAAAGGCAAAGGTGGCACGACTGAAAAAGATCACGTGAGTCGGATCATTTTTGTAGTGCCAGTTGGCAAACGCCTCAGCGTCGATAACCATTTTGGTCATCAGTCCAAGCCAACCGCCTGACTTCACTAAATTTAACCATTGTTGCCACACAATATCGGGTTGATAAAGGTGTTCAATCACCTCTGTGGCAGTGACAAAATCGTACGTTTTGTCGAGTGCGGCGCGATCAGGATGATAATAAATATCATACAGTGCCACACGGTGGCCAAGTGCTTCCAACATCACAGATAACGTTGGACCTGGGCCACAGCCAAAATCCAATCCCGTTGCGTTCTCACCCAATTTCTCGCTCAGTGGCGTAGCCAAGCGCGCTAAAAACCGACGATAACCCGCATCCTCTGCGTTATTTTCATGCAAATCATAATGGGCTTTTTCGGTTTGAGCGTCTAGGCGCTGAAACTCAGGAACAAAGACCAAATGACAACGCGTGCACTGCAAGTAATCACGGCGCTTATCACGATAAAACGGCGTAATATCAACGTGATGACATAATGGACACGCAGACATAAAAACTTCCTTTACTCGGGGGAAGCGCAACATACCAGAAAGTGGCTCGCGAGGGCAGTCTCTTTGCTGATTTTTTCATCAATTTCGAAAAAAAGTCTAATACCTTCGAAGATAAAAACGCAAAAAGCGGCGAAAAATTATCGCCGCTTTTTGCTCAACTTGTTTTGCACGTTATTTTAGTGCAAACCACCAACATAAGCCGACAAAATGGCGATATCGTCATCACTCAATTTTTTCGCCACATCACGCATCATCGCGTTCATGTCATTACCTCGGCTACCATCACGAAATTTGACCAGCTGGGCTTCGATATACTCAGCATTTTGTCCAGAAATTTTGGGGAAACCCGACAGAGACGTGCCGTTACCACGAGGGCCATGACAGGCGATACAAGCCGTGATGCCGCGCTCAGAGTCACCGGCGTTATACAACACCTCGCCAATCTCAACGGCATTGTCTGGGGTGGTGTTTTCGGAAATCGGCAATGATGCGTAGTAAGCTGCAAGATCGGCAATATCTTGCTCAGTTAATGGCATTGCCATGCCACCCATGACGGGATCGTTGCGGCCTTGCTTACCTGATGTGGCCATGGCTAACTTAAAGTCTTGCAGCTGTTTTTGCAGATAACCGGCATGCTGACCCGCCAATTTAGGGTAAGTGGGAAGAATGCTGCTTGAGCCATCAGCTCCATGACACGCAACACAGGTTTGTGATTTGACTTTGCCAGCCTCGATATTTCCTTGAGCCCATACTGAGCAGCTGGCGAGCAGGCTCAAAATTAGCGCTAATTTCTTCATGACATTCCATTATAATTATTAAGCTTCCAGTACCACAGTGCCGAGCAGCTGAATCGACTCTTTACCGCGTGCTTCATAACAACAGAAGTTGAACACGTCACAAGCACTCATGGTATAATAGGCGACCTCATGCCGAGCACAGTTATTTTACACAAATTCACAAAAAAGTAATCAATCGACTACACAAAGTCGAGATGGAGTTAACATTGAGCGTAAAAATTCATTACCAAAACACGCATTTCATTACTAGCGCCCCTGATATTCGCCACATGCCGGAAGATCACGGTATTGAAGTGGCTTTCGCAGGTCGCTCAAATGCCGGTAAGTCAAGTGCGCTCAACCGCCTGACCAACCAAAAAAACCTTGCGAAAACCTCTAAAACGCCGGGACGCACTCAACTTATTAACCTGTTTAAAGTCCACGACCACTGTCATATTGTCGACTTGCCTGGGTATGGTTTTGCTCAGGTTCCGATTGAAATGAAGTTAAAGTGGCAAAAATCGTTGGGTGAATACTTGCAAAAGCGTCAATCGCTGCAGGGGTTAGTGGTGCTGATGGACATTCGCCATCCAATGAAAGATCTCGACCAACAGATGGTGCGCTGGGCGATTGAAAGTCGCATTCCGGTGCAAGTGCTGCTAACGAAAGCCGACAAACTCAAAAGTGGCGCCCGTAAAGCAACGTTACTCAAAGTGCGTGATATGGCGGCCACGTTTGGTGGCGATGTGGCGGTTGATCTCTTCTCATCTCACAATGGCATTGGCGTTGATCACTTGCGCGCGAAGCTCGATAGCTGGTTCGCCCCTATGCTAACACTTGACGAAGACGCGGCAGCTGACGAGTAATCCTTTCCATCGAATCCACTTTAACGCGCTTATTACTATTACTCACCCCATTGTATTGTAAGCGCGTTTCACCCGTCTCATCTCGATGATCTCAATCTAATTTGTTAGATAAATGAAGTTAAATTACAGATTGTGAAATTTGGTTTTGTTTTTGAGATTCAATAACACGCGAAGAAACCTCTGCGCATTGACATCACAAATGCGTAATCCCGACCAAGTGGGGCAGTGCAATAAAAAAGAGGAAGAGAAATAATAGCAGTGTCATTGGTCTATTCAACAGCATGAATTTAATGATTTAAAATTTTCTTTGCCACAAGAAAAAACGCCCCAGTCAAACATCCTGACTGGGGCGGCTGAATCAGCCTAATCCAATAACGTGAAACAAAAGGTCTGAAAGATAGAACATCTTACCTCTGTACCCTACGTCTTTAAATGTACAACATTTGGTCATAAATGCAACCACTTTCTGTAGTATTTTTTCATTTCGATTCATCTAAACAACAAAAAACCACGATGTGAAGCAGATCCGCTTTTGCTGATAAAAAAGCCAGCACTTGTGTGCTGGCTCATGTTAATTGACCAAATTTGAATTAAAAATGTCTAGTGTGCCTGATCCCAGTTGTCACCATGCCCTGCCTCAGCCACTAATGGAACGCTCAAATTTGCCGCAGATTCCATCAAATCCTGTACTTTACTTTCAATTTCGTGCAAGTCTTCCTGTTTGACTTCCAGCACCAATTCATCGTGCACCTGCATCAAAAGTTTCACCCGGCCAGCACCTTCAGCGTTAATCCAATCTGAGACTAATATCATCGCTTTTTTGATGATGTCAGCGGCAGTGCCTTGCATTGGCGCATTAATGGCAGCGCGCTCTGCCCCTTTGCGACGCATCGCATTACGTGACTGAATTTCGGGCAAATGCAGACGGCGACCAAAAATAGTCTCAACATAACCTTTCTCTGCGGCCTGGCTACGCGTCTCTTCCATATAACGCATAACACCTGGATAGCGTTCGAAATAGGTGTCCATATAACGCTGGGCTTCGCCACGTGGTATACCCAGCTGTTTTGCCAACCCAAATGCGCTCATACCGTAAATCAAGCCAAAGTTGACTGCCTTAGCGCGACGACGCTGTTCACTCGTCACCTGCTCTAGTGGTACTCCCATGATTTCAGCGGCAGTTGCCGCATGAATATCTTTGCCATGAGTAAAGGCATCTAACAAAGCTTGGTCACCAGATAGATGCGCCATGATGCGCAATTCAATTTGCGAATAGTCCACCGCCAAAATCTTATAACCTTGTGGCGCAATAAACGCTTGGCGTATACGACGTCCCTCTTCATTACGAATAGGAATATTTTGTAAGTTTGGATCGGTTGATGAAAGGCGCCCCGTCGCAGTGACCGCTTGATGATAAGAGGTATGCACACGACCGGTTTCTGGGTTGATCATTCGTGGCAGCTTATCTGTGTAGGTCGATTTGAGTTTGGCCAACCCACGATACTCCAAGATTAATTTGGGCAGCGGATAATCTAATGCCAGTTCTTGCAGCACCTCTTCATTGGTAGAAGGGGTTCCAGACGGTGTTTTTTTGACGACAGGTAGACCCATTTTTTCAAAGAGGATCGCCTGAAGCTGTTTAGGTGAATTCATATTGAACGTTTCACCCGCCGCCTCAAACGCCTTTTGTTCCAGCTCATCCAATCGCAACGCGATCTCTTGTGATTGCGCAGACAGTTTCATGTCGTCAATCAAAACACCAGTGCGTTCCATTTGCACCAGCACGGGAACCAGTGGCACTTCAATATCGTGATAGACAGAACACAAACTTGGGGTCTGTTCCAGCTGGCTCTGAAGATGCTGATGCAAACGCCAGGTGACGTCGGCATCTTCCGCAGCATAAGCGGCAGCTTGGGCTAGCTCAATTTGATTAAAGGTAAGTTGATTTTTGCCTTTACCTGCCACTTGCTCAAAAGAGATGCAACTGTGTTGAAGGTAGCGTAATGCCATGCTGTCCATGTCATGTTTGCCACCAACGCTGTTGAGTACATAAGATTCGAGCATGGTGTCATGGGCAATGCCGCGCAACGTAATGCCATAGCGCGCGAATATTTCCGCATCATATTTGAGGTTTTGACCCACTTTATGCGCCTGCGTGTCCTCAAGCCAAGGTTTTAACTGAGTTAACACATCATCGCGTGACAATTGTTCTGGTGCATCGATGTAATCATGGCTCAGTGGAAGGTAAGCCGCATCACCTTCACCCACGGCAAATGAGATTCCCACTAAGTTTGCGATCATCGCATCAAGATTATCGGTTTCTGTATCAAGTGCGACTAAATCAGCTTGGGCTAACTTCTCCAGCCAAATCTTCCATTCAGATTGCGTCAAAATGGTTTGATACTGACTGCGATCTATCGTGGCCGCTTGGCTCGTCACGTTGCTCTTAGTACTGTCATTTGCCCGAGAATTAGCCGATTTTTCCACGGCATCAATCACCCCAGTCCCACCTTCGAGCAACTCGTTCAGCCATGATTTAAAGGCCAGCTTACTAAAGCTCTGAATCAAAGCATCGCGATCCGGCGTGGTTTTGAGCAATGAGTCTGGCGTTTGTGATAACTCGACATCCAACTTGATCGTCGCTAATTGATAGGACAATTCCGCATTGGATTGATTATCCAACAATTTTTTCGCCATGGTTTTTGAACCGCGAAACCCAAGAGCGGCAATATCATCAAGACGTTCATACAGAGTACTCAGCCCACCAATGCCCTGAAGCAGCGCCGTTGCTGTTTTGTCGCCAACACCGGGGACGCCTGGAATGTTATCCACTTTATCGCCCATCAAGGCGAGGTAGTCGATGATAAGCTCTGGCGGTATGCCAAATTTTTCAATCACACCTTCGCGATCCAATACCACATTGGTCATAGTGTTGATCAGGGTAACGTTCTCATCCACTAACTGCGCCATGTCCTTATCACCGGTACTGATAAGCACAGGCATCCCCTGTGCAGATGCTTGGCGGGCAAGCGTGCCTATCACGTCATCAGCTTCAACACCTGGGATTGAAATCAGTGGCAAGCCCATAGCTCGAATCACCTCATGAAGAGGTTCAATTTGGCACCGTAATAAATCCGGCATTGGCGGTCGGTTGGCTTTATAGTCAGGGTACATGTCATCACGGAACGTTTTGCCTTTCGCATCAAAGATCACCGCCATACGATCTGAGGCGAATTGACGCATCATACTACGCAACATATTAACCACACCGTACACTGCATTCGTCGGGATCTCGCCATTACTCATGGTTTCCGGATAAGCGTGAAAAGCGCGATAAAGATAAGAAGAACCGTCAATAAGAATGAGCGGGTTGTCTGGGATCCTGACCATAAACTTGTAGTCCACTGTATACAAAGGTAGTCGCTAAGGATGCCATGAGTCGTTAGAGGGATCTATACCCGCTCCAAATGAAAGTGATTTCAGGTTAACCATATGATGATTGGCTGATCAGTGAGAGACCAAAGCTTGCTAGACTTGCGCAACAAATTTGTGGATAACTCTGTTTATAATATTTATCCACTGGTTATTCACCTGATGCAATTGTGCACAAACACATAACTAAATGATTGTTTTTTATGTGTTAGTTTTAAGATCAACAGATCAAGAGAAGATCTTTTGCCAATCATGGATTGTGGACAAAAAGTTTACCATTAATAAAAAAAACGAATAAAAAAGCGACATCAAAGATGTCGCCTAGCATAAGAGAAAAGCAAAAATAAGTGCCACAAATCGCATTGTGGTGACTGAGACACTCAACGACTTCATCTCAATCTCGTTATTTTGCCTTCAAGCTATAAATACACTGGAAGCAATGTGAGCAATGTCGTGTCTACGAAGCCATACATCTTAGTTCTATCGCCTATTTTTACTGATATGTAATAACAAGCGGATAAGGCCAATTGCATGCCCCGCCGACAGGCTAATAATAATCATTATCACTTAATAATCAAGCATTAAATGAGATTTTTTCTCATTTAATGTCGTCATGCCCACATTTCAGCGTTTTGACAAAATGAAGCCGCGTCTCGATTAAAGACTCTTTCGCTTCAAGCTGCTCAATTTGATAACCATTTTTAATTAGCAGCCGCAGCATTGCCGGAAAGCGATTACGTGATTTTACCCGCACCTGACGGTAGTCACGCGCTCGTAACCACTGCTCCTGATCGTCCAATAAGCGTTGTGCGACACCTAATTTTCTCGCTTGTGGAACCACCCCACCAAACCAGCTGTAAAACGTCTTATCATCCAGTGCATAGCCAATTTTGAACCCCACCGTTTGATCGCGATATTCCGCCACACGCAGCAGATACTTACGGTTCTGTAATCGCTCTGCTAATGAGGCTTCACTTTCTTTATTAGCAAATTCATCGATTTGTGCGACCAAAGCGACAACTTCATTCAGTTGACCATCACGGATGACAATCTCCGTTGAAGCCGAAGGCATCATTATTCCGACGCCTTTAACACGTGGGCGAGTTGAGCATTTTCATGGGCTAACCACTGCGCAACGTCTTTTGCAAAATAGGTCAAAATACCATCGGCACCAGCACGTTTGAAGCACAGTAACGATTCCAATACCGTTTCTTGCTCTTTGAGCCAGCCATTTTGAATCGCCGCTTTGTGCATCGCGTATTCACCAGAAACTTGGTAAGCAAACGTCGGCACCTTAAGCTCGGTTTTAACTCGGTAAACCACATCAAGGTAAGGCATTCCAGGCTTAACCATTACCATGTCTGCCCCTTCATTGATGTCGAGCGCGACTTCATGCAAAGCTTCATCGCTATTGGCTGGGTCCATCTGATAATTCTTTTTATTACCGCCTTTGAGATTGCTGGCCGAACCAACCGCATCTCGAAACGGACCATAATAATTCGACGCATACTTGGCTGAATACGCCATGATCTGTGTATGGATATGACCCGCTTGTTCCAACGCGTTACGAATGCGGCCAATTCGACCATCCATCATATCGGACGGCGCAACCACATCTGCACCTGCCTCTGCGTGCGAAAGGGCCTGGCGTACCAATACATCCGTTGTTTCGTCGTTTAATACGTAACCACTCTCATCAATAATGCCATCTTGTCCGTGGGTCGTGTACGGATCTAATGCCACGTCAGTGATTATGCCCAGTTCCGGAACGGCCGCTTTGAGCGCGCGCACGGCTTGCTGAACCAACCCATTAGGATTAAAGGCTTCACTGGCACAAAGACTTTTTGCCTCTTGCTCCACCACGGGAAACAGCGCAATGGCAGGCAGCCCTAATTGCGCTAAATAACGCGCTTCTTCAACTAACAAATCAACGGATAAACGTTCAATATTTGGCATGGATGCAACGGACTCACGGCGTTGCTCTCCCTCAAGTACAAACATGGGGTAAATTAAGTCGTTAACCGAAAGCTGGTTCTCTGCCATCAGACGACGGCTGAAATCATGTTTACGCATACGGCGCATGCGGCGCGCCGGAAAAGGACCTTGAATGGCAACAGACACGGAGTGCTCCTTAGCAAAGTAACCGAAAGACGCATTATCATATACCTATACCCTTCGTACTTGAAGTTGCAGGGGTTCGTCGTAAGGAAATCAATTCCAATTCGACCCCTAACGCGCAATACCGTATCATCACCACGATGAATCCTCTAAGAGTGCCTACCATGATTGATACCCATGCCCACCTTTATGCCAGTGAATTTAACCATGATCGTGATGCGGTCGTGGCTCGCGCTCAAGCAGCAGGTATTGAAAAAATTCTCCTGCCCAACATCGACTTAGACTCACTTGCGCCAATGCTTGCGACAGAAGCAGCCTACCCAGAACTGTGCCGTTCAATGCTAGGGCTGCACCCTTGCTACGTTGACTCCAATGTCAAGCAAACCTTGGCGACGCTGTACCCTTGGTTTGAGCGCCATAACTTTATTGCGGTAGGCGAAATTGGCATTGATCTTTACTGGGACAAGCAATATCAAGCCGAACAAGAGTGGGCTTTTATTGAGCAGCTCAATTGGGCGAAAGCACTTGCGCTTCCCGTGGTGATCCACACTCGTGATTCGATGAGCGAAACATTAGCGCTGCTGCGTCAACAGCAAGATGGTCAACTCAAAGGCGTTTTTCACTGCTTTGGTGGTAGTGTTGATGAGGCAAACGCGATCACCGACCTCGGATTTCATCTCGGTATTGGCGGAGTGAGTACGTTTAAAAATGGCGGAATGGATAAGGTGTTGCCTCATTTGGATCTCAATACGTTAATACTGGAAACCGATTGTCCCTATTTAGCGCCCGTACCACACCGAGGCAAACGTAATGAGCCAAGCTTCACAGAGCTAGTGGCAGCTCGTGTCGCAGAGCTCACCCAACTGAGCGTAGCAGAGGTGATTAAAGTAACCAATCACAACGCAAAGTCGCTGTTTAACCTCAATTAGCAAGCTATTTTTGACAAGCTATTCGCACTTTTGACACAAGATCACAATTCACCATTGGCTCGAGCAAAAAACGATCAAATAATCCGTGTTAGAAATTTTACTCTAACAATAGGACTGTCATTATGTGTAAGCATCAGGGTCAACTCGAGCGCTGTCACCGTAGCTTTTGGCAAAAAATAATCGGAATTAAAGCCACTTACCGCTGCAAAAGCTGTGGTCAATTCGTTAAGGTAAAATAGATCGTTTTGCATGAGTTTTCATGAACGGTTCGAGTTCGACTTACACTAGCCAGACGGATAGCTATACCCAAACAACTTGGAGATGCAGGTAGGCGGCAAACGAACAAAGCCTCTGAGCATAGACAAACATGTGATGAGGTTTGCGAGAGCCAGCCAACACCGCTGCAACTTCAAGTAGGACGGATATATACCTATCGCGGTGTTACCCATGAACAGACACCGCGCCTACCATACCGTGTATTTTGCTCAAGCTTCATCGACCACCCATTTTTCTCCATTTAATAAATATATTATTTATTGAACACCTTTATATCCAAATAACTTTTCGCACAGCTAAGCGGTAAAAAAACGAATCCTCTAAGTATAGGAAAACCTATCTAATTAGGTTTGTCAGAGTCAGTAAAACGCCTTAGAGTTTCAAGTAAAAAGAGCATATCCTTTCGCATGTTTCATCTGACCGTTATTACTCTCTATCAAATTCATCTATTTTCGATGTCATTTACAAAATAACAAAACGCATAAATAGCACCAACAGGCTTAAAAATTTATAAATAGACCTCGCTCATTAATAAATGATAACTTTGACATTAATTAATAATCAAATAGTCAATAAGAAAGACAGCCAATTTGAATTAAAATCACTCAGATTGGTTAATTTAGATCAAAAAACTGCACGAATGTCACACTAATTCATTGGCTATTTTAATTTTGTAATCTACGATGTCGCCCGTTGAATTAATAAGAGCCATGAAAAAATGTGTCAATGCAATAAGCAACTTCAACGTCAACATCGAAATATATGGCATAAAATAACCGGGGTTAAAGCCGTTTATCGCTGCCAATCTTGTGGAGAGATAATTACGATTAGGTAAATCTTTCTTCTGCAAGAAAGATAAAAAAGAAAAGCCAAGGCAATTGCCTTGGCTTTTCTTTTTTATCACAAATCGTGATTACTCTTCTAACTCGCCTTCAGAGTCTGCTCTTGGCGTGTAAAAGCGAGTAAAAAACAAACCCACTTCAAACAATAGCCACATGGGTACAGCTAATAATGTCTGAGAAATGATATCGGGTGGGGTTAAAAGCATACCAACGACAAAGGCACCGACGATAATGTACGCACGTTTTTCACGTAAACTTTGTGGTGTTGTCGCACCAGTCCAGCACAATAAGATGATCGCGACTGGCACCTCAAAAGCAATGCCAAATGCCATAAACAGTGCCAATACGAAATCAAGGTAACTGGCTATATCCGTCGCCGTTTCCACCCCCGAAATCGAAATTGCGGTGAAAAAACCAAATACCAAGGGAAAAACAACAAAATACGCAAATGCCACACCGCAATAAAACAGCAGTGAACTGGAAAACATTAGGGGCATGATCAGTCGCTGCTCGTGTTTATACAGACCGGGAGCCACAAACGCCCATACCTGATACAAAATAAATGGCACTGCGACAAACGTTGACATAATTAAGGTCAACTTCAGTGGCGTAAAAAACGGCGAAGCAACATCTGTCGCAATCATCGTCGCCCCTTCGGGCAATCTATCGACTAACGGTGCAGAGACAAATTCATAAATATCATTTGAGAAATAGATCAAACATAAGAACACCACCACCACCGCAGCAATAGCGCGTAACAGTCGGTTACGAAGCTCAAGAAGATGACTGATCAAAGGCTGCGTCTGCTCAACAGAAGACATCGGTAAACCTCATTAATACTATAAATAATCACAATCGATTGTGTTATACCAAAACAACTTAGAGTAAAGCGGGTATATACTCGACCCACTTAAAACGGCAGCGTCGTTTGGATATACTAACAACAAAGCCACGTTAAACGTGGCTTATCAGTGTGCCTGGCATTGAAAACTCATCAAAGAGACCAAAAGGCTATTTTGATGATGGTGGCGTCGAGGCGCTAGAGCCAGCTTCAGACGCTGACGCTCTCGCAACTGAAGCGTCGTCAGCGTTAGGCGAACTTGACTTTGACTCAGCAACATTCGGCTGTGACACGTTTTCCGCAGATGTCTCGCTCACCTTGTTTTCGGCTGTAGCATATGGCCGTTGAACGGTTTGCGCGGCACGTTTAAGCTCATCGACAGAGGCTTGCAGATCTGGAGAAAGATCGTGCATTTCCATCTGCTCAGCTTTGCGTAAGTTCTCTTGCAGCTCTTGAACTTTCAGCTCATGAGCCAGCTCATCCTTGACACTGTTTGCCATATTCTTTGCCGCGCCGACAAACCGCGTCACACTGCGAATTGCATGAGGCAAGCGCTCCGGCCCCAAGACAACCAATCCCACAACGGAGATCAATACCAGTTCCCAAAAACCGATATCAAACACGGATTACGCCTGCTCTTTGTCTTTTTTCGCGTCAGTTGACGCCGCTTGCTGATTTTGCTGCTCAAGACTTTTTGGCTCAAAATCCGCGTCTTTTTCCGCGTCTTTTTTCGCAGGTTCGTCATCGCTCATCGCTTTTTTGAACCCTTTCACCGCGCCACCGAGATCGCCACCGATCCCACGCAGCTTTTTCGTACCAAACAGCAAAATCACAATAACGGCAATGATCAACAGTTGCCAAACACTAATACCACCCATTTTCTCTACCTCGGGGTTGAAAAAAACTCACAAAGCCAGCGCTACTTAAAAGCGATACGCTCGCCAACTTAATAACCACACAATGACACTGACAGACACCGCCACCAGCGCGGACGAAATAAACCCATTCGTCACCAATATCGCGGAGCATACAACGCCCGTCGCCCCAACGCCAAACAAAAACTGCCCCAGACCTTGGCGGCGTTTTGTCGCTCGATAGCCCTGATAAAACGCATCGAACCTTTGATTCATTGCCTTGCCTTGCTGCAAACTGTCATAGAGTAACTCCGGCAGCTCCGGCAACTTCTCAACCCAAAAAGGGGCGCGCTCCTTAATGCCATTTACCAGCGCGGCAGGTCCAACTTGGTTCATCAACCAAGTTTCCAAAAACGGTTTGGCTGTGGCCCACAAATCCAACTGTGGATACAACTGACGCCCTAACCCTTCTACGTAAAGCAGCGTCTTTTGCAGCAAAACCAATTGTGGTTGCACTTCCATGTTAAACCGCCGCGCGGTATTAAAAAGGTTAAGCAGCACATGGCCAAACGAGATCTCACACAGTGGCTTAGCAAAAATCGGTTCACACACCATGCGAATAGCAAATTCAAACTCATTAATATTAGTGTCTGCCGGAACCCAGCCAGAATCCACATGAAGTTCGGCGACTTTGCGATAGTCTCGATTAAAAAACGCCAAAAAGTTTTCTGCTAAATAACGCTTATCCGCGCTATTTAAAGACCCGACGATGCCACAATCAAGCCCAATCCACATCGGGTTGTGCGGGTGATCTGGCTTCACAAACACATTCCCTGGGTGCATGTCCGCATGAAAAAAGCTATCACGGAACACCTGAGTGAAAAACACACTCACACCGCGTTCCGCCAGCAGTTTCATGTTGGTGCCATTAGCAACCAAGCCTTCAATATCAGAAACTTGGATGCCATATATTCGCTCAGAAACCATGACAGTTTGATTACTGAGATCAGGAAACACCTCAGGAACGTACAACTCCTCACTATTCTCAAAATTGCGACGAAGTTGTATCGCGTTTGCAGCCTCACGACGCAGATCCAACTCGTCGAGTAGCGTTTTTTCATATTCACGCACCACTTCAACCGGTTTCAAACGGCGAGCCGCTGGTAGTGCTGAGGCAATGATCCGCGCCATTCGCTGCATTAACTTCAGATCAGCATCAATCACCGGACGAATGTCGGGGCGAATCACCTTCAACACCACCTCTTGCCCTGTGGTATTTAATTTGGCGGTATGCACTTGAGCAATCGACGCTGATGCCAGCGGGACGATATCAAAATCATCAAACCAGGTCTCTAGTGGTCCGCCGAGCGCCAGCTCCATCTGCTGCTTAGCAAGTTCACCGTCAAAGGGGGCGACTTGGTCTTGTAACAGCGCTAGCGGATCGGCGATGTGGGGCGGAAACAGATCCCGTCGCGTTGACATCATCTGGCCAAATTTTATCCAGACCGGCCCCAATGTTTGTAGTGCTAAACGTAATCGCTCTCCCAGCGGCTTTTCTGGATGCTTGTTTTTGATCCAAAACAGCCCTCGACGCAAGCATTGGGGCAATTTCGTCAGTTCATGCGTCGGCAAAAGCTCATCAAGACCATATTCAAGTTGGACCTTAATGATTTGATAGAGACGTTTGATTTCGGTCGGGGTCATGGGGTATCCAGCCAGCGGTCGAGGCGCGCCTGTAAGTGGGCGGTTTGACTTTGTAAGGCGTCCACTTCATCACAAAAATGGGCCACTTCTAATGGACCAGGAGCGATGCGCCACTCTTCCACCAACACTTGAGCCAAATGCGACTGATGCTGCTGCTGACGCTGACGGATATGGCGCGCAAATTGTTTTGCGCTACCGACTAAGGTATGTGCTAGTGCATCGCCTGTGACGCGGGAAAGCCACTCTTCGAGATCAGGCTTTGCATCATGCAGCAACCGTGAAAAAGATTGGGCCAGTTGAATATCACCGGTCAATTCCAGTTTATCTTGCTTGATAAGCTGCGTAATGTTCGCTTGATCGCGCAATTGCGGCAAGACTGAGAGAGAGAGCGCCAAATAACAATCTGGCTCGCCTTCATAATGCGCAAGCACATCCACTTGCTGACTAAAAACGAAAGTGAGGCTTTTTTGCCACTCTTTGAGATGCACTTGGATCACCTTGCCACGCAATCGCGCTAAACGCCGCATCAATTCAGGATCATCACGCAATAACGTATTCAGTGTGGTTTCTACCACGGCTGTGACTAAGGGATCAAAAGGCATCATGTCTCCTAGAATTTATAACCTCGATGCAATGCAACAATTCCACCCGTCAGATTAAAGTAAGTTGTCTGCTCAAAGCCCACTTGCTCCATCATGGCTTTCAATGTCTCTTGATCGGGGTGCATGCGAATCGACTCAGCCAAGTAGCGGTAGCTGTCGCCATCGTTGGCCACCAGCTCTCCCATTTTAGGCAGAATATGAAACGAATAGGTATCATAAATTTTGGATAACGGGGCCAAGATCGGCTTTGAAAACTCCAAGACCAGCAGACGGCCGCCAGGCTTGAGCACGCGATACATAGAACTGAGCGCTTTGTCTTTGTCTGTCACGTTACGCAGGCAAAAACTGATCGTGATAGCGTCAAAGTAATTATCGGGAAATGGCAGCTCTTCTGCGTTAGCTTGTACGTAGTGAACATTACCCACAATGCCATTATCACGCAATTTATCGCGCCCCACGTTGAGCATCGAATTATTAATATCGGCCAATACGACATGGCCTTGGTCACCAACAATGCGAGAAAATTTCGCGGTAAGATCGCCCGTACCACCGCCTAAGTCTAAAATGCGCTGACCTGGGCGCGCGCCCGCACAATCAATGGTGAAACGCTTCCACAACCGGTGAATGCCCCCTGACATCAAATCGTTCATGATGTCATATTTCGCGGCAACCGAATGAAACACCTGCGCGACCTTGGCGACTTTTTCATCTTTGGCCACCGTGCTGAAACCAAAATGGGTGGTTTCCGGCGCGATAGTGGTCGCTTGCGCGTTGCTGTCCGTCATTAAAATTCCTCTTCCTCGATAAAGTGGCCAAACCTTGGCACTAAAACGCGATACGCAAATCCTCAGCTGTGCTCACTTGATGGCGAGCCAGCGATGGTGGCTTAGTTTACTCGATTCATGGTGGGATGTCTGCGTCTTGAGGATTTGGCCTAATACATAGCCTTACTCTCGATTGAGGTCGCTTGCGACGTTTTCCTTCATTAAGGAGACGGGAATCGATTCATCTTCTCCCTGCGCCGCCAACTGCGCTAAATCAACATCAATCGGCCGCTTAATTTCCACCCCAAGCTCACGAAATTGTTCAGCTTGACGAATCACATTACCGCGCCCGGTCGCCAGTTTATTCATTGCGCCTTGGTAACTTTGATTGGCTTTGTCTAATGTCGCGCCAAGCTGCACCATATCATCAATAAACAGGCGCAGTTTGTCATAAAGCTTACTCGCGCGTTCAGCGATCACTTGCGCGTTTTGGCTCTGACGCTCATTACGCCACAAATTGTCAATGGTCCTCAGTGCAACCAGCAAGGTCGTCGGACTCACCAAAATGATGTTGTGCTCAAGCGCATCACGAACCAAACTAGGATCGGCCTGAATCGCCAATTGAAACGCGGGTTCAACCGGAATAAACATCAAAACGTAATCCAATGAACGAATGCCCTTAAGCTGATGATAATCTTTCTGGCTCAACCCTTTAATATGGGTACGCAAAGCCAGCAAATGCTCGCTTAACGCTCGCTCGCGTTCTTGATCCGACTCTGCATGAAAATAACGTTCATACGCGACCAACGCCATTTTTGAATCGACCACCACCTGCTTATTTTGAGGCAAGTGGACCACCACATCCGGTTGATAGCGTTTTCCTGCCTCATTTTGCAAATTCACTTGAGTATGATACTCATGCCCTTCGCGCAATCCGGACTCGGCTAACACGCGGGCAAGCACCACTTCGCCCCAGTTTCCTTGCTGTTTATTGTCGCCTTTTAACGCCGTCGTCAAGTTGAGCGCTTCACGGGCCATCTGTTCATTAAGACGCTGCAAGTTTTTCAGCTCATGCACCAAGGTATGACGCTCTTTCGCTTCTTGGCCAAAACTGTCATTTACCTGCTTTTTAAACCCATCTAGCTGCTCTTTTAATGGTGAGAGCAGACGCTCTAAACTTTGCCGATTTTGCACATCGACTTTCGCGGTCTTTTCGTCAAACAGACGATTGGCCAACTGCTCAAACTGCTGAGTCAGCCGCGTCTCTGCACTGGTGAGCAACGCCATTTTTTCCTGCTGCACTTCATCAAGTTGGCTATGATGACGCTGCTGTTCACGCAGCGCGGTTTCAAGGCTCGATTTTTGCGCTTTCAGTTCAGTAAGCTCATCGAGATACGCCTGGCGTTCTTGCTTTAATGCGTCGAAATAGCGCAACTTTTCCATGGCGGCCATCAATTTACCGTGCGCTTGTTTCAATTCAAATGCCGATTTGTCGCGCTCAGTGTCCAGTTCATCCAACTCCGCTTGCGCCTCACTCAGCGCTCGCTCAACTTGGCTCAATTGAGCGTCATGCGCCGCCGCCTGCGCGCCAAGCTGTTGATTCAATAGCTGGTTCTCTAGGTTCATTTTTTGCTTAACCCACCAACCGGACACACAAGCAGAGAACACGCCACTGAGTAAGGCGATAAAAAACGATTGGTTTTCAAGAATCCATTGCATAATAAGGCTTTAGAGCAGTGATTTATTCTGATTGATGGTATTAGGACACTGGATAAATGTCCAGTTTGATGACAGAAATAAGCTCCCCAATACCCAAACAACTTAACGTTGCAGATAGGCAGCAAACGAGCAAAGCCTTTGAACACTTCGTGAGCATAGATAAACTGTGTGATGAGGTTTGTGAGAGTCAGCCCCTGACTTTGTCATGGAAAGCGCTGCCGCTTCAAGTAGAACGGATATACACTAGCGGCCACATAAGATCTGCCGATAATATTGAGGAAATATGAACGAACGCCGCGCGTTAGGTTTTGGTCTTGCCGCCGTTTTACTGTGGTCAACGGTGGCCACGGCTTTTAAATTAACCCTTGAGCAATTCACCCCAATTCAAATGTTAACCATTGCCAGTATCGTTTCCGCGCTGGCGTTATTGGGCGTTTGTGCTTGGCAAGGGAAATTCAACCAAATAGTCCCCACATTCAAACGTAACCCTGGCTATTTTGTGTTGCTGGGTTTGATAAATCCGCTGGCCTATTATCTGGTGCTGTTCAAAGCCTACTCTCTGTTACCAGCCTCCCAAGCTCAGGCGATTAATTACAGCTGGGCCATCACATTAACCTTGATGGCCGCGGTATTTCTTGGCCAGACCATTCGTAAGCAAGATTGGCTCGCGTGTCTATTGAGCTATTTTGGCGTGGTGGTGATTGCCACTCAAGGTGACGTGATTGGGTTGCAGTTTGACAGCCCGACTGGCGTCGCGCTTGCTCTGCTCTCAACCTTGCTTTGGGCCAGTTATTGGATTTTAAACACCAAAAATCGCGCCGATCCTGTGATTGCGGTATTGCTGGGCTTTATTGTGGCGATTCCATTTGCTATTGCGCTCAGTCTGTATGAAAACGCCCCTTGGCAACATATTACGTTACATGGCTGGTTAGCCGTCACCTACGTCGGCATTTTTGAAATGGGCATTACCTTTGTGCTTTGGCTCACAGCACTCAAATTAACCCAAAATACCGCGCGCATCAGTAATTTAATTTTTGCATCTCCCTTTATTTCACTGATTTTACTGACGACCATTATTGGCGAGACGATTCACCCAACCACTTTGCTCGGCCTGCTATTGATCGTCACAGGTCTCATCGTGCAACAGCTCACGTTACGCTCGCGAAACCTTAACGTGACTTAAGTCCATTCGCATCTCACCTCGACTCAGGTATACTGTTACTCGTAACATTTCTGCCGCTTGCCACGCGTTTGACGACAATCGTTGGATTGAACCTGTTTGCGTGGTGCGGCAATTTACTGGACAACCACCATAATGAATGGACACAAAAAAAATAGAGCGACACTGCAAGATGTCGCCGACAAAGTTGGCATAACCAAAATGACGGTATCGCGTTATTTGCGCAACCCTGATGCCGTGGCACACAAAACCGGACTTAAGATCGCCGCAGCCCTTGAAGAGATGGGGTATATCGAAAATCGCGCCCCAGCAATGCTCTCTAAGGCCTCAAGCAAAGCGATTGGCATTTTACTGCCTTCACTTTCCAACCAAATTTTCGCCTCTTTTGTACAAGGCATTGAGTCGGTGACCAAAGCCCACGGTTATGAAACCCTTTTGGCGCACTTTAGTTACGATGCGCAGGAAGAAGAGCACAAAATTGCTTCGTTACTGGCGTATCAAGTGGATGGGCTGATCCTCACCGAAACCCATCACACCAAACGCACATTGCAGATGATAAAAAATGCCGGCATTCCCGTGGTCGAAACGATGGAGTTACCTAAGCGTCCTATTGATATGGCGGTGGGACTTGATCATATCGACGCGTCTTACCAAGTGGTCAAGCGGATCTTAGCGTCTGGCAAACGCACCGTTGCTTATTTTGGCGCGCGGCTTGATACTCGTACTCGGCTGCGTATGGAAGGCTACGACAAAGCCATGTTAGAAGCAGGGCTCGAGCCGATCCATGTTCTTACCGGCGAGCACTCCAGCTTTTCTCTAGCAGAGCAGCTTTTGACCCAAGCGTTAGACGCTCACCCGACTCTAGATGGTATTTTTTGCACCAACGATGACATCGCGATTGGAACGCTATTGAGCGCGCAGCGTCGCGGCATTGCCGTACCTTCAGAATTGGCAGTAGTAGGGTATAACGCGTTGGACATTGGCCAAACCATCAGCCCCAAGCTCACTAGCGTCGATACACCGCGTTTTGCTATCGGCATGAAAAGCGCTGAGTTACTGCTGGCGCGATTGCGTGACGAAACCATTGAAACCGCAATTGTCGATATGGGCTATCAAATCACCCAAGGCGAAAGTGTTTAGCGGCCAAAGGTCGCTAGGCTGACCAAAGCAGATCGCCAGACCTCACGCCACGGATGAAACATCTTATTATTTCGTCAGTGGCATACGACTCATCGCGGCGCGATGAAAAGCGACTTATGGAATAGAAACAAAAAAGCCTCTGTGATTGCAGAGGCTTTTTTGTGAAATGTGGCGGAGAGATAGGGATTTGAACCCTAGGTGCGCTATTAACGCACGCCGGTTTTCAAGACCGGTGCTTTCAACCACTCAGCCATCTCTCCGTTGGTATGGCGCATCTTACTGGCCTAGCTCAACACTGTAAACAGTTTTTTTAGCAAATTGCATCAAGTGGCTACTTTTAGTACGAAGTGCGGGTTTTGCGTGCTATTTCTTATTCTGAACCCAGCAAGGCGACACTCAAGCTCGCATTATAAGACGATTAAGTCGTTCACATTAGCGCAATCTTATCTGAATAAGACGAGATTATTGTGCGATAAGGCGCTAAATTCTATCAGCTCGGCAAAATTACCATTCCCGTTTGCGCACTCGCGCGTTAATCAGCTCTTCAAGATGCCGCTGCTCTTTGCGCGCTTTTTCATAATTTTGCTTCGCTTTCCATCGCTCTAGCGTTGTTTCCAATCCCAACACTTTCGCTTGTCGCTGACACAGCTCTTTTTGCATTCGGTGACATTGAGCTTCAAGCACCGCTTGCTCTTGTTGTGAGTGAACAACCCATTTTTGCAGCATATGGTCAACACGAGCGTGATTCATCAGCGCGGCGCTATTAAAACCTTGCTCGGCATGAGCTCGGGGCTTATCGTCACGCAACGCACTTAACTGCACCAATTTTTGCTCAATATGCCGATGCTGCTGGCGCATATTATCTAACTGCTGCCCCACGCGATCGCGTCGCTGCGTTTCAACTTGCTGAAGTTTATCGCACGCTTTGATTTTGGCACTCATCGGCATTATCGACTCTCCTTTAGCACATTATCCTTGAAACAATTGCGCTAATGCGGTGACGCTCGCGGCATAGTCAGCGCGCTCATCCACATTTTGCTGCAAATAACCGCGCATTTGTGGGTAGAGCGCGACGGCGCGATCCAACTCATGATCTTGCCCCGGCTGATACGCCCCGAGCGGTAACAGCTCTTTCACCTGCGCGTAATTGGCAAACATAGCTCGAAATTGATTGGCAACCACGCCATGAGCTTTCGGCGTGCAGGCCGACATACAGCGGCTCACAGAGGCGTTAATATCGATTGCCGGATAATGACCTTGCTCGGCCAATTGGCGTGATAACACCACATGACCATCCAAAATGGCACGCGCGCAATCGACCACGGGATCTTGCTGGTCATCGCCTTCGGCTAAAACGGTATATATGGCGGTTAAACTGCCATTCGGGTTCTCACCATTGCCCGCTCGTTCAAGCAGTTGCGGCAGCAAGCTGAACACCGATGGTGGGTAACCACGCGATGCTGGAGGCTCTCCCAGTGACAACGCAATTTCTCGCTGCGCCATTGCGTAACGGGTCAGCGAGTCCATCAGCATCAACACGTTCTGTCCTTGATCGCGAAAATACTCCGCCACACGATGACACAATAATGTAGCGCGCAAACGCATCAGCGGCGACTCATCAGCAGGGGCGGCGATAATAATCGCCTTGCGACGTGCAGTCTCGGTTAAGTTACGCTCAACAAATTCGCGCACCTCGCGTCCACGCTCTCCGATAAGACCCACGACAATCACATCAGCATCGGTATTTTGGGTGATCATTCCCATGAGCACACTTTTGCCCACACCACTTCCTGCCATTAAGCCAATACGTTGGCCTTTACCGACCGTCAGTAGACCATTGATTGCGCGCACACCCACATCCAACGGTGCGTCTACCGGACGACGTTTCAGTGGGTTAATCGGTTTGGGCTCTAATGACACTCGGTCGCCACCTTTTAAAGGCGCACCATCATCAATCGGCTCGCCTTGGCCATTGACCACTCGGCCGAGCCACTGCTGACTCACTTGAACCGTGCTATCGCCTTCTAAGGGGATCACTTTTGCGCCAGCAAACAGCCCGCCCAATCGGCGCACTGGCATTAAATAAGCCACATTATGCGAAAAGCCCACCACTTGAGCTTCAATCATGTCGCCTTCCGCTGTTTCGACCAAACAGCGCTGCTCTAATTTGAAACGGCAACCAACGGCTTGGAGCATCAGCCCATTGACTTTGATAAGCCGTCCTGTGACGCGAGCAATCGGCACCGATTCCAGTGAAGCAATCGCCTCATTGAGGCGATCGGATAATGTATCAAACGCGGCGCTGTTAGCCATTGACCGCCTCTGACTCGGCTGGGTTAAGATCGTCATCAAGCATTGGCTCAACCTCTTCGATATCTTCTACCGCAACAAGGCGATCGCTGACACGCTCTGCGCTGCTCTCATCGAGAAGGTGCTGTTTCACATTATCCATGCACGCTTGCAGACGTGAATCACAGCCAGCATCGGCTTCAGCATCTTCGGTCACGAGATGCACACCGCCTACCGCCAATTCGTTATTGGCCACCAGCTTCCAATGCGCCGGCAATTCTCGGTTAATTTGGCGAATGCGCTCCAAATCATGAGGGTTAAGTTGAACCGTGACTTTTTCGGATTTTCCAGGCAATGCCTCTAGTGTTTCATCTACCAAGGTTAAAATTTGTTGTGGCATTAAAGTCAGCTCGGCGCGAATCACTTGCTGCGCCACTTTCTGCACTAACTCGCAAATCATGTGACGCTGCTGCTGCTCACGCTCTGCTTGCCAACGAGAGAGCTGAGTAAACAGCTCATTTAGCGGCTTTGCAGCGGCATTAAACTCTTTGCGTCCAGCCTGTTCGCCCGTCACAAACCCGCTTTGAAACCCCTCTTTCTGACCGTCAATCAAGCCCTGTTGTTTGCCTTGCTCAACCCCTTGACGAAAACCTTCTTGATGGCCTTGCTCTAAACCTTGTGCAAACCCTTGCTCCAGCTTTTGCTGCAAATCAAGCGCACTCTCTTGCCATTGACCATCAAGCAAAGCATCGCCAGGGGCACCCATTGGCTGAGCCAAGGGAGGAAACCGATGCAAACGGTAACCCGTCGCGGGAATCGTCATGCGTTTGTTGCTCATTGCTTATTCCACCGTGACTTCTTGATACAGCATCAATTCCACTTCACCCGATTCGGCCAAGGTTCGAACAATTTCCATGATGTCTTGTCGCGCGACTTCAACGCGGCTTAACGGAATTGGACCACGAGCTTGCATATCATCTTCCAGCGCTTTGGCCATACGCTGAGGCATCGAACGCTTAATCGATTGTTGCAGCGTAATATCGGCCCCTTTCAGTGCCACTGCCCAAAACTCAATTGGCACTTGCTGTACCAATTTATCCAGTGTCTCTTCGCTTTGACGACCCAGTACCATGAAGTCAAACATGTTCTGTTCCACTTCATTTGCCACGTTCTCATCATGCAATTTAAGCATTTCCATCAAGGTGGCTCGGTCACCATCAAAACGGTTGATGATATCCGCAACCTGCTTAATCCCCGACAATGGCGCAGCTTGGGTTAACGAGACCTCAGCAATGCAGCGCTCAATCAAGTCGTTCAAGTCAGATACCACTTGATGGTCAATGTCTTGCAATCGCGCAATGCGATACAGCAATTCATCGTGATAGTCGCTTGGCAGATGCTTTAACACCGCTGATGAGCTTTCTGCTGGCAAATACGCCAAGAAAATCGCTTGCATTTGAGGGTGCTCATTGGCGATAAATCGCGCCAATACTTCTGGCTCAACCCATTGCAGCTTTTGCATATTGTTGCGAATTTCATCACCATAGAGATCGTTGAGTAACCCTTTGGCCAAATCGTTGCCGAGCGCCTTACGTAAGGTGTTTGACAGATACTCTTTGGACGCACCGCGAATGCCACTGTGACGACGAAAATCATCAAAAAATTTTGCGATCACACCTTTGGCGTTGTCGCTTTGAATACCACTCAAGTGCGCCATAGCGCGAGTGACGCGTTGCGTTTCTTCACGGGAGAAATGCTGCAGCACCTTGGCGGCGGCGTCTTCGCCCATACCGAGCAGTACCAGCGCCGTTCGCTCAACATGGTCAAGCGCTGGTTTCTGTTTTAACTGTGCTTTGTTCATTCACATTTACCCATTGTTTTAATATTTCAGCGACGCGAGCTGGCTCTTCATTAGCGATAAGCTGGAGATGTTTCAATTGAATTTCCAGTGGCGATCCTGGTGGTGGTAACATTTCGTTGCCCACATCCAGCCCGGAACTCACCGAAATACCTTTCTCTGAGAGACGACGATTGATGGTCGCTTCGCGTTCTTGCTCTTCACGCGTTTTCAGATTGTCAAAGGTGATTTCTTCTGGCTCATCCGCCACAGGCAATGTCGCATGCTGGCGCTCTGATTGCGTTAAATGGAGCACCAGAGGTCGCAGCACAAAAACAATCATCGCAATGCCCAAAATACCACCAATCACGTAGCGCAGTGGCTGTTGAATCGAAGCATCTTGCCACCAAGGCAACTCGGTCGGACCGGTGATCTCAATCGGGGTAAAATTAAAGCTCATGAGGCTCAAACTGTCGCCGCGCGCCGCGGTGATCCCGACTGCATCAGAAAGCATGGCGGTGATTTGCGCTTGCTCATCCGCCGTCCACGCCACGCCGTCTGGCGCGGCCGCGGTATTCAATAACACCGACACATTGAGTTTTTCAATCTGGCCTTGTTGGTATTGCGTGCGGCGCACACTACTGCCCACCGCGTACTGACGATTGGTTTCTGAACGCGCGTTACTGTTGGTACTGTCCTCATTTGCAGCCTGCCCCGTCACCGGAGGTTGATTGCTTAAAGAGCCTGGCATGCCTAGGGCGATTTGATCGACCGAATTGTTCAAAATGGTGTGTTCGTTGCGCACCACAGGGTTGCTATCCACAATTTCCTGGGTTTCTTCAACTTGGCTAAAGTTCATTGCCGCCGCCACTTGAACGCGAAAGTTAGCCGGTCCGACGATTGGCGTTAGCATGTCAGCTGCGCGTTGAATGATCTGTTTTTCAACACTTTTTTGGTAATCAAGGTATTTGGCATTCACTTTGCCTGACTCAGTCGAGGCAACATCGGCGCTCAACAAACGGCCGTACTGATCGATCACTGAAACCGATTCGGGCTTCATACTGCTCACACTGCCCACCACCAAGTTGATGATCGCTTCAACTTGCTCGGGTTTCAGATCTTCACCCGGCTTGATTTCAAGCATTACCGATGCCGATGGAGTTTCACTGTTTTGACGTACAAACAGCGTTTGTCTTGGGATTGCCAGATGCACTCGAGCGTTACTAACGGCGTTGAGCGAAATGATAGTGCGTGCTAACTCGCCTTCTAAACCATGACGGTAACGCGCGGTCTCCATAAATTGACTCGTGCCTAACGAGCTTTCATCTTTGAGTGTTTCAAGGCCGGTTGGCAATTTGGCCTTGACCCCTTTTGAGGCCAACAGCATGCGAATACGCGCCACTTCACCTTCGGGAACCAGCACTTGACCATTTTGCTCTTGCAAACGGTAGTCGATGCCTTCGGTTTCAAGTACAGAGACGATTTCACCAATATCAAAGCGTTCTTGCTGCGAATAGAGCGGGCGAAAACTTTGTGATGAGCTCCAAAGCGCGACCACAATAATGGCAGCCACAATTGCCGCCATCACAGCCGACAAAACCAGATTGCGCTGGCTACTTGACCAGAGCTGCTTCGCTTTATGTAACCAAGGACTTTCGGTCGCTGAAAAGGTTGAGGTTGGTGCGGTATTCGCCACCGTTTGAGTGGTCAATTGAGTCGACATTTCTGACATGATCACACCGGCATTTTCATAATTTCGTCGACCGCGCCGACCACTTTATTACGCACTTGCATTAAGGCATCAAATGAGAGGCTGGCTTTTTGGCTTGCGACCATAGCGCCGACCAAATCATCACTTTGACCCAGTTCAACCGCGGTCATTTTGTCGCTCGCATGCGATTGATGAGCATTCACCTGGGTCAATACTCGATTCACAGCGTCGGCAAAAGAGAGTGGCGCCACCGAAGGCTCGATTCGATGGTCGATTGGGTTTGCCGTCACGACAAATTGCGGCGCAACGTGCGCCTTCATTGCGTCCATTTTGGCGAGCATCAATTGCTCTGCGCCAATTGCTTGAGTGAAAGGGGAAGTTGCCATGATTATCCTCTATTATGCCGCCGACTCGAGGGCCGACTGCAAATCAATACCTTGTTCACGCATTGCCGCTAGCTTGTAACGCAGCGCGCGAGTTGTCACACCCAGTGCATCCGCAGTTTTGGTACGGTTGCCACTAAATTGACGGAGTTTCTCTAAAATAAACTGAAATTCAGCGTGTTTTTTGGCTTCGATATGAGATGCCGAAGGATTGGCGCAGGGCGCAGTCGCGCTTACCTGAGCTTGAGGCATATTGGGCAGCATCAAATCAAAGGCGGTGATCGCATCGCCATGGCGCATCACCAAAGCACGTTGGATCACATTCTCTAATTCACGAATATTGCCTGGCCAGTGATACCCAACCAAGGCTAATTCCGCCTCGGGTGACAACTGACAACGTTTGCCTTCTTGATACTTATTAATGAAAAAACGGCTGATCGGCAGAATGTCTTCCTGGCGCTCACGCAGCGGAGGCCAGTGCAGCGGTAACACATCTAAGCGATAGTAGAGATCTTCACGAAACGTCCCTTGACTCACCGCTTGACGCAGATCTTTATTGGTCGCAGCAATCACGCGAATATCGAGCTTAATTGCTTTGTGGCTGCCAATCCGCTCCACTTCACGCTCTTGCAATACGCGCAAAATTTTCGCTTGAACCGCCGGTGACATTTCCCCAATTTCATCCAGTAAGATGGTGCCGCCATTGGCCTCTTCAAACTTGCCACTTTGTGACTGAACGGCGCCGGTGAATGCCCCTTTAACATGACCAAACAGCACCGCTTCCAGCATAGATTCCGGGATCGCGGCGCAGTTTACTGCCACAAACGGACCATCGGCACGTAGTGAATGCTCGTGAACGTATTTGGCCAACACTTCTTTTCCGGTGCCAGATTCCCCAGTGATCAACACGCTTGCGGCAGTACCCGCGACACGATGCGCCAATTGCAACACTTGCTTACTGCGCCAAGATTCTGCCACCAAATTGGCCAAGGGGCGCTCAAGCGCCTCAACGCGGCGCAACAAACTGAGCAATTGATTACTCTCAAAGGGACGCAATAAATAATCGGTGGCGCCAGATTTCATTGTATCGGCAGCCAATAAGCCTTCCTCTTGACTCACAATTGCGATCGCAACCCCCGCATTCGCTTGCTTTTGATGGCAAGCGAGCCACTCGCGAACACTCATATCTGGCAGCTGAGAACTGACTAAAGTGACTGCAGCAGGCTTCATCATCAGCGCGTTGCGCCCAGTTCGCGCGTGTCGAACCTGATAACCCGCCTCTTGCAGTACGTTAATCACAGGCATCGCAAGCGACTCACTGGGCTCCACCAGCAAAATATTCATCTTGTTCACCCTTGAATCTGAATTAATTGGATCGGCATAAGCTTATTCCACCACTGCCGTTGCTTGAATTTGTGGGCCGATCGTTGGTGGCACACTCTCTTTGATTGAAATGGCTTCATCACGGCGCACGAGCCGAACCACCACTCGTCGGTTTTTATTCCGCCCCTCAGCGCTGTTATTACTGACTAATGGGTAGCGTTCACCGTGCGCGCGAACTTGAATTTTTTTCGCATTCAACCCTTGGGTTTGTAAGTAATCGCTTACTTGCTGTGCTCTATCGCGCGATACCTTTAAATTGACTAACTTAGGTCCATAGCTATCGGTATGCCCATCAATCAGCACATGGGTAACCGCATCATCGAGTACCAGATAACTTAAAAAATCACGTAAGGTTGCGCGCTGAGCGGAGCTCAGCTGTGTTTGCCCAATCGCAAAGCCTAACGTCACCGTACGTGCGTCTTGGTAGTTCATACCTGGCAACGCATTTCGACATTGCTTAAATGCCTCTAACGGCGCATTAATTCGAATGATCGGCAGTTCAAACCGCCCACTCACGTTGGCATTTTTGACGGAATGACGAGGGTTCACTTCACCCGCATGCGCTTGAATATTAAGCCATTGACCTTGTGCCATAGCATTCAGTAACCGCTCAATATCATTCTGAAACAGCATGCTTTGGCGGCTCATCCGGTGATGCGATGCAACAAACGTCTCCTGAAAATGGTTATTCCATGGTGGTGATTGAATATAAATGCCAGCAGATTGATACGCTATTTCATTATTTTTATATTCAAGAGTCGCCATGAGTTTATTGCCAGGCTCCGCACGGAAGAAAAACTTCCCCCCGGAAAATTCCGATTTTAATTCACAGAAAAATTTGTTTGACTCACTCGACCAATGCGACAAATCCATTGGAACGAAGATCTCATTTTTTTTATTCGCAATAGCGTGAGACGCGCTTAATAAAAAACAAAACAAGCCAATAATTAAGCAATTAAAATTATTCTTTCGTGTATTAAATCGACACAAGGTTTCCATTTCACTGATCGTCACGACAAGCAAACACTACCGAAATCTCAATAGGAGTAAACATCCACCAAGACATAAAGATAACCCAATGATTTATTAACATTTGGCTGAAATATATAAAATCACAGAAATATATAAATCATTTCTTGATTGTGACAATGATACCTTTTCAGCTGGTATGATCTTCGAATGTTAATAGACAAAAATGTTCAATTTTAGAAACTAATAATAAAATCAATAAACACAAATACGTAACAAATTGATTTTTGATGACGAATTAAACAATCTATTTTTGGCTAAACTAACCTAAAACTAGCCGCAAATTATGACTATTTAAATCATATTGACAAGATGAAAATCAACATGTGAACTAAGGTCACATTGTGGGTGCTTAATAGTAAAAAACACACAGGTTCTGTGTACACTTCGCAATAATCGGTATAGATGACTTTTACCGATTACCTTAAATAAATTTTCCGTGGCAGCCAATAAATGGGAACTACTGTTTACTCGTCCAAGCCTGAACTTCAAGCGATTGATGTTGAGCTGCTTGGCAAACCAATTCATGCGGTACGCGACAACCTTACCGCCATCATTGACGCCGCAAGTTTGTCACTGACGAACACATTGCAAGATTGGCTCAAAACCCATCATGTGAACGTGACCTTACAAAGCGTTACATTGCAAACGTTTAATGCCAATACCAACCGCAACCCGAACGCTTGCGCCCAACGCCATCTTGAAGGTGGGCTGGCTTATGTTCAATTAGATGATGCACTCTTAGTGGCGTTAGCCGATCGCTTTTATCGCGCAGCGCTCACTCGCACCGAAGCGGTATTAACCAGCAGCGATCTGCGCTTGCAAGAGCGGATCAGCAAAGTGGTTGCTAGCTGGATTGCCCCCAGCAATATGTGGGCACCCTGTGCGTTTGAATATCCGCACGGCATGGGATTGCGCGCCACGCTCGATATCGAAATGGGTGAAGTGCACGGACAGCTTATTTTGGACTTAGAGAGCCAATTGATTGACACACTGATCGCGCAGCTTGGCCTGCAGCATGACCGTCTCTTAACCGATGAGTTCAATCAAGCGCTAAACCACACTCCAGTGCGGCTTAACGTTCTGCTCAGTCGCAAAACATTGCCTCTGAGCGAGGTACTGAGCTTAGCACCAAACGATATTTTACCAATAGAACTGCTTAATACGGTGCCAGTGAGCATTGGTAACGAGCTACTTTTTCATGGCCGCGTTGCTGATCAAGAGGGTCAGTTGGTGGTCATTTTAAATCATGATTAAGGATCCAACCGTGAGCGTTTCTCCTGACAACACCACTTTTAACACTGACGAGCTCAATTTTGATGACTTCCAATTGGAAGACTTTGATACGCCCGCGGCCACTGCCCCCACTCTCTCTGCAGAGCGTGACCTCAGTTTTTTCAAAAACATTCCCGTCACGGTGACACTTGAAGTCGCGAGTAAGGAAGTGCCCTTGGGTGATTTGATGAAAGCGGGCGAAGGCAGCATCATTGAACTTGATAAGCTGAACGGCGAACCGCTCGATGTCAAAGTCAACGGCACTTTAATGGGGCACGCGGAAGTGGTCGTGATCAACGAAAAATATGGTCTGCGCCTTATCGATGTGCTTGATACCGCGCTCAGTGGTGTTGGCAAGTAACCATGCCGTGCCGCTCTCTCAATCCGATCCGTTTTGTGCGTGAGGCACTGAGCGGATCGTTTACTCGTCGTTTCGTCCTATTATGCAGCTTAGCCCTGTGCGCCTGGCCTAGCATCGCCGCGGACGGCGGATTAACACTGTTTTCGGTCACCGATGGCGACAGTCAGCAAGAGTACAGCGTTAAGCTGCAAATATTGTTGCTGATGACTGCGCTGAGCTTTTTGCCTGCGTTTATTTTAATGGCCACCAGCTTTACTCGCATTATTGTGGTACTGGCGATTTTACGCCAAGCATTGGGCCTGCAACAAAGCCCGCCCAATCGTGTTTTGGTCGGTATTGCACTCGCATTGAGCTTGCTGATCATGCGCCCGGTGTGGAGTGATATTTATCAGCACGCTTTTCAGCCCTACGATGCGGGCCAAATTACCCTCAGTGAAGCGTTTGCTAAAGCCGAAGTTCCCGTCCGCGACTTTATGCTGGCACAAACCCATCAAAACGCACTTGAGCAGATGTTGCGAATTGCCAACGAACCGGTCAATCAAAATTTGGACGACATCTCGTTTGCGGTGGTGTTGCCAGCGTTCGTTATTAGTGAACTTAAAACTGCATTTCAAATTGGGTTCATGCTGTTTATTCCGTTTTTAATCATCGATTTGGTCGTAGCAAGCGTGCTAATGGCGATGGGGATGATGATGCTATCGCCGCTGATTATTTCGCTGCCATTCAAGCTAGTGATATTTGTGCTCGCCGATGGCTGGACAATGACGGTCGGCACGCTCGCCGCCAGCTTTTAAGCCTGCTGAGTTGAGGAATGCAACATGACACCCGAATTGGTCGTCAATCTACTGAGCAATGCCATTTGGCTGATCATTCTAATGGTGGGTGTCATTGTGGTGCCGGGGCTGATCGTGGGCTTGGTTATCGCGGTCTTTCAAGCCGCAACCCAAATCAATGAACAGACTCTAAGCTTTCTGCCAAAATTGCTCGTCAGTTTGCTAATGGTCATTTTTGCTGGGCACTGGATGCTACGCAAGCTTATCGATTTGTTTGACTACCTGTTTCACAACATACCAGGAATGATTGGTTAATGCAGATCACATTTGCCGAGCTGTCGACCCTGTTAGGGCAGTTCTGGTGGCCTTTTTTTCGCCTCGGCGCGGCAATGATGTTCATGCCATTTTTTGGCGATGGTTTGGTGCCAATGTGGTTACGTGCGCTGCTCACCCTCTCACTGGTGGTGATCACCGCGCCGTTAATGCCCGCGATGCCCGCCGTGGAGCTGTTTTCACTCAGTGCGCTATTTTTGGCTTTTGAACAAGCCCTTTGGGGGCTGTTTTTTGGTCTCATTTTGCATCTGTTTTTTGCGGTATTTACGTTATTGGGGCAAATTTTATCGCTGCAGATGGGCCTTGCGATGGCAATCATGAACGATCCGGTAAACGGCAATTCAGAGGCGGTTCTTGCGCGAATTTTCATGGTGTTTTGCACCTTGCTGTTTCTCGCAATTGATGGTCATTTGGTGGTCATCGATATTCTTATTCAAAGTTTTACCATTTGGCCGGTCGGGTCAGGACTAAGTGATTGGTCATTACACAAGGTGGTGGCACTTTTCAGTTGGCTATTTACTGCGGCGCTTGGGCTGGCATTACCGGCCATCATCGCCATGCTGTTAGCCAACATCAGCTTTGGTGTGATGAATCGCGCCGCGCCGTCACTGAACATTTACGCGCTCGGTTTTCCCATGACGATGCTGCTCGGCCTTTTTGCCACCTTGCTCACCATCACGGGTGTGCCAGAGCGGTACACTGCGTTGGTTCATGAGCTGTTGTCGCATTTTAATCAATATATGGTGGGTCACCCATGAGTGATTCTTCACAAGATAAAACCGAACAGCCCTCGTCGCAGAAAATACGCAAAGCGCGCAACGAAGGCCAAATACCTCGAGCCAAAGATTTTACAACATCGGTCATTTTTCTTGCTGTATTGAGCTACTTTTACGCCAAAATCACCGATATATGGCAAGCCCTATTAGGCATTTTTCGTTACAACATGAGCATCACCCGCGAATCGCTCGCCGATCCTTGGCTGGCGATTGAGCAGGTTGGCCACAGTTTGGGCATCGTGATTGATCTGCTGTTACCCATGTTTATCATCATCGGCGTTGCGGCGATATTGAGCACCATGATGGTGGGAGGCTGGCTATTTCGCCCGGCCAGTGCGCTACCCGATTTGACCAAGCTCAGTCCACTCAAAGGGATAAAACGCCTATTTTCCACGCGTTCACTGGCCGAGCTGGTGAAATCGAGTTTAAAGGTCATGGTGATTTTTGCGCTCTTGTATCTGTTTTTGACCAGCCGCTCACAGCCACTGCTTGGCATGCAAAACTTGCCCTTTGAACAAGGGGTCGTTGAAGTGCTACGACTGCTATTTGAAGGCTTACTGCTGATGGGCATTGCGCTTTTGCTGTTTGGGGTTATCGACATTCCTTATCAATTGTGGGAGCACAAGAAAGGGCTGCGCATGACCAAGCAAGAGCTCAAAGAAGAGTTCAAAAACAACGAAGGTCGGCCCGAAGTCAAACAGCGTATTCGCCAGATACAGCAGCAATTTGCGCGTCGCCGTATTGATAAGGCAGTGCCAAGCGCCGATGTGGTGATTGTCAACCCAACCCACTATGCGGTTGCGCTCAAATACGACACTCAGTTGTCTGATGCGCCGTTTGTGGTCGCCAAAGGCATTGATGAAACCGCGATGCACATTCAGCGTATTGCGCGTGAAAATTCAGTTGAAATTGTTCATGCGCCGCCGTTAACACGTTCGATTTATTACACCACGGCGATTGAGCAAGCCATTCCAAGCCAGCTCTACATCGCGGTGGCGCACATTCTTAATTATGTATTGCAAATCAAGGCGTTTCGTCATGGTCGCGGGGATAAGCCCCTGCCGTTACCAAGCTTTGCCATTCCGAAAAACTTACAACACTAACTCGATGTCATTGAAGGGTTTCTCATATGCTTAACCAGCTAAAACAGTTTCAACAGTCAGCCAAGGGCCGTTTAGCGATCCCAACCGTGCTGCTTATGCTGCTGGCGATGGTCATTTTGCCACTGCCCCCTCTGCTGCTGGATGCGCTGTTTACCTTTAACATTGTTTTGGCCATTTTGGTGTTGCTCGTCAGCACCACCGCCAAACGCCCGCTCGATTTCTCGATTTTTCCGACCATATTGCTCATCGCAACACTCTTGCGATTGGCGCTAAACGTTGCATCAACGCGTATTGTCTTGTTAGAAGGTCATAACGGTGGCGATGCCGCCGGTAAAGTCATTCAAGCGTTTGGTGAAGTGGTCATCGGCGGTAACTACGTCATCGGTATGGTGGTGTTTGTCATTTTGATGATCATTAACTTTGTGGTGATCACCAAAGGTGGCGAGCGGATCTCCGAGGTTTCAGCACGCTTTACGCTGGACGCGTTGCCTGGCAAACAGATGGCTATCGACGCTGACCTTAACGCTGGCCTGATTGATCAAGACACCGCGCGCCTGCGACGCAAAGACGTTGCCAATGAAGCCGACTTCCACGGCTCGATGGACGGTGCGTCTAAATTCGTGCGTGGCGATGCCATCGCGGGCATGTTGATTCTGTTTATTAACTTACTTGGCGGTATCAGCATCGGCGTTTTTGACCACGGTATGAGTGGCACCGAAGCGATGCGCACTTACGCGCTACTCACCATTGGTGACGGTTTGGTCGCGCAGATCCCATCTCTGTTATTGGCGACCGCGGCGGCGATTATCGTCACTCGAATCAACGACTCCGATAACGACATGTCCGAAACCATGCGTAAGCAGCTGCTTGCGACGCCAACGACCCTCTACACGGTTGCGGGGATCATGGTGGTGATGGGCAGCGTGCCTGGCATGCCTCATTTGGCCTTTTTTACCTTTGCTGCGGTGATCGCATTTACCGGTTGGCGTCAAAGTAAAACGCCAGAAAAAACCGATTCACTGGATGAAGTGGCCAGCATTAGCCAAGCGATGCAACGAGAAGAAGAGGCGCCACTTGGGTGGGAAGATATTCCGCATGTTCACACTCTTTCTCTTGCGATCGGTTATCGTCTCGTCCACCTGGTCAACAAAGATCAAGGCGCGCCGCTGACGCAACGTATTCGCGGTGTACGGCGTAACTTGTCCGAACAAATTGGCTTTTTGCTGCCTGAAGTGCGCATTCGTGACAACTTAAGCCTCAAGCCCAATCAATACACCATCTCTCTCAACGGCGAAGTGGTTGAACAAGGCGTTATTGAGCCTGACCGCCTTATGGCGATTGCCGTTGGGGAGACCTACGGCGAAATCGACGGTATTTTAGGAAGCGATCCCGCCTACCAACTGCCTGCGGTGTGGATTGAACACAAAAACAAAGCTAAGGCGCTGAATATGGGCTATCAGGTGGTCGATGATGGCACTGTGATTGCCACCCACCTGAGCAAAGTGATGAAGTCGCATTTGGCGGACTTGTTTACTCACGATGATGTTGAAGCCATGCACCAGCGTCTCACACAGCAAGCCCCCAAACTGGCACAAGCGTTAAGCGCGGCGTTGACCCCGGCGCAGCAGTTGAAAGTTTATCGCCAGCTTTTGGTCGACCAAGTGCCGCTACGCGACATTCGCACCATCGCCAACACCATGCTCGAGTCTTCCGACAACAGCAAAGACGCGATTTTAATTGCCGCCGATGTCCGCTGCACGCTGCGTCGCACCCTGTTTAACCTCATCGCCGGTCAGAAAAATGACTTGAGTGTCTATACCCTCTCTGATGAATTAGAGAAAATCCTGCTGACCTCGCTGCAACAAGCGCAAGCCAGTGGTCCTGTGATGCTCGACAGTTTTCCGATTGAACCGACAATATTAGGCCAATTTCAACAGAACTTGCCTTTGGTGCGACAGCAATTAAAACAACAAGGTCTGGTGCCAATTTTATTGGTCATGCCGCAGCTACGACCATTAATCGCACGATATGCGCGAACATTCACTCAAGGATTGGCCGTCTTGTCGTACAATGAAGTCCCAGAAAATAAACAAATTAATGTGGTAGGTAACCTTGGCTAACAATTCAATGCTTTTAGCGCAGCGACATGGGCTGCGCGCCTTGGTGCGCAAATATGCGCAATCCGATGAAGATAAGGCGCTTTATGAAGCCTTATCTCACAACGATGTTCAGCATGTTGCGCAAGCCATTCGTCAAACCAAAAGTGGTGAGGTGGAGTTTCAGCATCTCACGTTGCGCTGTGGTGAACGCAGTGAGCAAAGTGTCCATCAGCTTGAGCTATCAACCGAATTTAAATACGCCCTTGACCTATTCAGTCTCTATTTGGCGCTGCGCTACTGCCGTTTTCAGCTCGATACCTATCACCCAGAGCTGGTCAATAAGGTGGTTCTTCCGCTTAATATTGACGCGCTGACTTGGGCACCGGGTAATCGCGTGTTACAACAGATGATTCGAGCCGATGCCGAAGCATTTGCCTACATCATACCGTCACTGATACTGGGTGAGGCTCCTGAGGCGTCTGCGGCCAATGCTAACGTGATAGCGACCTTGCGCGCTTATGTCGAAACACTTTGCTATGATATTCACCTTCCTTTTCAAGCCATGACGTTTTTGCAGAGCCATCAGCCGGACATGCTCAAAATATCGCTTTCGATTGATGATCAAACGCAGCGCGCCGCCTTACTGCCACTGATGCGCTTTTTACGCTCTCATCCGTTGCCATGGATTGCCGGACGCGTCACCTCGCAAAAAGAGTTGAATCAATATTCAGCGCTGGGCTCGAGTTACTACTTTGGCTATTTCAGCGATTTACCGACATCCATCTCATTTCGCAGTTTTGAAACCTATACCTAAGAATAAAAAGCGCCTTGAGGATGGAAGAGACATCACAAAAGAGAGCATAAAACGACCAAACGAAAAAAAAATGTCTTTTTCCTATTAATAACCGCCTGAGTCTGTCCGCCTATTGAAATTGAACGGGGCAACCCGAAGCCTGACCGACAGTTAACCAAGGAGACTTACGATGGCTTTATCAATGCACACGAACTACGCGTCACTTGTGACTCAAAACACAATCAACCAAACAAGTGGCCTACTAAATACTGCGATGGAGCGTCTAAGCACCGGTTACCGCATCAACTCAGCGGCAGATGACGCTGCAGGCCTACAAATCGCAAACCGCCTTGACGCGCAAAGCCGCGGCATGAGCGTAGCAATGCGTAACGCGCAAGACGGCATCTCTATGATGCAAAGCGCAGAAGGCGCGATGGACGAAATGACCAACATCGTTTATCGCATGAAAGATTTGGCGCTTCAAGCATCAAACGACACCGCATCAACTGCAGATCGTACAGCGATGAACGAAGAATACACACAGCTTGGAGCTGAACTACGAAACATTGTTGATTCAACCAGCTTCGGCGGTAAAAAACTCTTGGCAGCTGGCGATGGATTCTCTGGTGACGTAAATATTCAAATCGGTACTAACGCAGGCGATCAGCTCACCATTGATGTTGCATCAGCTATTAGCGCCATGACAAGTGCACTTACCGCGAGTGCTTTAGGTTCTATCGCTACTGGAGGCGGCGCAAGTGCGGCCTTAGCTGCATTAACTGGAACGAGCGGTGATGGTGGCCTATTGGCTAACATCGGTGCTGCGCGCTCAGAACTCGGTGCAAACATCAACCGCCTTGAACACACTATCACCAACCTTGGCAACATGTCTGAAAATACCCAAGCGGCAAAAGGCCGTATCATGGATGCAGACTTTGCCGTTGAGTCATCAAACATGACCAAAAACCAAATGCTGATGCAAGCGGGTACCACGGTACTGTCGCAAACCAACCAGCTACCAAGCATGGCAATGTCGCTACTACGCTAATCCATGCCAAACTAACCCCATCACTCGATGGGGTTCTTTTTATACTCACGGTACGTTATGACCCCGATTTATCAATCCAATTTTGAACTGATTACCGCGCGCTGGCCTAGCGTTGCTGACGCGATTGATGCCGCTGACATTACCCCGCTCAACTTTGAAGTGATACAAGAGCGCGCCGCAACGTTAAAAGTCAACGGCATTCAGCTCTCTAGCACCTTTGACCCGATTGAAGAAGCCTTTGAACATCGCAGTTTAACCTCAGGAAATGATTACCATATTTGGGGGCTGGGTCTTGGGCATCTGCCCGCACTACTGACACAAGACCGCCACTGCCAAAGCATTGCGATTTATCTCTACAACCTACCACTAGTAAAACTGGTCTTATCGCTAGTGCCGCTTGATTGGTTGAATGATGATCGAGTTACATTACGCTTGGTTGATGAAAAAAACAGCAACATCAATAAAATGACCGCGGCACTGACTTACCAGGGTTCGGTGATCCTTCCAAGTGATAAATTCATTTCAAAACAGACGCATCAGTGGCTGTTTTTCCGCATGGAAAACACTCTCACCATGCAGCATGTGCATCGCAATCAACTTGATGATGAAGATAAATTTATTCTTCGCGAACAAGAAAATACACCATTATTGAAAAAGCTGCCCTCCATCGATCGCTTTTTACAGTACCGCGTTGATGATGCCATCTGTATTGGCGCGGGCCCATCACTTGGTGAGCACATTGAAGAACTCAAAGCAGTATATCTGTCGCCCAATCGCCCACGTTTGATTGCTGCGGCGACCGCATGCAAATGCCTATTAGAAAATGGCATCAAGCCGGATGTGGTCTACGCGATTGATTTTGCGATTCCTACATCCTATATACCATTTCATATTGCCGCCAATACCATTTTAATCGCGGCCAGTCGTTTACCTCATGATCACATTAAATTGTGGCATGGCGAAAAATATTATCTGCATCTGGCGGATGAAACTTACGACCGATTTAATAAGCAGCTACCGACTCAGTTTCGTCCTTATGTTTATGGCTCGGTGATCCACCCGATGATCCACACCACTTTGATGCAAGGCGCAAAACGCATTGGCCTTATTGGCTGTGATTTTGGTTTTCCGAATGAAATTATCCATGCCTCTATGGAAAACGATGCGAATGATCATAATAGCGCGATGGGTGTTTGGACCGAAAACGGCCATGGTGAGCTGATAAAAAGCTCGCCAACTTACCGCATGTTCGCCACCGGGGTCGAAACAATCATTGCTTACGCACCCAACACTGAGTTTTATAACTGGAGCCGTATGGGGTCAAAAATTCTTGGTGCGCGTTATCGGGATGAGCTGACAAATCAGGCCCCAAATCACGACAACTTAGTGGAGCAAGCCAATGCAAACTGATTCTCTTGCCACGCTATTTCGCCAAGCCGCGACCGTGTACAGCTATGGTGACCACATCACCGGTGACATGTTATTGGTGCGATGTATCGCTTTGTACAGCAAACTTTATGAAGTGCAACATCAGCAGCAGACGGTGCTCGAACAGCTCGCGGAGATCCGCACCGCTCGTGAAGCGTTTGATTTTTCACGTCTTGCTGACATCCTGCGCTACCAAATTCTGCCAGCGCTTGCGGTGAATGACGATCCAAGCCCGTATTAATGGCGTGATCTTCGTACCATCCCTTTGCTTTAGCGCCTGTTTTCAGGCGCTTTTCATTTTCCTGCCTTTAACTTTCCTGCACTTTGCGTCGCATTATATCGGTGTATTCGAACCACTTGATGTTAGAAGCCAATCGCTCGCCAACGTTCATCAATGAACCGGGCATCCCATTAAGGAATACGGAAACGCCGCCTTGGGAAGCATCATTTCCGCTATTGGCATGTTTTTGCATCAATTAACTGATAAATAACAACTTTTTTTGTGGAGCGTTTTTTGCAAGATTCTCCGCTAGCAGGTTACGCACGCAACAGGAGCTGAGCCGTGAGTTCACTAGACCCGATTACTATGGCCACCCAATTGGCCACCTATGATGTCCAACCATTTCAATTACGTTATCAGAGTCAATCGGACAGCTATCAAGCCAAAATTAATGCGCTTAGCAAAGTCGAGTCCGCGATGCGCGCGTTTCGTACCGCAGTGACGGAGATGAACAGTTACGGCAACAACATCATCAAAAACAGCGCAACGACCTCAGAAGACGGGTTCTTTACTGCGGACACCGATGGCAAGGCGCTGGGCGGTAGCTATCAGATTTTTGTTGAGCAAGTGGCCACGGCGCATCAAATGTCGACGGGAATGCCAGCCGATCTCACCGCCTCAACCGAAATTCCAACCACGGGTGAGCTCAAATTAACGATCGGCGCTGACGAAAACGGCAACGGTGGTGAAGAGATGGTGATTGATCTCAGCAAGGTTGACGAAAATGGCGACGGCAAAGCCACCATCGCAGAACTTGCCACCACAATTAATAATGACAGCACCAACCCAGGCGTGAATGCGACGTTGGTTCGCTCTAATGGCCAAACCCATTTCATGTTATCCAGTACCGAAACTGGAACGGATAATGCCATCACAGTCACCGCGACCGCGACCGGCGCCAATGCCAATTGGTTTAACAACGCGTTTGCTGAAGGACAGACCTCTGATATTAGCAAGCCGCAAGATGCGGTGATTTGGGTGGGTGCCAAAGACACCGGCCTTAGATTGGAAAACGCCAGCAATACCTTTGAAGGCGTGATTGATGGCGTTGATATCACGGTCAGCAAAGCGCAAGCCGCCGATGAAGCGCCCATTAGCCTCACCATTGGTCCAGATAGCGAAGCGACCAAAGAGCAGCTAACCAAGTTCATTGACGCCTACAACTCGCTCATATCAACGTTTGACGAGTACACCAAAGTCGGGGGTGGCGAAGACGGTACCGAACGCGGCGTGCTCGCAGGGGACGCCACTTTACGCACGATTGAGAGTCAAATGAGCAACATTTTACGCTCACAATTTGATGGCATGATGTTAACGGAAGTGGGCCTGTCGATTGATAAAAACGGCAAATTAGCCCTCGATGAAGACAAATTTAATGAGGCACAAAAAACCAACGGTGCGGCGCTAGAAAACCTCTTCAATGGTGATGGCAATCTGCTCGACTCGCTCGATGACATGATGGAGCCTTACCTCAAAACGGGCTCAGGTCTATTGGGTACGCGCAAAGATTCGCTACAAAGCAACATTGACCGTATCGACGACAAACTGGCTCAGTTGGATCGTAAATACGACATGTCTTACGACCGCTATCTCAAACAATTTACGGCCATGAACCAAATCATGACCCAGATGAACCAAACCATGTCGATGTTTGGTTAGGAGTTCTTTTATGTTTTTAGAATCCGGTTATGACTCGTACCAACAAGTCGACCTAGACGCTCAAGCCGCTGCGGCATCCCCTCATCAATTGGTGGTGATGTTGATTGATGGCTTGCTCAATGAACTTGAGCGCACACGTGGCCATATGAGTGCCGGCCGACTGGAGCAAAAAGGCACCAGTATCGCCAAATCGATGAATATTTTGATTGGCTTAGACAGCGCGCTCGATCAAGAACATGGCGGCGAAGTGGCTGAAAATCTTCACCAATTGTACGATTTTTGCCAAATGGAGCTTTATCAAGCCAGTCTTGCCAATGACGTTGACAAATTAACCAATGTTGAGCGGGTCATGAGCAACATTCGCGAAGGATGGATGAATTTTGGTCAGCAACCCTAATCCATTACAGCCTCTCATCGTGAGACTCAGCCGCGAGATTGAACTTGCGGCGACGGCGAAGCAGTGGTCGACGTTGAAAACGCTGGATGGTCACGTGCGAAAATTACTCACGCAGCACCCGCAGTGTCTTAACGATGTCGCGTTACGCCAAGATATCGCGACATTGCGTGCCACACTGCAACGCGCGCAGCAGCAATTGGCTGCCGCCCTTAGCACCATGAAACTTGAACTTGAAGCTCGCCAAAGTCAGCAAGAGCGAGCAAAGGCTTATCAAATGACAGATAGTATGGAGTCACTATGGTGATGCCGACCTTGACGCTTCAATCTGCGGCGCAGCCTCGCACGAAAGAATCCACACTGACAATATCGACCAATGAGCATGACAGTAAGGAAAGCCTCGGTTTTGGTGAAGCGTCATCACAACTTCAGTCAACGGCAGAAAATCATCAAGACGTCACGTTATCAAACGGATTAAACCTAGAACAGGGGATTCCTTTCGAGGAGACGTCTGAGAACTTACTCGGGTTTGCTACCGCTGGCATGTCAGCGCTGCCGTCATTGCAAAACGCCAATGCGATTGATGCCTTAGTAAAAAGCCCCTCGGATTTAGCACGAGCCGCTTCGACGTTGGATGCATTGACCACCCAGTTCGGTGCAAACCCAGCGCTTCGTGGCGCAGATAGCATTACTCAAAAAGATCTGATCGCACGTGGACTCAATCCAACCATGTCCCAAATGGTAAAGCCGGGTGACGCGACATTGATGCCGTTAACACCAATGCACCGTGATTCGGCGCCACGTCAACAAGGGGGAGAAAATACACTTTCTCACTTAACCAACCTAACCCAAGCGATAGCGCTTACGAGCCCACAGTCAAGTGATGCTGCCATGCCACAAAGCCTGATTCGCGGATGGGCCGATGGGGTCAATTCGCCTCAGAGCACAATAGATAGCGCTCTGACACGCCCCGTTGAATGGGCACCGGTTAAAGTGGATAGCAACGCAGGTCGTTGGGGCGAACAAATGCTGCAAGCGCTGCACGATAAAGTGAGCCTTCAAGCACAGCAAAACCTGCAAGAGGCACGCATTCGTTTGGATCCGCCCGATTTGGGTAAGCTGGATTTAATTGTGCGAGTGGAAGGAGACCGTCTTAACGTGCAATTAAATGCCAACGTGGCGGCCACAAGAGAAGCACTGGCTCAAGTGTCGGAGCGACTGCGCAGTGAATTGCAATCAGAGCACTTTGTCCATGTGGATGTCAATGTCGGTGGTGAGCGTGACTCTTCACAACAATCGCCATCACAACAGACCGCGCAGCACATTCACACCGCTCGTGAACTCGACGATGACGCCATCTACACCGATATCACCTCAGAGCACTGGCTCAACATACAGGCTTGAGATGCAAAGCAGAACAGAGATATACCCAAACAACGTGAAGATACAGGTAGGCGGCAAACGAACAAAGCCTCTGAGCACTTCGTGAACATAGATAAACTATGTGATGAGGTTTGTCAGAGCCAGCCAATAACGCTGCAACTTCAAGTAGAAAGAGATAAGTCATAACTTTTTAGTAAGGTATCACCGATGACAAAAAAACAATTGGTTGGTTTCACTGCAATCGTACTGCTGTGCAGTGCACTCATTTCCGTCGGCACCATGATGGCTGGCGTGTGGTACTTAAAGCAGACTCAGCAAACGCCAAGCAATGTGGACGCAAACCAAGCATCTTGGTTTGATGTTAGTGCGCTATTCGGCAGCAAAAGTAACGAGCAGCACACTGGCCCACATTTCCATCCATTGGAGAAAGTCGTGCTCTCCATCAAAGGGGATAAACAGACGCACTTTGTGATGCTTGAATTGGCGGTGGAAACTCGCAGCCCTGAACGCATCGAATCACTCGATAACTACATGCCCAAGGTACAAAACGCACTGCTACGCCTATTTGCCGACAAACATTATCGTCAACTGCAGCAGCAAGGGGCGGTTGAAGAGCTGCAGCAAGAGGTTAAAAACACCTTACTTGGGGTGTTTGAACGTACAACATTCGCCAACGATATTGACGATGTTCTGCTAACAAAATACGTCGTGCAGTAAAGGAGCGGCTATGATGGATATGGCTTTTCACGCTGGCTACAGCGAGGCTGAAGTCGCACCACAGCGGGGCGAGCCTATCAATGAGCAGCAACTGCTGCAACAGCATCAAATTTTGGTCAAGCGAATTGTGAATCAGCTGCGCGTCCATGCCACCACCCATTGCAGTATTGAAGATATGCAGCAAATTGGGCTGATTGGTTTGATCGAAGCCGGGCGTCGCTACGGCAATATCGATGATCCACAGTTCCCAGCATTTGCTGTCTGTCGCATTCGTGGGGCGATTTTGGATGAACTGCGCCGCCTCGACTGGCGCTCACGCAAAACCCGCCAAGAGGCTCATCAGCTCAATGATGTGACGCGCGATCTCACTCGCGCTCTTGGACGTACCCCCACCGATGGTGAGCTGATCCGCGCATTAGGCACCACAGAGCAAGACTACTACGCCAGACTCAATGCTTCACTGGCGGGGGAAATGCAAAGTTTGGATCAGCTGATTGAAAGCGGTACCGAGCCGGACTCTGCGATTGATGATGACGCGAGCGGCCTATCACACGACGAGCTGCGAATGAGCTTAGAGAGTGCATTGCATCATCTCAACCAACGCGACCAACTGCTGCTGACCCTGTTTTATCAACACGAGTTGAATTTACACGAAATTGCGCTGGTGCTCGATTTAACGCCGGCACGGATCTGCCAATTGCACAAGCAAGCGCTCAAACAACTCAACCTTTACCTCACCTCTTAGGAATCACTCATGCAAAAATTACTTGGCCTCTTCATTATTCTCGGCGGCGTGTTTGGTGGGTATATGATGGCGGGTGGTAAACTCGGCGCGATTTGGCAACCCGCTGAATTTATCATCATCATCGGCGCTGCTGTCGGTTCGCTGATCATTGGCAACCCCTCCCATGTTCTCAAAGAAATGCGCTCTCAACTGCGCGGCGTGATGCGCAAACCGCAAAACGAACGCGAGTTTTATCTTGAATTGATGGCTCTATTGCAATCGCTCCTTGAAGCCATTCGCAACGGCGGCTTCAAAACGCTAGACGCACATATTGAAAACCCGAGCGAAAGTGCGATTTTTAGCCGATATCCCCTCGTTGCACAAGATTATCGCCTAGTGGCCTTCATTTCTGACAATTTGCGCTTAATGGCAATGGGACAAATGTCGCCTCATGAATTAGAAGGGCTGCTCGAGCAAGAAATTGACGCTATCGAAACCGATTTGCTACTCCCCTCTCGCTCGTTGCAACGCACAGCAGAGGCACTGCCAGGTTTTGGTATTCTTGCGGCGGTCGGTGGCATCATCATCACAATGAGCGCGATCGATGGCTCGATTGCCATGATTGGTTATCATGTTGCTGCCGCACTGGTTGGCACCTTCTTGGGGATTTTTGGCTGCTACTGCGTCCTTGACCCTGCAAGTAACGCCATGTCGCAGCGTGTGAAACGCGATATGTCAGCTTATGAATGCGTGCGTGCGACATTGGTCGCTTACGTTGCAAAAAAACCGACACTGCTTGCTATCGATGCTGGTCGTAAACACATTCAGTTAGACATTAAGCCCACCTTTAACCAAATGGAGCAATGGCTGACTGAACAGGAGGGATAATGCAAAAACAAGAACACGTGGTTTTCAAGCGTGCTAAATCTAAATCGCACGATGAACACCATGGCGGCGCCTGGAAAGTGGCTTTTGCAGATTTCATGATCGCACTCATGGCGCTCTTTTTGGTGCTTTGGGTGTTGCAAGTGGTCGACAAAGAAGAGCGCAAAGCCATCATGGCAAACCTGCACAGCGCCAGCGTGTTTGACAAAAGTTTTGGCACTCCTTTTGATGCCTCAAGTAGCATTACTCCGATTGACTTGGCTGCCGACTCCTCGGTGCCAAGTCAAAGCCCAACCACTCATATTGTGAGCGCGTTTTATCAAGGCAATGGCAGTGGCACCGAGACCGACTCACTCATTTTGGGTCGCTTTGAAACGCAAGAGCAACTTGCGGCGCTGGCTAAAATTGTCGAAGAGATGGCTAAGCAAATCAATGCACAAGGCAATGTCGACGTGACTGTCACGCCACAAGGCTTACGTATTGTGCTGCAAGATGACTACAAGCAGCACATGTTTCACCGCGGTGGGGCCGAACTTACCCCATTTTTTGAAGATCTGTTGCTCGCATTGGCGCCCGTATTCAGCCAAATTGAAAACCCACTGATCATCAGCGGCCACACTGATGCCACACAATATAAACAAGCGTTTAGCACCAAATCCAACTGGGAGCTGTCGGTCAATCGCGCCAATCAAGCTCGCCAGACACTGGTCGCCGGTAGCATGCCAGAGTCACGCGTGCTGCAAGTCAGTGGTATGTCGGATCGCGCGCTGCTCAATCACGCCGATCCCGAATCATCGGAAAACCGACGGATTGAGCTGTTTGTGCTGACAACGCCTGCCGCTGACATCATCAGTTCACTGTTTGGCCAAAATGACCACAGTGAGCTCGAGAAGGCAAAAGAGACAGCAACCTTCAACCAGCCCGTCTATCGGCAACGCATTCACCACAAACTACCAACTGATTCAGACAGCGCGCCACCGAGCGTGGCGATCGAAACGACGCCTGTCGAACGCGCAATGTAATCACGCTTTGCGTGAACAATACCGCATTCGCGCGGTATCAACTGTTTTCTTGGCTTGTCGTGAGTGCCCATGTCTAAAGTAACCCGTGCCCACCCAGACTTAATCAAAAAATGCCTACTCTGGTTGGTCGTTGTCGACTATCCATTATTAGGCCTGTTTCTGTTGCTGCTGCCGGATCTGCACCTCAGCGGCGGCACCCTAATCAGCGCGCTATTGCTGATCTACAATCTGCTGCTCAGCGTTATCTGCTTTCATCGTACCGCGCAGCAAGATACCTACATTATCTACCCGATTTTATCGGCAACCTTGCTTGCGTTTGTCTGCTTTCTCTATTATTTCTTCTTGGTTTAGCCGTATTACGCGCAGCGCCAGCGCACAAAAAAGCGCGTTAATCCACGCGCTTTTTATCTGTCATATAAAGTAGTTAATCACGCTTGGCGTGAGCTTATTTTAGCAGCGCGACCACGCTGTGCCGTTTGACATTCGCCTGCGCATTGAGAGCGCGAAACGCGAAACTGAACTGTTCTGAATTTGTCTGCCACTGCTCAAGTTGCTGATTGACCGAATCCGGTGTTAAACGCGAGGAAGCAAGGCCAGTCATTTCCTGATTCAAGGATTGCTGAAACTGACGCGCGTCATACAAGCTGGTGTGCACTTGTTGTAAGTGCTTGTTGAGCTTACCAATCGACTGCTTGATGCCATCGCGATGGCTTAAATCAAAATTAAGCTCCGCAATACCTTCAGGATCGGGTTTTAACAGCAAAGTGTTGGGTTGGCCGGCAGGAAAACGATGCCCTTGTCCCGTCACCTGCACTTTTTGCTGCATTTGACGATAAGCGCTCTCTTGCGCTTCAAACAAAATCGCCCCATCCTCACCTAAACTGGCGCGCATGCCCATCGGGATCAAGCTGCGGTCCAGCATTTTCAGCGTTTTCATTCCATCGGATTGACCATCAAATTGGATCATGACCGATTGTCCTTGAGGAAAATCAAGACGGATCTGCTCGGCGCGTTCACTTAAACGATGAATATTAAGACCGGGCACAGCAAAGCGGCGAATATCAGCGGTATCAAGCTTAACGCGAAGTTCGTTGTCGACCACTCGCTTGCCTTCATAACGAGCCTGTTGCAGCGTCTGTTCAATCGTCTGCTTGCCCTTACCGAGCTGCTCTTTAAGCTGAGGCATTTGGGCGACGCCCACCGACAATGCCTGACTCAGTTGCGATTTCATTTTACTGAGTTCTTTACCCACTTGTTGCAACGATTGCGCAGCAATTTGGACTGAGGTGGCATGCTGCTGACCTTGCGCCAAACGCATGGTCGTCACAGAATACGCCGACATAGTGTCGGCGTGTTGTGCGCGCGGTTTTAGCGCAACAATGGGACTCGAGTTCGACGAGCGTGACGGCGCGATAGCCGTCTGCTCATGACTGGCTAAGCGCAGCCCCTGAGCACGAACTTCGACTGTGCTCATTACCATAACACGGGTCCTTTAAATGCGATCAAAGAGGCTAAGATCATTGATTTTCACGTAGCTTGCTTGGGTTGCTTGTAGCGCAGCTAAATAGTTACTCAAACGTACCGACGCCTCGCCGTAGTCGAGCGCTGAAATATCACTATTCACTTTATCAACAAAAAGTTTGTTTTCGCTGTGGGTACTGGCCATCTGCTCAAGGTTATTAATTCGACCACCAATTTCGGTCATCGCGCCAAGAACATTACTGCTGGTGCCATCAATCGCCGACAATGTCGCGGCAACTTGATTGTCAAAATCTGTCGTCGGGTTCTTAAACTCCGCGATCATGCTGTCAATTTGATTCAGCACGTTATCGCCGCCGCCCAAATCCATCAGCTCTGACGCCGTCATATTTGACTCCATTGTGACCCCTTTCGAAATCACCACCACGCGTTTGTCCGAGTTGCCTTCAATCACATAAGAGCCTGAGGCATTATTGATCGCAGGCGCGCCAGAGTTGGTGCCCGAAAACAGATAATGGCCCTCTTCGTCTTGCGCGTTCATTGACGCGGCAATCGAATCACGCATCACTTCAAGCTCAGCAATCATGCCTTGACGATCGTCGTCCGTCAAAGTGCCATTTGAGCCCCACAACACCAGCTCACGCATACTGACTAGGGTTTCATTGATGGAGTCCAGATGCACTTCTTGGCTCGATAATGTGGTATTCAAATTCGCAATATTGGTTTGATACTGGCCAATCGCTGCGCTTTCTCGCTCGAGATTCAATAGCTTAATTGAGGCCATTGGATCATCCGATAACTTTGTCAGACGATCGCCTGTCGACATTTGCTGCAATACGGTTCCCAAACCGGCGTTATTGACCTGCAAGCTCGACAGCATCATTTGGCTAAATTGGTTGTCGCTAATTCGCATTATTACTCCAAAAAATCACTTAATCAGATCAAAACAGTTGCAGTACGGAATCAAACAGCTCATTCGCCGTACTGATCACTTTCATATTGGCATTGTGGGCGTTGGCAAACACCATCAAATTACCCGCCTCTTCATCGCTACTCACCGCACTCAGATTGTTTCTTTGTGTAATGGCGTCTTTATTCATTGCACTATTGGCTTCAAAATCTGCCGCAGCCTGACGCGATTTGATCGCAACATCACCGACCATAGAGGTAAATGCATCGTTGAGCGAAACATTGCCATAACCGGTGATCGCCATTGGTTTATTGCTCAATTCGATCAACGCCTTAAGCACATCGCTATTGCCTTCATTGCCATCACTGGAGAACGCCAAATCATCGGCCGTTACATCGGTAATGGTTAAGCTGTTGGCGGGATTTGATGGGTCGTAGGTAAACAATGGCGCGCCGGGGTTGCCATTCAAATCAATGCCAGTGGCAAGCACTGCATTCACCTCGTCAGCGAGCCCTTTGGCCATATCGTTTATCGCCACTTGGTTGGGTTTGAGCACTTCCGTCTGGTATTGGCTGATTGCGCCCAAGCCACCACCAACATTACTGCTGACGGCAAAACTTTGCGGACCAAACTCAACATGAATATCGGCCATATAGGCATCATTCGAATGAGTAACGGCTTTCAATTGTCCGGCCTCACCGCCCATTACCAATGGCTGACCACTGGCGAGTGTCACTTGCAATGAGCCATCAGGTTGCTCAGTGGTTCGAATATCGACCACCATGGCCAACTCACCAATCAAGGCATCTCGCGTATCAAGCAGCTGCGCCGCGCTTCCGCCGGTGCCTTGCACCGCCATTAGCTGACTATTGATATCGGCAATATTGCTCAGCAAGCTATTGCCGTGAGCAATCGAGGCGTTGCGCTGATCGTGCATGTCTTTATGCTGACTATGCATTGCATCGTTTAACGCGTTGAAACGACGCGCTAACGCTTCGGCTTCATTGATCACTTGCTGACGCAGAGGTTGGGATTCTGGCTTGGTTGTTGCCTCATTTAGCGCCGCAAACAGAGAATCAAGACCTGACGACAAATTCAAACCATCGGCACTGAGCGTATTTTCTAACTGACTCATGCTGGTGTGAAAACTGGAAGCAAACGCTGCACTACTGTTGGTTGACCAGACCTGCTTCACCACAAAACCATCGGTAATGCGTCGAATGCTGGTCACTTCCACACCCATCCCGGCGCTGAGTGAGTTACCCACAGAACCGGCCACTGATGCCATCACGGCCTGCTGACGACTGTAACCTGGGGTGTTTATGTTGGCGACGTTTTGAGCTGTCACGTTCAGGGCGACGCTGTTAGCGTTCAGTCCCGACATCGCAATATTTATCAAGCTCATTTACAGCTCCTGTGGGCGTAGTAGTGATTGCGCGAAGGCGCTGCTGGTGGCAACACTGTTGCATGGTTGATTTAACGAGGCGACCAAATGATTCGAAAGATTAATCGTCGACGCCATCCCTGCGCTAGCACTCAAGGCAACTTGTGATCTGGCTTCCAGTTCTGCACTGAGGGTTGCTTCGTTCGCCGCCACAAGCGGCACGGCATCAATCTTGTTCTGTGGACGGGCGTGCAAGGTTTCGTTAAACGCCTCACCCAATGGACGTGGTGACAATTGCCGCACCAGCATATCGGCAATGCCAGCTTGCTGATTTTGGGCCATTTCAATTGCCAACTGGCCATCGTGCATATCGCGAAACACGCCAAACTGCTGACTTGAAAAAGGGCTGTCTTCATCCGCTAAGGCATCGCTACTGGCGCGCATTTGTCTCAGCACCAACTGCAAAAACATGGCTTCAAATTGGCCCGCCACCTGCTCAAGCGCACCTTGCTCATCGCGACTGTGTTTGATTTTTCCAAGCGCACTGTTGTCGTGGTAAAGCACACTGTTCCATTGCGCCGTCTCTTTCATGCCATCAAAATTCATTAAATCACCACCAGCTCTGCGTCCAAGGCCCCTGCTTCATGCAATGCTTGCAAAATTGACATTAAATCGATTGGCGTTGCGCCTAAGCTATTGACCGCATTCACTATGGTACTGAGGTTGGTTCCCGCAGGCCAAATCACCATTTGCGCTTCCCCTTGATCCACGTCGATTGCGGTTTGGTCAACCGTCACCGTCTCGCCATCGCCAAACGGATTGGGTTGGCTGACTTGCTGACTCTCGGCAATCGTCACTGTGAGACTGCCATGACTGACCGCCGCTTCACCGACTTGCACGTTTTGGCCAATAACAATGGTTCCCGTGCGCGAGTTAAACACCACTCGCGCCGGTTTTCGACCTTGCTCAACACTCATTTCCTCAAGCATCGAAAGCATGATAACGCGCTGCTGAGTATCTAAAGGCGCTCGCATTTCAACTCGCGCGTTGTTGATTGCAATCGCCACGTCTGGGCCAAAAGTATCATTGATTTCACGCGCAATATTTTTCGCGGTAGTAAAGCTAGCTTTGCGCAAGTTTAGAGTGATTTTATCTTTGTCGTTAAAATCCGATGGGATCTCACGTTCCATCGTCGCGCCATTCGGAATGCGGCCCGAGGTGGGCGTATTCACGGTGGTTTTTGAGCCGCTACGACCTTCGGCAGTCATGCCACCAACAACCACGTTGCCTTGAGCCACCGCGTAGACTTCACCATCAATCCCGCGCAGCGGCGTTAACAATAAGGTGCCACCACGTAAACTTTTCGCATCGCCAATTGATGACACAACGATATCGATTTGTTGGCCAGGCGCGGCATGCGGATCAACCACCGCCGTCACGCTCACCGAAGCGACGTTCTTTAATTTTGGATCGGCGTTTGCGTCCAGCTGCAAGCCAAACTGGCGCAGCATGTTAGTAATCGATTGTGAGGTAAATTTGACTTGGTTTTTATCACCCTGACCATCAAGCCCCACCACCAAGCCATAACCGACCAATTGGTTCTGGCGAATGCCTTGAATATCCACCAAGTCCATGATCGGTGTCGTTGCATTGGCTAACGCAACTGGACTGAGACTGATGCTCAGCACCATCGCGGCCATCACCTTACGAATAAAACTCATCAAAATGGCATCCATGGTGAATTGAAAAACTGAGTCAGCCAGCCTGACGCGTTGCTATCAGCCAACGCACCTCGGCCAGCATAGGTGATTTTGGCATCGCCAATTCGCAGCGAGGAGACTTCGTTATTGCGATTTATATCATCAACACGAACGATGCCCGTTAAGCGAATAAATTCATCGCCTTGATTGAGGCGAAGCCATTTTTCACCACTGATGCGCAGTACGCCGTTTGGCATCACTTCATGCACGGTGACCGTGATCGCGCCTTGCAGTTTGTTGCCTTGCGAGCTTGAAGCGCTGCCATCAAAGTTACGATCGGCGTCAATCGACACTCCCGCATCCACGGTATGCGAGCCAAAAACAGGGGCCAGAAATGCGACGCCCGCATTTTTGTTGTAACTGGTATCCGCCTTTTTGCTCGATTCGGTCTCTTCCGATAACATCACGGTCAGTACATCGCCAACACGATACGCGCGTCGGTCTTGAAACAGCGTCATTTCGTACTGGTGACGATACAAACTGCCGTCCTTAGCCTCTGGCAGTGAATAATCAAGAGGCGGCGGGGCAAACTCCACACTTTGTGGTTTCGGTGGCGCAAACTCTTGCCGTCCAGCGCAACCACTCAGTAGAAGTAGCGGTAACAGCCAATAGAGCGCAGTACCGTTTTTGTTCATCACCATATTCGGGTTCCTTTTAGCAGGAGAAATTACATCGACTGAGAAACGAATTTCAGCATTTCATCCGCGGCAGAGACGACTTTTGCGTTCATCTCGTAGGCGCGTTGTGTGGTGATCATATCGACCATCTCTTCAACAACGGCAACGTTAGAGCCTTCCAGCGCGCCTTGCTTGATGGTTCCCGCGCCATCTTCACCCGCAATCAGCTCCTGCGCCATGCCACTGGCTTCTGTCTCACGAAATAGGTTGCCACCCAGCGCTTCTAAACCTGCCGGATTGATGAAGTTTGCGAGGGTTATTTGTCCCAACTGCTGCGCCGTCGCATCTCCGGGCGTAGTCGCTGTGACATTGCCATCCACGCCAACAGAAATTGACAGCGCATTTTCAGGGATCTGGATTTGTGGCTCTAACGGCAGACCTTGGCTGTTGACCATTAAGCCTTCAGCGTTGACATGAAATTGGCCATTACGCGAATACACAATTTCACCGTCTGAGTTTTCGATTTGGAAAAAGCCTTGGCCCATCACTGCCAAATCCAACTCTTGGCTGGTATTTTGCGTATTGCCTTGAGTAAAGACTTTTTGTGTTCCCACAACGCGAACACCGCTGCCAAGCTGCACGCCACTTGGCAATTGGTTCATGTCATCCACTTGCGCGCCCGGTTGACGTTGAATGCTGTAGAACAAGTCTTCAAACACCACGCGATCGCGTTTAAAACCAACGGTATTGACGTTGGCAAGGTTGTTGGAAATGGCGGTCATCTTCGTATCTTGCGCCGCCATACCGGTTTTACTCACCCAAAGAGCTGAGTTCATAATTTATTCTCCACGAAGCAACGCTTAACGCGCTGCCATTAATTTGTTACCCGCTTGAGCTAGGGTCTCTGCCGTTTTCATCATGCGCACTTGCATCTCAAAATTGCGCGTCAATGACATCACGCTGACCAGTTCATCAATCGCAGAAACGTTACTGCCTTCTAAATGTTCTGGCGCCACTTGCATCTGCGGATCTGCGTTAAACGGCACGCCATCTAGCGAATGAAACAGACCATCACTCTCTTTTTGCACTTGGTTTAGCGGCGGATTCACCAGCTTTAGATTACCCACCTGAATTTCCGCGCCACCGCCAGGAGGTACCACACTGATAACGCCACGCTCACTGATCTCAATCTTTTGATATTCTGGAATGATCATCGCCGCGCCGTCATCGCCCACGACGGGAAAACCGTTTACAGTTAATGCACCCGCTTGATCAATTTTGAAACCGCCCGCGCGAGTGTAAGCTTCATTTCCAATCGGAGTTTGCACGCCGAAAAAGCCATCACCCAAAATCGAGACATCCAGCGTTCGGCCGGTTTTTACGACCGCGCCCGGATCAAAGCGCGTCATTGCCGAGTTGGTCACGGCCATCGTTCGGCCATCAAAGCCAGCCCCTTGGATGTCAACGCTCTGTACTCGTTCCATGTCTGCGCGAAAGCCCGCAGTATCAGCGTTTGACAAGTTGTTTGAACGCACATGTTGCGCCTTCAAGACGCGGCTGGCTCCAGAAGCGGCGGTAAACAGTAAACTGTCCATCAGACCAATCCTTAAATTGCGTTAAAGAGCGCTTGAGTGAGCTCGTCGCTGGTTGAAATGGTTTTGGCGTTGGCTTGGTAGTTACGCTGCGCGGTCATTAAGCTGACAAGCTCAGTCGTCAAATCAACGTTGGAGCCTTCAAGCGCGCTTGGCGTCAAACCGCCCAATGTACCGGTTCCTGGTATGCCAATCACTGGCGCACCAGAGGCGAAGCTTTGGGTCCACGCCGTGCCATTCACACTGGTCAAGCCTTGAGTGTTAGCAAAATCAGCCAGCACCACTTGTCCTTGAACTTGTGATTGACCATTGGTGTAAGTGGCATAAACCAAACCGTTATCTTCAACGCGCACACCTGAGAGTTCACCAGAGGTGTAACCATTCGGGCTGTTGGTGCTCACGCCAAACGTGGCACCAAATTGCGTGCTACCCGCAAGATCGATATCAATGCTCATCGATTCAGCGCCAGCGGCAGGAAATGACACGTTAAATGACCCAGTTGGCGAGGCCAACGTACCGTCGGTATTAAATGTCACAGGCAGGGTTTGGACCGGAGTTGGACTACCGTCCACTTGAACATTGACTTGCCATTCGTTGGCGGCCGTTTTGGTGAAATACTGCGTTACGGTATGAGCGTTGCCCAATGAGTCATACACTTTTGAGGTGTAAGATGAGTTAAATGTGCTTGGGTCGTTGGGATCAAATGGGGTTCCTGTGGTCGGATCCAAATCAATCACATCAGCACTGGCATCAAAATTGGCTACGAAATCAAGCTGGTCTGTCGCTTTTGCCGCCAAAGATGAGGTTGATACTTTGATGTCACCCACAGCACCTGTCAGCAAGTTACCATTGGCATCCACGCTATAGCCTTGCAGCTTAGTGCCCATGTTCGAAACAATCAGGTTATTGCTGTCAGTACCAAACACGCCAGAGCGGGTGTACACCATTTGACCTGCGCTGTCTTTGGTGACAAAAAAGCCCGTACCATTGATGGCCAAATCCATAGAACGACCGGTGCCTGTCACAGAGCCATTGGTGTCAAAGTTTTGCGAAATCGACGCGACTTCCACGCCACCGGCTTGCGCGCCGTTGTACACAGCAGAAAATTCGGTACGCGATCCTTTAAAACCAAAGGTCGATGCGTTAGCAATGTTGTGGCTGATGGTATTCAATTCTGTGTTGGTCGCATGTAGACCACTCAAACCAATATTAAAGCTCATGATGTTCCTCTAAATTTTTCGAGATTAAGTGGTGCTAACTTAAGCGCCAAACTGACTAATTTGATAGAAAGGCACACTGCCAACGCCGGTGACATTCACCAAAGCGGAACCGCCGGTACTAGGAATGCGAACTTGCTCGACTTTGCCAGCCAACAGAATATTAGGCTCCGCTTGGCCTTCTTGAACTTTGACCGAGACGGTGTATTCACCCGGTTTTAACCCCAACTCTTCTGGGTTAATTGAAAATTCAACGTCACCTGCGCCATGCGCGCCAAGAGGCACTTCTGTCGTTTGACCATAAGCGTCTTTCACCACAAGCGTGACTTGATTTGACGCATGGCTTAATTCAATTTTTCCCTGTTGGACGTCGTCGCCAAGAGTAAAATTGTCGCTGGCAACATAAACCGTTTCACCGACCAAGCCTGCGGTAGAGAGCACTTGCATGTTGTCTAATAGCACCATGCTGTTTTGCATCAGGCCAGACATGTTTTCCATACTCTGTACCTGAGAAAATTGTGCCAGCTGGCTGACGTATTCTGTGCCATCCAGCGGGTTGAGCGGATCTTGATTTTGGATCTGCGCCACCATCAAGGTGATAAATTCATTTTGTAGCGCCGATGAGCTGTTCATGTCATTCGGGTTACTGGCTACCGTAGCCTCATTGCTCACCGTGCTAACGGGTGAATCAGCGGTTAATGCGGTGTATTGTGCGATGCTCATTAGCTGCCTTGTCCTAGTTTCAGCAGCCCTTGCTGCATGCTTTTTACGTTAGCCATCACTTCCACGTTGGTTTCAAACGCGCGAGTAGCTGACATCATATCGGCCATCTCAGACACCACATCGATACCAGGGTAATAAACATAGCCGTCATCATCGGCAAGCGGGTTATGTGGCTCAAACCGTTTTTCCGCCTGATTTTGTCCTTGAACCACGTCAACAATGCGCACTTCGGCATTGGGGTAAAGCTGCTCGCTTTGGCTTAGTTGTGCGTTGCTGTATACCGTTGCAAATACCGGTTTCAATGCTTTGTAAGCATCGTTTGGGTTAGCAGCCACTGCGTCTGCGTTGGCTAGGTTACTGGCCACGGTGTTAAGACGCACCGTTTGGGCCGTCATTGCCGAACCCGCTATCGAGTAAATGTCAGAGAAAGCCACGATTAACGTCCTTCAATTGCTTTTGCCAACCCACTAAACTTCATATTGAGAAAGGTTAAGCTGGTTTGAAAATCCATGTTGTTCTGGGTAAATTTGGCTTGCTCTACGCCCAGCTCAACCGTGTTACCTGTCGTGCTATTTTGATAAGGGACAGCGTATTGTGCCGAAATCTGCATTTCTGGTTTTTGATGACCACTGGCTGAATTCAGCCCGCTCATCACAGTGTTAAAACTCAAATCGCGCGCCAAATACCCTGGAGTGTCAACATTCGCTAGGTTACTGGCGAGGACTTTGGTACGCTGGACACGAAAATTAAGTGCGTCTGGGTGAATACCGAGCGCATCATCAAACGTGATCGCCATGCGTTTCTCCTTTCCATTCGTTTCGAAGGTAAGCCTAGTAACAACAAGAAACATGCCAATATTTATATGATTATTTTTCAATCACTTACATGCATGGATGGAAGATGAATTTCCGCCTAACGGAAGTCTTCACAGTGAAGAGGAAACATCGATACTGCCGATCCTTTTTGATTGGCGTCGGTGGCATAATTTTGGGGTTACTTGACCAGGCTCAAGCACAAACGCTTTCGGTTGAATCGCTGACTCAATGGGTCGAGCAATCGTTTGAACGCGAGGTTCAAACCCTCGCGGCTACCCAGAAATGGTCTGATTATCAATTGGACTTTGACGTGCGCGTGCCGACGGCGGCCAATCATTTGCCTCGCTGCTCGGTACCATTGACCTCAACAGGTCGAGATCAGCACGCGTTGCCAATTGGCTACCTTAAGCGTGCTATTTCATGTGATAGCCCAAACCAAAACTGGCGCATTAATGTCACTATCCGCAGCACCCTAACGCTGCCTGTCGCGGTGGTCAAAACCACTGTAGAACGCGATGAGACACTGTCATTGACTCACGTTGCATTGGAAAAGCGCACCCTCAATCGAGGGAGTCTATTTTTTACTGATTTGACATTACTTGCAGATTTCCGCGCCACGCGACGATTGCGCCCAGGACAGGTGGTGCTAGCAAATCAACTTGAACGTGTGCCGCTGGTATCCAAGGGCAACCAAGTCGTGATTACTGCTCGGCAGGGGGATTTTAGTGCAACAATGAAAGGAGAAGCATTAGAGGAAGGTCATCACGGCGCGCAAATTTCAGTGCGCAATCTCAGTTCAAACACCATCATTAAAGCTTGGGTGAGCGGACGCGATCGCGTAGAAACGCGCTTTTAACACACTATTTTTTGACTCAAGTTGGCAGTTTTATCACAATTAACTCGCTTAACGACGCAAGCATCATATAAAACATAAATGACTCAAAAATCGTCATCATCGATTTAATCTTGTTGCTATTGTGGTCGCATTCTTAAAGTAAGCCCCTCTTTCAGAGACGAATGAGTACCCGTAATGAAAATCGATAAAGTTGCCGGCGGTCACGTACCGCAAAGTTCACTCAAACAAACGGCTCGTCCTGTACTGGAAACGCCCGTTCGTAAGCCAGCGCAAGAACCCCAGCTTAACGCGAATGTGACGGCACTTGAGCAGGCTCAGCAACAGCTTAAAACGCTACCCGATGTCGATATGGCAAAAGTAGAGAGCATTAAAAATGCGCTGCAACGCGGCGAATTGGACTTGAACATGGCGGCACTGGCCCAGGCGGTAATGAAATATCATACCGGCCATGAGTAATCATACGATCAAAGGTAGCTATGGCCATTTCAGCATCTCAACTCATTCAGCAATTCTTACGCTCGGTTAGTCAAGAAACCGCGCTATATCAGCAGTTGTTGACGTTGCAACATGATCAACACACTCTGTACTTACAATTTAGTGGGCCAGAGCTCGAGCATAATCTTGACAAACAGCAACCTTTACTAACGCAGTTAAAGCAAGCGGCGCAGCAGCGTAGCACCGTTCTTCAGCAGCTGGGGGTGGGTAATACTCCCCAGGGGGTTGAGCGAATCATGAAGGCTCTACCTGAGGCGCTGCAATTAAAAGCGCGTCAGCAATGGCATGCGCTTGAGCGCGCCATAATACACTGCCAAGAGGCTAACCAACGTAATGGCCAAACCAGCGCCACTTTTCATGAATTGGTAGAGCCACTGCTCCATCCACGAAGTGACACCTACCAAGAGCCACTCTGAGCGTCCAAGCTCTGCCTTGGCCTGAGTTTGTTTATGCTGACATGCCAGCGCATTTTTCTCAGAGACATACCGTTCGCTCAAGCGCTGCTATTTTTCGCATTGTCGTTAGGGTTGAGTGCTCAGATATACGCGCAGCCTAATGCGGTAAAAATCGAACAACAATACGCAACGCTGTTACCCCACCAAACGCAAATAGAGCAACGCCTCACAGAAAATCAGTCACTAATCCAATACATTTTACGCCGACTCAGACATTATCAATTACCCGCTCAACTCGCACTGCTACCCATGCTTGAATCGTCATTCAATGTTGATGCTGTTTCACCAGCTAAAGCCGGCGGGTTATGGCAATTGATCCCTGAAACGGCGAGACGCTTTGATTTAGTTGTAAATCAAGAGCAAGATCAGCGATTTGACCCCTATGTGAGCACTGAAGCTGCGCTGCGTTATCTTCATTTTCTCTATCACAAATTTGACCGTAACTTAGCGCTCACGCTGGCTGCTTATAACGCCGGCGAAGGTCGCGTTTGGCGAGCGCAACATAAGGCCGGCAACACTCTGTTTTCAGAGCTTAAACTGCCACAAGAGACCGACCGATATGTGCATCGCTTCTTCGCCTTAATCCGTTTATTTGGCGTCCCAAAACAGGGGAGTTGGCCCGTCGTGCCATCGGGTTCATTACCTTCAACGCCGATGATAAACCAATATCAAAAACGTCCTGCATTAATCGATTTATCCCCCCTACCGCCATTGATTGATTTGTGAATATTCTGCCGGAAGGCTCATTTAGCGCACATTCCCCTTCAAGCACGTTAGTAAATGCGGTCATTACTAGGGCGTGCCACTAGCTTTATAAATGTCACGCATATTCAGCAGGAATAACATCACGACTTTCAATTAATCCAAACGTCATTCATCTGAAAATCCGCACATAAACCACCAAATAAAATTGAATATTGCATCACATTTGGTGAATTATTATTTACACCAAACAGTGAATTGCTTATAGTGATTTACAGGATTGAACGCCAAATAACTTGAAATTTAACGTGTTATAACTAGTGCTATGGCATAAACGCTATTTTCAGTTCGTTGGGCATAAGCAGATGTAAAGGAATAGACTTATGAAAAAAATCATTGCGGTAGTTGGACTCTCTTTGGCAGCACTCGTTGGCTGTGGTGAAGAGGAAAATGTTCTTGTCGTTGGTACAAATGCAGCATTTCCACCATTTGAGTATATGGGTGGTCCCAATGGTGATGAAATTAAAGGCTTTGATATCGACATCGTGGCACAAATTGCCAAAGACAGCGGAAAAACACTCAAAGTCGAAAATATGGCCTTTGACTCTCTCATTGTGGCGTTAAATGCAGGTCGCATTGATATGATTGCGGCGGGGATGACCATTACTCCTGAACGTCAAGCAAACGTTGATTTCTCTGAACCGTATTATGAAGCCACTCAAGTGGTGGTCACAATGAATGGCAATAATTCAATTCAAGCCATCGACGATCTCAAAGGCAAAAAAGTGTCGGTTCAATTAGGTACAACTGGCGATATCATGGCAAAAGAGCTAGGCGCGGATGTGGTGGCATTCAACACCGGTTTCGAGGCCATGATGGAACTCAAAAATGGCCGCGTTGACCTCATGTTATTTGATAAAGAACCCGCGAAAAACTTGCTAAAGAAAAATCCGGATCTGACGCTGCAAAGCTTGCCTTTTAATCCAGAGTACTATGGTTTAGCAATGGTAAAAGGAAACAAAGATTTACTGACTCAAGTTAATGCTTCACTTGCTAAAATGAAAGCCAACGGTGACTTTGACGCACTACTAAACAAACACATCAAGTAATTCCCACTGGGCTTTTCATGATGGTGTCATGGAAAGCCCTCAAAAGAAGTCACCGTATTGATGCAAGCACTTATTGATTCCCTATTTACTCCTATTGGTAATGACGGCCTAGTCGGTATTTACCTCATTCTCAACGGGCTAAAAGTCACCCTGTTGGTCACCTTCTTTGCCATGATTGTCGGCTCCATCCTAGGTATCTGCGCAACCTTGATGAAAATGTCTGGCAAATGGTATCTAAGCTGGCCTGCGAACCTTTATGTTAGTGTGATCCGTGGCACCCCAGTTGTTGTTCAGCTCGTGATCCTCTACTTTATTGTCCTCGCGTCACTTGATGTCGATAAAATTACAGCAGCCGTGATCGCTTTTGGTCTCAACAGCGGTGCATACATCTCTGAAATTATTCGCGCCGGAATTCAAGCAGTCGATAAAGGCCAAATGGAAGCGGCTCGGTCATTAGGTTTATCACAAAGCCAATCAATGCAAATGGTGATATTCCCACAAGCACTTAAAAACATTCTTCCCGCTTTAGGCAATGAGTTTATCGTTCTGCTGAAGGAAACAGCTGTAATTGGCTTTATTGGCGGTGTTGACCTGATGCGTGCAGGAGAAATCATTCGAAGCCGTACATTTGAAGATGTCGCCCCTTTATTTACTTGCGCCATTATTTATCTATTACTGACCTACACCTTTACCTTTCTGTTAAGCAAATTTGAATATAGGCTACAACAAAGTGATTAGAGTCCATAACTTACAAAAGAGCTTTGGTGAGCACCATGTTCTCAAAGGCATTACTGAGATCATCGAGCAGGGAGAGGTCGTTAGCATTATCGGGCCATCCGGTAGTGGCAAAAGTACCTTTTTACGTTGTTTGAATCTTCTTGAACAGCCGACCGGAGGGGATGTCTTTATCGATGATGACGCCATTACCGCACCTAATGCTGATATCGATAAACTTCGTCAGCGCGTTGGAATGGTATTTCAGAACTTTAACCTTTTCCCTCATAAAACCGTTTTGCAAAATATCACGATGGCCCCCGTTAAACTCGGCATCATGAGCCAGTCCGAAGCGGTTGATAAAGCAAAAGAGTTACTCACTCAAGTGGGTCTATTGGAAAAATGCGATGTATACCCATCCAGTCTCTCTGGTGGGCAAAAACAACGCGTTGCTATAGCTCGCGCGCTTGCCATGCAGCCAGAATTGATGCTATTTGACGAACCAACATCGGCACTTGATCCTGAAATGGTCGGCGATGTACTCGACGTAATGAAGTCTCTTGCGAAGGCGGGAATGACCATGGTCATTGTGACACACGAAATGGGCTTTGCTCGTGAAGTGTCAGACCGAGTACTATTCATTGATGGGGGAGAAATTGTTGAACGTGGTACACCAGAACAAATATTTACTGCACCTCGACAAGAACGAACACAATCCTTCCTAAGTAAAGTATTACGCTAGTGACTACCCCTAAACCGGCTAACCGCTCTTAAAGAGCGGTTTTTTATCCCCATTAGCTTAATTTTCAGAGAGTCATACCAACGACATTAATTGATGTAATCAATTGGGCCAGTCTCTAAAGCAAAGTGAAATAGCTCGATTCTGGTTCGCAGCAAATCGATGCCTAGCTACGCAGATGCAATGAACAATGTCGTCATAGTTACTGAAACAGCGGTTAGCGAATCCGTTCTGTCTCAAGCAACTCCGTGCTTGTTCTATTGGTTTTGATTCGTGTGAATATGGTGGGATCGGAAGAATCGTTAAGTTTGAGCGTTATTTTTGAAGATAACGTTGATACCAACTCGCATGGAGTATGATAACAACAGAGTGTTTATCTAATGGAGTTGCATTTGAGATCAACGATAAGAACATTCGCATCGTATCCATATTGATAATATAGTGAAACGATGACTTCTGTTCCCGATGAAACGACAAAACCCAGTCCTAAGACTGGGTTTCTAATAAATGGCGGAGCGGACGGGACTCGAACCCGCGACCCCCGGCGTGACAGGCCGGTATTCTAACCAACTGAACTACCGCTCCACACGGTCTCTGTTTAAAGTCTTATCTCTTAAGCGCTTCAAACAGATGAATGTTCAAAGCCTGGCGATGTCCTACTCTCACATGGGGAAACCCCACACTACCATCGGCGCTAATTCGTTTCACTTCTGAGTTCGGAATGGAAATCAGGTGGGTCCAAATCGCTATGGTCGCCAAGCAAAATTCTTGTTTTTACTTTCAGCTTTTCTAAAAACTGAAGGCAAAATAATCTGGAAAGCTGTTAATGCGTTCTCTACACATTCAATCGTTCTTAATCGAGTCCATCAAAACCCTTTGGGTGTTGTATGGTTAAGCCTCACGGGCAATTAGTACAGG
>NZ_JABAIK010000012.1 GCF_012641465.1 Vibrio agarilyticus
CAGTGAGGCGAGGATTTGAAGATTGAGTGGTTCTCAATCGAAAATCGTCAACAAAGCTGATGAGCCAAGACAACTCGCCCCTTGGGAGCCAATCACTGAACCGATAGCGGTGTTAAACAACTTGAAAATAGACTCGCTATTTCGCTGCGTTGTTTGCCTTGCTCTCAGCTCAGTGAGCCGGCTCTGAATCCAGCATCTTGAGGTCACTTGGGTATATAGAATCACTAAACGCATCTGCTCACGCTGAGCAGATGCTTAAAAGGAAACTTCGTTAGTGGCTCATGCGAAAGGCTTTCGCCAAACTAATCGGGCGTGCAGGTTCAATACGATGACATTGAGCTAAAAAGAGTTCGGCTGTTGCAACCGCATCGATGAGCGCGCCGTGGCTGTGGTATGGTGGTAAATGGTAACGCTCACGAGAGGCGGCGAGTGACACATCGCAATCGTGCTCTTGGCGCAGGTGCGCCATATTTTTTTCAATCATCAGCGTGTCGAGCCAGATAATAGGCACATCTGTGATATCGAAGTGACGAGCAATAAAATGATCGAGAAAGGCTTTTTCGACCGAACAGGCGTGAGCAATCCAAATTTTGTCCTTCCCAGCGGCAAATAGCGATGTCATAGCTTGAATGAGAGGCACGCCGGAGGCCAGCATTTGGGGCGTAATATGGTTAATCACCGCCGTTTCCGGCCGCACGCCCGTGGCATCATTAATGAGAAAATGCTGTGCTTGGCTAAGATCTATTTTATTTTGATGCAGTGGCACCCAACCTATCGATAAAATCTCATCGTCTTCTGGTGAGAGCCCAGTTGTCTCAAAATCCAGTACCAAAAACGGATGCACATTGGCCGCATCGTGTAACTGGAATTGCGGCGTGTTGACTAACATCTGAATGGATTCGGGCATAGAAACTGACGTCACATAGTTCTGACGGCGACGTTGCAACCGAGTTAATGGGTGAAAATAATCTGCAATAATATTAAGCACCGAATTTTACCTTTGCCGCTTCCTGAAGATCGGCAATGATTCGAAACGCATCTTTAAGGTGTTTGCGTTCAAAACTGCCGAATCGATTAGGATTGATGTGATTGTTTGGTTCATTCCCGGCTTTTAGCGCTTCGAGTTGGTGGCTAAAGCGGAATGACAAAATAAAGCGATAGGCGTTGAGAATGTTTTTATAAGAGTCTTCGCTTAGTGCCCCTTGGCGATACGCCGCTTCAAACCTTTCGTGGGTTGCCGTGCGATCGCTCTCTACGGCAAGGCCATAGATGCGCGCTAAATCGATGATTAAATTAATCGCGTATTTTTTGATGTTAAGGGTCTTTTTGTTTTCGCCGCTTTTTTCTAGGACTAAGCTGTTAAAAATCCCCAATGGCGGTGTGGTATTGGTGGCATCTTGGATCAGTTTGACGAGAAAACTGCCATTGCGACTGATTGCTTGATGCATGGACTGGCGTAAATCGGTTTCAAATTGATGGTTGCCATAAACGGCGCGCACTTCAAGAAAGACGCTGATGTTTAATAAGCAATCGTATTCCGGATTAGCCACCCATTTTTGATAATACTGTTGCCATATATTGAGCGGCTGACACCATTTAGGTGTCGCCGCCATAAATTTGCCAGGGCACAACGGGTAGTCGCAGCGTGCTAAACCGGCGCACACCATCATCGCGAGATGTTTGAAATAAATTCGGTCATTTTCGGTTGCTGCATTATCAAGCACAATCGCGCTGTCTTGGTCAGACAACATGTGGACTTCATTACGCGCGTGTGAGCCTGCCACAATCCAAGCAAAATCACACGGCGCGGGGCCGAGTTTATCTAATGCGATTTCAATCAAGCGTTTAGTATACGCATCCATGATCATGGTCATGACTCGGCCAACCACCTCAGGACTGACCTTGCCTTCAACCAGCGCCTCAAAAATAGCTTGGCGCTCCGAGGTAAATGTGGCCAGTGCGCTGACGCATTCCGCGTATTTGATTTTTTCAATCAGAAAGATGGCTTGCATGCGATGGTTTTGCACTAGGTGTGACGTTGTCAGCAAGCCCACCGCTTTGTTATTTTGCACTACAGGCAGATTTCGAATATTGAACTGCATCATTAGCGATGCCGCTTGAAGCACCAAATCGCTGGGCGCAATGGTATGTGGGTGACATGTCATAATGTCCCGAATCGGACGCTCTGTTGAAAGGCCTTTAGCGATCACGCGCTTGGTCATGTCACGGTCGGTAATAATCCCCACCAGCGCATCACCTTCATAAATGACCGCACAAGGCGAACGTTGCAGTAACATCTCTTCGGCAACATCACGAATAGCAGATTGCGCAGTCACTATGGCAATACGGCCACTGGCCACCTCATCGACTCGGCGAATAAACAGCCCTTTGTCTTTGGCTGACCAAACGACATCTAAGGCTGATTTCAAACGCACTTGCGCTTGTGAGGCAAAATGCTCAGCGCACTCAGGATGCAGGGCAAAGACAGCTTGAAGAGCGGTGCGAGGTACGAGGTAGATAAGGGAGTCTTCAAGCGCAATCGCAGTATACGTTTCAGAATCTTTGTGCTCGTCACCCAAAAATGTAAAACCGAACAGATCTTCGGGGCCCAGCTTGGCGCGGAGCACACCATTGGCTTTGCGTTGTTCTAACGAGCCCGTGCGTATGATATACAAATTGCGTTTTTGACCTTCACCACATGGGTCAAGTCGCTCGCCTTTTCCAACGTAGGTAATTTGCACTTGGCCAGCCAAATCGCGCAGTGCGTCTGGTGGAAGTTTGTCAAACGGATCAATGCATTCGATAAACTGAAGAATATTGGGCAGTAATGCAGAGCTCATAATGGGTTGCTATATTTGTATTACAATAACTCATTATTACTTGCGAATATAAAAAAGCACACTCAAAAGGTGTGCTTTGTGATCCAGCTCTTGCGCTTTTTAAACAGAAGTCACTTGGTGAAAAAGTGCTAATCAAGGCGGTGTTTTGATTCAATTAGATGGTTCGCCGAGGCAATGCGCGCTTTGTCAGCATTTCCTGCCATAATTGCATCGTAAATTTCACGGTGTTCATTAATACAGGTGCTGCCTTCTTCAGAAGAGTGCGCGATAAAATTGATGAACATGGTGGTTAAGATGTTACCAAATGGCAGATAAAAATCATTGCCCGTCGCATTAAAAATCAAACTATGGAAGCGAGTATCGACGTCAAGCCAGCGATTTTGGTCAAAAGGTTCGAGCTGCGAAACAGCCACCATCTCTTGAAAGGTTTCTGACAGTTGAATGCGTTGTTCTGCGGTGGCATGAATGGCTGCAAGCGCACACGCTTCAGGTTCGATGGCGCGGCGCAAGCCTAAAAATTGTTGGCAGAATTGGTCGGTATCGGCAAGACCATCCATCCACTCAATCAATTGAGGGTCAAGAAAGTTCCAATAGGCGCGAGTAATCACCTTTGTTCCAACTTTTGGTTTTGACTCGAGTAGCCCTTTAGATGTAAGCAATTTGACCGCTTCACGAAGCGCTGTGCGACTCACCCCAAATTGTTCACAGAGCACAATTTCACCCGGCAGAATCGAACCTTGTGGAATTTTGCCAGAAAGGATGCCACGGGCGATCTCGCGAGCGACTTGTGTGTGTAGGCTTCGTTTTGAACCTGTAATCGAGTCAAAGGCTTGGGACATAGGGTGCTCAGTGTAAAATATTATTTAAGGTTGAATATACCATTGTTGAAAATTAACGCTACCCTAAACTCCCCATCAATCTTAGGTTTCATCAGTAAATTCGTACAATATCAAGTTATTAGTTAACGAGTAGCAGCGTGCATTGGTGTTCTCGTCCAATCGTCACATTGCTCAATTTAACGTATTGATAAATAACATGCCATTGTGTTTTTTATTAGCGATGGAATGAATTTTGTTTAAAGGTGAAATGAGGCGATAAGCAGTCGTCTTGATACCGCTTGTTACCAATTTACGCTTCTCTTGCGGTGATTTGGTGAATGTGTGGTGATGAACTTGGTTTTTCATCCTGAATATCTGTGACCCATCTCTGATTAACCACGTAGTTAATATGGGTATATGCGCGAGCAATTTGACTCTTTTTGATGTATTGTATTATTAAATTATCAAAGAATCACATGGCGAGCATGTGAAAGGACTGAGGATAGCGCAGGGTGCATTTTGAACAACTGGAGCTAAAAAGCCGCAAGGTGTATGTGCAGGTGGCACGCGATATTGCGTGTAAAATTTTAACCGGTGAAATTCGGCCTTTGGAAAAAATTCCAAGCGAGTTATCGCTGTGCCAAATGTTTGGTATTAGTCGAACCGCATTACGAGAGTCGATGAAATTGCTTTCGGCTAAGGGGCTTATTGAGTCAAAGCCGAAAGTGGGCACGTTAGTGCGTCAACGAACTCATTGGCATTTTCTTGATTCTCAGCTCATAGAGTGGATCCAGGAGCTGGAGAATGTGCACCCATTTTTAAGCCAATTTTTAGGGCTACGCAAAGCGATTGAACCTGAAGCGTGTGCCTTGGCGGCGCAAAATGCGACCGTAGAACAGCGCAAACAATTGTCGGTTTTAATCCAGAATATGTCGATTGCCGCTGAGAAGCACGATATGGATGCTTGGACGCTCAATGATCACGAATTTCATCAAACCATTTTTGTTTCGACTGCAAACCAATTTTACATTCCGCTGGGCAACATTCTATCAACCCTTTCGCACCAGTTTTTGGCTGAATCCGCCCAAGGAGGACGTTTTTGCTTAGAAGAGCACCGCGCCATTTACGATGCAATAATGGCGGGTAATGCAGACGCTGCGCGCCGCGCCTCCATCGAGTTACTGGATGATGGTAATCAAAGATTATCCGCGTAACGATATACCCCTTTCCACTTGACGTTACTTGGGCATATCTGTGTAGCGACACTAAAGAGAAATTAGCAGTATGAATGACGCATCCTCAGCAACGCCTGGGTATAGCCTAAAAGGTAAAATTGCACTGGCTTGGCCTTTAGCGCTTAATGCTTTGCTTATGCAATCCATGTTAATGATTGATACTTTTTTGGTCTCGCCATTAGGGGAGGTTCCTCTCGCCGCAATGGGCATTGCGGGAGCGATAGTTGCCTTTGTGATGGGGGTGCAGATGGCGCTCGCCAATGGGACTCAATTGGTATTAAGCCGAGCCATTGGCGCGAATAATGCGCTTGGGCTGAGCCGAGGCTACCGCGCAGGCTTAGTCATCAACGGGATTGCAGCGGGTATTTTTTGGTGTGCATTAATCCTGTTTAAGCAGCCGTTAATTGAGGCGATCACCAGTGATGTTGCAACGCAAATCGAAACGCTTAATTATCTCGCTTTCTCGCAACATTTGATTTTGTTCAATGCGTGCACTCAAGTGATGATAGCGCTGTTTAACGGATCAGGCCGCAGCAAAGTACCTTTTAAAGGCTATCTGATTGAAATGCCACTGAATGCGCTGTTTTCGTATTGTTTAATCTATGGCATTAATGGCGAAGCAGGGCTGGGTGTTGAAGGCGCCGCGTTAGGGTCGTTGCTGGCCATTGCAGTACGCTTTGTTTATTTAAACTGGTGTTTGCGTAAAGTGTTTGCCATTTCACTGACTGAAGAGCCACTGAATGCCGCGTTTCGCCGCAATATCGTACTGCATTTTAAAGAAATTACCCCAATTGCTGCGAATGTCACCATGCTGCAAATTGGCGTTTCAATTTATCAATTGCTTTATGCTCAGCTAAATTTGTATGACTACGTTGCAATCACACTCATCATGCCTTGGCTGCGCTCTGGTACGCAATTTATTACGGCCTGGGCTCACTCTTCGGCGATTATTGTTAGCCAGCAAATCGGCTCGAACCAGTTTCATGATCTGCGGCGTAATATCGATAGCAGCATTGATATAGCGGTTGCGATTTCAATCATAACCGCGGGCTGCTTTTATTTACTGAGTCTGGTGATTGACCGTTTTTATCCCGATTTGGATGTGGCGACCTATGAGGCATTAACCTTGATTGCGCCGCTCTATATCTTTTTGCCGTTATTACGTGGCTACAATACGGTTCACGGTCATGTACTGCGCGCGCTGGGTAAAACCACGGCGGTGTTTAAAATTAACTTTATCGGGCAATGGGTTGTCTCTATCCCTTTGTGCGCCGTGATTATTCTCGGTTTGGATGGTTCGATTTTTTGGGCTTTTGCGATACAACCGTTTGAAGAGGTGATCAAAGCGCTTCCGTTTCGTCATCTAGCGCGTAAATCTTTGCAAGAATTTGATCAAACTCAGGCTGAGAAGCTGATGTACAGCTAAAAGTGTGATCGTCTTTTTAGTCCCGACGTTAACCACTACCATTCAATCATAGTTTCCCTATTATGTATGACAATAACACAATAGGGAAACTACAATGATAAAGATAAACAAACTGACCTCGCTGCTCCTACTTTCTCTTCCTTTCGCAGCTACTGCTGAAGTGGCCGACAACGGTGTTGATTACGTTGTGCCTGCGGATAAATTCGATATGCGTAATTGGAAAATTACCGTCCCTTCAGACATTAACCGTGATGGACGCGTTGATGAAATTGAAGGGGTGGGGATGATGAGTTATTCACACAGTGATTATTTCCATATCGATGAGGCAGGGAACCTGGTATTTGAAGTTCATAACCAAGCGGTGACGACCAAGAACTCGAAAAATGCACGTTCCGAGTTACGTCAGATGGCTCGTGGTGCTAACTTCTCGATTGATACTCATGACAATCTCAATAACTGGGCGCTATCTAGCCACCCTCAAGCCAGTTCATATAGTGCGATTGGCGGCATTTTAGAAGCGACACTCAAAGTGAATCACGTTTCAAAAAATGCGAAGTACCCAGAAAAATTCCCAGCGCACTCTGTGGTTGTTGGGCAAATCCACGCCGAAAAAGATAAAGCACAGATCAAGGCAAAAACTGGTTATGGCCACGGTAATGAGCCGATCAAAATTTTCTATAAAAAATTCCCTGGCCATAAAATGGGCTCCGTATTTTGGAATTACGAACGTAACCTAGAGAAAAATGACCCAAACCGTGCCGATATTTCCTACCCAGTTTGGGGCAATACTTGGGAAAACCCGGCCGAGCCGGGTGATGCAGGTATCGCACTGGGCGAAGAGTTCAGCTATCGCATTGAAGTGAAAGACACAATGATGTTGCTGACGTTTGAAACCGCACGTCATAAGCCAGTCACTTATGAAATTGACCTAAGTAAGGCCGTCGATGAAAAAGATCACGCGACCGGTTATGCCAAAGATGGATTTTACTTTAAAGCGGGTGCTTATGGTCAGTGCAGTGTCTCTGAAAAACACCCAGTTTGGGGCCCCGGTTGTGCAGGTACTGGCGACTTCACCGTTGATAAGAAAAATGGTGATTACAACAGCGTTACCTTTAGCAAGTTGGCTCTAAACCAGAAATAAGTAACATAGTCGTTTTATATTAATCACCACCAATAAGATGATTCTTGTTGGTGGTTTTTTTTGACCGCAATGGTATACACTCGGCGCTATTGAAAATACGCAGTAAAGGCCAATCCAGTGGTCATTTTGGTTAATCCTTTTTTGGCAAGTGTTATGCGCTGGTTTGTGTCGATACGCTTGTGCATTATCTGCCTCTTGGCTCTGCTGGTTAGCGCGCCCGTTTGGGCTGAAAAAACGCAAGTGGTGATTGGTGTGTTTGCGGACCGCGGCTTGACGGAAGCTCGAGCGCGATGGCAACCGACGATAACCTGGCTCAACCAGACCCTTCCTGATTATCAGTTTTCACTTGAACCATTAAATTTGGATGCGCTACAGGCGGAAATTACATCGCAAAGTTTGTCATTTTTAATTGTCAATCCTTCAGCGAGCATACGGACCGGGCGTCAATATCCGCTATCTTGGCTTACCACGTTAATCAGCCCTATGGCGGGAGGTACGACACTCTCAACGGGCTCCGCCGTGTGGGTGGTAAATACGAGCAATGTGACCGATTGGCATCAGTTATCCGGTCGCCCGATTGGTACGGTGGATCAGCGTGCGTTTGGTGGCTTTATGGCATTCGCTCGAGATGTGGTGGAGCAGTATGATTTAAACCACTACTTTTCTGGTCTCAATGAGCTGGGTTTTCCTCATGAGTCAGTGGTGGCGAGTTTGCTAAGCGGCCAAGTTGAGGCTGCGATTTTACCTATCTGTTTGGTGGAATCTATGGTGGCAAAAGGCGAAATCAGTGCCGAAGCGCTTCGCGTGTTGAACCCCAAAACGCCTCGCGATGCGATATGCCAATCAAGTACTGTTCTATACCCCAACTGGGGGTTTGCCATGACCAATAAAGCAGATCGGAAATTGGCTAAGCAAATTGTGTTGTCACTGCTTGCAATTCCACCAACTTCAAATGTAGCCAAAGCGGCGCAATCATTGGGCTGGTCAGTTGCAGAGCCTCAAGTTGGATTAGATAACCTGTTCAGCCAGCTAGGCGTTCATCCGCTTCAAAATAGCTGGTGGGCCGAGTTACGGAATTGGTTGATGGTGAATTATGAGATCACGTTGCTTGCATTCGTGGTGCTGGCAATTTTACCCATTCAGTATCTGCTGTTACGTCGTCGTCATCATCGCAACACACAAACCTTGCAGCGCGTACAACAGAATTTGCAATTAGCGCAGCGCCGAGCTTTAGTTGAAAAGTTGGGTTCGAGTTTGGCGCATGAATTAAATCAGCCACTGGCGGCGATTCGACTCTACGCAGAAGGTGAGCTGTCGCGACGGCGACAAGGACGCACGGACACCGACATTGTGGCATTATTTGAAAAAATTCAACGCCAAACGGATCGGATTGATGGTGTGGTCAGTCGTTTTCGTTCATTGCTGCAGCGACGCATTACTCACAAACAACTTACAGCGCTGGATGATGTGGTGAAAGACAGCATTCGATTAGTCGAAGTGTATGCGCGCCAGCACAAGGTGACACTGCAAATTGGACGTTGGGCTTCGCAGCAAATCATAGTGGCGGATAAAATAGCCATCGAGCAGTTGGTGGTAAACTTATTGACCAACGCGATTGATGCAAGCGCGCCTTCTGATTCTAAAGGTATGAAAGAAGGGCAAGTGACGATTGAGTTGCTCGCGAGGCCCACATCGATAGATCTGATTGTGGATGATAATGGTAGCGGGCTAGCTCAGCCATTTGATACCTTACTGACGCCGTTCGTGACCACCAAAGCACAAGGTGTAGGGTTGGGTTTGGCAATTTGCAAAGACGTTGCCGAATCGCACTCGGCCAGTTTCAGTTTGTGCAATCGACCATCAAGTGAAAACGGCGCTGTTGGCTGTCGTGCCAGTGTATGCTTTCCGCGAATTAAGTCTTAAGTGAACCCTCAAGTTGAGCGTATGTTTCAATGTTCCTTGGGGTAATTTGGCATGAAATGTAACCGAGAAGGTCGGTAGAACCTAGGTATTAAAGTGAAAAAAATGAACTCACAATGGTCGCTGTTTCTTGTCGACGATGATGAAGCCGTGTTGGATGCATTAAGCTTTGTGCTTGAGGGGGAAGGGTATCAGCCTCACAGCTTTAGCTCAGCGGATGCGTTTTGGGCTTATCAAAATCAGCAAACTCACCCACTGCAAGGCGCGTTGATTTTAGACAGTCGAATGCCGGGTATGAGTGGACAAGAATTACAACGCCAGCTGTGCTCCACAGTGCATGCGCTTAGTATTGTGTTTTTAACTGGTCACGGTGATGTTCCGATGGCGGTTGATGCGTTGAAACTGGGGGCTAGTGACTTTTTGCAAAAACCTGTTGAGCGAGATACGCTTTTGGCCGCCGTTGAGAACGCACTTGAACGCAGCGTCACTTTGGCCGAAAAACGTCGCAGTGTCGTGCAATACCAAAATTTAACCGCACGTGAGCGCGATTTGTTGCAGTTATATGCACAAGGTTTGGGCAACAATCAGATTGCTGATCAATTGCATATCTCGGTGCGGACAGTCGAAGTGCATAAGTCGCGCTTGTTGCAGCATTTGGGCGTAGACTCATTGGCTGATATGGTGCGGCTCTATACCATGGTTGAGCCTGAGCTAAAACACATTCCGCCACCGCCAAGTCGAATCAAACGTAACAAATCAAACTGAATACGAAACATTGCGCTAGGTCATATCCTTTCTTTTGATGTGGGTTTCCCTTATAGAAACCCCGTATCGTTTTTATCACCATAACCTCAGAATTTTTGACCTGAGGTTATCAAATGAACCAGCAATACGGTTTTTTTGTTGATACAAGTAAATGCACTGGCTGTAAGACGTGCCAAGTTTCATGTAAAGACAAAAACAACTTACCCGTAGGGGTTAATTTTCGCCGCGTGTACGAATACACCGGAGGCGAGTGGACCAAACAGAAGAACGACACCTGGCAGCAAAACGTTTTTGCTTATTATGTGTCAATCAGTTGTAACCATTGCGCGCAACCTGCTTGCACCAAAGCGTGTCCAACAGGCGCGATGCAAAAACGCGCGAGCGACGGTTTAGTGGTTGTCGATGAAAGTGTTTGCGTTGGCTGCCGTTATTGTGAAATGGCCTGTCCTTACGGCGCGCCACAGTTTAATCCCGAAAAAGGCCATATGACGAAGTGTGATGGCTGCTTTGAGCTGGTCGCACAAAATAAAGCGCCGATTTGCGTTGCGTCGTGTCCGCTGCGCGCATTGGATTTTGGGCCTATCGCAACATTGCGCGAAAAGTATGGTGAGACGGCCGATATTGCGCCTCTGCCCAATTCAAATTTGACGCGGCCATCTTTGATTGTACGTCACAATCGTCACGCAAAACCGACAGGCTCGGGTGCGGGCAAAGTGGTTAACAAGGCGGAGTGGTGATCATGCATGAACTTCCTTTAGTCTTCTTTACCGTTTTGGCTCAAGCTGTTGCCGGCAGTGTGATTTTACTGACTTTATTTAGTGCCTTGCCTTGCTATCGAAACTCATTTAGCACTGCGGCATTGACAGAAATTACGCTGATGCAATTGGCCGTATTAGCATTATCAGGTATGGCGGCATTGACCCATCTCGGCATGCCTTTGCGGGCCATGAATGTGGTTTATGGGGTGTTCCACGGCTCTGCCATGTCGTTGGAAATCGTCGCTGTGTCTCTATTTGGCGCTCTGTTAAGTGGTGTGTTATTTCTCGCGTGGCGTGATGCAAACGGCAAGATACTGTGGCTGGTGCGTGGGCTTTGTGCCGCCAGTGCAATACTCGCGTTAGTGGCAATCACTCGCGTGTACCATTTACCGACAGTCCCTCTTTGGTCATCGATGTGGACATGGGGTAATTTTGCGCTTACCGCGAGTGTAGCAGGCGCTGCGCTGCTATTGGCTTTACTGCATTTCACCCAGGTTGAGAGCCGTTTAATCGCACGCGTCTTTTTGCCCTTTGTCATTGGCGTGGCGCTTGTTGTATCGGTGCATTATCTGTTTGCGCTCAATCTTGAACTTGTTGCGCTTCATACCCATCTTGATTCGTTTTTACAAAATGCATTAGGTTTGCGTTTTACGCTGCTGGTTGTGGCGCTAGTTCTTTGTTGCCTGCCATCGAGAATGTTCACAACATCTCCTCACATTTCGACGTTGCGTGTTTTAAGCCTCACCTTAATCCTAATAGTTGCAGAATTGATTGGGCGCGTTTTCTTTTACGAATTGATGCTGATTGGTCATCTATAACTGCTGACAAAAGAGAATTGATTATGTCTAAAAATCAAATTAACCCAACACCGGAATCATTAAGTGATAACGGGTTATCGCGACGCAGTTTCTTAAAACTCAGCGCGTATTTGGGCGCTGGGGCGTTTATCGCCACTCAGCCGCTTAACGCAATTGCTGCAGCCGTTGTCGAAACCCACGTTGGTGAAATAACAAAGTGGCATAACTGTTGGGCGCATTGCCACTCCAGTTGTTTGCTTAAGATTGTGACCGAAAATGGTCAGATCAAACGGATTGAAACTGACGACCAAGGTAATGATGAGTTTGGCCAGCATCAGGTGCGAGCCTGTTTACGCGGGCGTTCATTGCATAAGCGAACGTTTTCACCCGATCGCCTCAAATATCCAATGAAGCGGGTTGGGCCTCGCGGCGAAGGGAAATTTAAACGCATTAGCTGGGATGAAGCGTTAAACGAAGTTCATACCCAGATGAGCCGGATTATTGAGCGTTATGGTAATGACGCAATATTCAGTCGAGTGGGTTACGGCAAACCCAATGGGCCTTATCACTATGTCTCCCGCTTTTTGAATTTGATTGGTGGCTACTTGCCGGCTGCCGGAAACTACAGCAGTCATCAGATTGATACTGCCTCTACCTACACCTATGGCGATAAAGGGTACACCATGGGGAGTGCTCCGACCGAAATGGCGCATTCGGATTTGATTGTTTATTTTGGTAATAACCCGGCAAACACGCGAATGAGTGGTGGCAGTGATACTTATCATTATCAAGTCAGCAAAGCCAAAAGTAGCGCGCGCACCATCATTATTGACCCACAATACACAGATACTGCGTGTGGCCGTGAAGATGAGTGGTTAGCAATTCGTCCGGGAACGGATGCGTTATTAGTTGAAGCGCTTGCGTGGGTATTAATCACCGAAAACTTTGTCGACGAAGCGTTCTTAAAACGCCATTGCTACGGTTATGATGCCGAGCCTGCAATGCCAGAAAAGGGCTTGCAAGCGCTGGACGCGTCGTTAGGTTACAAAGCGTATATTCTTGGACATGGTGCGGATGGTATCGCCAAAACACCACAATATGCCGCACCAATCTGTGGCATTCCAACTGAGCAGATTTATCAACTAGCAAGAGCGTTAGGACAGGCTAAAGCACCCTATATTGCACAAGGTTGGGGGCCTCAACGTCACGCGGCGGGTGAGCAAACGGCGCGCGCTATTTTCATGCTGCCTATTTTGCTCGGCCAACTTGGATTGCCAGGGACCAATAACGGTGGTTCGGACTTTTTATTCCATAAAACCGATATTGCTAAAATGCCTGAGGGCACTAACCCCGTAAAAGCGAAAGTGCCGTGTTTTAAATGGTCTGAAGCGGTCACGCGTGGTAAAGAAATGACTGCATTAACCGACGGCATTGTGGGCGCACCACGCCTAACAACCGACGTAAAATGTGTCTTTATGTACCAAGGCAACTGGCTGTTAAATCAACATTCTGATTGCAACGCAACGGCAAAAATGCTCAAAGATGAATCGCTGCTTGAGTTTATCTTTGTCATGGATAATCACATGACGGCGAGCGCAAAATTTGCAGACATACTCTTGCCCGATATCACTTGGCTTGAAAACTCCCGTGTTGTCGCGTTCTCAACGCATGTGACGAAAACGGAACACGTGATTGATCCTATGTATGAGTGCCGACACCCCTACGATGTATTTGCCGATTTGGCAGAGCGATTTGGCGTGAAAGCAGCCTTTACGGAAGGGCGAAGCTGGGATGATTGGCAAGCGCATTTGTATGAGTTAAGCCGTAAAAAACACCCAGAGTTTCCAACATTTGCTGAGCTGAGTGAGAAAGGAACGGTACGTTTGCCTTTTGACCCTAACGCAGAACGTTATGTGTTTAAGCAGTTTCGTCAAGATCCAGAAACACACCCATTGGCGACAGAATCTGGCAAGATTCAGATCTACAGCCATAAATTAGCGAAGTTTGCGCAAACGTGGACGTTACCAGAAGGGGATGTTATCTCGGCATTACCTCAGTATACCCCAACGTGGGAGAGCTACGCCGATACGCAAACTCGCGCGGTTTACCCGTTGCAATTGATTGGTTTTAAATCAAAAGGGCGTCCTCACTCAACGTTTGCCAATGTCCCATGGCTGAAAGAAGTGATTGAAGACGCTTTGATGATGAATCCAGTCGATGCGCAAAAACGGCAATTGGCGCAAGGGCAAATCGTTCACATTTATAACGATAGGGGAACGATTCAAGTTCCAGTTCGCATCACACCTCGTATTATGCCCGGTGTTGTTGCACTTGCCGAAGGCGCTTGGTATCAACCCAATGAACAAGGCGTCGATGTCGGTGGCTGTATTAACACCATTACACGTTTGCGCCCGACGGCATTGGCAAAAGCCAACCCGCAAGGCACAAATTTGGTTGAGGTGAGAGCCGTTTAGATTTATTCGACCTGAAATGGCAGTGCTGCTATTGATGACATTGCAGCGCTGCGGTTTATACCCGTTCTACTTGAAGGTGCAGGGCTTTCCATTACAAAGAAAGGGGGCTGGCTTTTACAAACCTCATCACATCGTTTATTTATGTTTGCGACGTGCTCAGAGGCTTTGCTCGTTTGCCGCCTACCTGCATCTCCAAGTCATTTGGGTATATAAATTGAAATCAATGTTTACCAGCTAGGTATATCTCCAGATGTTGCGTTGAGTACGAGCAAGAGTATGAATCTTAAAATAAATGTGGAAACGATGGGTGATAACGAGGGGATAAATACCAATGACATCTCCTTGTCACTTTCGCTGCTTTATCATCTCTTTTACCAAGAGCCTAATACGGCGCTGATTGAGCGGATTGTCGCCAGTGGCATGCTGGGATTATGGAAGTCATTGGTGCAAGAGGGGCAACCAATCATCGATGCCGACCTGCAAAACGAACGAGCGTTGGAACAAATGCAGGCCGATCATTTGGCGCTTTTTGTTGGTATTGGTATGCCGCTCGCGCCGCCATGGGGATCTGTGTATCTCAGTGAAGAAAATTTGTTGATGCAATCGTCAACTTACGCCTGGATGGCTCATTTAGATCAAGCCAAATTGCGCTTTAACGCGGCAGAGCAACAACCTCATGATCATATTGGGTTGATGTTATCGGCATTGGCGCAGTGGTGGCACAAATACCAAATAGCTAAGTTAACCGGTGGGGATGCTGCGTATTATCAAAGAGCATTGCGTGTTACGTTAGAGCAGCACTTGTTGCCATGGTTACCAAGGTTTTATCACCATCTCTCACAGCACGCGCAAACACCACTTTATCGGTTGTGCGGTAAAGTGATGATGTACTTAATTGATATGATTATTAAAGAGATTGGAGCGCAGCCTCGCGTGGTCACACTTTACTATTGATTTTAAAAGCGCCATGACTTTGTCTCATGGCGCTTTTTTATTGGCTGATGAGTCGCCTTTTGAAGGTCGCTTTATGACAAGGCGACAATAGGCTGGGCAGCGTTGAAGTTAATGCTTGTTCAATCGCGTTTTTCCATAAATTTTCGTGAAATTTTGAGTATCTGCTGACGTGGCAGGAATGGAATAATCCAATTGAGGAGAAACTTCAGCCCGGTCTCATTAAACGCAACCAGCTCACCGCGTTCCATAGCACGATAACCACATTCCGCGACCGAGCGGGGCGTTTTGGCATTTTTCCACGCATCCACCCCTTCAAGATGGCCTGCTTTGACAAAGTTGGTATTCACCGTGCCGGGGCAAAGGGCGGTCACCGAGATATTGTGATCGTGAACTTCTTCGGCGATGGCTTGGCTAAAAGAGGTGACATAGGCTTTTGTGGCGTAGTAGACCGCTTGAAGGGGACCTGGCATGAAGGAGGCTGTAGACGAAACATTCAATATTTTGCCATGGCGACGTTCAATCATCCCTAGCAAAAAGAGGTGGGTTAGCTCTGTGAGCGTAACCATGTTGACCTGCATCATGGCTTGTTCGTCTTTTAAATCGCGTTGATAAAACAGCCCATGGCCACCAAACCCCGCGTTGTTGATTAAGATATCGACCAAGAGTCCAAGAGACTGGGTTTGCTGATATAAGTTTTGAGCGGCGTTAGGCTGAGATAAATCCAGTGCGATGACGGTGGCGCTAATGCCGTGCGACTCTTCAAGTTGCTGTTTGAGCTCGTTAAGCGCCGCTTCATTGCGAGCAACTAAGATAAGATCGCCGCCTTTTTCGGCGTGGATTTTAGCCAATTCCAGTCCAATTCCGCTGGACGCGCCAGTGACTAGTGCGGTGTAGCTCATCTTCACTCCTTTGGGTATATCGGTTAAACAAATGATAGTGCGTTTTAATCTATGGCGGTGCGATTATCCAACCGTCATGTTTGCCGATGCATATTTGGTACTTTTCGCCGCAGTTCATAACGTATAAGAAACGAGGCGATCATCGCGTTGCAAGAAAAAACAAAACTAAAGCTGTTGAGAATGATCGCTTGGTCAGCAAATTGAAATTGGAATGATACTGCGTAGTAACCGAAGGTGGTGACCACGGTAAGCACACAAAACCAAAAGAACATCGACACCCAAGTTAGAATCAATGGCCGTGTTTGTTGTTTGAGCGCTTGAAAATTATCCCAACCCCAATTGCCCCACAGCACCCCAATAATCAGGTTGAGCGCTTCGACCATCACTCTGAGCTCAAAAGGCAAATTGGCGAGCGGATCGAAGCGATAATAGCTCAGCCAAATCACAATAAAGCCAAAGAATAAATGAACAAACAGGTATACTTGCGCCATAGCCAATGTCATGAAATCAAACGTGTTAACACGGTATCAAACTTTTTAAGCATGGTGAGCGTTAAAGATCAAAAAAGCCGCACCTGAGTGGTGCGGCTTGGTCTTATTTTCCCGATAGTATTTAACGAATTGGATTAATCAACTCGACCAAATGCGCCGGTCCATTGGAAACGTTGGCCGAAAAATTCAACCGTATGTTCTTCGTCGTGGTGCGCTTCATCAAGATTGGAAATCGCAAATTGATAACGTGCGCCACTGGTGGTGTTAATCTCAATCACAGTGGCAACAGTATCACTACCAAGTACCTTTACAGATGTCACCACGCCACGCGCGCCAACAGAGGCTTCAATCGACTCATTAAAGTAGCCGTGGGTTTCCAATACAGATGCAAACACATGATTTGTTCCAGATTGACGGAAAATCAGTGCAGGCTCGCTACGTAAATTGAAGTCAGGATCATTGGCCCCAGTACGAGCAAAAATCACTTGTGAATCTTCGGAGGCGCTGGTGATCAGTGAATAGTAGCTGTTGCCGTGAAGCCAGCTAACAAGTGAACTGTCACTTACGTTACCCGCGCCAAGATGCCATAGATGCTGGTAACCATTGTCTGAACCCAACGCTTTCAGTGTTGGCGAGGTTTGATAGTCAAAATCGGTACGAATGATCTGCCCGGTGTAATGAACCGGTAGGTCGTACTGGTGCGGCTGCTCAGATTCAATCTTATAAATGTCAATAACCAGCGGTTTCTCACATTCGTCAATCTCAGCAATGAGAATCGAACGCTGCATATCCACACCATCATAATAGCCTTGAATGCGGCCACTCATGCCTTGAAGCTGAGCGCGCTTGGCATTAAAGAAGTGCTTGCTACCAAACTTACTTTCCGCCAGAGCGGTATTAAAGTTATTTTGGGTTTTTTGATCAACCACCACAGTATTATGGGCAACGGTTTGTTTGCAGTACGATTTGTTTTCTGGAATATAACGACCGCCAAATTTTGGCTCAACGTTAACCCAGCGGCCGAAACCATAATCGTGTAAGACTTCTTGACCACGATTGAAGACGCTCAGATGCAAGCCATCGTAGTGGCCGTGATCCAGCGCTGAGTGATATTGGTGATCAGAGCCGTGCTGACCAAACCAAATCAGTGCCATAGTATCGTCGTCTTGCGCGTCACGATGACGCAAAATACCCACGCCGCCTTTTTCGCCTTGTGGCCCATCAGTGACAAACAAGCTGCCCCAGTTAAATGGCGCAATAGATTCCGCGTTTGCTACCGCATCTGAAAGTGTTTTACCAGAGCTGTGAACCCAAACGTCTTGCTGGTGGTTTGCCATACCCAGTAAGGTTTCAGTCTGCTCATAACGGTGATAGCACACTGAGGTCGCCATGATCACGCCTTCATCATTGATCGAAATGGTTTTCGATGAATCGTTCAGTGCAGGCAAGGTACCATCAGGGAATGCAGTTTTGAATACCGCATAAGAGGTGGTTTTGATCACCGAATCGTTAAATTCATAGATACCAAGGTCAGGCTGACGACGTTCAATGGCTTCTGCAAACAGATAAATTGGGCGCAGTGCGAAACGGTGGTAGTAAGGCCCTTCCATATAATAACCATCGGGTGAGAAGAGCTGATTGAGCTGAGCTAAGAAGCCGCCACTCACGCTATCCAATTTCAAGCCGTAAAGCGCTTTGTCTACTGAAGCTTGATCGTTGATCGCATAACCACAGATCCCCACTGCAGCCACGGCCCAAAGACCATGGTTGTGGACGATGTCAAAGTCGTGTGCATAAGTGACAACGAACATTTCAATCATCTGTTTGAAGAGGTCATTTTCAATGTGTGCTTTTTGCGCGTCATCCAGAGTGTGATAAACGCAGCTGTAGGCGCACGATGCATAGAGCATCCACATGTTTTCATTGAGCGTTTGGTGGAACAGACGACCTGGAGGGTTGGTGTCACGGCTCACATTGCTTTCCAGTGTCGGGTACACGGTCGCGTACGCCGTTAGCATGTCCACAATATAGTCGCGGTAGCGCACATCGCCAGTGATGAGGAAAAGACGACCTGCCATATCCATGTGGATATAGTTTTGTTTGTGACGGTTGTGCTCGTAACCGCCAGCTTCACCATGGCCAGGTACTTCGATGCCAATTTCAGCGATGTAGCGATCGGTTTTGTCGATGTCACGCGCCAGTGCGCGACCAAGTAGCGTAGGGGTACCTAGCGCGGTTTTGAGTTCGGCCGCTTCGTCAAAATTTAGTAATAACGGTTGGTAGCTCATGGTTATTTCTCCACGCTGTGGTTAAGAGCAGTCACTTCAAGGCTGTAGAAACCATCCCAGCTGTATGTTGTGCCATCAATTTGAGTTAAATGCGGTGTGTTCTCTTTGGCGCCAAGAATGTTGCTGACCATGAGAGTCACTTTTGAATTTTGAGTGAGTACTTCAATAACGGTTCCGACTTTGCTACTGCCGACAATACGCACTTGCTTGACTTGGCCGCGAGCGTTGACCGATTGCTCAAACTCTTCGTTAAAGTAACCGTGAGTTTCTAACACCGACGCAAATACCGACGATGCGCCATGGCTGCGTAGCATAAACGCAGGTTCGCTACGTAGGTTAAAGCTTGGGTCATTAGCACCGGTACGAGTGAAAATCACATCTTGTTTTTCGTTTGAGCTGGTGCCAAGCCAAGTGTAATAGGTGTTGTTTTGTAACCAGCTTACCAATGCGTTAGGTTCAGTGACTTCACCAGACGCCACTTTCCATAAGTGCTGATAACCAGCGTCATGCCCTAGCGTTTGCAGCTCGCTGTCGCAGGAATAAGCGAAGTTGGTACGCACAAGCTGACCATCGTATTGGTGGGAGTAATCATATTGATGGGTTTGACCATCTTCACTATCAATGCGGTAAATATCGATCAGCAATGGCGCTTCAAGTTCATCTAAAGCCAGCATAAAGACGCTGCGCTGCATGTCGACGTTATCGTAATGATCATTGGCAAATGCACTCATGCCTTTGATGGTGTCATTATCTGCGATAAAGAAATGAGGCAAACCATGGACAGAATCGGCACGTTCAACATCAAAGTGGTTTTGACAGGTTTCATCAATCGTGATGGCGTTGTGTGCGATGGTTTGACGAGCGTAAGATTTGTTTTCGTCTAAATAACGGCCACCAAATTTCGGCTCAACGTTGACCCAGCGGCAGAAACCGTATTCGCGCAAGACTTCTTGGCCACGGTTAAAGAAAGTGATGCCAAGTGTATCAAAGTTGCCATGGCCCATACCGTGTTGGCCATAATTCATCACCAGCTGAGTTACATCGCCGGTGGCGTCTTGCATACGCATAAAGCCTTGCGCGCCGTTATGGCCTTTTGGTCCTTCGCTCAGTTCAGTGCTTGGCCAAAATGGTAAACCGATCTCACGTTCTTGAGTTGCCGCTTCATAGGCGTTTGAAAGCGCAAGACCGCATGGGTGCATCCAAACAGAGTCTTGAATTTTTGCCATGCCAAGAATGTTGTCATCCATGCCGTAGTGCTGGCTATAGAGACTGACTGCCACTTGTACGCCCATATCTGTGATGCTCATCGTACGTGATGCATCATTAAGAGCGGGAAATTCACCATTTGGATACGCGGTTGACAGTAGCGCTTGAACCGTATTGCCAATGACTTGATTTTTGTAATTGTAAATATCAAGTTCAGGCATGTGGCGATGCACCACTTCGGCAAGCACACACAGAGGGCGAATCGCGTAACGGTGATAGTACGGGCCTTCCATATAGTAGCCAGATGGGGCAAAAAGCTGAGAAATTTGCGCCAGGAAGCCGCCAGTATCGTTGCGGTCAATGCCGTAAACTGACATTTCCAAATATTCAGGTTTACCAATCGCAAGGCCACAAATACCGACCGCTGCGACCGCCCAAATGCCGTGGTTATGAATGCGATCAAAATCGTGAGCGTATTTGACAGTAAACATGTCAAGCATTGGCTCAAACACACCTTTTACCACAGCATCGCGCTCGTCCGCTGTCATGGTTTCGGCCACACAAGAGTAGGCGAGGCTAGTAAACATCAACCAGCAATGTTCATTTAGGATCTGATGGAATAGACGGCCTGTTGGGTTGGTGTTTTTTTGTACGTGAAAATCAAAGGTGAGGTATTTTTCCGCATAAAGCGCCAATAAATCACGAACAAATTGGCCATATTTTTCTTGTCGAGTGATCAAAAAAAGACGACCCGCCAAATTCATGTAAGTGTAATTTTGCTTGTGACGGTTGTGTTCGTATCCGCCCGCTTCGCCATGTCCCGGCACGTCAAGAGGCAGTGCCATAAATGCATCAACAGCTTTGCAATGCGCTTCAATGGTTCGACCCATTAAGGTCGATGTGCCCACTTGTTGCTGCAACAGTTCGATTTCAGCATCGTTTAAAAGGATTGGCTGGGTAATCATATTTGTCACCTTTGGTTTATATTCAAGACACTATACCTGTCACGTTTGAATTTATACCCTTTCCACTTGAGGCTGCAGCGCTTTTCGTTACAAAGCTTTTCGTTATAAAGTAAGAGGCTGACTCTCACAAACCTCATCACATAGTCTACCTATGCTCAAAGGCTTTGCTCGTTTGCCGCTTAGCTGCAGCGCCAAGTTGTTTGGGTATATGCACAATTGCCACTTCAAAGTGCGTCGTCATATTGCCTCTCGAAATGGATGCCACACGAGAGAGAAATAGTCAGTTAGGCATAATAAAATCATTCATCAATCTCACCATAAAGTAATACAATAGGATGTTATGAGAAACTAGTCCGGTTCAATAAGATGATCTAAGTCACGCACATTAGTGTAACTTATTGGTTTTGTGTGCTTATTTTGCTGGTTGTTTGAAGGTTAAATTGAGGCCAGTTAAGTAAAAAGACGAAATTTATTGAACTCAATCACACATTTTAAGCTTATTTGTATTACAAAATGATTTAATTGCGTAAGGTATCACCATCAAACGAGATTGAGAGGAATCAACATGAATGCATTTTTTAAACAAGATGAGCACCCTTGGGAAGAACTGGGTAATGGAATCAAGCGCAAAATCGTCGCATACACAGATGACCTTATGGCGGTTCACTTGAATTTTGATAAAGGCGGCATTGGTCATCCTCACAAGCACGAAATCCACGACCAAATTGGTTATGTTGTGCAAGGTAGCTTTGAAGTTGAAATTGAAGGTGAAAAGCAAGTGCTGAAAGCTGGCGACGCTTATTTTGCGCGTAAGCATATGATGCACGGTGCGATTGCTCTCGAACAAGACAGCATTTTGCTCGACATCTTTAATCCCGCTCGCGAAGATTTTTTGCGTTAATCGCTGCGTTTAGCGCATCAAAAGCGAATAAGGTTTTGCAATGAAACAATTACGTTTAGCGATTATTGGCGAGTGCATGGTTGAGCTGCAAACAAAGCAGGGTGAACTTAAACAGGCATTTGGTGGTGATACATTAAATACGGCGCTCTATTTTGCTCGCCTAACGGGCCATCTTGATGTTCAAACCAGTTATGTGACGGCGTTGGGCAGTGATCCATTTAGCAAGCAAATGTTGGCGGCTTGGCAAGCTGAAGGCATTGATACCAATCTAGTGCAATGCGTCGACGGCAAGCAACCGGGCATTTATTACATTGAAACGGACGACGAAGGCGAGCGCACGTTTTTCTACTGGCGTAATGATGCGGCGGCAAAATATATGTTTGACCAGCCTCAAGCCAATGCGCTTTTTGACGCCTTGTTTGGTTACGACGGTGTGTATGTCAGTGGTATTACATTGGCCATTTTAACGGTCGACGGCCGCGCCAAACTGTTTGAGTTTTTAGAGCAGTATAAAAAACGCGGCGGTAAGGTTTACTTTGATAATAATTATCGTCCTAAGCTCTGGTCTAGCCCATTAGAGGCGCAGGCCACATACCAGAAAATATTGTCTTATGTCGATATTGCGTTATTAACATTCGACGATGAAAAAGAGCTTTACGGCGACAAAGATATTGAACAGTGCATTGAGCGCACGGGCAATGCCGGTGTGCAAGAAATCATCATTAAACGTGGCGCAAAAGAGTGTCTCGTGGTTGATGGTGAACTGGCGAAATTTGTTGCGCCTAAGCCTGTGGCGAATGTTGTTGATACCACCGCCGCAGGTGATTCATTCAGCGCTGGATTTTTAGCCAAGCGCTTAGTGGGTGGTAAACCGACTGACGCAGCAGCAGCAGGTCATACGGTTGCTGGAAAAGTGATTCAGTATCAAGGGGCGATCATTCCACGTGACGCCATGCCAGATTTAGCGCTTTCATTGAGTTAAGCCAAATGGTCTTGTCGCGGCGCGATAAGTGACACTCAATAAACCCGAAAGAGAACGATGATGACAAAGTTAAATGAACAACTTGCTAGCCTTAAAGTGATTCCAGTTATCGCCATCAATAAGGTTGAAGATGCGATCCCACTCGGACGCACTTTGGTTGAAAATGGCATGCCGTGTGCGGAGATCACTTTTCGTACCGAATGTGCTGCCGAAGCGATTGCTGCCATGCGTGCTGAATTTCCTGAGATGCTAATTGGCGCAGGTACTGTATTAACCAATGCACAGGTGGACCAAGCGATTGAAGCGGGTGTCGACTTTATCGTCAGCCCGGGATTTAACCCTCGCACAGTGCAATATTGCCTTGATAAAGGGGTCGCGATTGTCCCTGGTGTCAATAATCCAAGTTTGGTCGAGCAGGCGATGGAAATGGGTCTGCGCACACTGAAGTTTTTCCCGGCAGAACCTTCTGGTGGCGTGGCGATGCTAAAAGCGTTAACCGCTGTGTATCCAGTGAAATTTATGCCAACAGGCGGCGTGAGTTTGGGCAATGTGGATGAATATCTTTCGATTCCTGCCGTTCTTGCTTGCGGTGGCACTTGGATGGTACCGACCAAACTCATTGACGAAGGTCAGTGGGACGCACTAGGTGAGTTGGTTCGTGACGCTGTAGCCCACGTTAACGCGTAACAGGTTATTGAAATCCCTAAGCTATACCCAAACAACTTGGAGCTGCAGGTAGGCGGCAAACGAGCAAAGTCTCTGAGCATAGATAGGCTATGTGATGAGGTTTGTGAGAGCTAGCCAACAACGCTGCAACTTCAAGTGGGAAGGGTATATGTGATGCTGCGCACAGGCGTTGATGTCTGAATAGAGTGACATAGCAAGGGAAATGAATATTCAAACTGGGCTTGTATCTCATCCGGTACTGTTAGGGAAGGCAGGCTTGATGATGACATTGCACTTTGATGATTCTGAAAAGTGCTGAGTAGCGGTTTGAGTATGCGAGTTTGATTAGCGCTACCCTCGTGTTAATCAAACTCAGCACCAAATGAGCGCCCCCGTACTGTGTTTATTTGGTGTAATGGTGGTTTTACGCTGTTGTGGCAGTGGTTATGACCATCAAGTGTAAGTGACGATAAGTGGGTACACCACGTTGCCTAATTGCTTATCTGAATTTGCATTGGAAGGAATTTTACATTTTGCCGACCTCTCTCTCCCGAGCAGGTAATGTAAGTTCCTTTGAGCTTCCTATCTTTTTATTCGTTGTTTTTTTTGCGAGCCCCCTCGGCTCGCTTTTTTTTTGCTTGCCAACACCCCTACAACTTTAAGCATGACATATACCCAAGTAACCTCAAGATGCATGGTTCAGCGAGAATGACTTGGTTCATAAGTGAGGCGAGGATTTGAAGATTGAGTGGCTCTCAATCGAAAATCGTCAACAAAGCTGATGAGCCAAGGCAGCTCGCCCTTTGGGAGCCAATCATTGAACCGCTTTTTGTTGTAACGAAAGTGCGTTAAACAACTTGAAAATAGACTCACTATTTCGCTGCGTTGTTTGCCTTGCTCTCAGCTCAGTGAGCCGGCTCTGAATCCAGCATCTTGAGGTCACTTGGGTATATTCGTTTTAGACCTTGATCTTTTCAACGCTCCTCAGCGATTGGCCACTTTCCTCATACTTTTCACTGCGTTCCGTTCAATATGCGACAAGTCACATTGCTGCTGTTTTATTGAACTCTTTTTGTGTGTTTCCGCACAAAGTAATATTTGAAATATTGTATTACAAGTTAGTGAGCGCAACACTGGTAATGAAGTTGATGAGGGTGTGATTTATCAAGGCGACTTGGTAAACCGAGAACTCACACAGTATTGACTTTTTATTCTAACTCCTTGGGAAAGTATTTAAAAATCAGCCGCTTTAGGCTTTTTTCGCTGCTTCATACCGAGAAATAACCATAACGGAGAACAAAATGAACAAGAAATGTTTGGCGTTGACTGCTGCCTCTGTCCTACTTGCATTTGGCGTTAATGCCAAAACTTTAACCTTAGGGCACGCAATGAACATTGAGAGCGCTGCGCATGCGGGAATGACGATTTTTGCCGAAAAAGTAAAGCAAAAATCAAATGGTGAAATGGACGTGCGCATTTTTCCAAATGGCATGTTGGGCTCTGAGCGCGACCAAGCTGAGCAAGTTGTCACCGGCGCGATTGATATGGCCAAAATTAACGGTTCACTCGCGGAATCCTTTGAGCCGAGCTATTCGGTGATCTCTATTCCTTTTCTATTTCGCGACGCCAGCCATATGCACCAGTTTATTCGTAGCGAGGCGGCAGAAAAGTTACTCAATGCCAGTAAGGGCAAAGGCTTTATCGGTGTGACGCTCTATGATTCTGGCTCGCGCAGCTTTTACAGCTCAAAACCGATTAAGACACCCGATGATTTGGCTGGCTTAAAAGTGCGTGTGCCTGAATCTCCCACCATGATGGAGATGGTCCGTTTGCTGGGCGCAAAAGCGACGCCTGTGCCATTTACAGAGGTTTATACTGCGCTGCAGCAAGGTGTCATTGATGCCGCTGAAAATAACATCTCAAGCCTTGTAGAGATGAAGCATTCTGAAGTGGCGAAATATTACTCACTTGATCAACATATGATCACGCCAGATCTGATTATGATTTCTGAATCAACTTGGGGCAGCTTAACGCCTGCGCAGCAAAAAATCGTTAAAGAAGCGGCGCTTGAATCCATGGAAGAGGAGATCAAAATCTGGGCAGAAATTGACAATCGCAACATGGAAGTGGCGAAAAAATCGGGTGTCGAGTTTATCGAAGTGGATAAGAAGTTGTTCGCAGATAAGGTCAAACCTATGTTAGCGGGTGCAAAACAAGATCCGAACCTCCGTTATTACATTGATGCGATTGAAGGTATGTAACCACTCGCTTAATGAAAAATGGTATCAATAGTTTAAAGCCGCGCTGATGATATTCATACGAGTATCAAACCTGCCAGTGCGGCTTATTTTACGTTCTGTGATTAAGGATTCAGGATGTACCCAATCATTCATAAAATAAAACAAGGGATTGACCAAGTCGTGTTAGCGGTTTGTAGCTTGGCGATATTAACCCTTGTCGTTACCGTGACATGGCAAGTCTTTAGCCGTTATGTACTTAATGACCCAAGCTCGTTCACCGATGAACTCGCCCGCTACACCATGATTTGGTTTGGTTTACTTGGCGCCAGTTATCTATTTGGCAAAAATGGGCATTTGGCTATCACATTATTTATTAGTGCCGTCAGTGAGCCTTTGAAAAAATGGGCGTATTTGATGATTAATATCGTCTCTTTGCTGTTTATTAACCTTGCGATGATTAAGGGCGGTATTCAGCTTATTGGGCGAACGATGCAGCAGTTTTCTCCAGCACTGCAAATGCCAATGGCTTACGTCTATTTGATTTTGCCTATCGCGGGCGTTTTGATGTCGGTTTATATCATCATTAACACACTTGAGGTCTTTAGCATGAACGCGGTGAAGGAGCAGAGCGAGTAGGATGGATATTTCAGTTGGATTTTGGCTACTGTGCCTGTTTTTGGTGATGATTGCATTTAGCATTCCGATTGCTATTGCTATTGCGATGTCGTCGCTGGTGATCATGTGCACCATTATGCCACTTGATGTGGCCTTTATGACGGCGGGTCAGAAAATTATTACTGGCATCGATAGCTTTAGTTTACTCGCCATTCCCTTTTTTATTTTGGCGGGCAACATTATGAACCGCGGTGGTATTGCTACGCGTTTGGTTGAGTTTGCTAAATTACTTGTAGGAAGAATGCCTGGTGCGTTGGCGCATGTGAATGTGATTGCCAATATGCTGTTTGGCTCGGTCTCAGGATCAGCAGTTGCGGCCGCCGCGGCAGTGGGAAAAACCTTAGAGCCAGAGCTGGAAAAAGAGGGCTATGATCGCGCGTTTTCAACCGCAGTGAATGTGGCCTCTTGCCCGGCGGGTCTATTAATTCCCCCGAGTAATTCGTTAATTGTGTTTTCCGTTGTCAGTGGCGGTACGTCGATTGCTGCGCTGTTTATTGCCGGCTATGTCCCAGGGATTTTAATGGGTTTAAGCTGCATGGTGGTGGCCTATTTTATCGCAAAGAAAAAGGGATATCACAGCATTGCCGCACGAGTCACAGCCAAACAGGCGCTGGTCACAACATGGCGCGCAATTCCCAGCCTTGGGCTCGTGGTGGTGGTTATTGGCGGCATTATCGGCGGTGTGTTCACTGCGACAGAAGGGGCGTGTATTGCGGTATTATATGCGTTTTTCTTGTCACTCGCCTATCGCAGCTTAAGTTGGCAAGATATGCGAACTGTGAGCATTGAAACCGCAGAAATTACCGGGATCATGCTGTTCTTGATTGGTGCATCGACCATCATGTCTTGGGCAATGGCGTTTACTGGCCTGCCGACGTTGATCAGCGAATGGATGTTATCGATATCGGATAACCCTGTGATCATTTTCATTTTGATGAACCTGATTTTGCTGGTGGTTGGGATGTTTATGGACCTGACTCCCGCGGTGCTGATCTTCACCCCTATCTTTATGCCCATCGCGACTCAATTGGGCATGCACCCGATTCATTTTGCGATGATGATTATCTTTAATCTCTGTATTGGTATTGCGACACCACCTGTCGGCACCGCGCTGTTTGTTGGCTGCAGTGTCAGTGGCGCTAAAATCGAACAGGTCATTCGCGCTCTGTTGCCATTTTGCGCGGTGCTGATGCTGACCTTGCTCGCGATTACCTTTATTCCTGATATTAGTCTTGCGCTGCCAAGAGCATTTGGTTTGATAGAGTAGAGACTTAATCCAAGTATATACCCAAACAACTTGAAGATGCAGGTAGGCGACCAACGAGCAAAGCCTCTGAGCACTTCGTGAACATAGATAAACTATGTGATGAGGTTTGTGAGTGCCCGTCAACAGCGCTGCAACTTCAAGTAGGACGGGTATAACGGCGCGATATTCACTCTTCACAAGCCAGCCTCGAGCTGGCTTGTTTGTCTCTGCGGAAGCTGAATATTAATAAAGAGCAATGGCTATACCCAAACAACGTTCAGCAGCTTGAGGTTACTTGGGTATATACCCAAGTGACCTCGAGATGCTGGATTCAGAGCCGGCTCACTGAGCTGAGAGCAAGGCAAACAACGCAGCGAAATAGCGAGTCTATTTTCAAGTTGTTTAACGCACTTTCGTTACAACAAAAAGCGGTTCAGTGATTGGCTCCCAAGGGGCGAGCTGTCTTGGCTTATCAGCTTTGTTGACGATTTTCGATTGAGAACCACTCAATCTTCAAATCCTCGCCTCACTGACAAACCAAGTCATTCTCGCTGAACCATGCATCTTGAGGTTACTTGGGTATAGCCATTTACTTTGTAACGAAAAGTGCGGAAGCTTCAAGTGGAAAGGGGATACTTATTTGAGAAATCAGGGGGTTAAAAAAAAGCCAGCGAGAGGCGCTGGCTAAAGAGGAGTTGTCAATTTTTTATAAGAATTAATGAATCACAGGCTGCTTTTCAACAGAATAAGTCAGCTTGTGGAAATGGGCTTCACTTTCGCCATTTTTAAATTGGTTGTACACACCCGCTTTGAAATAGCTGATCATGTCTTTCCAGTAAGTAATATCGTGGTTAACGACGGTTTTGCCATTGTGGTTAATCACCAGTTGCTCGCCACCGACATAGATATCAAACTTATCGGTTTCACCACCTGTCGCAATTGGGCCGATTGGAAGACGAACGTACGCTTTTTTGCACGCCTCAGTCTCTTTATTACCGCTTTTTGAGCCACAGTTTACCGCGTTGTTTTTGATCACCGCCCAGTACCAATCTTTCTTACCGCTGCGATTGGCATCGTATACGACGCGTAGAAGTGGGTGAGGAATGTAGCCTTCACCGTGTGAACCTGGCTTGCCATCAAAATAAGTGCCTTTGTTGTGCACTTGCAGATAGGTCATTTCGTCATTTTTCTTGTCGCTATCTTTAACAGACGCTTTTGGATTGATCGCTTCAAATTCAGCGCTCAATAAATGGAAGGTGTTTGCATCGTCGACACGGAAGTTTTCGTTTACGCGAATTTCGCTACGGTTTTTGTAACCGGCCATCTTAAAGACCATGGCTTCAGTCGCTTTATCGATATAGAAGTGGTCAAATACGACGCCTTCAAATTTTCCGCCATCAGCATACTCTTCTTTGTTGCCAGATTTTCCTGCAGGATCAGACATCTGCAATTTAGAGATTTTTAGAATATCTTGAAATTTTTGATAGTCTGCGGGTACGCCCAAGTCAGCGGCGTTGACGCAAAATACACTTGACATAGCTACTGCAAAAAGACTGAGTTTCATATTGTTTTTCATAAGGTTTGCCTTTTTAACTATTTGTTGCATGGGCTAACTTATAGCCTCATCGTTTGAATGTTAACCAAAAATACAGCGCTACTAAGAGCGCTGTATTTTCAATAAATTCCTGAATAGGGAGCCAAGCGATGCCGTTTGATTGAAAACTCGCGGCTGTCACGCTGCGTCGCTCATGCATTGGAAAGGTATGCTCGTTCTCTTTCGCTCAGCACCGCTTGGTTTTTTGAGCCGCTTAGAAGCTGTATTTAATGCCTAAGCGGTATTTCATTTCACGCTCATCTGTGGTGCTACCAAGGTCAACGGTCCAAATTTCCGCAAACGGTTGCCAGCTACCAAATTTGTAGCCGGTTTTAAAGCCAAGATCCCATTCCCAATCTTTGTCATTATATTGCAATACGTTATCTAACGATTTAACGTAGTTGGCTTCGTATGCAAGAGATAACTTAGGCAGAGACTCTATTTTGTAAGAGCCAGTCAAAGTGACTTTATATTTTTGTGGATTGCTTTGGCGGTCACCATAAACGTTTTTGTCACCATATGTTTGATAGTTACGGAAATCGGCAAACTCATGACGATAACGTAAAGCGGTAGTTAATCCCATATCGGCTTTGTAACCAACACGAAATTGCGGTTTGTAGGTCACTTTTTTTAACGTATGGTCTTTAGACGAGTCTGGATTCTCAAACGCAAACGCAATCGGCATCCCAATTTGAATATACCAATTTTTATCAATGGTGTACTGCGAGCCTAAGTCAAGTTCGGTTTCATAGATATAAGGGTCACTTAAGAATTTTGAGGTATCTTTTTTATCTTGAAATTTCACTTCAAGACCGGCGTTAAACTTGACCTGTTTGTCATATTTCCAACTGTCGCTGATTTTAACCCGTGACGATTGGCGAACATCCTTAGATTTTTCAGAGCCATCATTGTTGTTATATTCAACACTGTCGCGCCATTCATGTCGAAAGTCGATAGCAGCACCAGTCGCAGCGCCAGCGGTAAGCGATGTTGCCACAGCAATGGCAAGTAGGTTCATCTTTTTCATTGTTATCTCACTTGTTGTTATAGTGGTTCCCTAACCGAAATGACGGTGGGTCTGTCATCTCTTTATGTCATACAATAATGCTATAATCTTTATAAAAGAAAAACCGTGAGCAATCGCGTGATAATCGAAAGTGATCATTTGAAAAACATGAACTTAATCACGAAATGGTTAAGGTTTATGGTCTATAGCGAAAACGAGAAAGAAAAGAGGGTTGAAATTGTGATAGATAATCTTAGGCATTATAGATGCGGCATATAAAGCATCTTTGGCTTATTTAATTCTCGTAATTCCATTAACAATAATGCCTTTTACTTTGAATATTAAATGTTATTAAGATGATCAATTAGGATGCGCCATTGCCTATTTTGTATCTTTAAGTATTTTTCAGATTAATCCTGGTTTTTTTAACCTTTTGTTTTTATTGGTTTTATGTTTTTTAGATGCGGGTTTTAACTTTGCTCTCATGTTAGCACGTATATCATCTAACTCTGTTGATATTTCTGTTTTTAGTGCCTGTTTATTTTAAACTATGTGATAAACATTGCGATTCGACAATGATGATGTCGTATAGAGAGCGGTGACATTATCTCAATGTATAAAGTTCGCGTTTTGCCTCCGTTCGCTGTCGATTCGGCTTCTTGCTTAGGTGATACCTGATGAGGCATCCCAAAGATGAAAAGCGGAGTATTAATAAAGCTGATGTGGTCATCACAACCAAGGAATTGATCTAAAATACAAGACTCTTAAGCGTGACATCACCATTTTAATTGTTTTAATCATACAAAAACGCACGCTTGAAGCGTGCGCTTGTGACAACGGTAATCAATAGACACTTAATAGTGTTCGACAGTCACTTCACCAAAACTGACATCAAAAATTTCGCCACGGTAGCTCTCTTTTGGCGTAAATTGTGGGTAAATTCCTGCTTTGAAGTAATAGGCGACATCAGACGCAGCCCAATCTTGCGAGAAAGTGACGTAATCGCCGTTGTTATCGCGAATTTTATCCCCCCAACGCAAGGTTCGAGTAATGGGGTTTTCACCGTTGTCATCGGATGTAGTGACGGTTAATGCTGTCTCATCGGCATGAATCGTATAACGCCACGCTTCACCAGCAGAATACGTACCCAAGTCCACACTGAATGATTCACAGTGATCGCAACTTTGGTTATCACGCTCAAAGTCATCGTTTAACACGGCGCGCACGGGGCGGCCATTCCCCTCCCAAAGCAATTTAACTAAGGCTTGTTTGATTTCAAAACCGTGGATTTGCCCGACGACGACTTTGGGTAGCTGATTGCTAATGTTAGGGTATTGTTCAATTTTGATATTGGCGCTGAGTTTGTGTTGCGTTGCATCAGTTCGTTCGTCATCGATATACCAGCTGGTATCGGTATCACCAGTACTGCAATCTGGATTGTCGCTGCTGCGATAAAGTTCGCGTAGCTCTGAGCGAATGTAACTTGAATTGGCGGTTGATACGCCGTAGCTCATATCAGTACGAAAGTGCATTCGTCCGTTCTCGACATTAAAGTAAGATAGGTTGACGGTTTCATCAATGATGTTGCTGTTGTTACTTAAAACGTCTTTTGAGCTGGATTGACAGCGCGCTGGCTCCAATTCCGCCGCGTTACTGCCGCCTGAGCCATACCAATCATCGCGACTTGGCGGAATGGTGATTTTCCAGCTATCAATATCCCAACGATTTGTGCCATCGAATGGCGTTTCACTGTAGCGAAGCTCTTTGAAATGAACATTGGCGGTGCCATTGTCAAATTGGTTATAGACACCTGCCTTAAAGTAGCTCAGCAGGTGCTCCCAATATTCAATGTCGCGAGTATGGATAACTTGGTCGTTGACGCTGATAGTCAGGGTATTTTCAAATACGCTGAGCGCGAAATCGGTGAAGTTGTTGATATCAGCCTTGCCAAGATCAATGCGCTCATAAGAGTTTCCGCCATCACAAGCTGACGAGCTCGACTGGTCGCAATTCAGCGCATTAATTTTCAGCACTGCCCAATAGTGACCAAATTGGCTATTGCGCTCTTGCTCCCACACCACGCGTAATAGAGGATGCGGAATACCACCGGTGCCATCGCTTTCTGTCCCCTTATTGTGAATTTGCAAGAAGGTGACTTCATCTTTACTGGCGTCTGAGTTTGCCATCGCCACATCAATATTGGGTAACTTAACGCTGGCGTTGAGGGTGCGTTTAATTCCTGTTTGGTTGACATCAAAATTGGTCAGCTCGCGTACTTCAGAGCGCATTGAGTAGCCAGACATTGAGAAAACCAGTTCTTCGCTGGTTTTTTCAGCGTAAAAATGGTCGGTTTTATAGCCGTCAAACTCATCGCTGTATATGGTATCTTTGTTGCCCGCTGCGCCATTAGGATCGGACACCTGTAGCGTCGAACCTTCCAAAATGGTTTTGTATTGCGCCAGAGAAAAAGGCGCGACCGTTTCTACTGGGACGCTAGGATCGCTAGGGTCATCTGGCTCGGTGACGGGAGGCGTGGGTGGGTTAGTTTGACTTGAAGAGCTGCTTCCGCCGCCGCACCCAAACGTCAATGTTGCTAAAATAGCGAGCGTAATCGTTCTTAATTCCATGGTAATTTCACACTATTGTTAGTTTTATACATTATTTCATTTGTATTATTATATAACTATCGAGTTGGTGTGAAAATGAGACAATCGCCGCCCTAATTTTCGGAGTGGCGATTTTTTGTACTGAACTGGCAACTCTAATGATCTGAAAGGTATCGATTCTCTAACTAAGTTGATCAACGATTTTTTGGTAAATCGCATCCGCAAGACGATGGCTTGCTAGGTTACGTTCGATGATGGCAGGCGCCAGCTGATTGCAACGCACCACGGTAAGCCAATCATCAATCATGGCTGCAAAGCCTTTTGAATCGATCATGGGCGTCCAGTCAGGCAATTGCAGTTGAGTGACGGTTTGTCTCTGTGCGTGCTGGCCTTGAGTAAAGCTTGGAAATTCGTAACTTTGGTTGGTGAGGGCGATCTGGACTCGCTCGTTAGTATGACCAAACTCTCGGTCCATAACCGCTTGATAAAGTGTGCCGCTATTTTGCCATTGTACTTCCAGCCTACTAAGCTTGGCGCCCTGCATCTGATAGGTCATCTGAACATTATCCAGTGTCGATTGCGCGCAGAGATTCACGCTATCGAGCGGATGAATGAAGTCATCGAAAATAAAGGTTCGTATATCACCGGGTAGCTGGTAACGGTGCTTTTCCCAGCGAATTACCCGCAAATCAGTCATTGGTCCTTGCTGAAGGTGAGGCAAATGATGCGTCAGTATAGGTAAATGGCGGCGGTTAAAGCCGACATATAAAGGCGTCGCGTATTGTTCTGCGAGATCATACAACTGCTCGACTTGATTAACGTCGTCAGCAAGAGGTTTGTCGACAAAACTGGCGATGCGTTGTTTTAGAAAAAATGACGCAATTTCAAAATGACTCGACGTTGCCGAATGGATCATCACCGCATCAACCTTCAAAGAGGGCAGGGCGCGATAATCTTGCACTGTTTCGTGAATTCGAAAACGTTTCGCGAGAGAGTCTAACGTCGTCTGATTGCGAGTGCAGAGAACCAGCTCAACATCAGAGCGTTGGGTGATAGTGGGGAGATAGGCTTTTTGAGCAATGTCGCCTAAACCGATCAAAGCAATTTTCATAACACCTCATGGCTTGTGAAAGAAGTATACCCAAGTGACTTCAAGATGCTGGATTCAGAGCCAACTCACTGAGCTGAGAGCAAGGCAAGCAACGCAGCGAAATAGCGAGTCTATTTTCAAGTTGTTTAACGCACTTTCGTTACAACAAAAAGCGGTTCAGTGATTGGCTCCCAAAGGGCGAGCTGCCTTGGCTCATCAGCTTTGTTGACGATTTTCGATTGAGAACCACTCAATCTTCAAATCCTCGCCTCACTGATAAACCAAGTCATTCTCGCTGAACCATGCATCTTGAGGTTACTTGGGTATAAATATTTCTTATTTATCTTCATTGATTGGTATTTTTGAGACAATGACAGATTTGATAATAATGAACAATTGGGACACTAACGAAATAGTGTGACAATCGTTAAATATTCGAGGCTGCTGTGGTTGGCCGCAGCAGCGTGTGCTTTGCTCTTACACAAGTCATAGCTTTGCTCAAAACGCAACGCTGAAGTGGAGGAGTGCTCGATGAACAACGATGAGATTTTACCCGATGCTACCTTGGCAATAGAGAAATTTGTTGAGTTAGAAGAGCGGGGCGAACAGCCGATAGAAGCCACATTGGATGTTCAGCCAAGTGATGCGTTTCGCGCTTTGTGCCTTGAAGGACCGGATGAATCCTACACTGGGGGTTATCTAGTCGCGGATCAAATACTCGACTTAGCCAGTCAACTTTTGGACGACTATTGTGACGAATTGGTCGCTCAACTTGCGCAAGCAAAATCACTCGATGACAGTGCGATTGAAGAGTACCGCGATGCAATTCGCTACTATTTTAAACGCGGTTTAGCTGTGGCCTGTGTCGATAAGGCGGTTGAGTCCGAATACGCTGCAACTCAGATTTTCACCCCTCAAGAGTCAGACCCCAATGATGACTTGTTGGCGCAAGTTGAGCTTTTTATGGACTCTGTCGCCCAGGTGAGCCAAACATCGCACACTCTAGGGAGTCAATACGTTAGCGAAATGTTTGCCGCAATGTTGGAAAATGGCTCGGAGGATCAGCAAGATTTTGAGTAGGGTGGCCGAAATACGCTCTAGCCAAGAGATTTAAAGATGCAGGATTGTGGGTTGTCTGCATCTTTGTGTCATTAAGGATAGATGCGGCTTTGAAATAAAGTGAAAAAAGTCATTTGACGTTTTAATGCTATTGATTTTTATGTTTTTTTTATAGTTTTCCACAGAAACTGTGAATAAAAAATGGTGTGATTGCTAGCGTGTTTTGTTTGCTTTGATAGCAATAACGTGTGGCTAGTCAAATAAAGAGGTGATGTTTCCCCTTCTTTCAAAGCATGCGGCAATATCATGATAAAAGTTATCAAAGCAATCACGTGCTTGTTTTTCTGGGTTAAGCTCATCAAGAATGAAGTGGTTATCCCAACTCCACGGCTGACCCCAAGGTTCACTGTGGTCTAAGTCTGCTTCTCCGAACCCTTCCATTTGCCAAAGAGCGTAAAACTCGGCAGTAAAACGCTGTTCAATTTTGGTTTTATCGCTCATTTTGCCCCTTCCATGATGTTGTAATGGTTCATAGATAGCACGTCTTGGCCAAGGAAATTGGCGATGGCGCTATTAATATTTTTACCAAACTTAAGTATTAGCCAACACAGCGAATCTTGCCAAGATAACGAGACATAATGGCAAATTGATGAGACTTCGATGACGAATCTATGTCACCGCTATTCACAGCCATTACACTCAAACTTAATGGTTATACCCAAGTGACCTCAAGATGCAGGTAGGCGACACGCTCCTCAATGCCGCTGAATCTTCCAGTTGTAAGGCAAAAAACTGCTTGGGTGAGGCTTAGGGGAACAAGTGTGAACAGTGTTGGAACACAGCGCAAACTGAGTTGGCTAGAAAATGGTTCTATTGGCATTGCCACTTTGCTTTGCGGCCTGATGGTCGGGCTTTTTTGGTCCCATAGTCAGCACATCGGCGTGGCTCTCGCACAGCTCGATGGTAAGACGTTTGCACAAGTTCAGAGCGTGCTCCACGTACGCCATCGCCAGTTGGAATCCTCTTTACTGTTTTTTGGTACGGCAATCGTGATGATGATTGCTGTGATAGTGAATGTCTCTTGTTGGAACAGTTCGTCATTTTGGCTCATGGCGTTGGCGGCTCTCATCTATTTTGTGGGTGTGTTGTATGTGACGCGGCAATTTACACATCCCCTTGCCATGGTCATCGACAGTTGGGATCACAACGCACTGCCAACCGATTGGCAACAAGTGCGAGCAAAATGGCTTTACGCGCAGCAGTTTCGTTTCGTGACAGCGGCCGTCGCCTTTACTGCCTGCATGTCTGCGATAGTGCTGCGAGCAAATTTAGCACTGCACCGGTAGCCAGGCACCGTTAGCCAGAAAACACGGCATCTGATCACGTCGTGAGCATCGATGAACGTGATGGGCCAGTCCCTGACTTTGGTACAAAGAGCACTACAGCTTCAAGTAGAACAGGTATAGATAAATATAAAGCAAAGGAGCTAAGTAATGAGTCAATCGAGTCATCGCTGGACACGACGTCAATTGTTGGTTGCGGCAGGCTTAATCTCTTCAGGCTACACGCTGTTATCTTCCTCAAAGTTTGTCTCGCCTGTGCAGGCAGAAAATCGTCTGATTAATTTGCCGAATCAAAGTTGGAAAATGCCCTTTGAAGGGGCGCCGCACCGTCGCACTTGGATGGTATTTGGTGCCAGTGGTGAGTTCTGGGGGCGTCGCTGGCTTCCTGCTGCGCAAAATAATTTGGCTGAGTTGGCATTAACCATTGCGCGTTATGAACCTGTCACTATGTTGGTTCGTTCACGTGAACTGGGACATGTCCGCGGGTTAGTTGGGGATAAAGTGGAACTGGTGACCGCGGAAATGGATGATATTTGGACGCGAGATATTGCGCCGATATTTATTCAGCGAACGCTTGGCGAGCGGAATCAAAGCCAACAGGCCGCGCTCAACCTCAACTTTAATGGTTGGGGGGAACAACAACTGCATCGTTATGATAAAAATGTCGCCAGTGAAATTGCCGAACTCGCGCATGTAAGAGAGATTAATGCGCCCTTAGTGGTCGATGGATGCGGGATTGATGTCGATGGCGCAGGCACAGCAATGATCACCGAAAGCAGTGTGCTCACTCCAAAACGCAATCCAGCGATGAACCGCATAAAAGCGGAGCAATTACTTGCACCTTATCTTGGCGTTAAAAAAATCATTTGGTTGGCTGGAGAGCGGGGAGATTATTTTCTTGGCAGCCGAATTGGTCGCTATGCGAGGTTTGTTGGGCCCGGGCATGTTGTGGTAAGCGTGACTAATAGCAAAAACTCACCACATTATGAATTGTTACAGCGTCACCTTAAGCTGTTGCGAACCGCTAGAGATGCGCAGGGCCGACAATTAACGATTGATACGATTCCTCTGCCCAATCGAGTGCGACCACGATTTAATAATGGTAATTTTGCATCTGGGTATCTTGGCTTTTATCTCTGCAATGGCGCGCTTATTATGCCGCGCTATGGCGATCCCAGCGCCGATGAGAACGCTAAACAGCAGTTGGCTCTGTTGTTTCCAGGCCGCGCCATTGAGATGCTCAATGCCGATGCGCTTGCGGCGCGAGGTGGTAGTATTCGATGTGCAACGCAACCAGAGCCGAAATGAGTTTGGGTTAGTCGCTAATGAGAGGTAAAATAATACTTATACCCAAGCAACTTGAAGTTGCAGGTAGGGGACCAGCGAACAAAGCCTCTGAGCATAGATAGACTATGTGATGAGGTTTGTGAGTGCCCGTCAACACCGCTGCAACTTCAAGTAGGAAGGGTATATACCCAAACAACTTCAAGTGGAAAGGGTATATCGAGATAAGGCGAAAAGTAATGGATGTAACTAAGCTCGAGCAGTATTTAGCTCAAAAACAGTACCGTTTTAAAACCGTAACTGGTGGTGTCGCAATTAATTTGGGATTTCTAATTGGCCGCGTTCATGTCGGCTGGGATGCAGCGCAGCAGCAGTTTAATTTCAATGATAAGGCCCGCTGGTTTAGCCATGTGTTAGTCATAGGTTTGCTAGGATATTTTTTAGTAACGAATTGGCATGTCTACACTGACGTTCAGCTTAAAGTTTGCATTGCGGTGACCATTGCAATGGCGGGGTCGCTGAGCTACAAAGAGTGGCGGATTGGCAAGTTAAAAAATGAGCTTAATCAAGCGTTTGACATTAATCAAAGCCACTAAGAATGCAAAGCTCGTGCGTCTCAAGAGGAAGATTGATACACAATCATAGCGCGACTCCATCGCATGTGTGAAATTGCCTGCTAAGCTTGGTCTATAAACCATGACATACCCAGAATAATTGAGATTTCAGTATGACGGGTATTAAGACCAAGGAGCCGCTATGCTAGGTGAAGTCCATTCATTAGAACTTGATTTTCCCGAGATGAAAGATGTGATCGCAACGTTAATCGCGACCGATCATGACTTTGCTAATGACAACAAAAACTACAACGAACTTGACCGAAAAATTCGCAAACTTGAGCTGAATGACTCGCCCGTAAGTGACGAAGAGATGACGCATATGAAGCTTGAACGAGCAGAAATGAAAGACTCGCTCTATGGGCGTTTATTGCGCGCTAAAGAATAACTAGGGCTTCAGCTCGGTGCTATTTTAGTTTTAACGTATATACCCAAGTGACTTCAAGATGCTGGATTTAGAGCCAGCACACTGAGTATAAAGGGACTGACATTTTAACATGACGTCCCTTTTTATTGGGTGCGACCCTGAGCTGTAATATTATGAATCTTGACCACCTCACGCTATTTGTTCGGCTTGCTAACACTCTCAATATCAGCGCCGCAGGCGCAGAGTTGGGGTTATCTCCAGCCCTAGCAAGTGGCCATTTAAACAAATTAGAACAAGAGCTTGGGGTTCGGTTAGTGCACCGAACTACTCGCAAAGTGTCGTTAACCGAAGAGGGCAAAGCCTTTTTGCCTCATGCTGAAGAGCTGCTCAATCGCGTTGAGCAGGCAAAGGCCTCGGTGGGGATGGGGGCGATTTCACCCAGTGGCACGCTGCGCATTACCGCGCCGGCTTCGTTTGGTTGCATGCATTTAATGCCGGCAATGAAAGGGTTTCTTGCTGCGTATCCTGATTTAAGCGTTGATCTTCATTTTTCTGACTCGATCATTGATATGGTCGAGGGTGGGTTTGATCTCGCTATTCGCAACGCTTCGTTGCAAGATTCAACCCTAGTGGCAAGAAAATTGGCCAGCGACACACGAATTCTGTGCGCAGCGCCAGATTATATTGCTCAATACGGCTTGCCCACTCACCCTAAAGATCTGATCCACTACCAGTGTATTAATCTAGGAAAAATTGACAGTTGGACCTTTCGCACCCCTGACGGCAACGTGTCCATAAAGCCCCATGGCCGAGTGAAAACCGACAATGGAGAGGCGCTGCGAGATGCCAGCGTGGCAGGGCTCGGTATCGGGCTCAACTCGCTCTGGAGTGTTTATCAGCACTTAGAGCAAGGCACACTCATTCCGGTGTTAAGTGATTTTCCGCTGGAAAATACCACTGCAATTTGGGCGCTGTATCCAAGCTCGCGGCTGGTGGCACCTAAGGTTCGTGCGTTTATCGACTATATGATTGAGTATATTGGTACGCCGCCTTACTGGGAGTGAGCATTAGCTATCTGAAATCAGGTCTAATCAAGCTTGTCAGAGTGTGCCCCTCTTGCTTTGTAACGAAAAGCGCTACTACTTCAAATCGGAAGGGGGCGGATCGTTATGGCAATGCTAACAAAAAGAAATGCATATACTTTTGTTGATCTTTATATTTGGTTATGTTGCACTTTTGTTTCAATGAAAAATAAGTGCTGAAATTTTATGCTGAAATATTATGAGTTTTGGTGTTTGATTCTGATATTGACGCTTATGTTATTCTCATTCAAAAAATGCACAATATAAATGATATTAATATCAATTTGGTTGGTGATTTTTGAGTTATTGCTCGATTTTTTTGTTTGCCTCATTGTCTGATTTAATATTTATATTATTTAATTTTATTAATAAAGTATCGTGCCGAAATTTGAAGAGATATAAAACATCCTTATAATGGACGCGGTATAGGGCATTAACTCTATATTGACCATTTGAAAATTAAGGGAAGAATGATGCTAACAAAATTATTTGTAAAAACTCAGGTAGCACTTGAAAACTATAAGCAGGATCAGAATGGTGTTACTGCAGTTGAATATGGTTTGATTGCTGCTGCAATGGCAGCTCTTTTAGGAGTGATCTTCGCAGGCGATGGTAGCTTTGTAACGTCACTTAAAGGGGTATTTACAACTATAGCTACATCGCTATCTACTCCTGGAATCAGTTAACAAGATAATGTTAATTTACTATGGATGGCTATCTTGTATAGCCATTATTACAATTTATTTATTGTTCACAGATATAATTGAAAGAAAAATTAGTAATGGCGCTGTCGTACTTCTATTCATTATATGTTTTTCATTTAAGAAAGATATTATGAATGTATATTGGTTAGCGCCATTAGTGATTGTTTTTTTTGGCTTATTTTTATCTTATTTTGGGGTGTTGGGCGGTGGTGATACAAAATTATTCGCTGCGTATTCGATTGCAATAGATCCTGCGTTAATGCCAACAATCTTGGTGATCATTGGTCTTTGTGGTGGTGTGCTGTCTGTGATCTATTGGCTACTTAATAAATATCACTTAACCAAACAGCCCGGTATTCCCTATGCGATTCCGATTGTAATTGGAGGCGTAATCGGGGTGCTGGCTTCAAATTAATTTATATACCCGTCCTACTTGAAGTTGCAGCGATTTTCTGCAAAAAATTAAAGGACAGGCGCTCACATACCTCATCACATCGTTATCTATGTTCACGAAGTGCTCAGAGGCTTTGTTCGTTGGTCGCCTACCTGCATCTTCAAGTTGTTTGGGTATAAATAAAATAGGCTGCCATTTAGTAGCCAATGAATGCCATAGCAAAAAAATGTATGGCCCCAAAAGGAATTCGTCAGTCCATAGGGAATATAATGAAAAAAGTCCTGCTACTCTTTATCGCCGGAGGGGCGATAATTTTTGGCCTTTATGGCCTTGCGCTCAATTTAACTACGCTTTCAAAATCTCCGGAAACAGTGGCGACACCGAAAGAGCCTCAAATTCAAATTTGGCAATACAGCCAGCCGGTCAGCGTCGGGCAAAAGGTATCACGCAGCCACGTGAAATTAGTTCGTTTGTTCGAAAGCGAGGCTAATCAATATGGCGTGGCAGAGAATATGGAATTTCAATTTGAGCCGGGAGCGGTGTATCGCGAAGCGGCGCAAGCTGGCGATATTGCGTTTTCCGAGCTGAGAATTAACCCCTCTGATGATGGCTATGTTGATTTGGTAGTGGCAGATAATCGCGTGCCTTACGCGATTCGAGTGCAACCCGAGTCGATTGTCGGCGGGCTTATCACCCATGGCTCATTAGTCGACGTACTATCTCTTTCACTACCTGCCGAATATTCCCTTGATGTGAGCGAAACTCAAGCCAGCGCAAAACGGGATATGTTCGTGACTCCGGTATTAACTGGCGTTTCCGTGCTGCAAGTAAATAAAAATGTGATTGATGGTGTGAGAGGCGGCAACCCCACCACGGAAGTCAACCTTATCTTGGAGCTGACGCGCAAACAAGTGGCCACATTAACTGTGGCAAAGCGTATTTCTGAGCTCGAAGTGCATAAATCGATTGGCCAATATCAACAAACGGATCTCCATGCCGATGCTGGTGACGTGCTTTCAAACTTTAAATCTATCGTTGAATTTCGCGCTGGCGAAATCACCATCAATTGAGGCCGTTATGAGACGTATTTTGGATTTACTCCCTGGTTTTTATCGCGCGAATGCGTGCATCTTATTTTTGCTCTCTGCGCTTGTTATCTCACCCAGTAGTGCGGCGAAAGGCCCACTCTATTTATCCCAAGGGGATATGGAGATCATTACCGTCGGCTCAGACATTGAATCTGTGTTTATCGCCAACCCAGAGGTGGCGGATTTTCAGGTGATTGATAAGCGTAAAGTGGCGCTGTTTGCCAAGCAGCTCGGACAAACGGCACTGGCGGTATTTGGCAGTAATGGTCAAACCCTTGCAACGCGTCAAGTTCGAGTCAACACCTCGCTCAATGGTATTGCTGAACAGCTGACAGTCCTTTACCCCAATGCTGATGTTAATCTTGCCCACATTGGCGATAACGTGGTGCTTTCCGGCACGGTCGCAGATGAGGCGACAAAAGATGGCATCAACAAACTGGTCGGCGAATTGTTAGCCAAAGAGTATGAGGCGCTTACCTTTGAATGGCAGAGTGACGATGACGAAGGGCAAGAAGTTGAGTTTATGAAACGGCTTAATTTCAAAGGGGTTGTCAATAATATTGAGGTGGTTACGGCAAAGCAGGTCAATGTTAAGTTGTCGATTGCTGAAGTCTCGCACGCGTTTTTAGAAGATTTTGGTATTGAATATGGCTCGGAAGGCCAAGCTGCCGGGGTGTTTGTTGATAGGTTAACCTCATTTAGCGCCTCTGACATTGTTTCTGTCATTACTGCGATCGGTAATGATTCCGTAGGGCAAATTTTGGCGCAGCCCAATCTCTCGGTGATGTCTGGAGAAAGTGCCAGCTTTCTCGTCGGTGGTGAAATTCCCGTAGTTACCGTGATTGATAATGCCACCAATGTCGAATACAAAGAGTTTGGTATTCGCCTTGAGCTGATGGCCAAAGTGCTCAAAGATGACAACATCAAATTATCATTGATGCCAGAGGTTAGCGCGCTGGATGCTCAATATACCAATGAGCGTTATAACCTTCCTGCCCTCAAAACGCGCCGCGCACGCACTACAGTGCAATTGGCAGATGGAAAAAGCTTTGTTCTTGGCGGTCTATTAAGCACCGAAGACAGAGAGTCGATCAGTAAAATTCCGTTCATTGGCGATGTGCCTTTGTTAGGCGCGGCGTTTCGTTCTACCGGTACTGAGCGTTCTAAAACTGAGCTTATTATAGTGGCAACCGTCAATTTAGTTCAGCCTATTGAAGCGCAAATTATTCAACTTCCCACAATGGAAAAAACCACCAGTTTGCAACGTTGGTTCAATATCGACAGTGCGCAAAGTGATGGCTCGAAGCAGAACTCAGCTCAGCCTATTTACGCTGCGGGAGGTTTTAAACTATGACGCGATTTGATTGTTCTTTATTCCATCTAAATGGGTTTCAGCGTACCGCCAATCACGGTCAGTTGCGTCGAAGCATTCTAACGCTAGGCGCGTTCACTCTGTGTCTCTTGACCTTGTCAGGTTGTGGTAGCCGCTATTTTGTGCAGCCGCAATCACAGGGAACTGCGATTCACTTAGTGCCAATTGAGCACGTTTGGTCGGTGCAGCTGACAACACAAAATGCGCAATTAATGAAAGAGCAACTTTTAGCGCGCATTGAGGACAATATCGATTTGGTGGCAACACACGGGGTCACCATTTCAGCGAACTCTGCATCGTTAAGCAACGCTGTCGCGCAATCGCTCGCGGGCACATTAACCGCACGTGGCATTGAAGTGATTAAGCTTATAGATCCCGCACAACCTGCAAAATCCCTGATGGTGAAGGTTAATTATGCTGAAGTGGTGACTGAGCATTGTCGCCCAGCGAAAGCGGAGCAATTTAGTGTGAAAAAAGTCGGTTGCTATGCCGATAACGCGCGTTGGCAATCCATGATCAATCCTCAATTGATGGTTGATAAGACTGCGATGGAATAGGTGAGAAAAGATGTTTGATTTAGTCGATAAGCTGCAAAGTAAAGCGCTGGAAACTCCCGTTCGTCGTGAAACCATTACCTCGGTGCTTTTCCACCAAACCAGCCAATGTACCGATTTGGTCGATGAAGCCTTTCGGTTTGAAGGCATTAATGTTCCAACCATGCTGAATAATAGTGATGACAATATTCGCAAACATGTCCGTGATGCCATTGTCGAAATCGTTATTATTGAATTAAATCTGAGTCATGACGTGACGCGAGATATGGAACGCATCAGCCCACTTTTGCCAAATAACGCCTCGGTGATCGTGATCGGCAGTGAAGATGCGATCTCGACCATTCGAAATCTAAAGTCGATGGGCTTTTATTACGTATTTTGGCCGATCACCAAACAAGAGCTGATTGATTTTGTTCGCAACGTAAACAGCAATCGCCAACGTAATTCTGGGCTTGGTAAAGATCGCACCGCAAAAAAAATTGGCGTATGGGGCACGAAAGGGGGCGTCGGCGCAAGTTTATTAACCGCTGAGTTAGCCTTGGATTTAGCCAAAACTCAAAAGAGCGCGACATTGGTGGTGGATCACGATTTTCGTGGCGGCAATCTGGATATTTTCTTTGGGTTGAAAAAGTTCGAGAAAAAGAGTGTTTCGCGTGCCTCAATCGCAGCCAATATTGATGCAACATTTGCCGCCAGTTTAAGTAAAAAACTCGATGAGATGCTCTTTGTGATGGCGCTAGAATCAAATGATTTAAATGAGCTAGAGCTAAAAGATTATCTGCGTATGCTCACGATGCAACTGGAAGGTCAATATAACTTCATTTTGGAAGATCTTTCTCGAGGTTCAAACAGCAAGCAGGATTTGAAACACATTGCTGAGCAATACGATACGTTAGTGTTATTAATTGAGCCCACAGTTTCTAGCGTTCGCGAAGCAAAGCGCGTGCTTAAAAACCTTGAATTGTCTAATTCAACTGCTCGCTGCTTATTTGTACTTAACTATACCATCACTGAAAGTGCCGCGTCGGTCACCCTAGCCGATATTAAGTCCTATTTGGGCCGAGAGCCGGATGTAATTTTTCCTAATGAGCCCAAACTAAGTAAAGCCATTTTGGAGTCAAAACACATTTACTCGCAAAAGTCAGCAATGAGTCAATCGCTGCATAAATTAACCGCGCTGTTATTAGGACAAGTTGATAAACAACCCAAGAGCTCATTTTTCCACAAATGGGTTAAACGAGCGAAATAATGGATTTGACAAAAGCAGGGTATATTCAGATTCGCCAGCATATTTTTGATGCTATCGACGCTGAAGCTGTGAATACCCTTTCAAAAGAGGCTCTGGGTCAGCAGCTTAATAATGCGGTCAATATGTTGGTCGACCGGCTAGGGCTGTCTGTCGCGGCCGTTGTTCGCCAAGAATACGTGAAAAGCTTGGTGGATGAGCTTCATGGGTTGGGGCCGCTGCAAGCTTTAATGGAAGATGAGTCGGTCTCTGACATCATGATAAACGGCGCAAATCAGGTGTATGTTGAACGCGGCGGACTGGTTGAAAAAGCCAATGTATCGTTCATTGATGAAGGCCAGTTATTGCAAATCGCTAAGCGGATTGCCAACCGAGTCGGGCGCCGAGTGGATGAGTCCTCGCCGACCTGTGATGCGCGCTTACCTGATGGTAGCCGTGTCAATATTGTCATTCCGCCTATCGCAATTGATGGCACTTCAATCTCCATTCGTAAGTTTAAAAAGCAGAGTATTCATCTGGGGCAGCTCGTTGATTTCGGTGCCATGAGCCCGGAAATGGCCAAGATTTTAATGATTGCCGCTCGCTGCCGACTCAACATTTTGATATCTGGCGGTACGGGCTCGGGTAAGACCACCATGCTCAATGCACTGTCGCAATTTATCGGTGAAAGTGAACGCGTGATCACCATTGAAGATGCGGCAGAGCTGCGATTGTTGCAGCCTCACGTGGTGCGTTTGGAAACTCGAACCGCAGGTATTGAAGGCTCTGGTGCAATTAATCAGCGCGATCTGGTGATTAACTCACTACGGATGCGGCCTGATCGCATCATCGTCGGCGAGTGTCGTGGCGCCGAAGCGTTTGAAATGCTGCAAGCAATGAACACCGGCCATGACGGTTCTATGTCAACTCTTCACGCCAATACACCTCGTGACGCGCTTGCGCGGGTGGAATCCATGGTGATGATGGCAACTAACAACCTGCCACTTGAAGCGATACGACGCACCATAGTCAGTGCGGTTGATCTCGTGGTGCAAATAAGTCGCCTTCACGATGGCAGCCGTAAAGTGATGAGCATCACCGAGGTGGTCGGCATTGAAGGCTCTAATGTGGTGTTGGAAGAGATTTTTCGTTTTCAGCCGCGAAGTGGCACTGATAACGGTAAGGTGCTGGGTAATTTTGTGACAGCAGGTCTTATGCAGCGCTCAGTGTTGACGCAAAAAGCCAAATTTTTTGGTTTAGAAGAGCAATTAGCTCAAGCATTCAATATTGGAGGATAGCGATGATCTACTGGCTGGCACTGATTATTGGCGGTTTGACAGCATTAGTGGCGTTATGGCCAAGAAAGAAGGCGACGCAGCACAATTATCTTGAAGAAGCAGAGCAAGCGTTATTGATTAGCTCGATTGATGAAGCGCAGCAAGCGGTTGACCTTAAGGTGCTCGCGGAAAAATCTTGGCTCGACAAAATTATGGCGACTTTACGTAATGTTGAACATCAGCTCGGTAAAGGAGCGCAGATAAAAATTGCACTCTTTAGCGCATCACTCATGTGCGCAGGTTTTCTGCTCAATGCGAAATATATTCAGGTGAATCCGTTAAAGGTGATGCTAATTGTCACCGCATTAGGATGGGTGTTTGGTTTCTTTTGGCTGCAGAAAAAGCAACGTGAAGGGTTTGAACGTGCTTTTCCTGATGCGTTAAATATGCTTGCTAGCGCAGTGAGCTCTGGTGAAAGCTTAATGCACGCAATTGTTTACGTTGGCAAAACATTGCAAGGCGATGTTGGCGCAGAATTTAAGCGAATGGGCGAGCGATTGCAGTTAGGCGAATCACCGGACAAGGTGTTCAGTAAATCTTGCGAGCGTTTTCCGTACCCGGCGTTCTATTTTTTTGTGATCACTTTGCGAGCCAATATGCAGCGAGGCGGTCAGTTAAAAGAGGTGATTGCTCGGCTTAACCGACTCATGTTTGACTCGCGAGCGATTGAAAAAAAGAAATACGCTCTCACGGCAGAGGCACGCACGTCGGCTAAGATTGTGGCTGCGATTCCGTTTTCCGTTCTATTTATGCTGCAATTTATCAGTCCTGACAACTTTAACTATTTGGTCTATGAAGAAGCGGGCCGTCCAGTGCTCTATTACCTGATTGGTAGTGAGAGTCTAGGCCTGTTTATTGTTTGGATGCTGATGCGAGGAGCACAAAAATGACGTTGAATGTATGGGCCGTTTTTGGTGCTTTGCTCGCTGTTTTTGTTGGAATCGTGGTGCTCGGCTATCTAGTTTGGCAAAACTTTGGCGGAGGAGAGCGTAATCGTATTCGAGAAATTTTTGACGATGAACCGCAGCAAAATGAAGAGAAGCCGATTGAAATCGTCTTTAACCAGTTATTAGCCTCATTTGCGACGAAAGAGGATGACGTTAAATTAAAGCTCGAAGAGGCCGGTCTACAAAACGAGTTTGTCGCTAAGTATTATATGCACATTAAGTATGGCGTTATGTTGATTGGCCTATTCGCTATCTACTTAGTGGTCCAACGTATGGATCTAACAACCAATCACTCAATTATAGCGATGGTAGCCTGGTTCTTATTTTGCATTATCGCGCCGGATTCGTTTTTAGCCGGGCGAAAAACCAAACGCCAATACAAGATTTCCAGTCAGTTGCCATATCTCCTCGATCTTATGGCAATTTGTGTGCAAACCGGCATGACGCTGGAAGCAACCTTAAAATATCTGTCACTAGAACTGCGAGCTTTTGATAAAGACCTAGCAAAATTGCTAGCAAAAGTGGATGACAGAGCCAATATCGTTGGCCTCGAACGCGCGCTTGATGAACTGTATAACAAAGTCCCAACCTCAGAAATTCGTAGCTTTGTTATGACGCTCAAACAGAGCCTGCAATACGGCTCCTCAATTTATTCTGTGCTAACCACGCTGGCCGCGGATATTCGCGATATTAATATGCTGGCATCGGAAGAGCGTATTGGTAAATTGGCGGCCAAAATGTCGCTACCACTGATTCTATTTATCATGATGCCAATCGTCGTTATTATTTTGGCGCCAGCCGCATCGAGGTTTATGAGCCATGTATAAATGTCTAATTTTAGCGTTGCTACTGCTAGCAGGTTGCCAAAGCACACAGACAATGAGCTTTGATGAGCGCTCATCGGTGAATCAAGAAAAAATATTCACTCAATCAAACAATCAGCAAAAATTGATCGAATTCTACCAGCAGGCGCTTACCGAAAATGAAGATCCTCTGCTCAGAATCAAGTTGGCGCGAGCGTATTTAGAGCAAGGGGATGCGGAATCGGTCATTTTTACTTTAGCGCAATTAAGTGAGAGTGATGATGCACCCACGACGGTTGAAAAGCACGAATCACGCGATTGGACGCAGGCTCGCTATGAGATGGCGCTGCTACAAGCTAAAGCGCATTTTTATTTAGATCAATTAATTGAAGCTAAGTTAAACATTGATAATGCATTAGCATTAAATGATCGAAATGGTGAAGCGTATAACGTAGCGGGCGTTATTGCCGCCGCGACTGGCGAATTGACCCAAGCAGAGCGCTATTTTATTAGCGCGAGAAAGTATTTTTATAGTGATGATGTGGTTAAAAATAATTTAGCGGTTGTCTATTTAATGCAGCACCAATATCGCAAGAGTTATCAGCTATTACTGGCCAATTATAAAATAAATCCGGATGATCAAAAAGGGCGGGCAAATTTGGTGATTGCCATGGTTAAGCTAGGTAAGTCGAACGAAGCGCGCCATATTTTGACTCAACATTACGATGATGTCGAAGCCAATAGAATGATCGCGCAGATAGAGACCGATCAATTTTCTGCTCAAATTGCTGCGATGTGAGGTGGGAAATGTTATGTCGTAAACAACAATCGTTACGCCGTAAACAACAAGGAGTGGCATCGATAGAGTTTGGCTTAGGTTTTATGGCTTTTTTCTTGATGTGCATGCTCTGGGCTGAGATTGGTTATATTGCCTATGTCTCTTCGGTGAATGATTTAGCCATTGCTGAAGCCGCGCGTGAAGCCAAAAAAATTAATGTTCTGGCGTTAGAGGATGACAAGTCGCAAAGCCATTTTATGGCTCAGTTTAAACAGGCACTTACTGAACATTCCGGTCTTTTTGGTGGCTTGATTGACCCAGAAAAATTCATTTTAACGGTACGTTATTTTGATGACCGTGAAGCGGTTAAGAATTATACCGTGCCTGCGTTTGACGACTGTAAGTTAAATGAATCAGAGACAGAAATTGAGTGTGGCGAATCAGAAAACAGCGCGCTGGCGATTTATCAAGTTCGTTATGATTATGAACCCATACTGTCATTTTTTACTGGTGGTAGTGACACGTTTGTTCGCGAGGTGATAGTGATTCAGGAGTACGAACGTGAACAATTTAAGATCTAACCAACGTGGGACCTTTGCTATTGAGTTTGCGCTACTTGGCGTGGCTTTTTCAACCATGTTATTACTTGCTGCTGACACCGTGGTCAAACTGTCGATTCAAGGTAAGTTGGATCGTTTATCTTATTCTCTAGTCAATGTGGTGAAAGAGCGCACTCAACTTTATGGTAAAGACGATCATACGTTGACCACAGACCTCGCTCTAGAATTACACAATTTTGCTCATCACTCGTTAACTCGAACGCTTGATACTTATCAGCCTGAGTTGTTTGGTTCACAAATCGAAGTTTTGGTTTTTGATGGTACGGGTAATCCGATTGCTGACGAACCATTCACTCATGGTCATGAGTGTAGCAATCCGCAAGTTATCTCCGATTATGAGCATTTATCTATGGTGACATCATGGGGACGCAAAGCCGTGCTGTATCGCGTTTCTCTTTGTTACGATGTGCAAAATTGGGTATTTAATAATGATTGGGTACAACTGTCTTCCGCTTCAATAATGATGGGCCGCTAGCGATGAAAAGAGGCAATTTCACCAATTTAAAACATCAGCGTGGTCATGCTGCCATTTTATTTGCACTGATCATTCCGGGAATGTGGGGATTTTTTACACTCGCAATTGATGGCTCGCGAGCAATCCAAACGAAAGCGCGACTTGGAGATGCGACCGAGGTTGCTGCATTGGCTTTGGCGGCACATAACAGTTACGATGATAGTGAGAACAAAACGCTAGCGACGGAATATATTCACGCTTATTTAGGTGAGTCTACTCCTGTGACTATTACAAAAGTGAAGCGTACAGAGTGTTATGATCCTGATACTAAAAACTGTGAGGGCGCCAGTCGTTACGCACAGTATCAGATTGAAACATCGATTAAACAAGAATCTTGGTTACCGGTTAGTGGTGACTTTGTAGGATTTGATGAAACCTATGATGTCGCTCATGCGAGTACCGCTCGCAAATACCAAGGTGATAGTATCGATATCGCTTTTGTGATGGATTATTCAGGCTCGATGCTAAATAACTGGGCTGGCGATAATTCAAAATATGAAGATATGGTAATTATATTTGATAAAGTGATTAACGAGCTTGAAGAGTATCAGACAAACTATCAAGCCGATAATCGTGTTTCTGTTGTGCCATTTTCTGAGTTTATTGCGGTTAATGATATTGAAAATAAATGTACTTCGCAAGATGACCAAGATGACCAAGATGACTTTGTGGGATATGTTGATTACCTTTATTATAAAGGCAGTGGCAATAATATTAATTTTGATACAAAGAAAACAGTGAATAATTGGCGTAATAGTCGTGGTAACGATATGCTTTGTAATGAAAGTGAGAATTATAAGTATAAGAAATTTGATGATAACATCGATGGTCGATATGGTCGTTTTTATTACGAAAATATACCGTTCACGTCAAATATTTCATCAGTTAAGTTGGAATATGCTAGCGGGATTGATGCAGGAGTTGCTTTCACCCCAGTAAAGAATCAATTTACTGCTTCATATCAAGGAATTATTAAAGCGGCGCAATATTTCGATGCACTAGAATATCCCAATGCAAGGCAGATAATGATCATTCTTTCTGATGGTGATGATATCAATGGGCGTAATGGTCCATTAGGGGAAAGTGCAAAAAATAAAGTCCCTCCTACATCAGGTCTAATAAATGGAGGCTTATGTTCGAATATTATCTCTAGCTTAAATAATCGATACACTATAGATAATCGTAAAAGTTCATTTCAGATTGCGTTAGTTGGGTTCGGTTATGATGTAGAAAACAACCCATTAACCAACTGTATGGGAGCTGACAATGTGTATAGCGCTAAAGACCCTGACGAGCTTCTCAATATAATATTAGACTTAATCACGGAAGAAATTGGACATTTATCATGATGAAAATAAATTTTAAATCACGAATTACTGTTAGTGCCTTACTTCTTAGTGGGTTGAGTTTCGCAACATCAGCGTCGGTTGATGTCAAAGTGTTTGAACAACTATGTCGAATCAACGCGTCTGGCGTGCAAAGCAGCTTGACGATTAATCAACCTATTTCATTTATTCCGAATGATGGCAATAAATTGTTGACCCAAACGGATGAGCCAATGCTGACGGTTGACAGTATTGTAGAGCACATTGCTTCCCAATTTAATTTGAGCCGCGACTGCGCTGAATTTTTGGTGGTCTCTGGTCAAGTTGAGCATCTTAATCAGGGAGATTTGTTGGCTCGCGTCTATTTTGATTTTGATGCTACGCGTTTGACCCCAGTCTCAAAGCAAATTCTTGACCGAATGGCAGAACTGGCAGCGCAATCTAATGCGTTATACAAAGCGACGGGTCATACAGATGATACCGGCTCTCACAACTACAATCTTGCACTTGGTATTAAGCGCGCTCAGGCCGTTGAGCAATACTTAAAATCTAAGCATGTTGCGCAAGTCGTGGTTGAATCCGGCGGGGAAACCGCGCCCATCGCCTCAAATAACACGAAAGAAGGGCGCGCGCAAAACCGCCGTGTTGATATCAGTTATTGATGTTATTGATTTACCAAGGAATAACAGCGCCATCAAACACTCTGAACTGACCCGATTGTTCTAATGTCAGTTCACTGGCGACTTTTATAATGCCACGCACACTTTCTTCTGCGGTGAATGTGGCGTTTTCACCACCCATGTCGGTTTGCACCCAACCTGGATGAATCGCGAGGGTTTTAACTTGGTGTTCACGCAGGTTTTGCGCCGCTGACACTAACACTTGATTAAGCGCTGTCTTTGATGCGCGGTAACTATACATGTTGCCAGAGCTGTTATCGGCAAGACTTGCCACTCGTGTTGATATTCCGATGATGGTTTTTTCTTGACTTGCAATCACGTTGTTACGCAATGCTTGGATCAGCAGAGCAGGCGCAACGGTATTGACGTTGAGAACCTCAAGCCACTGTTTCTGCGTCATTTCCCCTAAGGTAGCGCAATGCTCACCCAGTACGCCAGCATTGAGTAGCAGATGATCAATCGCGCGTCCGTTTAGATGTTCAGCGACGTTTTGAATTGCTGCTTCATCAGTAACATCAAGTTCAATTAACTCAATACTGTTATAAGTTGCGGCTAGCGCTTGCAGCGCATCGGCACTTTGAGGCGAACGGCACGCAGCTAGAACATGCCACCCGTTTTGAGCGTATTGGCTGACGAACTCAAGCCCCAATCCACGGTTTGCCCCGGTAATAAAAACTGTTGGCATCATGTGCTCCATTTATTGTTGTGAGATCACGTAGGTATATACGCTTTCCATTTGAGGTTGCAGCGTTGTTGGCTGGTATTCTCGAATCTCATCACATAGTCGGTCTATGCTCAGAGGCTTCGTTTATTTGCCGCCTACCTGCAACGCCACGTAGTTTGGGTATATTAGGATTCAATGAGTATGAAATCGAGTGGGGGCGAGATTCAATGAACAATATTCGACATTATCGAACGCTCAGAAACTGTTTGGCAAAATCGATCAATCGATGTTGGGTTAGATCTTGAGCATGGCCACTGACGCCAGCCACGGCGACAAACTGACCATCAATAAAAAGTGGTATTGCAAGGCAATTGAGCTCGGCCTCGGCTTGCTCTAAATCAAGAGCGAACCCTTGTTGAATTACTTGGTTAAGCTCTGCTTCAAAATCGCTCGAGATCGGTGTGTTTTTACGCACTTGACGCCGTAATTGTGGATTTTCGGCTAAGAATACTTTGCCAATGGCCGATGTGGTTAAGCCCTCACGTCGACCACGTGGATTGCGAAGAGTTAAAGGGTTCTCTTGTTCAATTGCATCAATATATAAATATTCTTGAGCGCCACTTTGAATCGCCAAATACGCGGTATTGTTGGTTAACATAGCCATCTGTTTGATTAATGGCATAAAGTGACGCTTTAGCATTTCATCATGCTGCTCTAATGGCTTCGATAATTCACGCAGCCGCACGCCAAGCGCGTAGCCGAGTTCATTTTTTTGTGCGTAACCCAAATGGCATAAGGTCGAGAGCAGGCCATGAACGGTGGTTTTGCCTAACTGAACTTGGCGACTGATTTCACCAAGCGATAGAGGCTGCGCACTGAGAGATAAAATTTCCAGCAATGCGAAGCCACGTTCTAATGATTGAATGGTTTTACGTTCTTTTATCAAAAGCGTCACTGAGTTAAGTTGGTGTTTTCCCCACGCGTGAAAGTTGCTTAGCCGCGTGAAATGTTAATCTCGCGAAAATAGCGGCGCCACTTCTTTGGCAAATGCTTCAAATTGACGTGGCGGTCGCCCAAGAACTGTGGCGACATCTTGTGAGATCCCGCTGTAGTCTCCCTCGGCAAACCAAGCCATGATCTCCGCGAGACGCTGCGCCAACCAATCATTGATACCGGCAGCCTTCATTGCAATTTCGGCATCCTCGCGTGAAATCGGCACGTAGTCAATCGAATACCCCACAGCGGCTGAAAGTATCGATGCTTGTTCCGCAAAACTTAAGCTCTCTGGGCCAGTTAATTGATAAGTTTTATTTTTATGCCCCATTTGGGTTAACGCGCAAACGGCGACCGCTGCCACATCGCGAATATCTATCACGCTCTGTTTCGCCTCAGCGAGAGGTAGGTAGAATTTTTGACTGGTTTTGATTGTGTCGATATCCCCGAGTAGGTTTTGAAAAACGAGTTGGGTTGCAGCAGGGTGTAATTGATTCCTGATGCTTTGACCAGTTCATCGGTAAGTGCATGTGTGCGAATAATGGAAGAACCGGATTGCGCATTTGCGCCCAACCCTGAGAGTTTTACCAAATGGTTGACGTGCTGCGCGCTCATGGCTTGTAAAACGTTGCGGGTCCACGTTTCGTTATTGGGGTGAGCGGGCATGGCAAAATAGACACTATGAATCCCTTCCATCGCGTGAGTCAGAGACTCGACATCGTTAAAATCACCTTCAAAAATATGAGAAGACGAAAGGTGAAAGGGTTCGGCAAGAGCCTTGTCTTTAACAAAGACCTTGCAATAAAAACTATTTTGTTTCAGTTGGCTAACTACCTCTCTACCAGTATTTCCGACAGCGCCTAGTACTAATATTGTCATTGTTTTCCCGCCTTTACTGTTTCTAATCAACGGTACTAAGTAAGATTACCGTTTGGTCTTGGTAACAGTTTAGGTGAGGAATACAGCGGATTCTCGCCTCTTGAGGCGAGTTGGGTATATGATATTGCGATTTTAACGTTATCAGGAGCGCTATTGATGAGCCAACGTATTCCCACCAACATTATTACGGGATTTTTAGGCGCAGGAAAAACCACTGCGATATTGAATCTGCTTCAGAATAAACCCGCTCATGAGAACTGGGCCGTGTTGGTTAACGAGTTTGGTGAAGTTGGGATTGATGGCGCGATGATGCTTGAATCTGGTGCCATGATCAAAGAAGTCGCGGGAGGGTGTATGTGCTGCACAGCAGGCGTGCCAACTTCAGTCGCATTGACGGCTTTATTACGTTTAAATCCAGACCGCTTATTGATAGAGCCTACCGGCCTTGGACACCCGCATAAAATTCTTGCTTTGCTACAGTCGGCGCAATTTAATCCGTACATCGAGGTCAAAGCGACCTTAGCACTGCTAGACCCTCGCCACCTTAGTCAGGAAAAATATGTCTCAAACGCCAATTTTAATGACCAGCTTGCAATGGCAGACATCGTGGTTGCGAATAAACAAGATCTGTGTACGCCGAGTGATATAGAAGCGTTTGAGGCGTGGTCTGCAGCGCAAGCTCCGGCAAAACGTGCCACGCTTTTTGCGACCAACGGTGATATTGAGCCTGCTCTGCTTGAATATACGCCGATAAACGATGGCAGTGCGATTGAAGCAGAGGCTCACCATCATCACCATGCTGATATGGAACCCCAGTTTCAATTGGCGCCGGATCAGATTTATGTGCGTAAGGAAAACCGAGGGCAAGGGCATTTCAGCTGTGGTTGGATTTTTGGCGCAGAAAAGACGTTTCGGTTTGACGGTCTGATGGGCATGCTTAACCGTTTAGATGCAGAGCGCATCAAAGGGGTGATGAATACCGAGCAGGGCTGTTTTGCGTTTAATAAAGCCAGTGGCGTCTTGTCAATCAATGCACTAACGCTTGAGGGATTTGAGTCGAGAATTGAAGTGATTCATAGCCAAGCGCTAGACTGGGATACACTTGAGCAGAATTTGTGTCAATTGTTCGAATGAGAACGCTGCCTCTTCAAGTGGGAAGGGGATATCTACCTCGCATCTTGACGCGACTTAGGTATAATGCTCCGCTTCGATTTTGTTGTACCCATTGCCACTGTGCAAGTTAGGGTATGATGTTGTCTCTTTTGTTTATAGGAAGCAATTCATGTCTTTTGCATCTCAAGGTTTTGCGCCGGAAGTGGTTAAAGCATTGGACGAGTGCGGTTATGAAAAACTCACTCCCATTCAACAACAGGCCATACCCGTAGCGCGGCGTGGTCATGATATTTTTGCCACAGCGCAAACGGGAACGGGTAAAACCGCGGCGTTTTCGCTTCCTCTCATTCAAAAGTTGCTTGATAGCGGAAAATCAGCCTCGCGCAAAACGGCGCGTGCTCTGATTTTAGCGCCAACTCGCGAACTTGCTGAACAGATTGCAGACAACATTAAGGCTTACACTAAATACACTCCGCTTTCGGTCACGTCGGTATTTGGTGGTCGTAAAATGTCGTCACAGGTGCGCGCGTTAGAAACGGGCGTTGATATTCTAGTAGCAACACCGGGCCGACTCGAAGAGCATATCGAGCAAGGGAATGTGTCTGTCGCGAATATCGAGTTTTTAGTCTTTGATGAGGCCGACCGCATTCTTGATATGGGCTTTATTCATGCTGTGCGCAAAATCATGCTTGATGTGAATACCGACCCACAAATCATGATGTTTTCTGCTACCACATCAAGCCAATTGAATTTGTTAGCCAAAGACATTTTGCGTAAACCTAAGCGCATTGCAGTCGAACGAGCCAATACTACCGCCAGCACCGTAGCGCATGTTCTTTATCCAGTGGAACAAGAGCGTAAGACCGAGCTGCTCTCTGAATTGATTGGTCGCAAGAATTGGCAGCAAGTCTTGGTATTTGTGAATTACAAAGAGACGGCTAATGATGTGGTGCAGGAGCTAAAACTCAATGGCATTAAAGCGGTAGTGTGCCATGGTGATAAAGCCCAAAGCGCGCGTCGCCGTGCGTTAGATGAATTTAAGTCGGGTAAAGCGCGCGTCATGGTGGCAACTGATGTTGCGGCACGTGGTTTAGATATTGAGGATCTTCCTCATGTAGTGAACTACGATATGCCATTTTTGGCAGAAGATTATGTGCACCGCATTGGTCGTACTGGTCGCGCGGGTAAACGTGGTCATGCAGTATCGTTTGTGAATCGTGATGAAGAGCTAACGGTCGTGCAGGTGGAGAATTTGATCCAGCAACCGTTGCGTCGCATTGAGTTGGCAGGCTATGAGCCGAAAAATCGTGACAGCTATATTGAAAAATTGCACACCAAGCCATCAAGTCAGCGCCAAGGTCGTCGCAATAATCCTAATCAACCGTCAACTGATCAGGCCGCGGCCGAACGTCGTTTGGCGATGGTGCGTCGTTTAAAAGCAAGACGAACGCAGTAAGGCATCATGTTCAGAACGGCGCCTTATTGCGCCGTTCTGTTTTTTTACTTAATTGTCGATTTGCTTTCTAGTTGAACCTAGTGAGTGGGTAAGCTGCCTTGATGGGCGTGAATGAGCGCTGCCATTTTGGTTTCGGCAATCGCCTGCATTTCTGAAAAACTCTTTTCACTGTCAAAAGGACAGATCACTTCGTAGTAGCATTTGATCTTTGGCTCAGTTCCCGAAGGACGAACAATGACCCGAGAATGGTCTTTGAGGAAATAGATCAAAACATCGCTTGCCGGCAAATCAATCGCCTCAACCGAATCAGACGTATCATTATTTTCACCCTGTTGTGATCGGTCGTGTAGTGGTGAATAAATACGTTGCAGCGACTTTAAATCATCGATGCGTACAACATCTGAATTGGCAATGGATTTTGGTGGGCTTTGACGCAGTAAATCGCCAATCGGTGGCGTTTCAGGTGACAGTGCAATGCTGCGCTGAGCATTAAGATAAAAGCCATGCTGGCGATATAACACTTCAAGTTGGTCCCAGACAGTTTTCCCTTCATCGCGCAATTCATCAGCAAGATTGAGAAATGCGATTAATGCACTGAGCCCATCTTTATCCCACACATTGTTACCTATGGTGTAACCAAGCGCTTCTTCATAGGCAAATACAAATAGGTTCTCTTTTGTCTGTTTTTCCATCGCGACATTTGTTAGCCATTTAAACCCAGTCAGTGTTTGGTAATAGGGAGCGCCATGGCCACGGGCAACCATCTCTAAAAGACGAGACGACACTATGGTATTGCCCACAAGGCCATCAGTACCAAATAAAGTTTTATGTTTACGCAGCGCGTAATCACCCAGAAGGCAGCCCACTTGATCGCCCGTTAGCATTTGATAATGGCCGAGCTGGTTTGGCGCGGCAACCGCAAATCGGTCGGCATCTGGGTCGTTAGCGCAGGCTAAGTCTGCTTTGCGTTCCTCGGCCAGTGCGATGACTTTGTCCATCGCTCCTGGCTCTTCAGGGTTAGGAAAATTAACCGTGGGAAATGTACCATCGGGATAGCGCTGTGCATTCACTTGAGCAAAATGGCGATAGCCACTTTGCCTAACCATATGCTCGGCTAATGGCGCGCCAACACCATGCATCGCGGTGTAGGCAAGTGATAGTTGTTTACTGGATGACGACTGCAATAATGGATCGCCTAAGAGAGTGTCGCGGTATGTATCGTAAAAAGAGGTACGGAGCCACTCTAAGCGGCCCACTTGCTCTGCTTGTTCAAGGCTGTAGATTGTAAGCGTACTTTGCGCTGCGATTTCAATACACTCGGCAATGCCCGCATCGTGAGGGGGAATAATTTGCGCACCGTTTTCCCAGTACACTTTAAAGCCATTATATTGAGGCGGGTTGTGACTTGCGGTCACAACGACTGCAGCTGCCGCGTCGAAATGACGCACGCCAAACGCCACCAGTGGCGTAGGTGAGTAGTCTGCGGTTAAAAAGACTTTTATTCCAAGCGCGGCGAGGGCACCTGCGGTATCGTGGGCAAACTGTCGGGAGTCGATACGGCCATCAAATCCGACGACGACGCCTCGCTCCGCTGCATTATCCACGGTTTTAAGTAGATAGTGACCAAGACCCGTTGCCGTTTCTTGAATGACTAGGCGATTCATTCGATTCGGCCCAGCACCCACTTCACCACGAAGTCCAGCCGTTCCAAATGCGAGACGAGTCTTAAACCGGCTAGTTAATTCGTGCTGGTTGTTGTTATCGATAAGAGATTGCAACTCGCGTTGAGTTTTTGGGTCTGGGTCGCGGCTCAGCCAGCGTTTTACGTCATCCATTCTGCATTCCTCTCTGTTTCACTTCATACCAATGTATGTGAATATTTTGCGCTCTTCCAGTCGTATTGATTAACTTCTCATCCCATTTTGAGCGCTATGTAGACCGCTCATTACTGAGTCTGTTTAGGTTTACCAAGTGCTCAGAGGCTTTGCCGGTTTGCTGCTTACTTGCAACGCCAAGTCGTTTGGACATGAACTTTAATGACACTTTTATTGCTTTCAGAACGAAGCGCTGGGTATGCCACATTAGTGGTACATTTTCACGGTGAATTTCTTGAATAATAAAGGAACTGCTCCTAGCCTCATTTACATAACCGTAACATTTGCCTTTAAGGTTAATGATGCGTTTTTGAACAATCTTCGATGGAAAGAGGAGTGGGCGCTTGAACGGAATAACAGCGACACTAACACGAGTGGGGGTGTTGGTCAGCGTGCTTTTAGCCTCAGTGCAAAGCTGGGCAAAATCAGATTACAACATGACCGAAGGGGTCACGGCGGTCAGTGCTGATGTGTATCAGCTTCATATGTTGATTTTCTATATTTGCTGCGGTATTGCCGCGATCGTTTTCGGCATTATGTTTTATTCGATTTACAAACATCGTAAATCAAAAGGGGCTGTTGCGGCGCATTTTCACGAAAGTACAAAAGTCGAAGTGCTCTGGACCATTATTCCCGTGATCATTTTGATCGCGATGGCGATTCCAGCGACCAAGACATTAATCGCCATGGAAGACACGTCTAAATCCGATTTAACGGTGAAAATTACGGGGTCTCAATGGAAGTGGCATTACAGCTATTTCGGAGAAGACGTTGAATTTTTCAGTTTGTTATCAACCAGTCAAGCTGAGATAGACAACGAAGCGCCAAAGGGTGCGAACTATTTGCTCGAAGTTGACCAGCCTCTCGTCCTACCGATTAACCGCAAAGTGCGATTTTTAATGACGTCAGACGATGTGATTCACTCCTGGTGGGTGCCAGCGTTTGCGGTAAAGAAAGACACTATCCCTGGGTTTATTAACGAAGCTTGGACGCAAATTGATACTCCGGGAGTCTATCGAGGCCAATGCGCTGAGTTGTGTGGTCGAGCTCATGGCTTTATGCCGATTGTGGTTCACGCGATGGGAGAGCAAGAATTCGACACATGGTTGAATGACAAAAAAGCTGAGTTGGCCTTGATTCGTGCGCAAGAGCAAGCTGCTTTGGCGCAAGTGCTCTCTATCGATGACCTTATGACGCAGGGCGAGGATGTGTATATTGCGCGTTGCGCAGTCTGTCATCAGGCTAATGGGCAGGGTTTAGCTGGTGTGTTCCCTGCGATTAAAGACAGCCCTGTGGCCAAAGGCGATCTGGATTTGCACATATCAACCATTGTCAATGGCGTCTCCGGTACGGCAATGCAGGCCTTTTCTAATCAATTGAGTGAGCAGGAAATTGCCGCTGTGATCACCTATCAACGCAATGCGTGGGGTAATGATACGGGTGATATCGTGCAGGCATCAGATATCAATCAGTTTAAGGGCGCAGGGGAACAGAGCCCTAGCGCTGAGGATCAAAGCAAGGAGGCGGTGCAATGAGTGAGCCTGTTGATAAACACATTAAATCAGCGCCGGTGGGGGATGGAGGACATCTCGGCATGCAGGGCGGTAACATGCAAAATACCGCAGTAGCGGATGATGTTCATGATGACCACCATGCGCCTGCAGGTATCACGCGCTGGATTTTTTCAACCAGTCACAAAGATATTGGTACGCTCTATCTTTGGTTCAGTTTTGCCATGTTTCTCACTGGCGGCGCAATGGCGATGGTGATCCGCGCTGAGTTATTTGAGCCGGGACTGCAGCTGGTGGATCCGCAGTTTTTTAATCAAATGACAACCGTACATGGTCTTGTCATGGTGTTTGGGGCTGTGATGCCTGCGTTTACTGGGTTAGCGAACTGGATGATACCTTTGATGATTGGTGCACCAGACATGGCGCTACCTCGCATGAATAACCTCAGTTTTTGGATTCTACCATTTGCCTTCTTAATTCTGATTGGCTCTTTGTTCTTGCCAGGTGGTGGTCCAGATTTTGGCTGGACATTCTATGCTCCGCTCTCCACCACTTATGGGCCTGATAGTACCGCACTGTTTGTTTTTGCGGTTCATATTATGGGGATCAGCTCCATCATGGGAGCGATAAATGTCATTGTCACCATAGTCAATATGCGAGCTCCTGGCATGACATGGTTCAAGTTGCCTTTGTTTGTTTGGACATGGCTTATCACCGCATTTTTGCTGATTGCGGTGATGCCAGTATTGGCTGGCGCGGTCACTATGGTGCTCACAGATAAGTATTTTGGCACCAGTTTCTTTGACGCGGCAGGGGGCGGGGACCCCGTCATGTTCCAACACATCTTTTGGTTTTTTGGCCACCCAGAAGTGTACATCATGATTTTGCCTTCATTTGGCATTGTGTCGGCTATTATTCCCGCTTTCACTGGTAAAAAGCTGTTTGGTTATCACTCCATGGTGTATGCCACAGTGAGCATTGCACTGCTTTCATTCATTGTCTGGGCGCACCATATGTTTACGACAGGCATGCCAGTGTTTGCTGAGCTGTTTTTCATGTACGCGACGATGCTGATTGCCGTCCCAACAGGGGTAAAAGTGTTCAACTGGGTGGCAACCATGTGGCGAGGTTCAATGACATTTGAAACACCGATGCTGTTCACTATCGCTTTCATTGTGTTGTTTACCATCGGAGGCTTCTCCGGGCTGATGCTCTCGATTGTCCCCGCCGATTTTCAATACCATGACAGTTATTTTGTTGTGGCCCATTTTCATTATGTTTTGGTGTCTGGTGCGGTTTTTTCGATTATGGCCGCAGTTTATTACTGGTTACCCAAGTGGACCGGTCACATGTACGACAACCGCTTGAGCCAGTGGCATTTTTGGTGTTCGGTGATCTCCGTCAATGTGCTGTTTTTCCCTATGCACTTTTTAGGGTTGGCGGGTATGCCGCGACGGATCCCCGATTATGCGATTCAGTTTGCTGATATTAACCAAATAGTCTCGATTGGCGGCTTTGCGTTTGGGCTGTCGCAACTGATTTTCTTATGGGTTGTGATCAAATGTATTCGCGGTGGTGAGCCTGCGCCTGCGAAACCGTGGGAGCGAGCTGAAGGTTTGGAATGGACTGTACCGAGTCCAGCGCCGTACCACACATTTTCAACGCCACCTAAAATTGATTAGGAGGCATTATGGCGCAGCCAAAGGAACCAAACAGTAGTCACCAACATCGCAAACTCACGATTAAGTTGGTTTTGGCAACAGTGGCAATGTTTGGTTTTGGTTTTGCTCTTGTGCCGCTTTACGACGTTATGTGTGAGGCGCTTGGTATCAATGGTAAACCCAGTGATGTGGCGGCTGTTCAGCCTGTTGGCATGCATGCTGATATCACTCGAACAGTGCGGGTTGAGTTTCTGTCGCATGTCAATCCAGATATGCCATGGAGTTTTGAGCCTGCCACTGTAGTAATGGATGTGCATCCGGGCGAAGTCATTCAAACCGAATATCGAGCGCGCAATAACAGTGAACAGCGCATTATTGGCCAAGCGGTGCCGTCAGTCTCGCCTGGAGAAGGGGCGGTTTATTTTAATAAAATTGAATGCTTTTGTTTTAACCATCAGCCGCTTGATGGAATGGCGAGTACGAGCATGCCATTGATCTTTTATATCGAGCCAGACATTCCAGACTCGATTCACACCTTGACGCTCTCTTATACGCTGTACAATTTTTCCGCCCTACAGCGTCAAGAACCTTCATTGGCGGCCAAAAGGAGTGAGTAATGAGCTCAAATAATCAACCTTATTATGTGCCGGCGCAAAGCGCTTGGCCGATTGTCGGCGCATTTGGTCTGTTCATGGTGGCGGTAGGCGCAGGGCTGACGGTTCAAGGGCTACAAATGCCGGGCTTAACGGGGCCAATTGGACAGGTTTGCCTCGGTATTGGCTTTGTCGTGGTGCTGTACATGTTGGCTGGATGGCTGCGCAATGTTATCGCGGAGTCGCTTTCTGGTAAGTATAGCGCGCAGATGACACGCTCATTTCAGCAAGGGATGAGTTGGTTTATTTTTTCGGAAGTTATGTTTTTCGGCGCATTTTTTGGTGCGTTATTTTATGCGCGTATGATTTCCGTTCCATGGCTTGGTGGCGCGAGTAATAACGTGATGACCAATGTGGTGCTCTGGCCTGATTTTGTCGCAGTCTGGCCGTTGGTTGAAACCCCAAATGGTGAATTGACCAGAGCAATGCCTTGGGAAGGCTTGCCACTGATGAATACAATCATTTTACTGCTCTCGTCAATTACGCTGCATTTTGCTCATGTGAGCTTAGAAAAAGATCGTCGCTTTGCGCTAATTGTATGGTTAGAGATCACCATTATTTTGGCAATCGCTTTTTTGTTCTACCAAGCTAAGGAGTATATCCACGCTTACGAAGAGTTAGGATTAACCCTGCAATCAGGGGTTTATGGCAATACTTTCTTTATGCTCACTGGGTTTCACGGGCTTCATGTCTGTTTCGGGACAATCTTTTTAATCGCTTTGCTTTGGCGAATCGCTAAAGATCATTTTACGCCCAAAGAGCATTTTGCTTTTCAAGCAGGAAGTTGGTACTGGCATTTTGTCGACGTAGTTTGGTTGTCACTGTTTGTCTTTGTGTATGTGCTTTGAGAGTTCATGACGCCCGTTTGGCTATGTATACCCAAACAACTTAAAGATACAGGTAGGCGACAAGCGAGCAAAGCCTCTGAACATAGATGCGCTATGTGATGAGGTTGGTGAGTGCCCGTCCCTTCATTTTTTAAAGGAAAGCGCTGCAACTTCAAGTGGGACGGGTATAACGGCTTAATGTCTTTGGTTACACCTGCACCGTTTTTAGTAAGGGCTGGGATTTGGCGTTATCCAACCACTGCCTAACGCGATAAGTAACAGCAGGACGACGATAACGGACAGCGCAACTCGGCGACCAAGGTAGTGGCTCATTGGTTTCTGGGGTGAATTTGCATCGAGTTTATTATTAGTAGGCGCTTTGAGCATATGGAATAACGCTTTTGCGAGGTTAAGGATGATAAACAGCAGTAAACCGACCAAAAGGAGTTTAAACAAAAAAACGGATGACATACGCGCTCCATTAATGGGTGTGATGTCGCGCGACAAAGGCGCAGTAATCTCACTGAAATCGTTGTTGATGTTGTTTTTAACTCTGGGACTGTTTTCCATTTTGGTCAACTTGGGTTTTTGGCAACTTGACCGTGGTGATGAGAAAGCGGCGCTAGAAACCCAGCTTGAATACAATTCACGTCAGTCATCGCTGGCGCTGGAAGTCGTCATTAAGCGCGACCAGTGGAGCTGGCAAGAAACGTTAGGCCTGATGGTCGAGGCGGAATTTGAACCCACTCAGTTGCCTTTGCTACTGCTTGATAATCAGATTCTTAATGGTGAAGTTGGGTATTTGGTTTTTCAAATCATGCGGTATCAACAGCACTATATGCTGCTAGAGCTTGGGTTTAGCAAAGCGTCAATGCGTCGAGAACAACTGCCAGAGATCGAGCAGTTAACGGCTCGAACTGCAATGATAGGAAAGCTATACGCAAAACAGCCTAATCGGTTGAGCTCTGATTTGCATCCAGAGTTTTTTGAACCAAATAACTTAAACGTTGTGCGCATTCAGAATCTGAATATTGACGCGATTGGCGCACTATTTTCACTTGAACTGTTACCTGTGGCAATCCAACCGACGAACCTGACGGATTGGTCGATGCCGTTCCCTTGGCACCCGTTACCAATGAGCAGTGCCAAACATTATGGTTATGCTGCGCAGTGGTTCACCATGGCATTTGCACTTGTTATTTGTGTCGCTGCGGTTATCTGGTGCCATCGACGGCGTAAAATTTAAGGAATCGCTATGGAAGGAAATCGAACAAAAGGACGAATTGCACTTATTGCTTTAGTTTTAGTCTTTGTGATCCCGGTACTAATTGCAAAGCTGGTCCTGAATCAACATTGGTATCAATCTGGTGCATCCAATAACGGACAGCTGTTTACAGACTATATCACTCTAGAAAATTTGGGACAGTCGAATCCATACCAACAAGAGCAGTGGCAGCTTGTCTATGTGCTTCCAAAAAGTTGTGGCGCTATGTGCCAAACACAACTCCATCTGCTTGGTCAGAGTCACATTGCTCTGGGCCGTCACCAAGAGCGCGTAGCACCAGTGGTTTGGCAAGGGACTGAGCCTAGCATTGGCGGAGGGGAGAGTACCGGTGCGTATAAGGCGCTTAGAATGAGCGAAGCGTTAGCGGCTAAGGTGATGCCCGGCGATTTGGTCATTGTTGATCCGCTTGGGCAGCTCGTGATGCGTTATGAGACGTCGACAACGACAGATCCTATGTTGCAAAGCAAAGCCGTACTTGCTGATTTACGTAAATTGCTCAAATTATCGCGGGTCGGTTAAAAGGAGCTGCCATGAACATGCATAAAAACCAAAGTGCGATTGCGCGGTTACTTTGGCTAGAGCGTTTGGCGCTGATTCTTGTGGTGCTGGTGATTGTTTTAGGAGCTTATACACGGTTATCAAACGCGGGGCTAGGCTGCCCTGATTGGCCGGGCTGCTATGGACAGCTCTTAGTGCCATCGTCGGAACAAGCCGTAGAGCGCGCTAATCTCGCCTATCCTGAACGCGCAGTTGAGCCGTTTAAAGCGTGGCTTGAAATGGTGCATCGTTATTTTGCAGGAGGGCTGGGTTTACTGGTGTTAGCGATTGCGTGGCACTGTTTTCGTACACCAAAAGCGCCGCGAGTATTATCCACCTTAATTTGCGCCGTTATTACAGCGCAAGCTTTGCTCGGAATGTGGACGGTAACATTGAAACTAATGCCTGTCGTAGTGATGGCGCACTTGTTGGGTGGTTTTACAGTGTTTGTGCTTCTGGCGCTGTTGTACGCGCGGACTCGACGAGTGGCGCAAACTTTTGGGATATTCCCAAGCTCAGAAAAACAGACAATCAGCAAACCAACCAAGCGTAAGGAGTGGAAAACTCAAGGACGTCGCGCTTTGCTTGTTGGCACCATCGCATGGTTCGTTCTTGCGATACAAATCCTGCTCGGCGGTTGGACATCCGCCAACTACGCAGCACTGATGTGCACGACCTTACCCATTTGTCAGGGAGATTGGAGTCAATATCTTGATTGGTCAACTGCATTCTCATTTTGGCAAACCGGTTATGACAATTACGAATTTGGCGTGTTGGAATACCCAGCGCGAATGACGATTCACGTGGCGCATCGCATTGGCGCGGCCTGTACTTTGGTTGTGTTAGGCAGCTATTCGTTTTGGCTGGCGTGGCGTGGCCTTGCAAACCAACGTCGATTTGGGCAAGTGCTGCTTTGCTTATTATTGGTGCAAGTGTTGCTGGGCGTTGGCAATGTTGTGCTGTCACTACCGATTGCAATTGCAGTCGCACATAACTTAGTTGGCGCTCTTCTATTGGTGGTGACGTCGTTATCTCTGCGCACCTTAATTGCAGAAAGATCAGAAAGTACATTAGTGGAAAGACGTCGCCAGAACGACCGAGGTAACACGGAGGTGGGTTATGAATAACTCAGTTTTAATTAATCAAAAAGAGAAGCCTTTTCAAGCTCGATCGCGTTGGCGTGCTTATCTTGAATTGACTAAGCCAAAAGTGGTTTTATTAATGCTGCTGACGGCTCTCGTTGGTATTTGCTTGGGTGCACCAAGTGTATTCCCATGGCAGCAAGCGATATATGGGTTGTTGGGTATTGCGTTAATGGCAGGATCTGCTGCCGCAGTTAACCACCTCATTGATCGAAATATTGATCAAAAAATGGCAAGAACTCATAAACGGCCGCTTCCTCAAGGAGAGATTTCCCCTGCAAATGTGTTGCTCTTTGCATTATTGCTAGGAGGGATTGGATTTGCTTTTTTGATAATCAAAGTCAACGCCATTACGGCATGGCTCACTTTGGCAAGCTTAGTGGGTTATGCGGTTCTCTACACTCTTTATCTGAAACGGGCAACGCCACAAAATATTGTCATTGCAGGGCTTGCTGGTGCAATGCCGCCTTTATTAGGCTGGACAACGGTCACAGGGCAAATGAGCGCGCAAGGTTGGTTGCTGGTTATGATTGTGTTTATTTGGACGCCACCTCATTTTTGGGCCTTGGCGGTGCACCGCGTGGCGGATTATCAACGAGCGAAGATCCCCATGTTGCCAGTGACTCATGGTGTTGAGTATACCAAAACGAGTATTTTGCTCTATACCGTTTTAATGACATTGGTGTGTTTACTGCCTTATTTGATTGGAATGTCTGGGATCTTGTATCTATTGGCATCTCTCGTTCTCAATACCGGATTTATGCTTCATGCGTGGAAGCTGAAATTTAATCCTTCAGAAAAAACGGCAATGGAGACGTTCAAATACTCAATCTATCAACTCATGCTGCTGTTCGCGGCTCTATTACTTGATCACTATACCCGTTCCACTTGAAGTTGCTGCGGTGTGTAGTGGCACTCACAAACCTCATCACATAGCGCCTCTATGTTTAGAGGCTTTGCTCGTTTGCTGCCTATCTGCATCTTCAAGTGGTTTAGGTATAAGCTGATAGAGTGCGGGTGTCTTGCTCGATGTACAATTGGGTGTAAATAAAAGTGTACTCGCTGGTATGTAATTAACTCGTGAAAAAATTTGCCTTTATTTTCAAAAAGTGATTGCGATAAAGTCATTTCCCCGATAACTTAGTCATGTTGATTGATGAGGGCCACACAATATATCTCCTCAACAACCAGTTTGATGTGATTAATGTTATCCCTTTTCTACTTGAAATTGCAGCGCATGCCGAAACTCATAGGCACTTGTACTCATAAATCTCACGTTATACTCAAATGCTTGAAGTTGGGAGAGTAAGTTGTTTGCTGGCAATTCAAAGTAGTTAGGGCATCATCAAACTGAAAGGAAAGCAAAAATGGATAGGAAGAAGTAAGTTATGTTTCAAACCGATGATGTACGAATTAATAAAGTCAAAGAACTGTTGCCACCAATAGCGGTTTTAGAGAAGTTTCCAGCAACAGAAAATGCTTCTTCTACAACATTTCAGTGCCGCAATGCTATTCACAATATTTTGCGTGGAGAAGATGACCGTCTATTGGTGATCGTTGGTCCATGTTCAATTCATGACACTGAAGCTGCGGTCGATTATGGTCGTCGTTTAGCCGCGTTGCGCGAAGAGCTAAAAGGCGAATTGGAAGTGGTTATGCGTGTTTATTTTGAAAAACCGCGAACCACAGTCGGCTGGAAGGGACTCATCAACGACCCGTATCTTAATGACACTTATAAAATCAATGATGGTTTGCGCATTGGCCGTAAATTGTTGCTCGATCTTACCGATATGGGCTTACCAACGGCGAGTGAATTTTTAGATATGATTTCGCCTCAGTATGTTGCAGATCTGATCAGTTGGGGCGCGATCGGGGCGCGTACAACCGAATCTCAAGTTCACCGTGAACTGGCATCAGGCTTGTCATGTCCAGTTGGCTTTAAAAATGGTACCGATGGCAATATCAAGATTGCGAGTGATGCGATTCGTTCTGCAAGCTCTGGGCATCATTTTTTATCGGTCACTAAGTTTGGTCATTCTGCGATCATTGAAACGGCGGGTAACCCTGACTGCCATATTATTTTGCGTGGTGGTAAAGAGCCTAACTACAGTGCATCTCATGTTGCTGCAATTAAAAATGAGCTTGAAGCGGCAGGTTTACCACAAAAAGTGATGATTGATTTTAGCCATGCGAACAGCTCTAAACAGTACCAGCGTCAGAAAGACGTTTGTGCTGATGTTTCGGCGCAAATCGCTCAAGGTGAAGACGCAATTTTTGGTGTGATGATTGAGTCTCACATTGAAGAAGGAAGACAGGATCTCGTATGCGGTGTTGCGCCAACTTATGGCCAGTCTATTACAGATGCCTGCATCGGTTGGGAAGACACAGAAGTTGTGCTGAAACAGTTGGCAGAAGCGGTGAAAGCGCGCCGTGGTTAATTTTCTCTAGGTGATCCTAACCTTCTTTAAATGAAAAAACCGAGTCTATGTGAGACTCGGTTTTTTTACAGCTTACAGCTTCGCCTCGATCATGGCTTCAAGTTTGCCTTGGTCAACCGCAAAATTACGAATACCCTCAGCCAACTTCTCAACGGCCATAGCATCTTGGTTATGATCCCACAAAAATTCAGCGTGAGTCATTGGCGCAGGGCGCGCTGCTTGGCCGTGTGAATCTGCTAGTTTTTGCTCCACAACGCCTTCCGCGGTTTCCAATTCAGCAAGTAGCGCCGGTGCAATGGTTAGGCGGTCACAACCCGCTAATTCGAGAATTTCGCCAATATTTCTAAAGCTTGCTCCCATAACAACGGTGCGGTAGCCGTGCGCTTTGTAATATTGATAAATGCTGGTTACGGACAAAACACCAGGATCTTCGTCGGCAGAAAAATCACGGCCTTCTTTGACTTTGTACCAATCCATAATTCGACCGACAAAAGGTGAAATCAAAAATACGCCCGCCTCAGCACAAGCACGCGCTTGTGCAAATGAGAACAATAACGTCAAATTACAGTTGATCCCTTCTTTTTCTAGAATTTCGGCTGCACGAATGCCTTCCCAAGTTGAGGCGAGTTTGATCAGAATTCGGTCGTTGCTGATACCCGCATCATTGTACATTTTAATCAGTTGGCGTGCCTTAGCGACACTGGCTTCTGTATCGTATGAGAGTCTTGCATCGACTTCAGTAGAAATACGCCCAGGAATGGAGGTTAAAATCTCTTTGCCGATGTTAACTGCAAGCATGTCGCAAGTATCTTGTACTTGCTGCTGTTTATCATCGCTTTGAGTTTTTGCATATTCAATGGCCGCATCGATTAGTGGAGCATATTCAGCTAGTTGAGCAGCCTTTAAGATCAATGATGGGTTGGTCGTCGCATCTTCTGGTTGATATTTTTTAATCGCATCAATTTCACCAGTATCGGCAACGACAGTGGTCATGGTGCGCAGCTGCGCTAGCTTGTTACTCATAATCGATCATCCTATCTCTTGGGCGCCACGCTATCGGCGCTAATTTGGCAAGACACATTTCCATTTCATGTGGTGGTGTCATTCATCAATTCGTTTCGGCGGCTTTACAAATGCATCGTACATTTGCTCATGGCGCGAATATTTGTTGATTTCATATTTATCTGAACCTTGCGGAAAGTCAAACTTTCCCATGCAGTTTGTCGAATTTTAACTAATAAAATCATAGTGCATCAGTCCTTAAACGGTTTGGATGCGCCTGATAATGTCAGAGGCGACTTGTTTATATCGTTCTGACTGAATTTCTTGTGTTGAGCATTCGCTCATTGGTGAGTCATATGTGCAGTAAGTTAGAGTAAAATATGGTGTTCATCATTCACTTCACCTAGTTTAGTGAACCGGATAAAATTCTATTTCCTTTCTACTTGAAGTTGCAGCGTTGTTGACAGGCACTCACAAACCTCATCACACAGTGTACCTATGTTCACGAAGTGCTCAGAGGCTTTGTTCGTTGGTCGCCTACCTGCAACTCCAAGTTGTTTGGGTATCAATAGTTGAGGCAAGGACGAAGTTATGAAACAAACTAAATTAGACGCGGAATTTAACAGTACTGATTTGTTAACTGAGGTAGCCGTTGCCTACTATCAAGATGGGGCAACACAAGAGGAAATATCAAAAAAGTTTTCACTATCTCGAGCAAAGGTAGGGCGTTTACTTAGACAGGCTCGTGATGAAGGGATTGTCGAAATAACAGTGAAATATCATCCTGTTTTTAGCGCTAAAATCGAACAAAGGTTGATAGAACGCTTTGGTGTTAAGAGAGCGTTGGTTGCGCTTGACCAAGCTGACGAGGAGCTGCAGCGCCAACAAGTCGCAGGTTTAGTTTCCCACTATCTGGCGAGTACTCTAAAAAACGGTATGGTCGTGACTGTGGGTCAAGGGCGCAATGTTTCAGCGGTTGCCCATCATGTTGGTGTGATCACGCCAAGGGACTGTAAATTTGTTTGTGGTATTGGTGGCATTCACCCTCGTGGCGGGAAATTTAATGCTGATCATATTTGTCGTCAGCTAGCGAAAAAATATGGCGGCAGTTCAGAGACCCTATATGCGCCGGCCTACGCGGAAAACCGTGAACAGAAACTTGCGTTTATGCAAAATAGTACCATTAAACAAACGCTGGATTTAGCACGTAAAGCGGATGTGGCCCTTGTGGGAATTGGTGATATGAGCGAGAACAGCTACATGGTTGATCTTGGCTGGTTTACAACCGACGAAGTCGTTCAATCTCGTTTGACTCAAGGCGTTGTTGGGGATTTTGCTGGCTACGATTTTTTCAATATCCATGGCGGTGTTGCTGATACAGTAATGAACGATCGTGTCATTGGTCTTGGAATCGAAGAGTTTCGTCCTATTGCGGAAGTGATTGCGATTGCTGCTGAAAACAGTAAGCCATTAGCTCTCTTGGGTGCGCTGCGCACAGGAGCAATTGATGTGGTGGCAACCAGTGTGAGTAATGCGCTTACGGTACTCAATCTTGATGAGCAGATGTTGGCATTAGCCTCACCTCATGCTTAATAAATTGGGGTATTTATTCAAATAAACAATGAGATGCCTCACGTTGTTTTGCGATCAACCGTAAAAACATCGTTAAATCTTGTACCATAAGCGCAAAAAACGTCGATTCACTCGCAGAGCCTATTTTTCATTGCAGCGAAGTGATCTCTGGTTGAGTAACGTTTCTATGTTCGGTCCATTTGATGGAGGCGTGCATTTAAGTAATGCAGGTCAAATAATAGCCGACATAAGAGGTGTTTGTGCGCAGAAGTTGCCGTTGTTACCCGCGGAGATGCAGCAGCAAATGGGTTTATGAAATGTACCGTCTATGGTACGCATTGTGATGAGAAATTGGCATGCCAGTACACGGAGAGCTTAATGAAGATACATAAAGCGATACTTGCGTTCGCTTTGACTAGCAGCTCATTTGTTAGTGCGTCAATGCAGGAAAATCACGCAAATGAAGTCCCACACGGTAAAGTTGTCGCTGCCTATTTTGCGGATTGGCAATATTTTCACCCAGATAAACCATACAATGTGAAAAATATTCCAGCAGAGAGTTTAACTCACATTATTTACGCCTTTCTAAGTATGTGTGGCCCTCATGAATATGCGTCAAAAGAAACACAAGGGCTCGTGAAGCAACAGTGCAAAGGAAAAAAGCCATTCACCGCCATAGTAGTGGACAAAAAATCTGCACTAACGCATGATTTTGGCCCTGTTGAAGCGGATGTTAATTATAAAGGGCATTTTGCTCAGTTAGCTCAACTTAAGTTAGAACATCCCGAGGTGAAAATTTTGCCTTCATTTGGCGGTTGGACCATGTCTGAGCCGTTTCATGAAATGGCCAAAGATCCTAACGCAATCAAACATTTTGCATATAGTGCTGCCGAGCTTATCGAGCGCTATTCGTTTTTTGATGGCATTGATATTAACTGGGAATATCCTGGTGGGGGAGGGCTGACAACTCAGCCATGGAATCCTGCGACGAAGCTGCTAGCTGACGAAATGGAATTGGAAAAAACAGCGTACACGGCTTTAGTTCAGCATTTGCGTGATGCTTTGGATGAGCTTGGCGCGAAGCACAATCGTTATTATACCTTGACGACTGCGGGGGGAGTGGCAGATAAAGCCCCACAAATCGATTGGCCTGCTGTTGCGCCAAATCTAGACCATATTTTTGCGATGACATTTGATTATCTTGGCGGTTGGGCAATATTTACTGGCCACTCTGCCAATCTTCATGCAACGGAGCGTAGCGTTTGGGGAATGGGCACAGATGTGTTTATTCAGCAGTTGCTGGATCTTGATGTACCGCCCGAGAAGATCGTGATGGGGACAACGCAATACGGCCGTGGTTGGGAAGGCACCAAAAATTATCATGGAGAGCCACCGTCAGAGACCTTAATGTCAGCACGTGGTGCGCAGTTTGGTACGGGTGAAAATGGTTATTTCCAATATTGGGATATCATAGAAAATTACGGCGAAAAGCAGGGGTTTCAATCTCACTTTGATAAAGAATCACAAGCGGCGTATTTGTGGCACCCTAAAGATAAAATTTTTATTTCTTACGAAAATGAACAGGCATTGCGAGCAAAGGTGAAATGGGCGAAAGCGAATGGATTAGGTGGCGTATTTAGTTGGGAATTATCGGGCGATCCTTCTGGTAAGCTAATGCGAGCCTTATACGACGAGATGCACTCTGCCGCTTCATTACCAGAATAAATCGATACCCATAACTAAAAAGCGAGTTGGGTATCGATTTGAGTCAGTTTGGCCGTCAAATTCTTTCTAATGATTCAGTTAGTTTAATTCCACGGGTAAGTCTGAACTTGCCCCCCATTCCGCCCATGAACCGTCATAAACGCATAACTTGGTATACCCGAGTAAACTTGCGGCAAGTAATGGTATGCAAGCGGTTACGCCTGAACCGCAATGAAAAATCATCTCTTGTTCAGAATGGTGTGCCAGTGTTTCAAATGGGTTCACCAGCTCGTGCATATCGATAAACTTCCCTTGTTTAAGAAAATACTCAAATGGTAAAGAGTGTGCATTTGGAATGTGGCCAGAACGCATGCCTTCACGAGGCTCAGGGACTAAACCATGAAAGCGCTGCTTTGAGCGGGCATCAAAAATGTGCGCACTCTGAGTACGACTTGCATTTAATACGGATTGTGCGTCAGTGAAAAACGTGGGATTGAAGCTGCCTTTAAAATCCCCCAAACATTGAGACGAATCTACGGCTTCGGTTTTATTCGTATTGAGTGGGACAGTTGGCCCATTGACAGCAATCCAAGCAGGTAATCCACCATTTAAAATCGAAATATGACGATGGCCCATGGCATGAAACATATACCACGCGCGTGGGGAAGTGTAAGTGCCAGCATTATCGTATACGACAATATGGCTAGTGTGATTAATGCCTAACTGTTGAGCGTGGTGATTGAATTGATCTTCACTGGGCATCATATGAGGAAGGGGGGATTGTTGATCGCAGATTATCGTTTCAAAATCGAAGCGCTGTGCGCCAGAGATTTTTCTGTCTTCTACGGCAGACTCTTGACCCGGTATTTTAAACGCCATACTAGCGTCTAATATGATGAGATTGGGGTCATTCAATATCGATAACAGTTGATTGGCACTGATCAGTGGGTTGTCCATATTCAGCCTTTAAACCATTGAGTGTTGGTGCCATAGTAACTGAAATTTTGATGCACCTATACCACCAAAGCCGCATACTGCTGCGGCTTTGGTGAAAGCAATGGTATTTTCCGGGCTAGCGACTTGGAATTACCAAGTTATCGTCGCTGTTTGAGTTGAATGGCGTTTTTGCAACGGCGCGCTGTCGTTGTAAAACCAGATTTCGATTAATAAATCTTGCTCGGCATTTGCGGCAGAAAAAGGCATTGAGATGGTTCCATTATGCAACGGGGCTGCAACCACGCGACTGGCGTAATCCGCTCGAAGGTTGCCATCTACTTCGGTGTAGTGAGTGTAGACTGAGACAAAAGCGCGTTCGTTTGAAATTGCGCTAATGTCCAAGTCCAACTGATATTCACTTACCGGGTGATAACTGAATCCATCCGGTACCACGATTTCTTCTACCGTTTGTGGCGTAGTGCTGATTGCTGCTGGCGGCGTTGCTGGCGCTGAAGCGGTGCCACCGCCACCACTCCCTCCACCACCACAGCCAAGGAGGACAGCGGAACACAGCGAGATAAGTGTGATTTTGTAAAGTGTTAAAGTGTTAAGCATAATGATTCTCCTATGGCTCGTAGCACTGATTGTCGGCAGCATTTTCTGCTAGGAACCAGTTAGTTTCATTGTCGCCACCGCTTGCAGCATATTCGGCAAATTTAGGATATGCCGTGACTAAGTTGGTGTACTCTTTAGGCCAGGTCCAATCGTCGGTGATAAGCAGCGCCCACGGGTGATTGTCTGCGGTTTTGAAGTACTTACCACTGTCTGGGTCGCTGTCATCAACGCCTGTTTTAAACGTAGAGGCGTCAAAGGCTTCTGTTGGCGCTTGATCTGGTAGATGGACTTCCCAAGAGCGGCCAGGATTATCACTGATTGATGCACCACGAGACTGGTTAGGGGATGCAAAAATAAAGGGGTCGTATGGCATATCTGGCCACGCACTAAGGGCTATGCCACTGCCTAACTCGATATTAAGGCGGAAGCTAAAGGTCTCGTCCTCTTTGCAATCGAGTAGGGTTCGGTAATAACGGCAGTTCGAATTGGCTTTCGAGCTTAAGTCATCAGTGATAATAAAAATGGCTTCTGAACGCCCACCTTCTAGGCCAAGCTCACTAGAGGCTTGATTGTGATTTTGAAACGACGCAGCGGTGTTGATTGCGCTTGGGGCGACACCTTCGAGGCGGATACCAAAGCCACTGCGATAATCAGCGCCTACGGCAGCAAGTCGACCATCAATTTGCGAACGAATCACCTTGCCATCTTTGAGAATTTCGGTGATTCGATATTTGATGACGGCATCGTTCATGTCGTAATCGGCTTTGTAGGGCCAGTTATCTTCATAAGCGAGTGTTGCGTAACCTGTTTCATTGGGGAAATAACGGGCGGTGGCACCATCATTTAGCACAGTGACCGCCATATCAACCACTTCCCCTGAAGTGGAGCCACCAAAAGGGCTTAAATTGGTTTCTTGACTAAAGCGAAAACGGGCCCAGGTTGTTGAGGTTGGCGCGTCGATATCAACCAACACATCAAGTAGGTTATCGCCTGCATCAAGAGCTTGGTCTGTGAAAACCTGTTCGCCATCATCGGTAAAATCACCGTCGGCATTCCAATCAATCCACGCCGATAGATAACCCGTTGTTGAAGCCTCAACCAATACTTTTGCAATCATCCCGGTTTCCAAACCTGTGACAAAGTGAACGCCTTTGCTGGTGGGTTCATTGTCTTCGTCACTTTCTGGTGGTAAGTGTCCGTCAATTTCCCCATCTGGTGGCGCGGCACCGAGCCAGGTTTCACCGTCGAACTCGTGGCGTGGCCCATTGCTGACAAGCAGAGTTTGATAGGAGTCTGGCGCATCGCCAAAGTCAATAATGGTATCTTCATCAATCACTGGCGCGTTTGCACAACGCGCACCATCATTTTGGTTCGAGGAAGGACCATTGGTGACAAACTCTACCGCAGGGACGATACCCGCATTGATGTTGGCGGCATTTGCTGAGGAAAGATCGATGCGATAAATTTTGCCATCTTGATTACGCGAAACATAGTAGTTGCCGTCGACATCGAAATAACCAGCGCCAAAGGTGCCTTTCTCTCCCGTGTCGCCAATGAACGTTTCATTGCCCGTGTTGAGGTCAAATTGGTATAACCACCCACTTCCGTTGTCGATGCCATAGAGCATACCGTCACCCGGATGAACGGCGAAATCGGTCAGATTAACATTGGCGCTTGAAGAGATTTGTTCAATCACAAGTGTCGCACTGGGATCGCTGTCAAGCGGCGATAAATCGATTTTGAACAAACCTTTTTTGTGACGGTACAAATAGTAGGTGTGGTTATATACATCCCCGACAAAAAAGGTGTGGTCTGGTAAGCCTGTCACGTTGAGTGTTTCGGCGATAAAATCCTGACCAAGACGAACAATTTGTTTGTGAGTCGTGTTGTATCCGTAGATATACCGATCATCAAAATTAAAACCTACCCCGTTAATATTGGCGTTGAGGCCAGTATCATTTTGCAGCAAAGTGGTTGAACCGGTGACAAGGTTAACACCATACACTTGCACGGGTTTGGATTGGAACAGATACGCTTTGCTAGGGCAGCTGTCGAAAGCCGTGGCATTAGCCATACTGACTGTTAGCAGCGAGAGTGGTAAAAAGCACAGAGATGATTTCAACATAGTAGCGCCTCGTTATTGGAATATGCTACCTATAATGAAAAGACCGTGCCAAAAATTAAATCATTGTTTTTGTTTGTTTTTTGTTTTTGATATTGCGCAATGAGTTGCTTTTTGATGGATCATTTATTGGTTTCTCGCAAAATGATAAACAGAGGAAATAATGAGCACGAAAGGGTGATCTTTGAGAGAGTATACCCGTCCTACTTGAAGTTGCTGCGCTTTTTGTTAACCAGATAGGGACGGGCACTCACAAACCTCATCTCACAGTTTATCTATGTTCATGAAGAGCTCAGAGGCTTTGTTCGCTGGTTGCCTACCTGCATCTTCACGTTGTTTGGATATAGAGAGCGAAACAGAACGTTTCGCTCAGATCATATGGGTATAGGTTTATTGGCAAATAGGGCAGTTTGCCTGCTTAGGCAGCGTCATTTGGCGCCATGACAGAGTCAGCGCATCAAATATTAGCACTTTGCCTTGCGGCGTCTCACCATAGTGAGCCAGCAGCTTGATAGCTTCCAGCGCTTGCATTGCGCCAATGATACCGACGACAGGGGCCATAACGCCTGCTTCAACGCAAGTCAGTGTGCTGTCGCCAAACAAAGCGCTCAGACATTGGTAGCAGGGCTCATCCTCGTGATAATGAAACACACAAATTTGGCCTTCCATACGAATGGCGGCGCCAGACACTAACGGCCGTTTGTGAGCAAAGCACAAACGATTAAGTTGATTTCGAGTTGTGACGTTGTCACTCGCATCAATGACGACATCATGCTGCGCGATCAGTGATGATAATTTGTTGTCATCCAAACGCTCTGAAATGATCTCAATATGAGAGTGGGGATTAAGCTCACTGAGGCTTTGTTGCGCTGAAATGACTTTTAATTGGCCAATATCGCTGTCGTGGTGAAGCACCTGACGCGCGAGATTGGATAACTCCACTTTGTCGTCATCAATAAGGGTTATATGACCTACGCCTGCGACAACCAGGTATTGACTGGCGGCGCATCCCAAGCCACCAGCGCCAAGGAGCAACACTTTGCCATTTTTTAACGCTTCTTGGCCTTCGAAATCAAAGTGTCGCAACATGATTTGGCGATTGTAGCGCAGCATTTCTGCATCGGATAACGGGTGCACGTTAGGGTTCCTATTTCACGGGTGATGAGGTTAGGCATACATTGTGGAATTAAACAGCTCGATCTGGACAGTTTCACCAATTTCCACCGAGCCACGGTCCCGTTCAAGAACAACAAAACAGTTAGCAAGGCTCATCGAACGAAATGCACCGGAGCTTTGATTACCAGTACTTTCTACCACAAATTGACCGTTTTCAATGCCGTAAATACCGCGCTGGTAGTCGGTACGACCGGGGGATTTTTTAAATGCGCTGCGAGTAACTGCAGGAATGGTTTGTGGCGCTTGCCATTCGCTATGACCGGCTAGTTTTGCCAGCATGGGTTGCACGAGCACATACAAGGTTAAGAAAGCCGAAACCGGATTACCAGGTAGGCCACAAAACCAAGCGTCTTCGAGTTGACCAAAAGCAAAAGGTTTACCCGGTTTGATGGCGAGTTTCCAAAAACCAATTTCGCCCAGTTCCGCTAATATATCTTTAGTATAATCGGCTTCACCCACGCTCACGCCGCCAGAGGTGATCACCACGTCTGCTAACTGCTGCGCGCGCAAAAAAGTGGCTTTTAATTGGTCTGGACAGTCGGGAATAATGCCTAAATCGATAGCGTCACAGCCAAAGTTTTCCAGCAATGGTTTGATGCCGTAGCGGTTGCTGTCATAGATATCGCCGTCTGCCAAAGTGGTGCCTAAAGGCTTTAACTCGTCGCCTGTAGAGAAAAACGCGACTTTTGGTTTTTGAAAAACACGTACCTGTGCGATGCCTAATGTGGCTATCATTGGAATATCGCGCGGAGTCAAACGTGCGCCTTTGGCTAGCACTAAGGCGCCGAGTTCAATATCATCGCCTTTCGGGCGGATGTTCATCTGTGGCTTCGCATGAACAGATGTAAAAACAACCCCAGCATCGGTCAGTTGTACTTGCTCTTGCATGATCACCGCGTCACAGCCAGTGGGTATCTTTGCGCCTGTCATAATTCGCACGCAACTGCCAACAGGCCACTCGCCAATAAAAGGTTGTCCGGCGAACGCTTTGCCAGCAATAGCAAGTGGGGTATCTGATTGTAAATCGCTTAGGCGCACCGCATAGCCATCCATCGCTGAGTTAGCAAAAGGTGGTACAAAGATAGGTGAATGAAGATCCTCGGCTAAAACATAGCCAAGTGCTTGTGCAAGCGGAAGTGTCTCCGTTGCTTGGATCGGGGTAATGCGCTCTAGCATGGTAGCGAGAGCATCTTCAATAGCCATTAAGCCTGGCGTGTCACAACAGCCCATAGTGTTATCCAATTTGTTTGTAGGTATAAAGCTCGCGGCACTTTAGCATACCTGTCATTCATACCCAAGCGACCTTCAGTCATCATAATATATCCATATAAGGGTATACCCGTTCCACTTGAAGTTGCAGGGTTGTTGGCTGGCTCTCACAAACCTCATCATATAGTTCGTCTATGTTCACGAAGTGCTCAGAGGCTTTGCTCGTTTGCCGCCTACCTGCAACTCCAAGTTGTTTGGGTATATAATCCTTGGCTAAAATGGGGATGTATTTCATTTCGAATGCGAGTATTCTTATTTGTTAAACCCTAGCCGATGGAATTCGCTGTTCGTCACGAGCAAACTTGTCTCACACAATAGCGCGGCTTAAGGGCAATCGCAGAGCATGGCAAGAGGTAAAAATGACAGCACTCAGCGAATCGGCACAGAAGGTAAAAGCCGCACTCGAGCATCGTGGTTTGGAAACGCCAATGGTTCCCAATCTTATCAGTCGTGAAGAGAAGAAAGAGCGTATCGAGCATCATATGCGAGAGATTTTATCGCTACTCGCTTTGGATCTTACCGATGACAGTTTGGTTGAAACGCCGCATCGCATCGCCAAAATGTACGTTGACGAAATATTCTCTGGTTTAGATTACAGCAACTTCCCGAAAATTACCGTTATTGAAAATAAGATGAATGTCAGCGAAATGGTGCGCGTAAAAGATATTACGCTAACAAGTACATGCGAACATCATTTAGTGACAATAGACGGAAAAGCGGCTGTCGCTTACATTCCGCGTGGAAAAATTATTGGTTTATCTAAGATAAATCGTATTGTGCGATTTTTTGCTCAAAGACCTCAGGTTCAAGAGCGCATGACTCAGCAGATTTTGGTCGCCCTGCAGTGCTTGCTTGAAACCGATGATGTCGCCATCACCATTGATGCGACCCATTTCTGCGTCAAATCGCGAGGTGTCATGGACGCAACAAGCGAAACCACAACAACCGCATTAGGGGGGATTTTCAAGTCTAACCCTGCCACTCGCCACGAGTTTCTGCACGGCTTACGATAAATATCAACATCAAGGTACTTTATTCACTAAGGTGGCCTTGATGTGTTTGCGTAAGTTGTTCGAGTCGTACTTCTTTCGTGCGCTTTAGTGTGAACGCGACAATAATCTGTTGAAATACATCTTGCTGTAGCCCGCAGCCACCCAAATAACCAATACCGTCGCTACGCTCAGTTCAAAGAACCCAAAATCATGCAGCCATTGCCATTGTGGATACGCGCGGTCGAAATAGTCTGTCAGCTTATACATGGCGATGGCACTAATCACCGAAGGAAAGGTCACCGCAGCAATCGATGGTTGAAATTTGAGCCGCAGCAAACGTAAGTAACAGAGATAAATGAGCAGCGTCATAGTAATGGCAATACCTGCCAATGCACCGGTCAAAATGGGATCTGGGTTAGGAAAGTTCACCAGATATGCCGCCAGCGTTAAATTGATAGGCGCTGCCATAATCGCAAGTGTTGGCCTGGCGCGGCGTGGGAGTGAACCAAAAAAGACCAGTCGGTACAGCACGACGGGAAGCATAAAGAAATAGATACTAATGCAGACAAGCGCTACGTTCTGAGCAAAGATATTATGCCCCAGTTGTGAGCCAGCTAATGAACTGCTGATCAAACCAACAGGATACAGAAACCAAGCCGGCACGATATTAACCATGCGAAAGCGGCGTAGTTGAAACCACAAAAATAACACCATCATAGTGATATGCAGTGTTAAGGCGAGCGCCCAAACCGGATAAGCGAACCACAATCCGGCGCTGGCAAGATAATCACACAGTACAAGCAAAGCCATACTCATCGGTGCCATTAAACTGCCATTAAGCGGATGGCGTAAATCGTTAATAAATAAGCGAGGATAGAGTGCGTATTTGAGTAATACCGGGCTTAACAAAAGTGCGCCAATTAACACTAATGATGGACGTATAATATCACCAAAACTTGGAGCGTAGAGCGCCCAAGCTTGACCGAGGCCAATGAGGCCAAGTGCCAATGCAGCTTGTGAAGTAGGAATTGATTGTAGTTTGGAAAGTGCTTTCCAGTGACAGGCCAAGTTCATTAAAGATCCGAATGCGACAGACTATGTCCACCTAATGCTAAGGTGGGAGTTTTGCGCATGATAACAAGAGTTCACCTTATTTGTTGAGTGGTTTTTTCTCCATAACTCACTTGTTTTGAATCGAATTTATACCCAAACAACTTGGCGTTGCTTATTCTGACTGGCTATTTTTTAAAGTGCGTCGAAGCAGCTGTGTATAGAGCGGCTCTCCGCCGCACCACTGCGCAACAATCACTGCGCCGAGTGATGTAACAATCAAAGGCAAGATCAAAAAGTAGTTATTGGTCATTTCGATAACGAGCAAAATGCCGGTAATGGGCGCGCGCACCGAGGCAGCAAAAAGCGCCCCCATACCTGCAACAGCAAACATACCAGCTTCGAGCTCTAAAGAGGGGACGGCCCAATCGGCAATCACGCCAAAGCTGTATCCAAACAGCGTACCCAGCGCGAGCATAGGAGCAAAGACACCGCCGGGCGCGCCAGAGCAAAAACAAATTAGGGTGGTGATAAGCCTTCCGAGAAAAAGGAGCAGCAGTAACCCCAGCCCAAACTCACCGGAAACAATAATATTGATGAGCGCAATACCGCCGCCAGTCAACTGCGGCATATAGATTACCAACAGGCCAAAAGTCGCGCCGATTGTGGCGCCAAGCAACAGAAATCGACTGCGCTTATTTTGATGCAAAGCGACAAAGGTATCTTGAGCCTTAGCGATGAGTTTATTAAAAACGACACCAAGTACGCCGAACAAACCGCCTAACAGAAGAAACAGCCACAGCGCGCTGAGAGCTGGCGCTGTGTAGTCGGGCATCTGAATTTCTGCTGACTGGCCTGCAATCATTCGATAGACCACATCGGCCATTACTGAGGCAATGATCACGGCGTGGATTGACATCAATGAATAGCGAAATTGGGGCCGCATCTCTTCGACAACGAACATGATCCCGGCTAACGGCGCATTAAATGCCGCAGAAATACCACCGCCAGCACCCGCCGCAAGTAGCGCTTGGCGGACGTTATCATCTTTCAGTTTGAGGAGATCGGTTGTCATGCGCGCTGCTGCACCACCCATTTGCACTGTCGGCCCTTCACGACCAAGAACCAGCCCAGCGCCCAGCGCGCTGATCCCACCAAAAAACTTAACCGGAAGAATGCGCTGCCAACGTATTTGGCGTTTATTTTCAAGGGCGCCTTCAATTTCTTGAATGCCTGAACCTGCCGCTTCTGGCGCAAATCGGTGTACGAGATAGTAACCAAAGGCTGCGAGTAGGGTGCTTAGCAGTAATGATACAAGCCAAGTCGGTAATGAAAAAAGTGACTCGCTATGAAGCCAACCTGACCGCCAGTGACCAATAGCGTGAACCGCGACATCAAGTACGGTCCCTAAAAGCCCAGCGGCGCAGCCAATAAATGCCGCAAGAATCAACACATAAAACGGACTGTCACCTTCAAAAAGGAGGTGCTTTACTCGAGTACGAACACTGGCGCTAGGCTTCGAACTCTGTCCGTTGTTTCTCTCCATTGGCATATTCCTTCATTTCATATGAGGCCGCTTAAGTATAGTTATAGGTATGCTGGAGAGCGTTATTTTTGGCACGGGTAGCACAAACACAAAATTCCCAGAAGTGAGTCATAAAATTGCAATAAGTTTCTCGCTTTTGGCTGGGTTTAAGCCATACTCAAACTGCAGATAAAAACTCTTTCAGGAAAAAGGGTCTGCGACAACTAGGTAACTAGGAACACCAGGTTAACTAGGACAACAAGGTTAACTAGTACAATTACGGTGGCTTTGATTATAACCACCTGTTACTGCCTCAAATGAATATCAGGTCGACCCTGATCCGCGAACTCACGATTGAGTCTAGAGGCATAGGGCGCTTCATTGAAGCGCCCTTATTCGTTTCTGATTCTCTATACCCAAACCACTTGGAGTTGCAGGTAGGCGGCACTGAATTCATTATTTTGATGTCGCTTGGGTAACTCTCTTCAATTCTGTTCGTCTTTCTCTCTAAGCGTCTTGAGCCTGTTTTGTTGGCAGCGCTGAATTATTGGGCAATTGCGACACAAACACGCTTCGCCTAATTGAGACTGCATAGAAAAATCATTAGGATGTTGGCAGATATTACACAGGGAGAAAATCCATGGTTGCAAAAGTACAAGTGGCCCCACAAGGCCCTGAGCTTTCTGAGTTGGTGCAAGGTTATTGGCGTCTCGCTGAGTGGAATATGACACCACAGCAACGTTTGACGTTTTTAAAGCAGCATCTTGAGCTTGGCATCACAACAATTGATCACGCTGATATTTACGGTAATTATGAGTGTGAACGTTTGTTTGGTGAAGCGTTAGCCCTTGAGCCTAGTTTACGCGAACAGATCCAAATCGTAACCAAGTGCGATATTTTATTGTGTGGTGATAAAACGCCCGAGCGACGTATCAATCATTATGACACCAGCGCAGCGCACATTTATCAATCGGTAAATAATTCGTTAGAGCGCTTGGGCGTCTCAGAGATTGATGTGTTACTTATCCATCGCCCAGATGCGTTGATGAACGCCGATGAAGTGGCTGATGCCTTTACCGAATTACACAAGGTTGGCAAGGTAAAGCATTTTGGGGTGTCTAACTTTAATCCGCGTCAGTTTGAGCTGCTGCAATCTCGTTTAGGGAAGTCATTGGTGACAAACCAAGTCGAAATTAACCCGCTTAATTTTGATGTTGTCCATGATGGTACGCTTGACCAAATGCAGATGCACCGAATTCGCCCGATGGCATGGTCATGCTTAGGCGGTGGCGCACTATTTACTGGCCAAACTGAACAAGCGCAGCGTGTTCGAGCTGAGTTGGAAGCTATTGCGCAAGAGATTGGTGCATCGATGGAGCAAGTGATTTACGCTTGGGTGCGTCGTTTACCGTCAAACCCAGTTCCAATTATTGGCTCTGGAAAAATTGAGCGTGTACGTTCAGCTGTTGAGGCGCTCTCACTTGAATTGAGCCGAGAGCAGTGGTATCGCGTATGGGTTGCCTCGAAAGGTCACGGCGTGCCATAACGGTATAAAATGCTTAATGATTACTCTATCGTCATCGCCAATCGCGTAGGGTAGAGAAGATAAAACAATGCCAGCGAAATGCTGGCATTGTTATTCTTATCGTGTTGAGTCGAAACTGGCTTATTCGGTCGCTTTGGACTCCGCAGATTGATTATCCGTAGAGACATCAGCAAAAACCTCAGTCGGCTTTGCCACAATATTTCGATTTTCCTGATTGACGTCAGTCAGTACCACTTCGAGCGTATCGCCAAGTTGGTAAACTGAAGCTTTATCAATGGAAATGATACCTGCTTCTGCATTGCATTCTAAACGCTCTTTGTTCGCGAGAATCAGTGCTCCGGGAATAAAGGCAGTTGCGCCATTTTCCAAAAGTCGCACACGCGCGCCTGCGCGATTAATATCAAAGATTTCTGCTTGGAAGCTAGTGCCTTTGCTTGGCTCATTGGCTAGGGTGCGAGCATACAACCAGTCCGAAACGCCACGCTCTGCTTGCTTATGGTGCTTTCTATGCAGCGCTAGCTCTTCGCCAATGACATCGTCAGGAACTTGAATAGGTTCGGCGTTTAATATCGCCGCTTTTAACAAGCGGTGATTGATCATGTCACCGTATTTACGAATAGGGGATGTCCAGGTGGCATAGATGTCGAGCCCCATCGCGTAGTGAGGTTTCGGTTGATTATTCATTTCTGAATAAGCTTGATACTTGCGAATTCGGTTATCGAGATAGCTTGCATTTTGTTCACTTAACCAGCGACGGAGTGCAGCAAACCCCTCTAATGTGGCAACCGATTCTGCGGTAAATGGTAACTCACCTTCGGGATTGACAAGGGCAATCACATCCGCAATTTTTTCAGGTTTGAAGCCTGAGTGGCTATTGAAGATCCCCATGCCAAAACGCTCATTCAATACGCGTCCTGCACAAATGTTGGCAGTGATCATCGCTTCTTCAACTAAGCGGTTTGCGCTGCGGCGTAAATCGGCATGAATCGCAATAACATCATTATCTTCACTGAGTTCGAAGCGATAATCAGGGCGATCTGGGAACACAACCGCGTTGGTTTCACGCCAATGCGCGCGAGCTTGAGAAAAGTCGTATAGGGCGCGTACTACTTGGGCAATCTGCTCATCAGGCTGCCACGCATCGCAATGCCCCGTTTCTAACCAGTCTGAAACATTGTCGTAGCTTAAGCGAGCGTGCGAGACAACATTAGCCGCATAGAAGCGAATATCATCACCAATCACGCCATCTTTTGATACGGTGACGCTGCAGCAGAGCGCAGGACGCACTTGGCCTTCATGCAGTGAACAAAGCTCATCGGCTAACTCGCGAGGCAGCATTGGAATATTGCGACCCGGAAGGTAGATGGTAAAGCCACGCTCACGTGCGACCGCGTCCATAGCGTCGTCAGGCGTGATATAAGCCGTAGGGTCGGCAATGGCAATGGTCAGCGCAAAATCGCCGTTTTCGGTGAGCGACACATGCAGCGCATCGTCCATATCTTTGGTTGAAGCGCCATCAATGGTGACAAATGGCATTGACGTCATATCAACGCGCTCAAGAGCGGCATCGTCTTTTATCTGCCAATCATCAATCCCTTCTGGCTCGCGATTGGGAAGATCGTTTTCAGCCAAGGTGACCCACCAAGGCGCAATTTTATCGTCGCTATTGGTGATTTTTTCGCGAATTTCGACAAAAAAACCGCCGTCATCTTTAAGTGGATGGCGGATCAAGTGCGCAACAACCCAATCGCCTTCAGCGAAGGTCTCTGCGTTAAGCCCTTTGGCGATTTTTGCTTTGAGTGCCAACTTTTTGAGCTGCGGGTGGTCGGGGGTAACGTTGAGTTTGCCCTTAATAAGCTTTACTCGGCCGATAAACCGTGTCATTGCCGCTTCGATAAGCTCTTGTGGCTCAGCAAATTCGCGCTCATTTTCGGTACGAATAATGGCAACGACTTTATCGCCATGCAGGCATTTTTTCATGTATGGCGGCGGAATAAAAAAGCTGGTCTTACTATCCACTTCAAGGAAACCGAACCCTTTGTCGGTTGCTTTGATACTGCCTTCTTTTTTAGGCAAATTTTCTTGAATTTGCTGCTTGAGCTGCGCAAGTAGGGGGTTGTCTTGGAACATGGCCTAATTAATGATTTCGCGAGTTAATGAAGAAAAAGAATCAGCGGTCACTATAAACAACGTGCTTTGGTATTACTACCAAAACTGACACTTTCATCGGCCACAGGCACTATCTCATTTATTGTGAGTGAGGCAGGTAAGGTCGTGATTGGGGGCAAATGGCGTGTGTCAAAGCTAGGAATTCTGCTTCAATTTTATTACTGACACCAAAAATATGTGATGGATTTCAATTTATTCTGGCTTTTTTTATGCATTTAAGGAATAATCCGCCTCCCTTAGTCGTCCCTATATGGCTTGTCGCTATTTTTTACTGTGCTGTTTCCTCGCGAATGGAATCGGTATCTGGATCGATCAGTATTGGAATTGGTAGAGCTGTCGGGACCGTTTTTTTAGTTATATATAGTAGGATCCCAATGCAAGATTCTGTAATTCAATTCAGTGACTTAGAACTGAATGATGCCATCCTGTCTGCTCTAGAAGGTATGGGCTTTGTCTCTCCAACTCCAATCCAAGCGGCCGCTATCCCTCACCTTTTAGAAGGTTCAGATGCGCTCGGTAAAGCACAAACGGGTACCGGTAAAACAGCGGCATTCTCATTGCCACTGCTGAATAAACTTGATCTAAACCAACGTAAACCTCAAGCCATCGTACTTGCGCCAACGCGTGAGCTTGCAATCCAAGTTGCGGCTGAGATGAAGAACCTTGGTAAAAACATTAACGGCCTTAAAGTTCTTGAAATTTATGGCGGTACGTCAATCGTTGATCAAATGCGTGCACTTAAAAATGGTGCTCACGTTGTTGTCGGTACACCAGGTCGTGTACAAGACTTGATCAATCGTGAGCGTTTGCACCTAGATGAAGTTCACACATTTGTTCTTGATGAAGCCGATGAAATGTTAAACATGGGTTTTGTCGACGATGTCACTGAAATCATGGAGCACGCACCAGAATCTGCGCAGCGCGTTTTGTTTTCAGCAACCATGCCTCCGATGTTGAAGAACATTGTTGAGCGCTTTTTGCGTGACCCTGTCACCATCGACGTTGCAGGCAAAAACCACACGGTAGACAAAGTAGAACAGCAATACTGGGTTGTTAAAGGCGTTGAGAAAGACGAAGCGATGTATCGTATGCTTGAAACTGAAGCAACAGATGCGTCTATCGTGTTCGTTCGTACTCGTCAAGATACCGAGCGTTTAGCTGATTGGCTATCTGCACGTGGCTTTAAAGCGGCAGCACTGCACGGTGACATTCCGCAATCATTGCGTGAGCGTACCGTTGACCACATTAAACGTGGTGTGATTGATATTCTTGTTGCTACCGACGTTGTCGCTCGTGGTCTTGATGTGCCGCGCATCACGCACGTATTTAACTACGACATTCCATTTGATGTTGAGTCATACATCCACCGTATTGGTCGTACTGGCCGCGCTGGGCGTCAAGGTAAAGCGATTTTGTTGGTTCGTACTAACCAAATTCGTATGCTACGCACCATTGAACGCGTGACAAAATCGACCATGGAAGAGATCCAACTTCCGCTGCGCGACCAAGTTGCAGAAGCTCGCCTAACTAAGCTTGCTGCTGAGTTGACTGCAGAAAAAGATCATGAAGCGTTGGACAAATTTGTTGAACTGATTGAAAAGCTTGAAGCGTCATTGGAAGTGAGTGCAACCACTCTTGCCGCGATTTTGCTTAAGCGTCAACAAGGTAAACGCCCACTGTTCTATACAGGCGCGGATCCAATGATCGAAGCGATTGAACGCGATAAGAATCGTCGTCGTGATCGTCGTGAAGGTCGCGATGGTGGCCGTGAAGGCGGACGTCGTGAAGGTGGTTTCAACAGCGCGCCACAAGATTGGGATACTTACCAATTGCAAGTTGGCCGCGATCAAGGCGTTCAAGTTAAAGACATCGTGGGTGCATTGGCAAATGAACTTGGTTTGGGCAAAGGCTCTATCGGTGCAATCAAATTGGCACCAGGCCACACATTTGTTCAGTTGCCAAAAGCGTTGAGCTCTCAAGCTGCATCACGTCTAAGCAAATTGCGCATTCGTCAAAAAGATGTGGGCGCAGTAGTTTGTGACTTTGATGATTTCCGCGAATCACGTGGTGGTCGCCGTGAAGGTGCTCGCGATGGTGGCGGTTACCGTGGAAACCGCGATGGAAACCGTGAAGGCGGCTACCGTGGCAACCGCGAAGGCAATCGTGAAGGTAATCGCGAAGGCGGTGGTTATCGTGGCAATCGCGAAGGTCAGCGTGAAGGCGGGTTCCGCGAAGGTGGTGAACGTCGTTTTGATCGCAACCGTGGTGGCGATCACCGTGGTGCGCACCGTGGCGAGCGTGGTCATGGCCGTGGCCGTCGTACCGACGCTTAATTAAAGTTATTCGTTATTGTTGAAGCCGAGCATCTAGCTCGGCTTTTTTATTGCCGTGACAAAACGACCGCCTTGGCGGAATTCATTGATTTTTGCCGAGCGCTCTGTTTTCAAAAGAATGGCATACCCTTTCCACTTTAAGTTTCAGCGTTGTTGGCGGGCTCTCACAAACCTCATCACACAGTCTATCTATGTTCACGAAGTGCTCAGAGGCTTTGCTCGTCTGCCGCCTACCTGCATCTTCAAGTGGTTTGGATATAAACGTTTGCTCAACTTTTTTTGAGTGTCTAGATGTAAAATTAGTTAAATCAAAAAGAATTGTCGCAAACAGAGTGAGGAACACATTTTCGCTTAAGATGTCTCGGGTTTCACTGTGTGTCGAGGTATAGCTTTATCAAGTTAGTGAGGATGTGTTACGGGCTGTGCGTAAACCTAGGCTATTGAATTCATATAACAATAATTATTGATAACTCAGGCTAATGAATGAAACAAAAAAAATACGTTGGCAAAGAGTGATAACAACCAGTATAAAGAGCCTCAAACTTGTTTGAGATCAAATTACCTCTATCAAATTTGTATCGTTTACTAAAAAATTGTTGAACCATTAAAAAAATATTGAATAATGAGTATCACAACAACGCAATTCATTCCGCCCTACAACAGGATAATTAATTCATGTCTAATTCGTATGTACTGGTGATCAACTCCGGCAGTTCCTCTCTAAAGTTTGCGGTTATTAACTCAGCAACAGGTGAGGCGGTGCTTTCAGGTCTTGGTGAGTGCTTTGGTCTTGAAGATTCTCGCATGAGCTGGAAATTCAACGGTGACAAACGTGAAGTGGCCATTCAAGGCGACGAGAGCCATCACAAATTGGCGATCAACACATTAGTAGGATTAACCGAAGAATTAGCGTTGGCACAAGATATCGTTGCTGTGGGGCACCGCATTGTTCACGGTGGCGAAAAGTTCACTCAAACCGTACGCATTGATGAAGCGGTCACTCAAGAAATTGAGCAACTTGCCGATCTCGCACCATTGCATAACCCCGCTGGCGCTATCGGTATTCGCGCTGCGTTGGAAGCGTTCCCGTCACTGCCACAATTTGCGGTGTTTGATACAGCGTTCCATCAGACAATGCCGAAAAAAGCATTCACAGGCGCGATTTGCAACACGCTATACAGCGACTACGGTATTCGTCGTTACGGTTTCCACGGTACTAGCCACTACTATGTGAGCCGTGAAGCCGCACACATGCTTAATAAGTCAATTGACGATGCGAGCTTTATATCCGTTCACCTTGGCAACGGTGCCTCAGTGTGTGCGATTGAAAAAGGCCGTTCTGTTGATACCTCGATGGGATTTACCCCATTATCAGGTCTAATGATGGGCACACGTTGTGGCGACCTTGACCCAGGCATCATTGAATTTTTGCTGAAAAAAGGCTGGTCTCAAGAGCGCGTATTTGATGCGCTGAACAAAAAGTCAGGTTTCCTTGGTGTGTCTGGAGTCACTTCTGATGCGCGTGGTATCCTCGAGGCAATGGAAAACGGGCATGAAGGCGCTAAATTAGCGTTTGAAGTTTTCACATACCGCGTTGCTAAATACATTAGTTCATATCTAGTTCCACTAACGTCATTAGATGCGATCATTTTCACTGGCGGTATTGGTGAAAACTCATTACCGATTCGTCGCGAGATCCTAAATAACCTTAAGTTATTAGGTTTTGTTGAAGATGAGCAAGGTAATGAAGCCGCGCGTTTTGGCAATGCTGGCGTTATCGCTCGTTCAGAAATGCTTGACGCTGTAGCCATGGTAATTCCAACTAATGAAGAGTATGTTATAGTACAGCAGTCAATGGTGTTACTTAACCAATAATCATAGCTACTAATTTTGATATATTAAGCCACTGTAAACAGTGGCTTTTTTTATAGGAGACGATATGGAAATCAGAGATGCCTATATATATTCGCGTGTTAGTAAAGAGAGCCAAGCAAAAGAAGGGGAAGGTTTAAAACGACAAATTGAACGAGCGGAAAAGTTCATTGAAACAGAGAACAAGGTTAATACAGAATACCGCTATCAACTAGTCGACGAAATTGTAGATGCGGGTTTGTCTGCATATTACGGGAAGAACACGAGTCAAAATGGCGGACTTGGGGCTTTTTTAGAAGCTGCTAAACAAGGAGAGATTAAAGAAAAGTCGTTGTTGATTGTTGAGGCTGTTGACAGATTAAGCCGTTTACCAGCCGATCACAGCCGTCAATTGTTTGCAAAGTTGAAGCGGTACAAAGTTGATGTGGCTATTACTAAGTTTTCCCTCATCATACCTCACGATGAACAACTTGATATGGGTGTCGACCTGCTCCTAACCGCAGCCTTTCACTTAGCTCACATGGAGAGTGAACAGAAATCTCAGCGGATCAAAGCAACATTTGACAAGAAACGCCGTGATGAAGCGGAAGGAGGTGAGAAACGTACCTCTGTTTGTCCCGCGTGGATGAGGCTTTCATCGTGCAAAACGCACTTTGAGCTAATTCCTGAGCATGTTGAAGTGCTTACAAAGATGATTGATATGAAGTTGGAAGGTTATGGTTGTCATAGGATTACTAAATATCTGAATGAGAATAATATTTCCAGCTTTAGTGGAAAGCCGTGGCGTACTGAAGTGGTTAATAAGTATCTAAAAATGATACAACTTAAAGGTGAGTTCCAGCGTGTAGAGCATAAGGAGGTTGATGGTAAGACGAAGAAAGTACCCGTAGGGGCTCCTATTGAAAACTACTATCCTCGCGTCATCGACAACCCGAAATTTCTAGCTTTACAGAGTACATTTCCAATCTCCGTCAAAGGAAGAGTTGGCAGTTCGTTTCCTAATTTATTTCGTGGTCTACTAAGGTGTCCTAGCTGCGGAAATATTCTAAGTTACTCAAAAACGTCACGCGGTCACCCTAAACTTCGTTGTCGTTCAAGACTTGATAATCAAGGTTGTACGCAAAAATTCACGAGATATGATCCAATAGAGAAGCACCTTGTTCAGAGTTTGGTGGGCTTAGATTATAGTCGATTGATCGATAGTTCTTACAAAAAGCTTGAGGCAGAGATTTCGACTATTGATGGTGATATCAAATCCAAGCAACAATACCTTTTATCGTTATCTAGTGAGATAGAATTGGCAGAGCATATTGAAACAATCAAATTGCTTCGCTCTCAAATGGATAAAGCGAACAATACTCTCGATGTTTTGTATGATAAACGAGATGAGCTGACTAAAGTTTCGTCGAACTACGACTATAATGCTGTCAAAGACTTGGATTTATCAACAGTGGAGGGAAGGCAGAAATATCATGAGTATGTATCTAAGTTTATTGAATATGTAGTTGTTCAAGATCCAGACAAAAAGGGCGCTGCTACAGTTGTGAAGTTTCGGACACAAAAATTAGGGTTATTGTTTTTTCCTTATAACAAATTGACTTGGGATCTGTCTCATGAACAGATATTGACTGATTATTACGCTGGAAGAAAAAATGACAAAAATGAGATAGTACGTCCTATATCATTAACTTATGCTTTAAATCGGAGGGATTTACTCAAAGAAGTCAGTGTAGTTGAAGCACCAAAAGAGCCTGAGTATTTATCTGACATTAGATATCTATTTGAAATCAGGCAAGAGTTTAAAAAAAATCCCGAAAAATGGCGTACTCTAAAAAGGAAATTGAGACTTTAGTTGTAATTTCAGGTAATAAGATTGTGTTGGTCTAAAAAAATCCAAGCCAACACTTTGGTGGTCAATATATAAGTTAATCCGGATTTAGCAAAGCCACCCGCCATACATCTATCTGAAGGTTGTGCTTCTGATTGCTACCTAATTTTTTTCTACGAATAAGGCAAAAATCGAAGAAAAACACCTGATCCCACTCAGCACAAGTGGTGGATCACAAAAATAACTTGATGTCAACTGATATTTGTGGTAATATGCTTGTCCACTCAGCGAGGGGTATATCAAATGTTTAGATTCATTTCTTTCAGATACATTGCTTTGCTTATCATCATAATTCTCATTGTCGATTTCTTTTTCTTCAAATCATCACAGCAAACAGCGAGCTTGTTTGAGACAGCATTGCTCAACAGCAAGTTATATTCTTAATTTCTAATAGTTCAATCAAAGAAACAAGCATCATGCGCTTCCAGCGTAGGGCACTTTACATCCTCACAACAGGAGTTTGAACTATGACAACTAAACCAAATTTTGATCGCAAGAAGTACGAGCGCTTGATTGAGATTACTACTACTCAACCAGGCATGCGCGATACTCTTGAACAAATGGAGACCCTGGTTATTCAACTCTCGCCCGACGTCGATAAATTTATCAAGAAGCACAACTATGTCAGCGTAGATAAATTTATTGGAGTGTTGCCTTACGCACCAATTGCTGAAGATCTTCGGAGTTTCTTCAAAGTGCAGGTGAGTGACAGAGAGTCAGTGCAGTTCTGTATGTGTGCTTGTCAAAGTCCCATGAATGCTGAGCTAGACACGTTCATCGTTTATATTTGCACTAAAGAGGAGGACGATGAATACGGCATCATCGATACACTTTTACAATCTACGGAGAATCAGTTGCCAAATTTGCCGCCAAATCGACTATCAATCTGTACTGCTGAGTCAAGTGCTGACTTGGATAACATTGATTTGAACGATTTAGAAGAATTCGACGAATTGGTGAAATCATGTTCGTAGAACAAGCAGCCGAAAGACTTGAGTTAGATATACGCAATCTAACAGATAGCGAGACAGCGCTACTTATCTCTGAAACATACCGCGATATCAATCGAGCAGTACTTAAGTCATTAGTCTTGAATCGTGATGGCGAGAATCTAAAAGTGCTAAGCAGCGCGAAAGTTCGTTTGCATATGTGCAACTTCCTGAGATTTCAAGCTCTATATAAAGAGCGCGATGTAAGAGAAATGCTAAGTGAGATAATTGACCATAGAAAGCCTTATCATGGTCAGGATGTCTATCAAGTTGGCTCGTTTCCTTACCATCACTACGCTCTGTATTGGCACATCCAAGCTTACCGAAATAAGCGATTCATCAATATGTACAGCTTGCCTGCTCGTGATTATTCGGACATCGAATTTCGAGTATATGTGAGTGCAGAAATTGGCAAAATCAAGTAAGAGGTGACCATTTGATAGGTGGAATCATTGGAGATATTGCCGGATCGCTGCTTGAGGGATCAAAACTGAGAACTTATAACCTGAGTGAAGCAAAGATGTTTTGCCATAGGGCACATCCGACAGATGACTCGATACTTTTGGCAGCCACAGCGCATGCCATGCTGGATGATAGTGACGATTTCGCTATGTACTACCGCCTTTACGCGGGGGCATTCAACGATTGTAAGTTTGGACCCAATTTTTCGTACTGGATGAGGACGGGCCAGCCATCTGATAACAGTTATACGAACGGGCCAGCGGCTCGGACTGGGGTACTTGGCTATCTTGAGAGCGAAGATGAAGTGCTTCTCTTAGCGAAGAAAGCAGCAGAAGCTACGCATTCACATCAAGAAGCAATTAATGGTGCTCAAGCTGTAGCATGGGTGACGTGGGCGATGCGCAAGCGTATTTCTGCACAAGAAATTTGCGAAGAGCTTTATCAGCGTTGGGATTACTACGTAGACAAGACGCACTCCCACAATTTGGCAAAAATGCGTACCGAAGCCGTGAGTTGTGATGCTAGCGCGGTGACGACTGTACCGCTTGCAATCTTTATCGCGCTTTATCAGTCGCATAACGTCGAGACTGCTGTTCGTGCTTGCCAGTACATTGGCGGGGACACCGACACATTAGCTTGTATATCTGGTCTCATCAAATCACAGGAGTATGCACCAAATCCGCAATGGGAGCACATGTGCAAACAGATTTTATGGCGCAAAGCGCAGCCAATTTTGCAAGTAGTCGAGCAGTTTGAAATGAGATTTGACGACAGTAAGTCGTTGCCATTCTAGCGAAAAATCAACAACAATCGGGAGCGAAAATATGCGCAAGATTATATTCAGCGTAGGGATAGTGGCATCTTTAATTCTTTCAATGGTTGGCTGCGGTGGCAGTGGTGAAGAGAGTTCTGATACCGGTTCAGCAGGTTCGGGTTCAACAGGCATTAGCTTTAGTTCTTATGTGAATGGCTCTTTCAAGAGTATGTACGATCCAGCAAACTCGTCTTCTGCGATAGTAAGGAATTTAGATCCAGACAACCAAAATGACTTGGGTTATTGCGGGTACGGTGAAGGGCGGTCATCAGATCGATACTACGAATCTGCGCGAGTTATTGTGGTCGGTTCTGATTCTTTGCCAGCTGACGATTTTCGCTGGGGTGCAACTTTGGGGGAGTGGGCTTTAGATCGTGCTTTGGCAGCAATGAAAATTAGTCACAGCAAGTATATCGATATGAAATCTGGTATATCAGTGGCGGCATCTCAAGGAATCACACAAATGATCGAGAGCATTTATGCCAATACTGGCTTTGTTGCTGAGTACAACAGTGCTCATTATCAAAGCATTCTTGAGAATGTGTTTAATGGCAATCTCGTTACTCATTCTTATGGCTCTGAGATTGTTCCAAACTTATCAAGCTTTTCAGGAAAGTTTGCAACTGACACGGACTCTGCACGTCGTGCAATTCGTGTCGCACTTGCAGCTATGTCCGCCAATGATGAGCTAACGCTTTATTATGACCTTTACAACGAAATGGTTAATCAGGGAATTGATGTTGAAAACGAACTTGGCTTGTTTGGCGTAATTCCGGAGAACATTGAGAAAATGGTGGTTTGCCTATCTGCTTCTCGTTCAAATTCGGAGTGGGGCATGGGTACGCGACAAGGGTTTGAAGTGGCAGCGAAATCTGCTACTCAGCGCAGCGATGATTTACAAATTGCTACCCACGAGGTGATTCATCATCTACAAGCAACAATAACAGAGCCGACAATTGGTGGGGCATCCTTAGAGCGTTGGTTTAGCGAAGGCCAGGCTATCGTGCTTTCAGGTATGAAAGCAAACACTGGAAATCATTCTCGTCGTACGCTTGATGTTATTAATGCTTCGGACGGAGCTGACTACTACGCAACTCATGGCGATAATGAGTACCCAGATTATGGGCAGGCTTATAACTGGTTTGTCCGTAAATTCGGTTCAAATGCTCAATTTGAGCTCCTCTACCAGCTTCGAGCAAGTCGTTCAATGGATCTAGATACATCGGGCTACAGCGCTGCATTTGTTGATGAATTTAATAAGCTCGCGAAGCCCAATTGCGATTACGATTGTCGCTTTGAATTAACTGACTTTAGAGCGGATTATCCGAATCAAAATAAATAAAACAGAAGAGTTCCCCTAAATTGCAGAGGAGGTAGCACGATGATTTTCATTATTTTTATTGGCGTTGCTATGTCGTATTGGCAAGTCGATCTTCGGTTTGAGTTCATGAGAACATTTAGCGTATGCGACCCTTACTTATCTTATAATGACGAATGGCCAGAAGGTTTTTATCAGTGTTACGGGTTAGGCTCTGACTTCGTTAATCATGCAAGAAGACATTTTAAAGATCTTTTCTTTTTCCTTTTTGTCATACCGTATGTAAGGTTTGCAGCGATCACTTTTATCAAGACCGGAATTTAATTGCGGAAAATGCAATAAAGAACATTTGTCATTGCGATATATAGTGCAATAATTATTCACGCTGGTATAATAGTATTTAGAAGCTGAATGGCTTCTGACATTGAACCTTTGGTTTATGAAAAGAGCACTTTTGGTCGAGTGCTCTTTTTTTGTGCTCAATTTATGCGACGAGAGCTTTGATGGCTTGATCGATAGAGTCAGATTTTGCCTTCGCCTCTCTGAGTTCTTGATCTGACGTCTTTCTTGGCAAACCTACGTCTACCACTTCGCATTTACCATTTTCGCGTTCTGATGGGCTTTCAGTAAGGCTAAGTACCGTTATCTTTCCAGCATGAGCAGCTAAGAAGAATTCAACCACTTCGTGCATTGTAGCGATAAATGCTCGGTGACAGTGACGCTGATAGCCCTTGCCGCTCTTGTTTTTTATTTTCTGCTTTTTGTCATCTCGTTTGTATGGCTGATCATTGCAGGCTTTCAGCGTCATGCCGAACTCTGCATCTAGAATGTCTTTTAGCGTTGTTAAAGTCGAGTTACCAAACCTAGCGTTTGGGAATACTCGGAAGAAGTAGTCTTTGACAAGCTCTTGGTGTTCGCCGATCTCAAGGATTCCGGTTTCTACCCATGCTTTGATTTCTGCGCCTTGATCTTCTGAAGTGAACTTGAAGTCATCCCTAGTGCTAACCATCTCGAAAAACGTCTTCACGGTAAGTGCATTAAACTGGTCTTTCAGAGAAGTGCCGTAAACATCACCTCTGCTCATCATATGGTTGCGCACTTGCTTGCGGCCTCGACCCGAATGGTCGAAATCAAGAAGAAGAGTGTCCACTTTTTCTGTATTGTAGAACTTTCGCAGTTCGTAGTTCTCAAGCTCAAACTTGCGTTGTTGAGTGTTAACGTCCCCGTCAGCTCTGCGCTGTATAGCAACCTCTTCAGCGATGAGCTCAGCATTGATAATGCCAGCGTATCGTTCTTCTTTCTCAATTGCCGCGCCAGCTTCGTTAGCTTTAGCGCCTTGTTTTTGATGGCTGTTCTTGCCGGTTCTACTTTCATTCAAATACTCGATCTTGTAACCGTTTTGTTCGAACATCGTGATAGTAGTGAACTCGTAGTATTTACGCGCTTCGTTCCGCAATCATCTTGAGAGTTTTGTCTCCCATCATACCGTCGAATGACGCTTTAGACAGGTCCTCCTTCTGGTCTTTAAGAATCATTTCAATCAGAACCCGATCTGCATTTGCTGAGTAGTGAGTGTTGCCTTTGATGCTCAGAGCAAGAAATATCTCTTCAGTGTTACGAGCCCTGTGAGCGGCTTGAAGTAGATCATTTGGAGCACTGGTGCCATAACCAAAAATTGCTGATGTTTTATAGCTTTGGTTGGGAATTGAAAGCCCACACTTCGCCGCCGGTGACGCGAAAATAACTTGATGCTTGTCAGCAAAGGAGGCAGGGCTGCTTAGCTCATGAGCTCGAATAGAGTGCATGAATGCTGCGTTTACCTGAACTTTGCTATCTGCTTTGAGAGAATTGTACCTGGCGTTGAACTTAGACTCTTTACCATCTTGAGAGCCATCGTTATAAACAAATACGTTCTGTAGTTTCTTTGATGCTTCGTTGATTTTGCCGGTGCATTGAGCTTCGGTCATCACAGTAACCTTCGTGTTTTTTGCTTGCACCTTTGGTCTGTGAACAAAGATTTTTTTGCCTGATGCCTTTGCGATTCTCTTTAGGCGTTCAAATGTGTTTTGGCTCATCATTGCATCAGAAATCACTGCCAGCGGAGTTTTGTGAATCTGAGCATCTAAACGCTCGTTAAGAAGCTTCAATGCTTCCAGCGAGCCGTCACCGGCGATGGTTTGTGTGCAAAGGTCTAGTACGTCTTCGATTTCATCAATGATGAGCACTTTGCTGTCTTTGCGATGATCTTTATATGCATCATCCAGCATCATTTTATAGACCACGCCCAGAACGCCTTTAGTTTTTTCGATATGAGCCCAACGGTAGTAGCGCGGGTCATCAGGGTTGAGCATTGCAGCTGCGAGGACTCTTGAGCCATTGATTAAGAGTGGCATTTTATCGTCGTAGCAAGCGCCTTCGAAAGTTGGAAGAAGCGTGTTTACAGTCTTGCCAGAGCCAGTTGGGCCGGTGATTAGATGCAGCTCTTTTCTGTCGTTGTTTTCGCAGATGTCGCCAAGATCTGAGTAGTTTTGCTCGATAACTGTCACGTCAGAGTCATTTTCATCGATCGAGTGAAATTTGCGTACTTTGTTTTTCATGTGTTCGATGAAAGAGGCGCACACCTTAATTACTGACTCCGCTTTTTCGTCAGTAAGAACCTTGCAGATTTCATCAGCGAGCATTTCAGTGCTCATACGGCGCGGAACTAGCAGCAGCGATGCGGACTTGATTTTGTTTATTGCTTCTTTTTCTTGCTCAGAAGTCATCGCTAACGTGTGTAGATATAGCGCTTTGTCGAAGCTGCTTTTCTTTGCGCTGAGTTTTTGGTTTTCGCCATCAATGAATAGCTTCACTTTCTTCTGTAGCGCTAATTTAGCATCTTCAAATGCGTTTGCTTTATTGGTGTGAATTTCGATTTGAGAAGCCTTCAAGCCACGCTCATATGCGTTTGAGATGTCATTAAGCAGATGCTTAGTTTCTTGAATGCCGGATTCTAGAGTCGCGATTTCAGCTACGCGAGAGAGCTGTAGAGGGTTTGACATTGTGTTTAGCCTTTTGGTTTAGTTATTGAGACGTTGCGCTAATTTGGTCGATGCGCTTGAATCTTTTGATTCTTAATCTCTTATATATTCACAATATCAATCTATAAATTGCCTGTAAACAGCCGGTGGAATAATAAATATTAGCATGAGTTTATATTTCTCGACTAACTTGTTGTTTAATTTTGTAAATTTATTTTCACTATATTAATAATTAATTTATTGTCAAAAGTCGATAATCTTTCCTGTTGTGAAATAGTGTCGTAAAAATTATCTTTTTGGTGATTTTTGCTTCTGACCTGGCTTCGCCAGAATAGAGCCCAGTTTGTGATTATTATGAGGTCATCAATATTGTGTGCTTCTAATAAAGGGAAGTTTACACCTTTGTAATCATAATAATTAGAATACGGAAATATTATAGTTATTATGAATTGAATGTTTTATCAATAGAGGAAAATGATGTTGCTCTGATATATACACTAAGGTTTGGCACCTTCAGCTTGCTATAAATTTTCTATGCCCCCAAATGAGCTACGCTCATACATACCAAACAGTATAACTGAGGCGTGTTTATATACAGAAAGTAATGAGTAAACTTTATCATCGAACTCAATAAGCCTCAGGAACTCTTGAATGCGTCATTGAAACATTATGATAAAGACAGCGCTAAAACCGTTAGCGAATAGTGCTGATGCGCTAAGGATGCAGGCATACATGCGCAATCAGCCAACTTTGACCAGTTTTTAATGAAAATTATGATGCTTTCTTAATAAGTACGTTTGCTTCCGACATATGAACTGCTGTACGTTTATCAAGACGTCCACTCATTCGAGTAAGGACAAGTGCAACGAGAACTACCATGGCACCAATCCACGGGGTATGCATTAAGCCCATTTCAGACACAATCATACCGCCCCCCCACGAGCCAAAAGCAATACCCACGTTAAACGCAGCAATGTTTAGACCAGAAGCAACGTCTACCGCGTCAGGAGTGTGTTTTTCAGCCAGTTTAACCACATAAACTTGTAGACCAGGGACATTACCGAATGCAAAGGCTCCCCAAACTAAAATGGTCGCTACCGCTGCGGTAGGGTTAACAGCAGTAAAGTTAAATATCAAAAGGATAGCAGCGAGTCCTGCAAAAATAATCGTCAGCGCTTTTATTGGCCCCATCTTATCAGCCATTTTGCCGCCCCAAACATTACCAATTGCCACAGAGACACCATATACCAGCATGATTAGGCTAATAGCATTGGCGTTAAAGCCCGTTTCTTGTTGTAAAATGGGCGCGAGGAATGTGAACGCAGTAAATGTACCACCGTAGCCGAGTGCTGTGATTGCATAAACCAATAGTAGCCTTGGTTGCGTTAATACTTTTAATTGTGATGACAGTTTAGCAGCAGCGGGTTGTTTTAAGCTGCTTGGTACTAAGAAAGCACTACCAATCAACGCAATAATGCCCAATAGTGCGACAATCAAAAATGTCGATTGCCAACCAAAGGTTTGGCCGATGTAAGTACCAAGTGGCACACCTGTTACTAATGCCACGGTTAATCCCGTAAACATAATCGCAATTGCGCTTGCCGCTTTTTCTTTAGGTACTAGGCCAGTCGCAATTGTCGAGCCGATTGAGAAAAACACACCATGGGCTAAACCAGTCAAAATACGAGCAACGATAAGGGTATTGTAACCAGGTGCTTTCCATGCCAATAAGTTGCCAATCACAAACAGTGACATAACAGTAATGAGTACGTGCTTACGGTTCCACTTTCCCGTTAGTGCGGTTAAAACAGGTGCGCCAATCGCAACACCGAGTGCATAAAGGCTCACCAATAGTCCTGCGGATGGTAGTGAGACGTTTAGGTCAGAAGCCATAGTCGGGATCAATCCCACGATCACAAACTCCGTCGTTCCGATAGCAAAGGCGCTGAGCGTCAATGCGAGAAGTGCTAATGGCATATCAATTACTCTCTTTTGTTAGCTTCTAGTACACAGCAGCAGATGTGTTTATCAAAGTGCCGCGCTGCCGTGATTTGATGGAGGGATTTTGCGTGGGAATGTAGTTGCAAAAAATAGGTTATTTAACAAATAATATTTGCTATAAATGCAATAATTAAAAATGAGCTTTTGATGAAACGGTTGGCAGTATGCGTACAAAATCGGACGATTTAGAAATTCTACTTTCTGTCGTTGACACTGGCGGGTTTACTGCGGCAGCAGAAAGTCTAGATATACAGGTTGCACGCGTATCACGAGCGGTGAGTAAGGTAGAAAGCCAGCTTGGTGTGACGATATTAAATCGAACCACAAGACGGATTGAGTTAACGGATGAAGGGCGGCAATTCGTTGAGTCGGTACGGATAGGGCTGATGAAGTTACAGCATGCGGAAGACGAGATTATATCCCGTGGAGAATTACCAAAAGGGCGGCTGCGTGTTGATGCCGCTAGTCCGTTTGTGTTTCACCAGTTAGTCCCGCTGGTTCAGCCATTTAATCAAGCTTATCCTGATATTGAGTTGGAGTTGACTTCCAATGAAGGTTTTGTTGATTTGTTAGAAAAGAAAACCGATATCGCTATTCGTATCGGTGCATTAAATGATTCAACCTTACATGCTAGACCTCTTGGCCGAAGTTTACTTTACATTGTTGCTTCACCTGATTATTTATCAAAGCGCGGTTTTCCGAATAAAAGCAGTGATTTGGAACACCACGATACCATCGGATTTTCAACACCAAAAACACTTAATGAATGGCCTTTGAAAGGATTTTCAGGACTAACACCTACGCTGACCTCAAGTAACGGTGAAACGGTGAGACAGCTCGCTTTGATGGGAAATGGAATCGCCTGTCTATCAGGTTTTATGGTGAAAAAAGATATTGCGGAAGGAAGATTAGTTGCATTGTTAGAAGGTGAAAAAATCGGTAACTCGGGCAGGGAGCAAATTAATGCTGTCTACTACAAGTCTTCTTCTGTAGCCAAGAGGATTTCTGCTTTTATCGATTTTATTCAGCCGAAACTAGATCTGTAAATCGTTCAACGCGAAGTAACTCCGTACTTCGCCTTCGCTATTTCCTCTGGCACTTTCGATAATAGAGCAGCCTATAAAAGTCGATGACGCATCGACATCCAACAAGACCAGTGCTCTAGTACACTTATACTGTTGCAATTTTAACAAATATCATTTGTCATTATCGCTATCAATGTAATCCGTTGAGTTTGTTAAGATCCCTCATAAGAAATAAGAGGGCTTATTATGTCTAAATCACTTTTTCAACCTATCCAATTGGGGGCATTGACGCTCAAAAACCGTATCGCGATGGCGCCGATGACTCGTTCACGCACGTCTCAACCTGGTGATGTACCAAACGAGATGATGGCTACCTACTACCGTCAGCGTGCTAGCTCTGGTTTGATTGTCACAGAAGGTGCTCCTATTTCAGCCGTTGGTCGGGGTTACTCTATGACACCAGGCATCTACACAGAAGAACACATTGAAGGCTGGAAGAGAGTGACTCAGGCTGTTCATGAGGAAGAAGGTAAGATATTTATCCAACTCTGGCATGTTGGGCGCCGTAGTCATTCTTGTATTTCTGGTGAGCAGCCTTTAGCCCCCTCAGCTATCAAAGTGCCCGATCAAGTTTTTGGCCCACGACCAGAAGGTGGATTCGGCATGATTGAAACTGAAATGCCACGAGAAATGACGATTCAAGAGATCGAAAGTACGATTGCTGATTTTGTTCAAGCCGCTAAAAATTCGATTGAAGCTGGCTTTGATGGGGTTGAAATCCACGCAGCGCACGGCTACCTGTTCGATACATTTATGCGTTTAGAGAGTAATCAACGTCAAGACCAGTATGGCGGCAGTAAAGAGAATCGTCTGCGTTTTTTGGTGGAAACCTTACAAGCGGTCGTAAACGAAATCGGCGGCGACAAAGTAGCCGTGCGTGTCTCTCCGCACGTGATTGAGGGCTTCGCTGACGAGGATCCTGAAATTATCGATGTTATGCTAAAAGCACTTGAAAGAATGAAACCAATGAACTTGGCTTATGTTCATTTTTCCGAACGTATTTCTCGTTATGTTGATGTACCAGAAACCTTCCGTCATCAAGTTCGCGAAGTGTATACAAACCCTATCATGGTTGCGGGAAAGATGACTAAGCAATCCGCACAACAGTTGCTAGATAAGCAGCATGCTGATTTCGTTGCCTTTGGTACACCTTTCGTCACGAACCCTGATTTAGCCTTCCGACTTGCCCATGATTTACCATTGGCCGAGTTTGATGCCGATGCTAGGTTAACCTTGTATGGGGGCGGAGCCGAAGGTTATATCGATTATCCAGCTTATCAGGCCTAATAGACTAGGCACCAAGGACGATAACTCTTTGGTGCCTTACCTTTTCATTAAGCGAGTAGAAGTGATATGGAACCCTATCGAATTTGGCAATATCAAACTGGGATACATAGTCTTGTTTTAGGTAAGGCTGAAATACCTGCTTTAGGTGACAGTGAAATCTTAGTACAAAACAAAGCGATTGGTATTAACCCTGTTGATTGGAAATTTATTAAAGCTAACCCTTTAAATTGGCCTAATGGTCATGTTCCAGGTGTTGATGGTGCAGGCGTCGTCGTCCAAGTAGGATCTAACGTTGACATAAGTCTGATTGGTCGTCGAGTGGCGTATCATGGCTCATTAATTCGCCATGGAAGCTTTGCTGAATATACCGTTTTGAATGCTGAGCGAGTAATGCTGCTACCTGATAGCTTATCGTTTGAACTTGCAGCGGCACTGCCTTGTCCGATGCTTACTGCGTGGCAGTCATTTGAAAAAATTCCATTAACTCGACAAAGAGAAGTGCTTGTCGTTGGCTTTGGCGCGGTGAATAATTTGTTATCTCAGCTCCTTCGAGGTAAGGGGTATATCGTTGACGTTGTCTCAGCGAGTTTGAGTGAAGAGCGAGCCAACAGGTTAGGTATTCGTCAAGTTTATCGGGAGCAATCTCAAATCGACATGAAATACTTTGCCATTTTTGATGCGGTGAGTGGGGAAAATGCCGCTTGTTTAGTACCACTGTTAAGAGCGAATGGACATATTGTCTGCATTCAAGATCGTATTGCTAAACCTATTGACCCTCCATTTACTCGTACTATTTCCTATCACGAAATAGCCCTAGGAGCATTACATGGTTTTGGTGATAAAGAAGATTGGTATGCATTGATGCAAAACGGTGAAGCGTTACTTGGACGAATTGCTAAAGGTGATATTGAAATTAGTAAGCCGATCACATTCAAATTTGAGCATATGCCAGAGGCATTGACACATAGTGAAATAACAAAATCAAAAACGGTGATAACATCAAGTTAAACCGCACTATTCATTTTTTCGGGGAGCCACATAACGGGCTCCCTAAAACGTTGCTTGGATAGTCTTTTTATAACTAATTATGAGTATTATCTCATCACAAACAATTCTTCGTGATAGCTATTTTCAATATCAAATTGATGTATATCGAGTTCTTTTTTCAAAGCTTCTGAGAAGATCTCTGGCCCACAAAAATACAGTTCATACTGATTCAAATCGCCACACTGCTCAAATATACGCACTGCATTTAGACGCGCTGACTTTATTGTATCTATGACGTATAAATTGATTCTGGCTTGATTCGCTAGATGCCAAAGCTCGTCAACTAAGTGTTTATCTACACCACGGGTACAATAAAAAAGGTGAACATTGTTATTTCGAGCTTTCTTTTTTAACGTTTCCAGAGCTGCAAAGAAAGAAGCTATACCAACACCGCCAGCGATCCAGATTTGTGGCTTCTCTAAATCAAAATCTAAACGTCCGTAGGGTCCTTCTACCGTTACGGTATCATTTAATTTTACGCGGTCATAAAGTCCAGTAGTGAAATCCCCAAGCTCTTTGATTAAAAATCGCAACTCATTGTTTTCACCGGTTGATATGATAGTAAACGGATGAGCATCCTCTTCCCCAAAGCGTAAATAGGCAAACTGTCCTGCCTTATGACCACGCCATGCTGCATCTGGTTTTATTACTAACTCCATAATCTCTGCTTGTGGGAAATAACGTGTAGACGTCACAACAGCAGAATGTTTTTTATCGCGACCGACAAAACCAAACAAGCTGTATAACGCAGCAATCGAGCCAATGAAAGCAAAGGCAATTGTTAGGTAGTAAACAGGTTCACCCCAATACGCCCGTTTGATCAGCAGCACGGAGTGAACAGCAATCATAAGATACGCAACAGACATTAGTCGGTGTGAAAGTTTAAATGGTTTGTATTTAACTGCGCTCCATAACGAAATGACAAGTAGCACTAGCATTAAATAAAAGCCCAATTCACCCATGCCTTGAGCCATGTCTTGTAGTTCAATAATACCTGCTTCAATGCTCGATAGGTTACCGTTAGGTCCAGTCCCAAATTGTTTTACTGGTCGCGCCAATAGGCCTGACACCACCAACCATTTTGGAATTTGATACCAAAGCCAATGCGCCATACCCAATGCGACACCACCAATCCCCAACCATTTATGAACCCGATATGCTTTATCCATACCGTGCAACCAGTTTTCAACCAAAGGTAAACGCATTGCCAGCACCATGGTGATCGACATTAGCATCAATGACAGAATGCCGGAATATTGGATCATGGCAGATCGCCACTCAAAGACGCTAGTAGAGGAAAGAAGATGAGGTTCCATTGCAAACCATAATATGGATATGGTGGCGGTCATTGCCCAGATGACGTTACGAACTGTTTTCATGATGAGGTACTCGATTAAACTTCCATTTAAATGTAGTTCCCTACCTGTAAAGCAACGTCAATGAATGTAAAAGAAGGTAAAGCTTAGTAGATGTGGGGTTATCTAGTGTCTGTGAGTCTAAAGGTAGCTTACTTATATCCAGAGATGAACTAGACTCGCTCTCGCAGGATGTGATAGCACTCATTGGGTTGAAAATGAGTTTTCGGTCTTTGAGCTTGTTGATGATGTGTTGCGCGGCTTAATGATTGACTTAGCAGGTTCGCTTCGTAAATGAGCCACGGTTGACTGGCGCAAGCGTAAAAGCGTCCGTGCTCGTATGTGTAACTTAGTCCGCCGACTGCCGCGCTGTTGGAAGTATTAGTCAGATGTAGCCGAACAAGCAATCAAGTCTGTTCTTGAGCAAGCTGAGGTGCTTGCTTACAGTTGGTATGCTAAATAACTTATAGATGATACAAGGCAGGCCTTGATTTTTGATTTCTTTATTGTGGTAGGCCTGGCTTTCGCCAGTAAACTAGCCAGTTTGTCGCTATGATGGCGAGTCGCAGTTGCTTGAGTACGTGAGTACAAGCATGTTTTATATAAAGGTAAAATTAAGACTTGTACTCACCCATAAAATAATAGTCGAGATTGGACTCTGTTCTCGCGAAGCGAGGTAAAGATCAAAAGGTGAATTTAAAAGATCACTAGCGATGCTAAAGAGCAGGGCAGCATAATCAGAAGCCAACAATGATACTTGTTGACTAAAGTTTGGTTGGGACTCGTCATTATTCAGCACTCAGAGACCGTTGAGAACCCAAATAACCTGAAGAAAATCTACCAATCAGCCACTGAAAATGAGACGCTGTTGATTTTTGAGCTGATCTCTGACCGATGGGGTAGTCAGTATTCTCAAATTAAGACTTATTACTAAAGGCAATAAGCAGTGAGAGCGACATGATCGTGCTAATAGAGCTGTAGCTCGGAACTGCCCCGATATTTGCTGGTGAAGACACGTACCACCTAAGGAGTGGAATCAAGTTAAGGGGATAATTGAGAATATTGCGTATCTAGTGAATGATGAGATGGCTCAAATGCCTGCCTGATATCAATAGGTATTTTTAATGAGCAATTCACTTATTTTTGAACCAATATCATGGGTATATGCCCAAATAACTTGAAGTTGCAGGTAGGCGGCAAACGAACAAAGCCTCTGAGCACCTCGTGAAGATAGATAGACTATGTGATGAGGTTTATGAGAGCCAACTAACAACCCTGCGGCTTCAAGTAGAATGGGTATAGTAATTCTATCGTTTCAATTAATGTGATTTGACGTGAAAAAATTATTTTATTCATAGGAGTTATTATGGTCCTTGCTACTACAACCTCAGCTAATGAGATTAATAAAGACTTGTACCAACTGGAAGATACCGTTCAAGACATGGAAGGTAATGTTTATCGAACGGTGACCATCGGTGGGCAGATTTGGTTAGCTGAAGGGTTGAGGAGTACCAAGTTCCAAGACGGATCCGCTGTTAGGTCTGGCGTCATTCCAAAAGATGACAAGGCGAATTTGTTGAAATATGGTCGACTATACAGCTGGCATGACGTCGCAGATGAACGAAATTTATGTCCAGAGGGGTGGAGAGTCGCGACAGATGAGGACTGGAAAACGCTTGAACGAAGCATAGGTATGCCTGAAGAGGAAATTCACCAAGAAGGCTGGCGAGGTGGTGACCAACAGCTTGGCTTGCAACTAAAGGAGACACAAACGGATGGGCCATTTAAAAAAGTGGATCAGTCTCTAGTTAATAAACATCGCTTCTTTGCGAGACCTGCTGGCGTTAAGTGGAACGGTTTTTACATCACTGAGGGTGCTTATACTGAATTTTGGACAGCAGATAGCGCGTCTGACACCAAAGGTATTATTCGTACACTGGCTTACTCTTGGTGGAATGCGCACAAAGGCGAAATTCGTCGTGCTACGAGCTCAAAAGATTATATGTTTAGTGTTCGCTGTGTAAAACTTTGAATTTGAGCCCGTAATTATCTTAACAATATAAACAGCGCTTTTATGACCGCGCTTCTAGTTCAGACACTATGTATTCGATATGATTACTTCATCAATTTTAATTACCGGCGCAAATTCTAGACTTGGCTTTGAGGCGGCTAAGCGGTTCGTTCAAAGAAAAGTCATTTCCAAATCATTTTGGTATGCCGTAGTGAAGCGCGAGCGAAAAGCGTCATAGGTGTTTCCCCTTTTTGTGAGCGGATTTTTAGTATAAAGGCGTTACGATACTAATAAAGTACGATCTTATCACGCTAGTCAGAGTGAGCCGTTCTGGCTCATTTTTGCCCCAAAACGAGTTACAACCAGTGTCAAAAAATTATTCACAGGGTCGTTAGATATAACACATGTTTTGAGTTAGTCTTCTACTAGACTCCATCGGTGTTTTTGGTCAGATGCATACTAGTTATGAGTAACGAATCCTAGTGCTCCCACAGAATCTCTAACAGCCGCCATATCTTCTTTAGCGAGTAACTCGTGATCTAAAGCCAACACCAGCCTCTTCTTAGCACGAGTAAGAGCGACATAAACTTTTTTCCATTCTTTATTAAATCGGTTTGCTTCGCTAATACCATTTTGGGTCAAGTACTTCAGGGTATTAGAGCTAAGTATGATTACACACACATCAGCATCCAGTCCCTTGATAGACTCGATACTTTGGACTTTGAATTGAACGTCATTTCCTGTACAAGAATTGCACAGCTCATACAGTTGGGCGAAGTGCTGACCATTAAGTGTCAAGCCATGACTGGCTTTTAGCTTATTGATGGCAATTCTTGCACCGACTTCGGCAACATCGTCCATAAAGTCAGAAAAAGCTGCTTTAACAAACAAAGCTTTGTCTTTCTTGTGGTTAGAATCACGAATCATTTCCTCGATCTCTCGTGGGAATACGTGTTTGTGTTTAGACGAAGTTGTATAGCGACCATTCTTTTTGTCGATACAAACAAGTTGTTTTGTATCTAAGTAGTTCGTTAGTAGCTCGTCATATCGTTCGTCCGTCGATTCAATGTACATAAGTTCACCAACCATTTCTGATAGTGACTTTTGTTGCTGATCTTCGTAGCAGAAGCTGTTTGAGACCGCTAGTATCTCTGTGGGTACTCGTCTGGTTTGATTGTTGATCGGTAGTATGGTCGCGTATTTTTTTTGAGCTACTTTTCGAACAAAAGCATCAAGATCTTGGGGAAACTTGATTGCTTGTTTGGGATCTCCGATCATGTATACATCAATATCGTTGCAGCCTAGAACTTCGAAAAAGCGGAGTGCATCTTTATCTAAGTCTTGGACTTCGTCGATGAATATCTTATCAAAGCAGCTTCCTAGAATAGCTAATAGTCTGCGGACTTTTGCTTTCTTCGCTTTGTTGTTGTGCTTGCTGGTGGTTTCATCAACAATTTGTTTAGCGATGTTATATACATTATCTGTATGAATGACATTAATCTTTTTAAGTCGTGCAAAAAGACCATTCTTGTACTTAGGATTCGATATCATAATTGATGTGTCGTTATACACATCACCGAGAGTGAATGACGAGAACGGGTAGATGATTTCGTTCAACAAGAAGCTATGTACTGTCTGTATACAGAGGTTCGACGGAATAAAGCCATGTTGTTTGATTATCTCTTGCTCTATCTTTGCTGTTGCTGAGTTTGTGTATGTCAGTGCAAATGTCTTTTTGTGACTAGTACAAGCTTTGATGTGATCTATCAAAGTCTTTGCTAAACCATAAGTTTTCCCAGCACCTGCACCAGCGATTTGTACTTCTATCATGATACCGCCTCGATGACGTCAGCTATGTGAGCCGGCAACTTGATATCCAGTGGGTTCTCTTCATCAACCATCGCATCACATACATCAAGCATTCTTGCTGTTTTACCATTAATCATGTGATCGGACACTGCGGTGAGGTCGCCTTCCATTTTGAATAAACCATTCAGCAAAGCTAGGTTGTTTTCTGTTTCTACTAAATCAATCTCAAGTGTGTAGTATTTTGTTGTTCTTACAGTGACATTCGCATGCGTTGTGTCATAAGCATTGTGTCTGGCTTTAGCTGCTTCTGAGTCGTCATAATCACGGACGACCCCAATTTTTTTGTTCTGGTTATCTTTGTTCAAGGTGAGCCATATATCTAAGAAAGTGGTGTAGCCGCGTTGACCAATTGGAATAATATCAATGTCGTTGAGGGCTTGTTGTTTAGACAAATAAGTGCTGATCAGCATTTCTTCCGTCGGGCCCTCTACGAGAATGACTTTGTTCGCAAACAGCAGCTTTAGGATGTCGAAGTTAGGTCTCTTTCTTAGGTAGTCAACTAACTTAGTCGGAGTATCAGACAGACTAATTGCTTTCTCGCCAGTAAACGCCAACACATTAGAGATCTTTAGCTTGTTGATGATCGATGGGTTATGGGTCGAAATGATAGTTTGTACAAGCGAGCCGCTGTTGCGTGAGCTTTTCTCAATGAAGTCTCTTACTAAACGAAGGTTGTTAACGCTCAAGTGTGCTTCTGGTTCTTCTATGCAACACAAATTGAACGTATCACCACATGACTTGTAGTAAGCAAATAAGATGAGTATGTAGATAAGATTTCGTTGTCCTAAGCCTTTTTGGTACAGAAATTCATTACCGTATTTCAAAGTGATGTTCGATAAGATGTTCTTTAAGTTAGGCAGGTTGGGAGTGCACTCAAGCTGCTTAATAATACTGTCGTAATTCTCGAAATCGTCATTAGCACCAATGACTTTGTCGAATGTTTCAGTTTTTTCAATAGCACTAAAGAACTCAGAGTAGGCGGTATTGATCTGACCTTTGTCGTCATCGTTGAGAGTGTTCATAAGCAGCTTGGTGAAAATGCTATTGGACTTCATTGAACTGCTTTCTGAGAAGTCATCTCGCTCGGCATTGATGCTATGGACACTGACGTGTTTTAAGTCACTGTATGCGATAGGCTTTTCGTTGTTCACAGATACGATTTGGTAGTCGTATAGCTCAACGGGTAGAGTAAACCAGTTAATATCATCTAACGTCTTACCAGCGAGCGATTTCTTCACGACTTCAAGCAAGTCTTTGTCGTCTTTAGGTTTAAAGTCGTATCTGATTTTGTATGTTTCTTCGTCTCCATCAGCAACAATCCACTTAGCCAACAGAGCTGTTTCATAAGCATCTTTCGGATCTGCGAACTCTACGGTTACGGATACTTTAGGGATCTTTGTAAGCTGATTCTCTTCAGTTTCATCATCGACAACAGACTTGAGAAAATCAATAACGGCATCTTTGTTGATATCAGACACACTCAAACGCTTCTGGTTGAAGTCTATTTGGTTGCCGCTTAACGGTAACGAAAGTGCGGTGAAAAAGTTCGTCTTACCAGTATCGTTTTCACCAATGACAACTGTTAGCTGCTGAAGCTGTGCTTTGAAAAAGCGGAAGCTGCGGTAGTTTTTGATCGTTACCTTTCTGATGTACATAGGAATTTCCCTAAAAAGCATACAAGCGAATATGCCACTAATGTACTACAAGTCATGTGGTTACTGTATTGTTCCAACTACTTGTTGGTGCCTAAGTGTGATCGCACGTAACTCGGAAATGTCCAGAAACGAGCCTGCACGATCACCGGTGGATATGTGATCACCAAGCGATTTGGATTACCTTTCCCTCAGTCAGGGAGATTCAGTTTTCTTTCAATCTGACAGCTTTGCTGTGCAAACAAAAAACCAGCGCATCAGCGCTGGTTTAACATGTTGTATTCATGTCACATCAAGTGCCAATTGCTTTTGTGCATTATTGCTGCTTAGTCGTCACAGCCATTATCGCTACTGTCATCTTCTACGTCGATGCTACGAGCAATGTACTGCCCTTCAAATAGGTGACCTTCTATTTCGACGTATTGCCTGTGCAGTTCATCAAAATTAGCCAGATCTTCGTAATGGGTTAGGTTATCTACGCTAACAGTGAACTGTTCATTTGAACATACATCGGTGATAGTGAACATTTTTAGTTCAGAATTTGAAACGAGTGCGTACCCTTCGATCCCAAACTCGTTTTGTTCCCAATCGTTGTCATCGTTGCCGTCTTCAAACTCAATCTCTTTTGCCATGAGCTTGTTTTTGTTGTTTTTCAATTCAACGTCAACCCAAGCACCTGCGACGAGGTCACGATGGTCACCGTAGAAACCGTCATCATATTCGGTTGAGCTCACGGTTTGAATCTGTGCGCTGTAGTTCAGTTCAAATGAACGCGGTTTGCCATCAGGGCCGCGATTAACAAAAGTTACGATACCCTCGATCTCGCCATCGTTAGGGATGTCAGTGTAATCGTCACGCGTGATCTTTTCTGCGCGCAGTATGCTACTGTCAGTATCGTACATACCAATCACCTCGACCCACATGCCGTTGCTTAATGGAAACTTAACATTGATATTGCTGAAGTCAACAGTTAGCGAAGCGCCGATCTTAAAGGTGTCGTTGTCAAGTCGGCTTACAAGGCCTTCGGTTTCTGCTTGACCATTCCAGTGATTGAACTCGATCACTGAAAGTACGTTGTAGCCCGTTGCCATTGGTAGCGCAGATACCATCACGTTACTGCCAACATGGATGTTGTTGCTTAATGTAAACTGAAGCTCAACACCGTTGATCACAAATGATTTTCGGTCTGGTGAAATGCTACCCACTTTACCTGTGAAGGTTGGCTCTAGCGTAACGACAGCACCACCAGAGCGGCTAGCGTTATCTTCAGAGATACGTACCATCATATTTTTTGACAAGATCGAGCTTGGTAGCGTCTCATCTTGGTAAGTAGCGGTTAACCCATCAAGAGAATAGTTGTAGCCATTGACAGAGATAGCGTCACCAGTAACGTGTTCGATGGAGCCTTGAGAGACGGGAGGTGTTTGTGCCGTGCTAGTTTCACCGCTGCTGTCACTACCACCGCCACAGCCAACCATAGCGAGAGAGAAAATAGGTAAAATTGCGTAACGTTTCATAGAATTGCCTATAAATAACAGATGAGCCCGATTGGCGGAGCGAAAACTAACACAGAAATTTGTAAGAAATTTCTTGGCAATGTCAGGAAAACGACAAATCTGTATTGAATTGGTCAAATGAGCAACTCAGACTATTCTGATGCTCACCATAACATGATCAACGGATTGAGTCTGAAATGGCAGATGAGAGCTATCACTGGTGACATAGACACAGGTCTTAACTTTGAGTTACAAATCCCTGCAAATCGCATTGTGTATACAGTATTTACGTTCTACTCTTTGAGAGTCGATTTGCATGATGAATGGTCTAAAACCACCTTAACTCAATTGAGTCCTCCATAGGCTTGCAGCGTATCACTTGCTGTTTAGCCTTTTTTTACTGTGATAACTATGGAAAGAGAAGAAATAATTACATTAATTTTATTTATCATTGTTATTTGTGTTGGAATTTATTTTTACCCTCAATTTAGTTGATTTTATGTCATTTTTAAAAGAGTGATTTTATCATCATGCTGTTCGGTAATATCTCATGACTTGTGGGTTAATTTATATTCTTTTGTCACTGGTGATGCTCGATAATATAAAATATACTTTTTATTCATGTTGATTGAGGATATTATGGTGAAAGAATAAATTATAGAGCTAAACAAAAGGATAGATGGCTTAAGGCTTTACCAGCTTACAGCATGGAATAGCAAACATAGAGAGATAATCAATGAAATGAGCCTAAGAATAAAAAATAGTGCAAAAGAATAAATTCGGAACTACTTTGCTTAAAGGTATAGTTAAATCAAAAAAAAGATATTTTTGAAATGAAGGTGTTAGCATGTTTTGGTGGTAGCCTTACGCTATTTATTTTTGGTTTTATTGCAGCTCCCCTTTATGAATAAGTTATTAATTTAAATGGACATCAGAATTTTAGAAAAATTAACGATACTGTGTGTTGTTTTAAGGTTAATAACTATTAGCGTTTGGGGTTATTTATTAATCCCTTAGCCCGAAGGGATAAGGGAGCGCTCCACCTCGCAGTCGAGACAAATACACATGAAATAATTACAGCAAGTTGATTTTGTCAACAGTGACTTATGCTCAAATTCTGCCTAGCTTATTCGGCCAAATACGTCGGAAAATCCTTGAGATTTTTGGCGATGACGCTTATTACACAAGAGATTGTCATAAGGGCATTCAGATTAAACGAGCGGTTGCCTGTCAGAAGTTATACGGCTAAAACCAGCACTGGAAGGTGCGATATGGTTATACAAGAGTTCGCTTTCCGAAACAGCAATGTATCGCGTGAAGCACTTGCGTGGCGGTCGGTTAAGCCAAAGACAATACAATGCACAAGTTGGTGAAATCTACGCGATGATAAAAGCATTGAATAAAGTGACTAGGCTTGGTATGCCTAAAACTTGCCGTGCGTTCTGACAATCAAGCTAACTAGGGTCGCTTTGCTTCGAAAAATAATTACGCAACAAGGCGATGCAACGACACGAATATCAACTACGATTTAATATTCAGTCTTAATAGTTACATGGAGTTATGAAGATGTCTGATAAACCGATAAAAATATTATTCGTGTGCGTAAAGAAAGGGGTCAGAGCATCAATTGCTAAAGGTATAATGAACATCCAGGGTCGTGGAAAGGTTCATGCGTCTGCTGCTAGTTTCGAGAAGGGAGGTATTCCTCAATTTCTAAGAGAAGAAATAATTCGGTTTGTCGAAATGCCAACTGATGAAGTCTGTAAGACTGTTTTTGAGTGGAACGAGTTTATTGAACAATTTGATTACGTCATAACTCTGTGTGACGAAAGCGAGGAACAGTGTGCGATTTTTAATAAAATTACTCACACTATCTCCTCCAATAACCTGTTACGTCGACATTGGTCTATTCCTAACCTTTCGAAAGCTGGAGAATTACAAGGAAAGGATAGGACTGATTTTGTCGCAAAAGTAATAAGCAAAATAGCTACTGAAGTAGACAACTTCATAGAAACAGAAAACATCAAGACCTTTTCTTGGCAATAAGTTGGTATCATGCTCCATGAACCCACAGCGCTATATTGTTAGTGTTTCAAGTCCCGTGGCACGAGCGCATCGATAGAGAGTGCCTTGAATTCTGTGTAACTGTCTAAAGTTAAGCCTTAATTACCATCGAGGTTCTCGTGCCTGTTGCTGTCCGTACTCTTCTCATTGCCAACTCAGAAATACCCAGAGATGAGCTAGCCCTCGCTGGCAGGATGCGATAATACTCATTTGGTTGAAAACGAGTCTTTGGTGTGTGAGCTTGTCGCTTAGGTGTTGCACAACTTAACGATTGAGTTACCAGGTTAGGTTATCTTTGTAAATCAACCACAGTTGGCTGGCGGAAGCGTGAAAGCATTAGTGCTCGCTGACGGTTGGTATACTGCATAGCTTATAGATGATACAAGGCTGGCTTTGGTTTTTGATTTGTTTATCGTAGTAGGCCTGGCTTTCGCCAGTAAATTAACCAGTTTGTGGCTGGGTTATTACAACGAGTCGCAGTTGCTTGAATTCGTGAGTACAGGCGTATTTTATATATAAAGGTAAAATTAAGACTTGTACTCACTCATAGAATAATAGTCGAGATTGGATTTTGTTCTCGCGAAGCGAGGTAAAGATCAAAAGGTGTAACGGTGAATTTAAAACGTCACTAGCGACGCTAAAGAGCAGGGCAACATAGCCACGCATCAATAATGATACTTGTTGATTAAAGCTAGGTTGGGTCTCGTCATTATTTATTCAATATCTGCCACTTCTTATCAAAAATGTCTCTGCCAGTGTGATCGAGCACTCTTGAAAAAATCCGCTCAGCTTGAGCCAAGAATCGTTGTTTCGGTTGATGTCCAGCTTTGACCCGCGTAATTAGCAGTGAGAGCGACGTGATCATGATAATGTGTAAAGCTCGGCATTGCCCCATTGAGAGTTGCAACTACTAAACTTCATTTGCGAAAATGTAGTAACTACAATTGCGTGCACACAAATTTGTAGGAAGACATTGACCTTACCGCAAGGGCAAGGTTTATAATGGGAGTTGTTATATTGATAGGTATATTATGACCCACTCACTCAAAAATACATGGATTACGATCTTCAGTATCTTGGCGATGCTGATGTCTAACTATGTGTCGAGTGCGCCACTGATGGCGATGAATAGCATGCCAGTATCTATTTCAGAAGTAACGAGCAGTCACCACAACCACATGTCGTCCAATCATGTTGAATCTTCGGGGTTTTCTGCTCATCATCAACAAGCCACTAATTGTCATTCGGGTGAGGGTTCTACGGATTCGGAACACCATACAAAAATGGTAATGAGCCATTGCGGTGACAGCAACTCCAGCGCTGATACCTGCTGTGTCTCTGTATGCTCAAGCGTCTCGTATCCAATTGAGGTCGTCTACTTACCAAATCCACTTTCTTCAACGTTAGCTTTACACCACTCAATCAAGATTGGCGTTAAAGTGTCACGCATCCAAAGCCTGCTTCGTCCGCCATCCGCGTAATTCAATAAACATCATTGTCAGCTCTCAAGCCTGATCTGCACTTTATGCAGGGTTTGAGGTATGTCCATATCTCTATTCGTGGATAAACATAATGAATATTGAATTCAATGGCCTAGGTGTATCTAATGCCTTGAGCCTTAGCATTGCAGTTGTTGTTTCTGCTGTGCCAGCAATCTCTCATGCGCAAGTTCAAACAACGTCGCTATCGATTACTGAATCAACTAAACAACTTAACCAGCTTATCGAGTCTGCGCTTTCGAGTGACACTGCTCGTTCACAATATGCGGCACAGTCGCAAGCGATGCGTGAATCAGGCGTAGCAAGCGCAACATTGATGGATCCAAAGCTTAAAGTCGGCTTTGGTGGCTTGCCCGTCGATTCCTTTAAGTTTGATGAAGACCCAATGACTAATATCTCTGTTGGGTTAATGCAGCAATTTGAACGCGGCGCCACTTTAGAGCTCAATCAACGCAAAGCAAATCAACAAGCTGATGGTGTTGCTTACCAGGTCCAAGTTCGCGAGCGTGAGGTTGCCAATAACATCACTCAGTTATGGCTTGAGTTGGGTTATCTCCAATACGCAGAATCGGTCATCAAAGAGAACCGTCGTTTGATGCTTGAGATGGAGCAATACGCACAAACCAATTACTCAATTGGTAAGAGTGAAGCGCAAGATCTGCTTAATACTCAGCTTCAAGTCGACAAGTTGGATGAAAATCTGCAATCCAATCGACAGATGCAAAATCGCGTCGTTGCTCAGCTATCTGAATGGTTAGGGTCTGAATGGCTAAATCGTCGCTCCGTTGATTCGAATCAGGCAGGGTATCAATTAGATTGGTCACGACTGAATACGCTTTTAGAACAACAAACTAACAACACCCAATACTACGCGCTACTCAACCAACAACCTATGGCGCAAATCGCTGACGCGAATATCTCGGCCAATCGCACCCAAGTTGAGGTTGCTGAGCAATCTTACACGCCACAATTTGGTTTTGAGGTGATGTATGCCTACCGTCAAGCCGACAACATGATGGGTAGACGTGCCCCTGATTTGCTTAGTGCGTATTTGACGATGGACATCCCTTTGTTCACCGACAATCGCCAAGACAAAAATGTGGCTGCGGCTCAATACCAAGTAGGTGCTGCGCAATATCAAAAAGATACGTTGCTCGCCCAAATGAACGCTCAAGTGAATGCGTTAATGTCGGACAGAGTGAATCTCACTGAACGCATTGAGCGCTATCAGGAGCGCTTATTGCCTCAGTCCAAAGCTCGCATTGAAGCGGTTGAGCGCGGTTATCAAAATAATACCGCTCAGTTTGGTGATGTGATTACTGCATCAACCGATGAATTGGCATTGCAAGTGGAGCTTGCTCGACTGATCACCGATTTAAACCAGACCAATAGCAAGTTGGCTTCACTACTTGGCGGCTTCGAGTACCAAATCTCTGCTCCAAACGCTCAATACCAAGAAAAACAATAATAAGGGAATTCAGATGAGTACATTTAAAGTTGCAAGCTTAGCGCTATTGGTTGGTGGTGCATTGGGGTTCGGAGCGAATATTTACCTTTCAGGTATGGGCCACAATATGGCTGACATGGCGGTTTCGGAGTCAAAATCAAGTGACGAACCACTGTATTGGGTTGCTCCGATGGACCCAAATTACCAACGCGATAAACCAGGTAAATCGCCAATGGGGATGGATCTTATTCCTGTGTATGCTGATGACCTAAATGGTAGTAACGACAAACCGGGCACGGTAAAAATCGACCCTGCGGTTGAAAACAACCTCGGTGTAAAAACGGATACCGTTAAGCAAGAGGTGCTTGCACCACGCATCGAAACCGTTGGCTATATCGCATTTGATGAAAGTCAGTTGTGGCAAACCAACATCCGCGTATCGGGTTGGGTCGAAAAACTCTACATCAATGCAGTGGGCGAAAAGGTTAAACAAGATGAGGTGTTATTCACTCTTTACTCACCAGAGCTAGTCAAAGCGCAAGAAGAGTTAATCAGCGCCTATAAAACTAACCGTAAGGGCATGATAAAAGGTGCCACCGACCGATTGGTGACCTTGGGTGTGGATCGCAGCCAGATTAAATCAATAGTGCGTCGAGGAAAAGCGTCGCAAACCATCGAGATTAAAGCGCCTGCTGATGGCGTGATTGCCAGCCTCAATATTCGTGAGGGTGGTTATCTCTCTCCGGCTCAAGCCGTAATTAGCGCTGGTCCGCTTGATGAAGTTTGGGTGGATGCCGAAGTGTTTGAGCGCCAATCGCATTGGATCAAGCAAGGCAGCCAAGCGTCAATGACACTAGATGCGCTGCCGGGTGGTGAATGGAACGGTGAGGTGGATTACGTTTATCCAATCTTAGACCCAAGCACACGAACCTTGCGTGTTCGCCTTCGTTTCACCAATCCACATGGCGAACTTAAGCCGAACATGTTTGCTAACGTCGCGCTGAAACCAGTTTCGAGTGATGAGGTGTTAACCATTCCTCGTTCGTCGGTGATTCGTTCTGGCGGCATGACTCGTGTGGTGCTTGCTGAGGGGGATGGTAAATATCGCTCTGCTCGCATTGAAGTGGGGCGTGAAGCGGCTAACAAGATAGAGGTATTACAGGGGCTAAGTGCTGGTGACCGCATTGTTACTTCTGCGCACTTTATGTTGGATTCAGAGTCAAGCCAATCTGCTGATCTATCACGCATCAATGGTGTCGAACCACCAACGGAAACCGCTTGGGCTACGGGTGAAATCACCGATGTGATGGCTGGTCATCGCATGTTAACGATTAACCACCAACCGGTTCCTGAATGGAAATGGCCGGGAATGGTGATGAACTTTAATGTGGCAGAAGGCGTTGAGTTTGAACCGTTCCAAACGGGTCAATCACTAGAGTTTGAGATGAAAAAATCAGATTCAGGGCAGTATGAGATTGTTGATTACAAAATCAGTGAATCTCAAATGACCTCTGAGGTGTGGGTTGAGGGCGACATCACCATGCTAATGGCTGACTTTGGCATGATAACTCTAAACCACAAACCAGTAGATGAGTGGAAGTGGGACGCGGGTGAGATGAATTTCTCAGTAGGTGAAGAGGTGAATCTAACTGGCCTTGAAGAAGGCCAACAGGTTCGTTTCTTACTTGAAAAACAAGGTTCGGATTACCTACTTAAACTGATTGAAACGAGTGAGGCCGCACAATGATAAATGCCATCATTCGTTGGTCTATCAACAACCGATTCTTGGTTTTGGTTGCCACTTTTGCCTTGATTTTTGGCGGTTTGTACAGTGTTAAAAACACACCAGTCGATGCGATTCCTGATCTCTCTGATATTCAGGTGATCATCAAAACCAGCTACCCAGGGCAAGCGCCTCAGGTTGTAGAAGATCAGGTGACTTACCCTCTAACCACAGCGATGCTTGCAGTACCAGGTGCAGAGACGGTACGTGGTTACTCGTTTTTTGGTGACTCTTATGTCTACATCATCTTTAGCGACGATACTGATATGTACTGGGCGCGTTCTCGCGTGCTGGAGTATTTGAGCCAAGTAGCACCTAAACTACCGCCAAGTGCCAAGTCAATGCTAGGTCCAGATGCGACCGGTGTGGGTTGGGTTTACAGTTATGTTCTACAAGACAAAACCGGTAAACATGATCTTTCAGAGCTTCGTAGTCTGCAAGATTGGTTCTTAAAGTATGAGCTGCAAACCGTGGACGGCGTTTCAGAAGTGGCGACCGTTGGCGGTATGGTGAAGCAATATCAAGTTCAAATCGACCCTGCTAAGCTGCGAGCTTATGACCTAACGCTACAACAGGTCAATATGGCGATTCAAAGCGGTAATCAAGAGAGCGGTGCATCGGTAGTCGAAGTTGCTGAAGCCGAGCATATGGTGCGAACTACGGGTTATCTGTCGGGCATTGAAGACATCAAAGCACTGCCACTAAAAGTCACTAAGCAAGGTACACCTCTTTTATTGGGTGATATAGCCGATATTAACCTCGGACCGCAGATGCGCCGAGGTATCTCTGAGCTGAACGGCGAAGGTGAAGCGGTCGGTGGTGTTATTGTGATGCGCTTTGGTGAGAACGCCAGTGAGGTGATCACCACCGTCAAAGACAAGCTTGCTGATCTTCAGCGCAGCTTGCCAGAAGGCGTTGAAATCGTTGCGACTTATGACCGCTCAACCCTGATTGATGCCGCAGTTGAAAACTTATGGAAGAAGCTAGCGGAAGAGTTCATCGTTGTTGCTGTTGTTTGTGCGTTATTCCTATTCCACATTCGCTCATCATTGGTCATTGTGCTGAGCTTGCCTGTTGGTATCCTGACTGCGTTTATTGTGATGCATTGGCAAGGTATTAACGCCAACATCATGTCACTGGGTGGTATCGCGATTGCAATTGGAGCCATGGTGGATGGTGCAATAGTCATGATAGAGAACATGCACAAGCACATTGAACGCACGCCTCTTAATGACAAAAAACGTTGGCAAGTGGTTAGCGATGCGGCACAAGAGGTTGGTGCACCGCTATTCTTCTCACTACTGATTATCACGCTGAGCTTTGTTCCGGTATTCGCGCTGGAAGGGCAAGAAGGTAAGATGTTCTCGCCACTCGCCTTTACCAAAACCTATGCCATGGCAGCAGCGGCGGGTCTTGCTATTACCCTCGTTCCTGTTCTGATGGGTTACTTCATTCGCGGTAAGGTGCTGCCTGAGCACAAGAACCCAATCAACAAGGGCTTGATTGCGCTCTATAAACCGCTTCTCAACATTAGCTTGAACTATCCAAAGAGCATGATTGTGTTGGCGATTGTGCTTATGGGCTCGGCTTATTATCCAACGACTAAGCTTGGGAGTGAATTCATCCCGCCATTGGATGAAGGCGACTTAATGTACATGCCAACAACCTACCCAGGTATTTCGATTGGTAAAGCACGAGAGCTTTTGCAACAAACTAATAAACTGATCATGACAGTGCCTGAGGTCGAAACCTCATGGGGCAAAATTGGCCGTGCTGAAACTGCGACCGATCCTGCGCCTCTGACCATGATTGAAACTGTAATCCAACTAAAACCCCGCGAACAATGGCGTGACGGTGTAACTGTGGAATCGCTGCGCAAAGAGTTTGATGACTTGGTTCAGTTCCCGGGGTTAACCAACGCTTGGGTAATGCCAATCAAAACCCGTATCGACATGTTGGCAACAGGGATTAAAACCCCAATCGGCATCAAGATAGCAGGACCAGATCTGAAGGTGATTGAGCAAATTGGTTCTCAACTTGAGCCAATCCTTAACAACATCACAGGTACCGCTTCTGTCTATGCTGAGCGTGTGGCCGGTGGACGTTACGTTACGATTGATATTAACCGCCGCGCAGCAGCTCGTTATGGGCTTAGCATCAAAGAGGTTCAGCAGGTTGTATCTACCGCTGTTGGTGGCATGAATGTTGGCGAAACCATTGAAGGCCTAGAGCGCTACCCGATCAACGTACGTTACCCACAAGACTACCGTGATTCGGTAGTGAAGCTACAAAACCTACCGTTAGTCACGCCAAACGGTGCCCGTATCGCGTTAGCGGATGTTGCGGATATTCGCTATGAAGACGGTCCTCCGATGATCAAGACAGAGAATGCGCGACCAAACGGCTGGGTATTTGTCGATATCGATGGGCGCGACCTTGGCTCTTATGTCGAAGAAGCAAGACTTGCCGTAGCGGATCAACTGAACCTGCCAGCAGGCTACTCACTTGCTTGGTCGGGTCAATACGAATATATGGAGCGAGCGAAAGAGCGCTTGGGTGTCGTTGTGCCAATCACGATTGCCATCATCATGTTATTGCTTTACTTCAGCTTCCGACGCGTTGGTGAGGTGATGATCATAATGCTGACTCTACCGTTAGCCATGGTGGGTGGTCTATGGCTCATGCACTACCTTGGCTACAACTTCTCAATCGCGGTAGGCGTTGGCTTTATTGCGCTAGCAGGGGTAGCTGTTGAGATTGGTGTCATTATGTTGGTGTATCTCAACCAAGCATGGCACTACACCAAACTGGATGCCAAAGAGCAGAGCAAATCACTCAATGAAGAGGATTTAAGCAATTCGATTCGAGAAGGGGCTGGATTGCGCGTTCGTCCTGTAATGATGACGGTGCTTACGGTGATCATCGGCCTTATTCCAATTATGTATGGGGAAGGAACTGGCTCTGAGGTGATGCAACGTATCGCAGCACCAATGATTGGTGGTATGGCTTCAGCCCTGCTACTCACACTGCTGGTTCTTCCTGCGATTTTCAAACTTTGGAAAACACGCGAACTTAAATAACTAAACACATGCATTCGGGTTGAGAGCTACTTGGCCGGAAAGACTTCTAAATCAATTAGTAAGGAATACACGATGAAAATGAAAAAAGCACTAATTGCTGCACTGCTTTCTGTTACTACATTATCAGCAATGGCTGAAATGGATCACAGTAAAATGGATCATTCGATGATGGATATGGAGGGTATGTCCGCAGTGGGTATGCCAGCAATGGGCGCTAAGCCAGACAAAGTGGTGCATGTTGTGTTGGCAGATGACATGACAATCAAATTCAAAAAAGAAGTACAAATTGAACCAAATGATGTCGTTCAATTCGTAGTCATGAATGTTGGCAAGATTGATCACGAGTTCACTATTGGTTCAGCGAAAGAGCAACTTGAACATCGCGAAATGATGAAGAAAATGCCTCATCATATGCATGATTCTGGGAATGCAGTTACAGTAAAGCCGGGTAAAGCTAAACAGCTGATTTGGCACTTCCATGGGGACAGCAAGGTTGAATTTGCATGCAATATTCCAGGGCATGCAGAAGCAGGTATGATTAAAAAAGTGACTTTATAGGTGCTATAGAGGAATCTGATGATGTTAAAGCGTTCATTCATGCTAGTGAGTATGTTTAGTATGAGCTTGTTTACCTATGCTTCAGAAGAATCAATTTCAGCCGGTGAGTCCACATTTCGTACTGTTGGTGGATATGGATGTATTGCATGTCATGGGCTTTACGGTCAAGGGGGAGGTAATGTTGGTGGAAACATCAGAGGTAGCTCCTTAAATGACCTGAAATACAGCCTAGAGCATGAACAAACTATGAAGCTTTTAGGCGACGTACTAAGTGAACAAGATAAGATAAATCTAGCAGACTACATGGAGTATCTTGGAACGTTTCAATTAGTGGATTGGATGTATGAAGGTATTAAGGGGGGACTACTCTCAGTTTCTATAGATAGCGGCAAGAATAGCCAGTTGGTGGTACTAAATAAAACGTTTGAGCCGATGTTAATTGACCTCTCCCCTTTGTCTGGAAAACATTTAACACTGCGTGTAGATCCGTATGAAACTCAGCACTTTGAGTGGCTTCCTGAAAAAGGAGTATATGAGCTGAGTTTTGGCGATGAAGCCATCAGTATTAACGTAAAATAGACTTTAGTTAGGTAACTTTATGTGTAAAAAATTGAGACTTGTTGCATTTTCATCTTTGATTTTGAGTTTTAACGTCTTTGCTAAGCCTGTTATTGAGCTTTACAAATCGCCTACGTGTGGTTGCTGTAAGGAATGGGCTGCAATTATGGAGAAAAAAGGCTATAAGGTGAATGTTAACCACGCTCGTGATTGGAGTGATGTCAAACAAGAGTTTGGTATGCCTAATCAACTGATGTCCTGCCATACAGCTGTCATTGATAGCTATATGATTGAAGGGCATGTTCCTGAGTCTGATATCAAACGCTTGCTTGAGGAGAGACCTGAAAATATTTCAGGGATTGCCGCTCCAGGTATGCCGCAGCATTCACCGGGAATGGCACGACCAGGGCAGGAGTACAAAGACTTTAACGTGGTGTCTTTTGATAAGACAGGGCAGATGAAACTTTACAATAAGTACTAAAAGTCGATTCAGAAGTTGGGCTCTTGAAGTAAGTTCGGAGCCCTCACATCGGCTAGATCGACTTCGTCCAAGTATTAGTTCTTTCGAGTAGTTTTATATATGGTGATGTTGGTGTTGATTGGTTATATACTCTGAAATAAAGTTTTTTAAAAAAATTACTGTAAAATTTTTAAAATGCGGACTCTTTTATATATTGAGAGCAAAAACATTGGTTAAGTGCGCTCTATCTCATTTTTAGTTATACAAACTGATTTATAGCTTTAACTCTTCCACTAATAAAACTCTGGTCTTTTCAGCGAGGGAACGAGCTGGCCTCAGCAAGTGTTTGCGGTTGGCCTTGTCGCAAGGCGACAAGAATAAAACCAGATGTGAGGTACTAACCCTCAAATTACAGCAAAATAGGCTTGCTTTTAGAAGTAGATCACTTGCTGACTCTGACTCGCGGAAGTGTAGCTAACTAAAGGGTATCGAATGGACCGTGTCGGGGCGAGTTTAAGAATACTTCAAGTTAATGATGCTGAAAAACACTAGAGTATGCATTTGAGCTAGTGTAAAAGTCTAACCTCACCTCACTTTACCTCATCTCAAACAAGAGTTAACTCTCAACGTCAGCTATGCTCTGAACTGAAGATGCAGCAAAACTAAAATTCAATCTTCGATAGATCGGTGTCATTAATGAGAGTGCTTGCGAATCCGCCACCTTCGCCATCATCTATAATGTCGCCGAGCTCTTCAATCAGGTCATCTCTCATCTCATGCAGTGCGCCATCACCTT
>NZ_JABAIK010000013.1 GCF_012641465.1 Vibrio agarilyticus
CACTCCTTAAAGATAGGTCTAAGCCTATCGCTTAACTAATGAGTGTCCGTTTTAATTGGGGGCTATTACATATGATGACTACGTGCCATTCCAAAACCCATTTCCGCAGCGCCTCAAAGAGGCCCGCAAGCAAGCAAAATTGTCCCAAAAAGCCTTGGGAATTCATATAGGCATGGATGAGAGTACGGCGAGTGCCAGAATGAACCAATACGAGAAGGGACGCCACACGCCAGATGTGCGTACGTTGAAGCTCATCGCTGATGCGCTTGACGTGCCACTGAATTACTTTTTTTGTGAGGATGAGGTATCGGCAGAGCTAGCTATTGCAATCTCTAAGCTTTCTACAGAGCAGAAGAAACAACTTGCCGAGATCATCGCTAATCTTCATCTGAATAATGACGATGTTGATTAAATTAAATTTAGTAACAGTTCTTCAGACCGCCACAGAAAATCACAAGCCACAGAAGATTCCAACCAAATCACTTTTGGACAAAATCGAGTCTGCGACGTTAGTAAATTAGCATCTAGCGGATAATCTGAGGTATTGCAAATCCTCCTGGCGATTGGCTAAAGCAACTCACCCATTCCGGTTCTCTAACCGATTGAAAATGTCTTGTAGAGACATTGGTTATCCCAAGCGACTGACACACGATATAACAGGATTGATAATGTATCTTGACATGTCGCAAAATTGACCACCAAGCCTGCTATTAGACTTAAACATACTTTTTAAGAACCAATAATCAACGAATATCAGTCGGGAACATCAGAATCGAATCCCAATATTAACTCCACTAAGTTGTCAACACTCCCATCCTGTACTGGCACCTCCAGTTTATCTTGACGATCTAAGATATAGTCAGGAACTGGCTTCGGAGTAGGGATTACCTCCTTTGGAAGCTGTGAAAGCATGCTCTCACTCTTTGCTTTTAGGTTCTCATATCCCAAGTGATCTGCTAATTTGATGATCTGTTCTAGCATTGCTTCATGCATTATCAATACGAACGCACGTTTGTGTTTCTGGCGAATGAGATTGAAGCTCTCCTCTGTTGCTACATTTTCTGGGTCTATTTCTGCTTTATACGCGTCGGGATCTTCCATCACGATCCTTTGCCGATATATCACAAGCATTCTGCTATAGTCTCTCACTATTGCAGTTAGGTCTTCTTCGCTGGGGGGCGATTTCTCTGCTAGCCTTTCTGGGTTCAAGCGTATCGGCATGAAGAACTGGAAATCGATACCAGATAGAAACAACACAGTGTCAGCTACCATGGCATATAGTTCGGCTGTAGGAAAAAGTCCGCGTGCGATAGCCAGTCTCTCACCCTTGGATAGAGTTAATAGGTAGTTTTCCCCTAAGTTCAAAGACAAGTACTCATAGAGGTGTTCTGGTTTCAGCTCGATATCTACTTCTGGAAACCCGATAATGCTACGCCCTAAATTATTGTTTTCTTTTACGAAAGGACTAAGATCAAACTCACTGTATAATGCTGAACGGCATGGTGAATTCGCCAACGCGGTAAAGAAGTCACGACGTGAGTTCGCATCTGGATGCTCTAGAACTGCCTCTAAAAACTCACCAAGAACCCTCTTGAACTGTAAAGTACAGAGTCCATCAGTGTGCACTACGGCCATGCTTATGAAACGAACTATGACATCAATAGCCCTCCTAGTGCCATTTCCTATATCACTATGAGTCAACACTTGAATACACTCAGCAATATTCTCAAACAATTGAGCGGCATTAAATAACTCATCATCCTGACATACTTGATCTAAAAGACAGGTGTATATACTACACTGCACGCCATAAGGGTCTTTGCTACATATATAGTCTCGTAAATAAATCTCTATGCCCTGCAACTCTTCATAAGACATCGAAGGAGCTATCTCCATCAATTCTTTCTCACGCATATCACGCCAATTATCAATGGTAATTGAAGAATCACGACGTGGCCTTTGTAGGATAAAGGTTGGAGTGATATCGAGTAACGCATCCGTGCTGGGGGATTTCTCTTGAAAGATATGGCCCCAAGGATTTGAGAATTTTTCGTGAAAAACTGTTGATCCAGCAATATTGAAGCTTATTGAGTTTGAATGCGAGTATGGTTTACCATTATTTCCAGTGAAAGGTTGTTCCCAAGCAGGAAAAGCTGATTGAATCTGGTTTCCTCTAAGTTGTATTCGCAACTTTATAGTCTTTAGAGGGGAATTCACCAAAGCGTACCCATAAAGCACTCCTGCTCCTTGTTCTGATGTTGGGTAAGTAGAATCATCGTCATCAATATTATCAAAGGCTTCGGTGAGGAGCTTGATAATATCATCTTCTGTATGCCCTATAGGGTATAGCGTCTTCCAAAGGTAACCTGATTTATAATAGTTATCAGGCTGCATAGTTATTTTAGCAGCACTACCTGTAAATAACTGTCGGGGAATTTTTAAGGTAATAACTCCGTTCTGAAGTTCTCGAGCGAAGAACCAATCGTCATGTCTATCAACATCGTACTCTAGAAGGTGTGCAATGTTTGTATGGTGTGATAGTAAGTTCTCCCAACCGTCCCATGAGTGAAGTCCACCAGAGAGAACTACTTCGGTCGTTCTGACACCTTGTGAACTTACCGGTCTAATTGCAGTATCACCGAAAAAAATATGTTTGAGAGAAGACTCAGTTAACTCATACTCCCCTTTCTTCCCGAAGCGAATAGGGTACATCTTTGACTTTGCCATTCTCTCAACAACCTTAAACGGTTCATTTTTTAAGCGTAAGAACTCTCGCATTTGCTTACGCACTTTTTTCATCCTGATCTTAGAACCAACTCGCCCCATCAGCATCACCTTCACTTATATTCCTACGTCAAAGATACACATTTAAAACTCTAATGTAGAGGCCTGACAGGGAAAATACCCAAGGCGAAATAGCAGATCTTACATGCTACAACGTACTATTTTTTATACTAAACTTGCTGATTCTCTATAACGTCTTCAGGTACGTAACAAACTTAGGGGCAGTTCTGAGTTACGATGATCTACCTCGCCAGTTCGAAGCTGGATATTTTTTTGTTATGTATATCAATAAATTAGTATCTAATGGATTATATCGAGTAATACAAAGCCTCTATATGGCTACCCTAATTTAATCGTCGACTGCTTGTGTGCCATACCCCCTTAGTTCAGCCATATCAATGTCAAAATTCTCTTTAACAAACTCATCAATTAGAGATAAACCTTTCAAAGAAACGCTATCATCGTAATCAAGCATTGCCTCTATGGCATTGTTATCAATTATAAAGTTCGTCAACTTGGTAGCGATTACAATTGATGTCCTAAGAAACTTTTGATGAGCATCCATATTTTCGGTTCCAAAAGCACTTTTCAAAAGAAAACAACGACTTTTTATAGCATCAGTTTCAAAATCCATTTTCTGAGCTGTATGTGCAAACTCATTGCGAATCCGCCTTATAAGTTCTAGGTCATCTCGAAAATTCTTAGGAATAAGGCCGAGTAGATATGCGAGATCTATTCGTGATGAAAAGCTATCAATAGCGCCACTAGTACCAAGAATGCGTTCCTTAACTTTTGCGTCGTCAACAAGCTTCCGATTTAAAAGGGTTTTCAATTGCTCATCAAGATACGCTGCAGACATTAAAGCTGCGGCTCTATCTGATTCATGAGTTAATGTCTTTCGAAAATCCAAAACATCCCATGCGAGTTGTGCATCTGGATTTTGAAATTTATCTCTCATATGCTGAGTAACCTGATTCGTAAAGTCTATGACAGTGTTTATTTTGTCATCATTCATACAACACATCTCCTCGGTATGGTTATTCTTTACGATTGGGCGCTCTGATGTAAGGAAACTAAAAGGTCGGTAGCGGTGAGAAGAATTAGTATTTTCGTATGGGATATTACGTATTGTTCTCTAGGTTGCTCTTTGCAATTCCAGTAGATTTTCTCTTTGTCACACTTGACTGCCGTCACAAACGATTTAAATTGATTTGAATCCATTGAGTTTAAATGAGACTGAAACGTAAAAGTGACAAAGCTTATGTTGTGTGCCAGTTTGTTACGCAATTCAAAGAGCATTTGAAGGAACTTTGCTTCTGAGGATGTAATGCATCCCAACTTTTTGAGCAAGGTGACCTTACCGAATTTGCTGTTGCCAAAGTCAATATATGACAAGCTATCTTCTAACTCAGCACAACCTAACTTAACGACTATGGCTTGTGTCGCAATGGCTTCAAATAGAGCGTTCAATTTTATGACGAAAGACCAATCGTCTTCATTAGTAAGGCTCCATATGAAATTTTCTGGAACACCCAATTTAACTTCAAGCTCGGCAACATATTCTAGCACTAGAGTAGCCTCTTCTCACAAACCCGTAGATAGATTACTAGCATTACAAAAACTAAGTCAAATAGTGGCTTAGTGAAGTTAGACACATATCGGCGTAACTTAGAAAGGGGCAAAAATCATTTAGAATAAATTGCCTATTCAATTACGGTAACTAACTTTGATGGGGCCATAAATTACACGGTCGATGTATTTTCTTCTTTCTTTTCAGAGTCTAAAGCACTACTTCTCAAGCAACTTACTCAACACATGCACATAGCCTCTGCGGTAGATTTCCTGCCCATCTTTGTCTTTCACCTGCCCTGTTGGCATCACAACCCATTCCATTGCCTGCATTTTTTCATCCGAAATGGCATCACGAATGGCTTCTAATTCTAACGGAGTCATGGTGCTATCTGGGCGCTGTCGTTCATTCTTTATGTGCGCGTTGGGTTGGTTTCTTGGCTGTGTTCTGTCGATAACGATATCGCTGTTGGCTTTGAGTACATTGAGTTGATCACGGTATTTGTTTCGCTCTGCAATCAAAGAGCCCACTACAGCACGGATCACAGGATCATCAATGGAATCGAGTATGTGTTGATCATTGCTGTTTAGCAGTTGTTTTTGTCTTACCGAGAGGGGCTTCTTACGCGTCGTGCCACTATACGCAGCCCACGCATCTATCAAATGCTGAAAATGCTTACCTGTACGATTGCGGATAGTCTGAGTTGAGGGACCGCCCTGAGTTTTAGACAACTTACCGATTGTGGCGATGGAAAAATCCAATGGTTCAATTTGGCTCTGCTTTGCCAATACGGCATTCAGCGTTCTCAATGCTGATTCTGTGCGCGTTGTCGCTTGTGAACACAACTCTTCAAGAACAATGTCTGGATGGATGATTTCAGCCATTATCATCAAGCCCCTTCGCTTTTTTATTCGTTAAATCAGCAAGCCTTAGGATGTTGATGCCTGTTTTCGCTTCAATGCCATTTACCCCTGCCTCAAGTAGCCCGGCATCTTGTAAATATGCCTCTGCGTCTAAATAACCAGCAATTTGAGTCATTGCTTTGTATCTATCGGTTTCACCTGTGGCATTGAGCATTGCATTGACCATGGCATTGCCAGCTAACAACTGAGTTTCATCATCTAGCTGCAGCAAAAATGGCATGTATCCTGATTTCATCAGCATATTATTGAGTTTGTTACTGCGGTGCGCGATAGCGGATGTTTTCCTAAGATCGTCACGTAAATCGGTATAGATCTCAGCATCATCACAAATCTGAATCAGTTGCCGAAATTCAGACTCGGTATCCAAAAAGCTAAAGAAAGGCGAAATATCTTCTGGTGAACCTAATGCCACCACTTTGTCTTTATCATCTCCAGTTTCTCGCTGCGTTTCTAGTGCTAACAGATTACGAATGATCTGAAAGCATGCAACGAGATCTTTCGCGTATTCATCAGCATCGCTCTGTTGCTTTTCAAGGCGGCGTTCGAGTACATGCAAATCTTGGTATTTAGTAAATGCTTGCCCATTGATTTCACAAAAGTACTCTTCATCAAGCAATAAGGATTGCTGCTGTTCGAGCTCTGCTGCAATTTTGGCTGACTCCGAGGCGTGATAGCTGAGATTATTTAAATGCGCGTTTAAGGCACGGAGATAATTTAAGTCTGTAATAAACCAGCGGCAGCGAACACAGTTTTCTAAGCCATGAGGAACCGGGCCATAAAGATCCGCTTGATTTCGGTTGGCTCGTTTTAACCTCTCCCCACCATTCCAACAACCAGGAATTGGCGTATTCTCAACAGAGGGTTGGGTATTACCACCGGCTAAACAGATCCCAATGGCTTTTTCTTGCCAGCCTGCTGGATTGCGAACTCGGAAAATATTCTGCAGCGCTTCCAAATCTTGATATGACGTTTGTAGCCCTATCGCTTCTATGGATTGAGTGACAAGGAATGTTTGCAAACTCTCGTGATCTTTTTCGGTGATCTTGCCCTCGGCCTGCTTCATTTTCCGAGCCATCATCACGGCGCTCACTTTAGTGTAATGCAGCGTCATGATGAGACGACTGTGTCCAACCAAAAGCTTTGAAAGTACGGGCGTTGGAATTTCGCCTTCGAGGGTATAACAGGTGATCAGCGAAACGCGCAGTGAATGAAGAGGGAACAGTGCCTTACGAGGATTCTTCGGATCAACAAAATGTAGTTTGCCACCATCCGTTAAGGTGTGACCGACCTTATAAACATCCTTTTCTAGCTGACTAAGTAATTCAAGCCAGAGGGTACTGACAAACCCTGCTGTCACGGGAAGTTCTCTTTCTCGCTCCATTGGGGCGGCTGCATTGCGAAAGAGAAAACAAATATTGCCAATCTCATCCCGTTGCGTCGGCGATTTGGTGCTACCAAAGTGCTTGAAATCTAGATCATAAATTGAAGTCTGCTTACTGATTGGGTTGTACTTTTCTTGCCAGTTGCGTAATTTTTCAAGCCAATACAGTACATCTTCATTCTGCCAAGGGATGACATAACCTCGCGTAATTTCATCTTTGTTTCTATCGGCTGTTTTGTTGGTATTGATGTATAAACCCGTCATCACATCGCCGATGTCCGGCGTAACAATCCTGTGCATGGCACCTTTTTGCCATGGTCGCTTCTCATTGCCTTGAACAAAATCGTGTTTCTTGTTGTGCCCCCATTGACCACGCTCGTATCGCCAAGTATCCGCTTCGCCAGAATCTAACATCCGAACTTGATACGTCCTTAGAGGCAATTGCAGCTTCACATAGAGCACCATTGCCCGCACCGGTGACCAAATCAGATAAAGCGATTCACCCGCTTTATATCGCTTTAATGCGCCGTTGACGCGAATAGAGCGATCCTTATCAAGCTTGATCTCTCGCCAAACACAATCGTGATCACTTGGGTCAATTAATGCTTTATCGACAATAAACCAGTCTCTAGTATGTCTGCCATTAAGTAGAAAGGCATCGGATTGTTCAATGGCCCAACGCCAATCTGAAAAGTTTCCTCTTGGTGTAGGACAGATGATTTTCCTCAGTTTTTTTATGTAGTAAAAAGGTAGCGTGTTATAGACCGTTTCTTGATTACTGATTGGATTACTTTCTTTGCGGAACGGATTTTTAAACATTGGCACTGGATCACCATTATCATCCGGTTGGGAGTAATACGTCTCCAATACCCAGTCGATAAACGTGCAAACCTCATTGTTCTGCCTAACTCGGTAACGTTCTGACAAGTCGAATTTTGTTAGAAATTGATTGTAGTCCTGTGAGCCCATATCAAACAATTCGGCAGGGTCAGTGATGAAAAGAGGCACCAAATACTCTTCCAGAAAACGAGTTAATGCATTTCGTTTATGGTCAATGCCGTATTTCTTTTCGTTCAACCATGTTGCCGCCAATTCACGCCAAGTTTCCCATCCAGAGCCATTATTTTGCGTAAACCAAGAGAATTCATAGTCAGTTGATTTCATCCATCACCTATCGAAATTTGGGGTATTTTCCAGCGAACAAACCATCAGGGTCGATATCGTCAAACCCCGTTTCCATGATTTCTTTCCAACTCAGTTCGACATCTTGCCGAAATATCGCGTGCTCTTGCCTATCTAGGCGGGTCATTGCTTCTTCACACGCTTCTGTGACATCTCGAATGCCCGGTTGGGTGTAGACCGATTGCGACAGAAGTGAAGCATGATGAAGTGCCTTTTTGATCAGCAACGGGTCAACTTTCGCATTCGATAATCGGCGCCCATAAGCGTGACGATGGGCATGTGGCGTTCGACCTGTGGGTTTAGAAACGGTTTGCTTTATCCGTGCCATCGCCGCTTTATAACTTTGATTAAACGCGTTCAGCGTCAGTGACTGGCCTAACTGATATTTTGAAAAGCTAACGAATGCGTACGGGTGCATTCGCTCAAGTGGAAGTAAGTACAGCAAATATTGCCGCCACAACTTTGCAAACAGCTCACCGTAATAAGCGGGGAACCAATGAAGATGAATAAAATTATCGCTGTCATCGACTACTCTGGTTTTCCAGCCAATTCGCGCCGTGCCTGTTAGCTTATTGCGTGGTTTAAGATGATATTTCTCAGCTAAATACGCCGCTCTCGTTGTTTGTCGCTTTCGACCTCGCCAATTGTTTGGTGCTTTCCCATCTTCTGGGTGATAAAGCCTGACAATCACGCTATTGCTGTTTTCAGGATCATAAAAAACATCATCAACCCACAAATGCAGCGCATCACTTTCTCTCACGCCAGCCCCGTGCATCAATAACAAAATCAATTGATCCCGCACGGCCACCCGCACATCTCTTGCAGAGCCAATACCATCGATAAAGAAAGACTTAAATAAGTTTTCAGGAAAAGAAATGGCGTCACCGTCAACTTTCAGTACATCTTGTTTTCCGCGCACTTTTCTGACTTTTTTGAGCATTTCTGTCAGTGCATTATTTTTGATGTGGCCAAGAAAATTGTGCTGATTTCTTTTAAACCAAGCGGCGTAATTTAGACGTTCTTGATGACTTGTGGCTTGCTCAAATGGGTTAATGCTTTGGTTTTGATTGTTGAGCACCAACCAATCTGTCAAACCGTTCAATGATGAAAGAAGCTGATTTACGTTAGAAACCGAACGTGGCAACCAGTAAAGTTGTGACGGATCACTTCCATCCTTACCAATGGTTCCTGTCGATAGCTTTTGGACAAACGAGAGAAATAATTTACTGGGTTCTGAAAACAGTCCTTTGTTCGCTTCCATATACTCAAGAAGCAACTGACAGGAGAACACGACGCGGTTCATCCAAGGAAGACTATTGCGATGAGATTGACTGAGGACGTAATCGAGCAGAGGTTCGAACACCCCTTGATGTGTCAATAAGACGGGAACTTCAAGAACGGCGCCTGAATGATCCGTTTTGATTTGAGCAGTGACTTTTACGATCCCAACCATAAACCTACTTTGAATAAATCGGTTTTAGTAGGTTTAGTACAGTGACTACTATAAATCTAATAAAAAAGCCAGAGTAAGAAACTAATCTTACTCTGGCTCAGAGCCGATTCTAGTATATGTTTATCTGCTATAGATATAACATATATTGCAGGCTTCAAAAAGGGTGGGACCCCAGCCACATCCCGGCACACAAGTCACCCGCTGCGGCTGCTTCCTTCCGGACCTGACCGAGTTCACGAGCTATTGTTGCGAGAGGACCAGGGCCCCATAATTCTGGGGTTAAGGCGTCGCTTAATGTGGGGTGATTATCCTGTATGGTTGGCTCAATTGCAAGGCCATCCTTCTGAATTAACGTAAAATCCCGTTTAACTGGCGAGGGAATCACCAATCGTCATCTTCGCACTCTTCCGTTGTGCGCAGCACATAGTCGGCCATCCACGCAGTGCCTAATAAACAAAGCCAAATCACAAACACAGGTTTAGGCACCTCTATGGCTTGGGTCAATTCAAGCGCTGCAAAGCTCACCGCAGGAAGTGACCACGCGAGTAAGTTGTCCCAATCGAAATCTTGACGAGCGTGCAGCGCTTGCCCCACCAGCAATAGTGCCACAAGTGACAGCGCCATGAGCACGGCGATGGTATCGCCAGATATCCATAGTGGCACAAGCAATAATAAAGCAGGCCACTGCGGCTGACTTTGCATTTTCCAATCTCGCAACGCCCACCAAATCACACCAACCAAAAGCGCTTGTGTCACAGTAACCCAAGGTAATCCTGCCAATTTCCCCGCTTCTTGAGTGACAAATAGACTGGCCAATAACGTCACAGCAATCACCCCGACCGTCGCCAATACTCCCCAATTACTGCGTTTAGAGCTGACCACCGAAAACATTGGACAAAGCATCCATATTGCTACCGACAACGAGAACGGCTGATAACTGAGGGTCCAACCAAACGCCACCAATGCCAAGGCAAAAATCATTGCTCGCAACTGCGTTACCGGCCATAGCCACAAGACTGGAATCGCGAACGCTGCCCAGTGAAATTGCTCGGAAAAATCAGCGCCAAACCGGGCGCAGAACATCACCAATAGTAAGGCGACGATAAATTGTAGAGTGGAAAATAGCATGGTCCCTCCTTACCAACACAAAGGCATGTTGGTCCGCTCTGTTCGCCGGAAAAAGGATCGTGGGTAAGTGCGTAATGGGTTGGTGGTAGTGCGACCAGATACCCTATTCTCTGTCTAGACCGATAATGACACACTGCTGCAATTGCTACGGTTGAGTGTCACTGACATTGCGTCAAAACGGCTTCCTTGAGAAAAACCTGCTTCTTCAATCAGAACAGGTATAATCGCCCCAAACAATCCTTTGGGCTTAAAGACAGTATGGGATCATTTCAGCAGCAAATCTTTGCGGTAATTCACCAAATTCCATGTGGACTCGTCACAACATATGGCGATGTCGCAAAATGGGCTGGATATCCCGGATATGCGCGCCAAGTTGGCTATGCATTAAGCCAACTTCCTCGAGATACACAATTACCGTGGCATCGAGTGATTAATGCAAAGGGAGAGATTTCGATACAAGGAGAAAGTTTGGAACGCCAAAAACAAGCGCTGCGAGCAGAGGGAGTTGAGGTTTCCGATACTGGGAAAATTTCATTGAAACGCTTTCGTTGGCAGCCCTAACGAGCTGCCTTTTACGCAAATTTAACTTAGCGAACGCCGCGAAGCAGCACTTTGAGCCCTTCTGTTGGTGCGCCATTGTTAATGACTGGATAAGCCGCATCACTGGTAAAGCGCAACTCATCATCAACCCAAATTTGCACTCGAACTGAATAACGGGCCTGACTGTCTATTGCATCGGCCGCGTAAGCGAGATCAAACGCCAACGGCACTTGCTTTCCTTTGGTTGTCATTCGCTTTTGAGCAACGATGGTTGCCGCTTTATCTGCAATCGAAACATCTTCTAACGTCACCACCATTACCGCATGCTCAGGCAGTGCGATACGCTCACGATAAAATGCTTCGCCGCTTAATGTATTCATGGTCACTCCGTGCACCACTTGTTCTGCTTGAGCATCAACCAATGGTGTAGATTGACAACCAATCAAAGAAGCGCCAAGCGCTAAAGTTGCCAAAACGTGTACTGCTTTTTTCATAACGCCTCTTAAACTTAATGTTAATTGACTCATTTTTGACCATAACAAAGTCTGCTTGAACAGTATAAAACGGCAAGGGTGTTTTTGTCTGGGAACAGTTAGAGATTTAACACGAAATTGACTCGTGTTGAAAATTAGAAATGACGCTATCTGAATGACTTAGGTATACTGTCGCCCTTTCGAAAGCGAATACCCTTCTAGAAAGACGTCATACTATACCTATAATCGGCTTAACATGACATCGCATGACGCTAACAAGCAAACGGCACACCTGAGGACTTCGTTGATTGTCATTCCGTTAGTGAGCGCGCCAATGCATCTCTGGGTTCAGGTATGACAGCTAGAAACAACAAGGAATACACTATGAGCAAACCTCTTGATCACCTACTCCATCTATTGCAATTAGAACGACTTGAACAAGAACTTTTTCGAGGAGAAAGTGAAAATTTGGGGCTGCCTCAGGTTTATGGCGGGCAAGTGATTGGCCAAGCTTTATCGGCTGCGCGCTATACTGTCGACGATGCGCGCAGCGTACACTCTTTTCACAGCTATTTCTTGCTGCCGGGCGATCCAGAAAAACCGATTATTTACGATGTTGAAACACTTCGTGATGGCCGCAGTTTCAGTACGCGCCGCGTCAAAGCGATTCAAAATGGTCGCCCTATTTTCTATCTTACCGCCTCTTATCATGGTGAAACGCCGGGGTTTGATCATCAAAACACCATGCCAAACATTCCGGGGCCTGAAAATTTTGCCTCTGAAACCGAATTGGCTCAGAGCATTGCGCAATATCTGCCTGAGAAGCTGCGTCACACCTTTTGTAATGAAAGAGCGATTGAGACACGGCCAGTGGTGGTATCAAACCCGTTAAAACCTGAGAAAATCGAACCGAAACAATATTTGTGGATCCGCGCCAACGGTGAAGTACCAAACGATTTATTAATTCACCAGTATTTACTGGCTTATGCATCGGATTGGGGCTTTTTAACCACCGCACTGCAACCGCACGGCGTCTCTTTACTGACACCTAAATTTCAGGTTGCCACCATCGACCACTCCATTTGGTTCCATCGCCCATTCAAAATGGACGAATGGTTGTTGTTTGCGATTGAAAGCCCAACGGCATCAAATTCAAGAGGATTGGTACGCGGCGAGATCTACAATCAGCAAGGGCATCTTGTGGCAAGTGCGGTTCAAGAAGGCGTGATGCGTTTTACCTGAAAAGAACCTGTTGCTTAACGATGCGTGCCATTATGGTTATACCCAAGTGACTTTTAGATACTTGGGTATATCATTCTATCGGAAGTGCGGTGGTGTACTTTAATGGCTCCATGGCAAAGCTTGACGTCACATTGGACAAACCATCAATGCTATTGACCAGCTTCTTATAGAAGGTATCAAAACGCTTCATGTCTTGAACCAAGACTTTCAGCATATAATCGTATTCACCCGCCATACGATAAAACTCCATCACCTCAGGAAATTCAGTGACCGTCGCCACAAACTGGTGATACCAGGCCTGAGAATGATTGCTGGTTTTAATTTGGACAAACGCAGTAAACGATAGCCCCAGTTGTTCGGCATTGAGTAAAGCGACTCGCTTTTCGATAACGCCCGCTTCTTCGAGGCGCTTTAACCGTTTCCAACAAGGCGTTGTGGTTAAGTTCACCAGCTCTGCTAACTCATTGAGAGACAAGGTGCCATCGGCCTGTAATCGCTGCAATAACTGCTTATCAATGGAATCGAGTTGCGACATTTTCATTACCATTCTCCCAGATTGAAAAATAAGAGAAAAAATTTATCCAATTGAGCCAAAATAATGAAAAATTAGCAAAGTTTTTCTCACGCTTCACAGGTAATTTTTGAACATTGCTTTCAAAAGAGATGTCACCATGTGCAAGGATCATAATTGGATTAATACTGCTGTTCGCAAAATCGAAGCGGACTTTCAACGCTCTGCCGATACTCATTTACTCAAGCTTGATTTGCCCGCTCTTGACGGCATTGACATCTACCTTAAAGACGAAAGTACGCACCCAACGGGCTCGCTTAAACATCGTTTAGCGCGTTCACTGTTTCTTTACGCGATTTGTAATGGCTGGATTGGACCTGAAACCACGGTCATTGAAGCGTCATCCGGCAGCACTGCGGTATCTGAAGCCTACTTTGCTCGTTTACTTGGCCTGCCGTTTATTGCAGTAATGCCTAAAAATACCGCGAAGAAAAAAATCGAACAGATCGAATTTTATGGCGGTCGTGCTCACCTTGTTGACCACTCTGCGCAAATCTACGATGAATCGCGTCGTCTTGCGCAAGAGCTCAACGGTCACTATATGGATCAATTTACTTACGCCGAGCGTGCAACCGATTGGCGTGGCAACAACAGCATCGCTAACGCGATCTTTTCGCAAATGAAGCTCGAGCCACATCCAGAGCCACAATGGATTGTGATGAGTCCGGGCACCGGAGGCACCTCTGCAACCATTGGCCGCTATATTCGTTATCAGAAATTCAATACCAAATTGTGCGTCGCCGATCCTGAGAACTCGGTCTTTTTTGACGCCTATCATACCAATGATCCGCATCTGACCTGTCAGCAAGGCAGCAAGATTGAAGGGATTGGACGTCCCCGTGTTGAGCCCAGTTTTATTGCTGGCGTCGTCGATGAAATGCGCAAGATCCCTGATGCGGCATCTGTAGCAACAGCCCATTGGCTTTCGGAACTTTTAGGACGCAAAGTCGGCGCCTCAACAGGAACGAATTTTTACGCCGTATTGCAACTGGCGTGTGAAATGAAAAGCCGTGGCGAAACGGGTTCGATTGTGACGTTACTGTGCGACAGTGGCGAGCGCTACCTTGATAGCTATTTTGATCCCAACTGGGTTGCTGAGAATATTGGCTCACTCACACCTTATCTCAATCAGTTGAAAGAGATTGAACAGCACGGGTGCTCGGCGCCTATTTGTTAACTGATGTTTATTTGTTAACTGACCGTCTATTGGCGAACTGATCGCCTGTTCGTTAACTCAGCGCCTGTTTGTTAACTTGAGATCTATCGGTTAACCCGCCTTTATTTTGAGCTAATCCCCTTGGCGTTTTTATACTAACGCCAAGGGAGCTGCAAAGTTAAAGAGATACTAAGATTTGGCGTGCTTAGCTTGGTACGCCGCCATTTGCTCTGGCGTTGCTTCGAGCTGGTGCTCTGCTTTCCACGTATCGTAGCTCATTCCATATACGCGCTCACGCGCATCATCTAAGTCGAGATCCAACCCCAGCTCAACTGCCTCTGCCGCATACCATTTGCTAAAGCAGTTACGACAAAACCCTGCGAGGATCATAAGATCAATGTTTTGCACATCTTTATTGTTATCCAAATGGGTTAACAATCGGCGAAAAGTCGCGGCGTCGAGTTTGTCTTGTTCTGCTTGAGATAGCTCTTGATACTTAAAGTTCGCCATGATGGTCTCCTTACGCTTTTATCACCACTGATTGAATTAGCCCGTATGACTCTTTGGTAACGAGATGTCACGGACATATCCAATTACTATATACCCTTTCCACTTGAAGGTGCACCTTGTCATATTTTCAGGCCCAAAACGTAAAAAACTCGCTCGGTTTAATAACACAATGTCATCAAACTCAAGCGAGCTTTAAAGTTCAACACAACGTCAGCTGAGTAGCCGCAGTGCTAAGTTGAATGTTTTAAGATAGTTATTTAGTCATCGAGGCGGCACATGGACAATGTCCCTGCAACTTCACCGTTGCCCGGAACATATTGACATTCCACATCAACGTACTGGCCAATAAATTGTTCTAGCGATGCATCTGTGGCGCTGTAACCCCATAGGGATGCGTCATCTGCAACAACACCTTGCAAACTGAGGTCGTTCTCTGGCAAAAATTCATGTTCGACTTCCCATACTTGATGGGTTGAAGCCGCTACATCATCACGCTTCATTGAACCAGATAGCGAGACCCATTTATTTCCAACCCACTGAGCGGGCGATAGGTCTTCCCATTGAGTAGATTGCGTAGTAACAAACTCAACTCCGTTTAGCGTGACAATGTGAGTCGTGGCATCAAAACTTGCCCAACCTTCCAGCTCAAATTCATTTTTAAGCGCGTCAGGGATCGATGGCGAGGTTGAACCGTCGACACAACCGCCTGATTCACACTCAACACTGGACGCTTGCATCACGCCGTTTTGCCATACGCCTTCCACTTCAATGAGCATATTCGCTTTGATTTGTGCTTGATTATTCACAATAGGAAAGTCTTCAAACTCAACACCTGATGCTGGAATCGCGATAGTGCGAGTACCGTTAAGCAGTACTTTAGTCGCGCGACCTGTGGTTTCATCAAGGCTAACGTGCGTGACAAGCCCTTCAAATTCTAAGCGGTCGTCATCATTGTAATCGTCCGCTTTATCCTCAAGCTCAATTTCAGTTGCGTGAATCACGTTATCGACCAACGTACCTTCCACATCGATCCATTGGCCATTTTCAAGCTGGTGTGGCATTTCCAACGCATCTTTGTAATTCACACTCATCGCGCCAAGCTTGAACGTTTTGGCAGTGCTATCCAATTCGCTAATCACGCCCGTCAATTCGATTGAGCGTGTATGTTCTGCATCATCGTCAATCTCAATATAGGTCGCTTGAATGGTATCTTGGTCCAGAGTAAAGCCACTCACTTCAACAACTTTACCGATTAGCGCGTTGCTAATGGTTAAACCAGCTTCGAGCTTAGCACCTTGCGCCAACACTGTTTTGCCTGCGATAACCAGTTGCTGCTTAGTAACATCAACCGAAGTGACTCCTGCAACTAACAGTTCATCATAGATGACGTTTTGTACCGTTTTATCGCCATCGGTTTCTAGCGTCAGTACCATGCCAAGCTGCAGATTATCTAATGTCACAACGCTACGACTGGTGGCTAAGTAGCTCAAGTCAACATTGTAACGTCCAACGGTTGCGGCGCCACTAATACGGTCAAGCGCCGACAATTGCCCTTCAATCACATGGGGGAGAGTGGAAGATGGCGTGGTAGTCGTGCCACCGTTATCAGAATTTGAACCACCGCAAGCCGCAAGAAGTGCGGATGAAATAAGTAAAGCGATTTTCTTCATTTTTTGCTCATTCGTTGTAAGACTGACTTCGCGAAAAATCATAACAAATGTTTCAAAATGTAATACTTAAAATTACCTTACATTTTTGTAAAGTTTTCCGATGTTTTTCCTATTTTATCAAACACCTTTAGTGACAGGTTTACAAACATCGCACCATGTCGGCTTGCTGTTTTTGCACAAGCAGCTATACCCTTTCCACTTGAAGCTGCCGGAAAATAATAAAGCCCACGGAGTCGCCAGATTGAATATATTCCAGCGTACTCAGTGGGCTTTAAGGCTCATCTATTGTGATTACTGATGAGCGATTAGGTTTTTGCAATCAAACGTTAGTCGATTTCACCGTGGGTAACACGCGCTTTATTATCCAAACTTAAGGCTTTGTTAAGTTCTGCTTCTACGTGACCTGGCGCTTGAGTACGGCCTGAAATCAAGCGATACATTGCAGGAATGACGTATAAAGTCACCAATGTCGCAAATGCCATACCGAAGAAAATGACCGTCCCGACGGCCACGCGACTCTCGTAACCCGCGCCAGTTGAAACAATCAGCGGAATCGCCCCTGCCAAAGTAGTAAATGCGGTCATTAAGATCGGGCGCAAGCGGCGCGCAGATGCATCCACAATGGCTTTTTCAAACTCATAGCCACGGTCGCGCAACTGGTTCGCAAACTCGACAATCAAAATGCCGTTTTTGGTTACCATACCAATTAGCATGATCATGCCAAGCTGGCTATATAGGTTCAAACTTTGGCTCATAATCAACATGCCAAGAAAGCCGCCAAATATCCCCATTGGCACGGTAAACATCACCACCAGCGGGTTGATAAAACTCTCAAACTGCGCGGCAAGCACCAAATACGCAACAAGCAATGCCAAGCCAAAGACCATGATGATGCTTGATTGGTTCTCTTTAAAATCTTTGGACTCGCCAGAATAACTCACTGACACATCACTAGGCAGAATCTCAAGTGCTTGCGCGTCCAAAAAGTCCAGCGCTTCCCCTAAGGTGTAGCCTTCAGACAAATTGGCTTTAATGGTTATCGATTTCTGCTTGTTGTAGTGCGACAAACGAATCGCCGAAGCCACTTCTTCAATATGAGTGACGGTGTCTAGCGTCACCAATTCGCCAGTGCCAGTTCGCAAGTAGATTTGGCTCAAGTCTGCTGCGTTGTTGAAACTGCGCTCATCACCACGAAGGTATACGTCGTACTCTTCGCCACGCTCGACATAGGTGGTTTCACGTTTGCCACCCAGCATGATTTCTAAGGTGTCCGAAATCTCTTTGATGCTGATCCCAAGTTCAGCCGCGCGCTTTTTGTCTACCGTAACCACAAGCTCTGGCGTACGCTCAGAATAGTCCACTTCCGCGCCTTCCATAATGGGTGAATCTTCAGCGCGTTTCTTTAACTCTTCGGCGTATTGATTGAGCTCAGCGTAATCAGAGCCACCTAGCACAAACTGAACTGGTTCACTCGAGCCGCCACGCATACCCGGCATGAACGGGAAAATTCGTACGTCTGGGATCCCGACCAAAGCTTTGCGCACTTCACCTAACGCTTCTTGCGCGGTCACTGAACGCTCGGTCCAATCATCGAGGATCATGATAACAAAGCCAGTTTGGTCGCCAGCCATACCGCCAAACGCCGGTGACTGCATACTAAAGGATTTTAAAAATCCTTGGCCTAACAAAGGCATTAAGCGGTCTTCCACCAAATCCATGTTGGCTGACATTCGGTTATAGCTAGTTGCATCAGCGCCGCGAACAAAGGCAAAAATCACACCGCGATCTTCTTGTGGCGTTAATTGCGCTGGCACAAGCTGCATCACGCCATAACTTCCTCCCAAGCAGCCAATAATGACCAAAGGTGCTAACCAGCGCAGTTTCATCGCATACGCCAAACTGCTGCGGTAGCCCGACTCCAACTTACCAAAGAGATGGTCGATAAAGTCGTTAAAGCGGCTTTTTTTCACATTGGCTTTGAGAATTTTACTGCCAAGCATTGGGGTTAGTGTCAGTGCAATCAAAGACGAGAATATCACCGACATAGCAAGCAATACCGAGAACTCGGTAAACATCAAACCCACCATACCGTCCATAAAGGAGATCGGCAGGAAGACCATCACCAGCACTAGCGTGGTAGCAATAACCGCAAAGCCAACTTCTCGCGCCCCTTTATAGGCAGCAAGTAACGGCGATTCACCCCGTTCAATATGGTGGAAAATATTCTCAACCACAACGATCGCGTCATCAACCACCAGACCGATTGACAGAATCAGTGCCATCAGCGTGATAAGGTTGATAGAAAAGCCAAAGTAATAGGCGGCAATGAATGAAGAAATCAATGACACCGGAACGGTAATGGCTGGGATCAAGGTCGCACGCGCTTGACCGATAAAAATGTAGAGCACCAAAATTACGAGCGCACCTGTGATATAAAGCGTGCTGTAAACTTCTTCAATTGAACGGTCGATAAACACGGTTGCGTCGTAATCGATTTCAAGGCGCGTGCCTTCAGGCAAGAACTGCTGCGCTTTGTCAACCTCTTGACGTACCGCTTGTGCCACTTCCAATGGGTTCGCATCCGATTGCGGCACAATACCCAAGCTCACGTTAACAACGCCATCGCTCTTAAACGTAGAGTTCTCGTTTTCTGCGCCAACGTAAACGTTCGCGACATCTTTTAAATAGACTGGGCTGTTGTCTGCCCCGCGCTTAACCACCAGATATTGAAAATCTTCAACGGTGGCATAGCTACGAGCGGTTCGCACCGACATGACGGTTTGGTCGTTGCGTACCTGACCGCCAGGCGCTTCAAGGTTCTCGCGATTGAGCGCCGCGGTGATGTCTGATGCGGTCACGCCGCGACCGGCCATCAGCACAGGATCAAGTTGGACATACATCACTTTATACAGCGCGCCCGACAGGTCGACTGAGCTCACACCTGTGATCAAACTGAAACGGTCGAGCAGAACGCGCTCGGTATAATCCGTTAGTTGAGTGCGGTCCATTTCCGACGAACTTAAGTTAATGTATACCGACGCTTCGCCGCTACCATTATTCTTAAACACTATCGGGTCATCAGACTCTTCAGGCAACGCACGCTGCGCGCGAGCAACCGCATCTCGAACATCACTCACACCGGTATTGAGATCATAGCCAAGCTCAAAAGTGATCTTAATGTTGGAAAAACCATTACGAGTGGTCGATGAGATTTCATCAATGCCACTGATCCCCGAAAGCTGCTCTTCCAATATTGACGTGATTTGGCTTTCAATAATGGTCGCTGACGCGCCTTCATAGCGCGTGCTAATCGAGACCACTGGGTTTTCAATATCAGGCATCTCACGTACGGCAAGCTTTGAAAACGACACCAAGCCAAAAACGCAAAGTAGCATGCTCAAAACCAGCGCAGCGACTGGTCTTTTTACCGAAACATCAGAGAGTAGCATTAGTTACTTTCCTTCTTACTGGCTTTTTTCTCGCCGGTTTCACCCGCAGCGCCTTGCACTGTCGCAAGACTCATCGGGCTGACCTCAACGCCATCACGCATGTTAACAATACCCTGAACCACAATAGTTTCACCGATTGTCAAACCTTCGGTGATCACGACTTGGTTTTCCACGCGAGCGCCAAGGACCACTTCGGTGCGATGCGCTTTGTTCTCTTTGTCTACCACGTAAACAAATCGTTTGGTGCCCGAGTACTCTAATGCTTGTACTGGAATGATGGGGGCTTCAATCGGCGCAAAAGCCAAGTGCGCATCAAGTAACATACCTGGTTTTAATTTACCCTCATCATTTGCAAATTCGATTCGTACTCGCAGATTCAATGTTTCTGGATTAATTCGAGTGTCAATTGCGGTGACTTCACCAACGAAATGCTCATCACCCCATGCACTTGCAATGGCCTTCACCGACATGCCGACGTTGAGCTGCGACAAATAACGCTCTGGTACAGACAAGTCCAATTGCATCAGCGATAAGTCATCTAAAGAGACGAGTTCTGCGCCCGTGCTTACCAACTGACCACGACTAAAGTCGACAAAGCCGACCGTACCAGAAAAAGGGGCTTTAATATGGTGATCAGCTAAGTTAGCCACTGCGGCGTCATAGCGCGCTTTGGCGATCTCAACACTGTTTTTCTGTGCATCAACTTCTGTTTGCGCAATGGCACTGCGCTTCACTAAGCGCTCAAATTCAGCCAATTTACGTTTTTCATCCGCTAAATAGGCTTGTGCTTCGGCAACACTGGCTTTGGTTTTCGCGTCATCCAAGGTAATGAGTAATTGGCCTTCTTTAACGGCCTCACTGGCAGCAACATGTATCGACGCAACCACGCCTGAAACTTCTGATGCCACAGTAACCGACTGCGCCGACTCTAATTTGCCGATAAGATCGAGAGATTGATTAATTTGGTGGATCTGAACAGTTTCAGTCACCACACTGACCGCCTTCGACGCGCTGTTCGACCCTTTTCCATTACCAGGTCCAGCAAAAACACCAAATGCTGCGCTGCTGACAGCAACTGCAACTAAAGAAGAAAGAAAGACTTTGTTTTTCATAGGGGCACGAGTACTTCTAAGCTGAAATCAACTTGCGTTAGTGTATCAGTTGATACGAATCAAAACGTCAAGGAGTGTAAATTTACCAAAAAACTTGTGGGTATTATCTTGCGGCACATCATCACCACGCCAAGTAAGACGCTCCGCACCAGATTAAGATGCAACTTTAGCGAAATGGTTCAACATGATTTAACTTGAGCAAAATCAGTCAGCACGGCGACTTTTCAAGCAAAATGGTGACTTTTCGCCTGCTTTGTCCAAAAAGAGAGCACTTAACATCAAAACATAATAAAAAGGGTTTACAGCCCAAACGGTTTTGCTATGATTCGCTCCGAACTTGAGCGATGGGTCGGGAAACACCGCTTAAGCATGGTGCTTTGCAACATGAACATACCCTTAGGAGGGGTTCCCGAGTGGCCAAAGGGAGCAGACTGTAAATCTGCCGGCTCCGCCTTCGATGGTTCGAATCCGTCCCCCTCCACCATCTTCTATATTAACGGTGATGAATACGCCTTTAATATAAACACTTGAGCATTGGGTTGGGAAACCACTGTCTTAAGGATGCGTTAGCATCAAAACACCCTGGAGGGGTTCCCGAGTGGCCAAAGGGAGCAGACTGTAAATCTGCCGGCTCCGCCTTCGATGGTTCGAATCCGTCCCCCTCCACCATATTAAAAAGCCAGCTGTAACGCTGGTTTTTTTGCGTCTTCGCTTTTTCAATTTAGCGTGTTTGCCTGCCGTTATAATTCGCCCTAGGTCGATAAACATGTCAGCCACACGCAACGTCAGAGATCAAGGTTCAGGGTTCAGGGTATTGACGCAAAAAAAATCCCGCATAACGCGGGATTTCGAGTACAAACGGTATTTAAGTTAATGGTTCAAGATTAACCTTGAATACCCACAATCAACCACGGTGCATTGGCAACGGTCAGATCGCGCTCTAGATGCCAAATGTCGGTAATCGCTTCTTCCACGCCTTCCACAGCATCACGGTAACGCCCAGTAAACTGCAGACTCAATTGTGCGTGGGATGCATCGTGATCCGCTCGAACAATTTCGGCATCAACATACATCACATCAGTATGCTGTTCACCTTCAAGTTTCGCACGCTCAGCTTTAAGATCGTCAAACAAGCTTGGTGATACATACTCTTGAATGGTTTCAAGTTGGTTGTGATTCCATGCGCCTTGCAAAATTCGGTAGTGTTCACGAGCGCCATTAATAAAGGCCGCTTGGTCAAAACCAGGAGGGAAGTTATACGGTACGTCACTTTTTGCGCCAAAACCCGCAGCGCTTGAGCCGCTTGCCGCTTGGCCAAAGCCTGGTTGTTGATTCTGTTCGAAATTGTGTCGTTCAAACTTTGCTGAATTGCCACCAAACGCCGGTTGCTGGCGCTGCTGATTGAGACTGCCTTGCTTAGAACCGAGCAAGCCTCTTACTAGTTTGAAGATAACAAAGGCAATCAACCCAAGGATAAGGATATCCATGAAATTAACACCATCAAAAGCGCCACCAAAGAACGCCGCGAGCAAACCACCTGCGAGTAACCCGCCAAGTAGACCACCCATCAAACCTTTTTTAGCTGAGCTGGCAGGTTTTGCCCCCTGCTCTTTCCCGATGGTGTTGGTATTTTGCTGTTGTTGTTTTGGCGCAGGCGCCGTTTTGTAACTCTTACCAAACGACTTGCCACCGCCGAACCGTTTGGCTTCGGCAATGGGCGTTACCATTACAGACACCATAATCAGTGCGACTAAAGAAAATAAACGTTTCATGTTTTACCTTACAGACTCATTCTAGAATGCTGTTTAAATCATACAAGCTAAGCGGCGATATTCAAACCCCACATCACGTGCTACTTGTATCAGAATATTGCGTCACTTCATGGACATCACACCAAGCGACGTAAAGACGCACGATTTAGTACCTGTTCACGCAGACTTGTTGACCAAATGCACAGCACGACGATAGAATATTGAACAATGTTCAAAAATAAATCACGAATGAACGGTTCTACCCATGGCACGCCGTAACGATCATACTCGAGAAGAGTTAACCGCTCTCACGTTAGCAACCGTTAATGACTTTTTAGATCATCACTCTTACCACGAATTAAGCTTACGTAAAATTGCCGCGATGGTGGGATATGTGCCCAGCACGTTGGTCAATGTCTTTGGCAATTACAATCTGCTGCTTTTACATGTGGTCGCGAAAACCCTCGATTCACTATCTGCGCAAGTACAAGCCCAAATTTGCCATGCCTCATCGCCACGCGAGGCGCTATTACAACTTGCTTACTGTTATCATGATTTTGCTATGGCAAATCGTTATCGTTGGCAGCTGGTTTTTGAACATAATATGAATGGGGAGACGCTGCCAGAATGGCACGCAACGCGGATTGATAGCATGACCCATTTACTGGAAACGTTATTGCGCCAACTTACCCCAGATCAAGACGACAATGCGATTATAGAAGCCAGTCGCGTATTATGGGCCGGCGTACATGGCATCACCTTACTCAGTGTTGACGATAAATTTTTTGCTGAGGTTCCTATTGATGGTAAAGCCCTGATTGATAATTTATTAACTAAATATCTCGCGGCTTAAATCCCCTTATTTCGCAACGAGGAAGGACCCTATGACCGTGCGCTCGAATCGCTCACTGTTGCGACAACAGAAATTTTTGCCCTATTTTGTCACCCAATTTTTTGGTGCGTTTAACGACAATATTTTCAAAAATGTGTTGTTGATTTTCGTCGCTTTTAGTGCCCATGACGCCCTGCCATTTTCGAGTGATCTGTTTATTAATCTCGCCGCGGGCCTTTTTATTCTGCCTTTTTTTCTCTTTTCCGCGACAGCGGGTGTGCTGGCCGACAAGTGTGAAAAATCGGCATTAATTCGCAAGGTGAAACTCGCTGAAATCGCGATAATGATATTGGCGGCGATCGGGTTTGTTACACAACACTACCTTTTGCTGCTTTTATTGCTGTTTTTGATGGGCACTCAATCGGCCTTTTTCGGTCCCGTTAAATACGCGTTATTGCCTCAAGCCCTCAAGCAACAAGAGCTAGTCCCTGGTAATGCGCTGGTTGAGATGGGAACGTTTCTCGCTATTTTACTCGGCACCATCGGCGCTGGCTTTATTGCCTCTGCTCCCAATGCTCATTGGCTTGCGGCCGCAGCCGTCGTGGTATTTGCACTTTTGGGCTACCTCGCAAGTCGCTCGATTCCGCTCGCACCCGCGAGTAACCCTACCCTGAAACTTCGCTGGCAGCCGATTCGACAAACTCGCGCCACATTAGCAATCGCGCGACAAGACCGCATTATTTTTCAGTGCATCATGGCGATAAGCTGGTTCTGGTTTCTTGGCGCTACATACCTTACCCAGTTTCCTAACTTCACTAAACAATTCCTCGGTGGCGGTGAAAGTGCAGTGGCGTTTCTGCTGGCGCTTTTTTCAATCGGTATCGCTGTCGGCTCACTTGCCTGTGATAGGCTTTCCAATCATCGCATCGAAATCGGTATTGTGCCGCTTGGCGCTCTCGGGTTAACGCTGTTTGGCGCACTGGCCGCCACCAGCGTCCCTGACTTCCCCATAGTGGTGAGCTCATTAAGCGATTTTATCGCTCAGCGTGCATTGTGGCCGCTGTTTGGCGCCTTATTGGCCATTGGCATCAGTGGTGGACTGTTTATTGTTCCTTTATACGCACTATTACAACAGCGCGCGCAGCCAAAACAGCGAGCGCAAGTCATCGCTGCGCTGAACATCTATAATGCGCTGTTTATGGTCGCCAGTGCCTTACTCGGCATGGTCATGTTGGTGTTATTTGAACGCTCAATTGTTGAACTGTTTTTACTGATCGCCATCTTGAATCTTATTGTGGCAGGTTACATTTTTTTGCAAGTGCCTATTTTCGCGGTGCGATTTTTGGTTTGGGTGCTGACTCATACGTTTTATCGTGTAAAGCATAAAAATTTGCACCATTTACCAGAACACGGCGGCGCCTTACTGGTCTGTAACCATGTCAGTTATATGGATGCTCTGCTGCTCAGTGCCGTTTGCCCACGATTAATTCGTTTCGTCATGGAAGAAGAGTACGCCAATTTACCACCTCTGAAACGCTTTTTACGCCGCGCCGGCGTGATCCCGATTGATGCGAACAACAAAACATCACTAAGACGCGCCTTCATCGAGATCGAAAAAGCACTTCGTGAGGGGCACTTGGTCTGTATTTTCCCAGAGGGCAAGCTCACTACAGATGGCGAGATTGGTCCCTTCTTACGCGGCATGGATTTGATCCTGCGCCGCAGCCCAGTGCCAGTGATCCCACTGGCAATTAAAGGTCTTTGGGGCAGCTTTTTCAGCCATTGCCACGGGCGAGCCTGCCACCAGTTACCAAGACGCTTTTATTCTCAAATAGAAATTGAAGCCGCGCCACCTATTGCCGCCGATGATGCCACGAGTGCTCACTTAAAAGACCAAGTCGCTCAGTTAAGAGGAAGTTGGCGCTGAAAAATGGAAAGTGAGATTGACCTATTTTTATGCAATAGCGCTTCTCCCGCATAAAAAGAGCGAGTACACTGCTCGCTCTTTTTTGTTCATTTTAAACTTATGACGCCCTTGATTCGTAATGCGCTGTTTGCTGGCGCTTTTGTTCTTTGCTTGACCCCATGGATCACCTCCCCCATGGCGTTAATTTTAGGCTTTACCCTTGCAACATTTAATGCTCTACCAATACAAATTAAGCCCGCTGCGATCACTAAAAAGCTGCTGGCCTATTCGATTATTGGCCTTGGCTTTGGTATTTCTCTCGATGAAGCAATTGCTGTTACCCAGCAAGGCATTGGACTTATTCTTGCCACCATTATTGGCACGCTAGCGCTGGGCTATCTTATCGGCCGCTTGCTTAAACTCGAAAAAAAGACAGCTCACCTAATTGCTTCTGGCACCGCCATTTGTGGTGGTAGCGCGATTGCCGCTGTTGCTCCGGCAATTAAGGCCGATGACGAGCAAATTGCCCTTGCGCTGGCTACCGTTTTTGTTCTGAACTCGATCGCACTGTTTTTATTTCCGGCACTGGGTCACGCTTTCGAGCTTGATCAACACACTTTTGGAACGTGGGCGGCCATTGCCATTCATGACACCTCATCTGTAGTGGGAGCGGCGTCCGCTTATGGTGAAGAAGCCCTTACCACAGCGACAACGCTAAAATTAGCACGCGCATTATGGATTGTGCCAATTGCACTTTTCAGTGCCATGTTATTTAAATCGCACTCACAAAAAGTGGCGATTCCGTATTTCATTGGCTTTTACTGTTTAGCGGTTGTGTTTGCGGATTTGGTGCCTCAAGGGCAAGCGGTGTATGAGATTATTTTTGCCATTGCGAAACAGGCGCTGGTCGTCTGTTTATTTTTGATTGGCTGCAGTCTTTCAATTGCAAAACTCAAGGCAGCTGGCACACAGCCAATGTTGCTTGGTGTATCGCTTTGGATCGCCATTTCCGTCAGCTCACTCACCTGGCTGTTAGCGACGCGCTAATCACCTAACGATTGCGCCGCTGCTGCCCAATTAGGATTAATGTGGCAAAAGCGGCCAACAAACTCAGTGATTGTATCAATCCCTGAGTGACGACCCCCAGCACCATTAATAACACTAAAATCGTATTTAGTAGCGATTGTGGTGTGCGCGATACTCTTTTCATCCATCGATGCATTAGGCTCTCCCATATTCCATAATTAAGAGAATATGGGGGTAATTATGACCTTGCGTAATAAAGAGCGAAATTCGCTTTTGCTCTATGACATAACCATTATTGACTGCAATCAGTATTATGCTGGTTGAAAATTAGTGTGGGTGGCAACCCATTCTTTTAGCGCGGCACGAGAGATTTTAACCGTATTAGCATCTTGCGATTGAGGCAGCGGGTAATAGTGTTCTGGGTGCTTAAAACGCACTAAACGCGGGGCCAGCCAGTGGGTAAGCGCCACCGAATCATATTGATTTGATGCCAATAAGGGCCCTCCTTCAATCAACGCCAAAGGCCTGGCACCATAGTCAGCATCGACAATGGGCACAATGAAAGCTTGAGTGATCGTAGGATGTTGCAATAACGCCGCTTCGATCTCTTCACAGTGAATATTTTCACCGCCAGAGATAAATTGATTATCAGCTCGACCTATAATTGTCAGCTCGTGATTGCAAATCGTACCGAGATCGCGTGAGTCGAACCAACCCGCGGCATTCGTCAAGGGTTTCAAGGTGCCTTGGTGATAGTAACCACTTGCTAGCGTTTCACCGCCAATCCAAATATGGCCATCGATGAGTTGTATCGCGCGTTTGGGTAATACCGACCCAACACTGCTATTTTGCTGGTCCCCTGAATGGTTTAAACACTTTGCCACCACGGTCGACGCGGCTTCTGTCATACCATAGCCAACCCAAGTTTCAATACCCAAAGCGGCCGCTTGAGTTGCAAGTTCAAGCGGAATATGACTGCCGCCAAGCAAAACGTGAGTCAGTGCTAACGGTACGCCGCTGGCTAACAGTCGCTGCAATTGAACGGGCACCAAAGAAGCGTGCGTCACTCCGGCCAAATCGTCAAACAGTAAAGCCTCAACCAATTTTAGCGTTGCGCCAGCCACAAGCCAGCGATGCACTATCGCTAAACCTGACACGTGGTACAGGGGTAAACTGAGCAGCCAAGTATCCTCTTGGCCGAATTTCAATTGCTCTAACAATCCCTGCGCAGACGCCATATGTTGCTCTAAAGTGTGCGCAACGGCCTTTGGCGCTCCTGTCGAGCCCGAGGTGAAAATTAAACTCGCGAGACGGCCAGCATCAACATCAACATCAACACGCAATGAAACATCGGGCTCGGCAACGCCTCGTACAAATGCGTTTTGCTGCTCCCAATCACTCGCTAGCGGAAGGTGGCAAACCGCGGCAAAATCGCCTCTAGGTTCGAAATTCGAATCAGCGATAAATACCGTCTCGTGCGATGAATAGAGCGTGGTGAGTTTTTGCGCGATAAGCTCAGCAGGCGCTGGCATAACAAAAGCGGTCGTCATGCCTAATTCCAGCGCGGCCAGATAATAGAGCACGCTTGCTACGGTGTTTTTTCCGACAATGGTAAGAACATCGCCCTCACGGACACCACTGCGCACCAGTAACGCTCGATAACGTGCAATGTCTTGGTTCAGCTCACGCCAATTCAGCGTAAGCGAACCACAGCGCAGCGCCGTCGCATTCGGGGCGCTGCGTGCCCATTCTTGCCATAGCCATAACTTTGGTATTTGCGCGTTATGATTGCTCTCGGCGCACTCTACAACTCTATTTAAGCGGGTCATTATACGGTTTGGTGCCACACTCGCGTTTGGTCATGCAGCGGTGTGATATCAAGTAAACAATCAGGCCAAGGCTGGTCAAGCTGAGCTTTAAAGAGCGATACCGTATCGAGTCCAGGAACTTGCTCAGGCGTAAGCCAATATGCCATGCGCGCTAATAAATTCAGCCCAAGACTGGATTCCAAGCTTGAACTTATCACCGCTTTAATGCCGAGCGTTGCCGCTTTTTCTACCAGCATTCGGCAGCGTTCGGTTGAGCCTATCAAGGTCGGTTTAATGACGATAACTTTTGCGCCCGTGAGATCGGATAAATCAAAATGGCTGTGGTGCAGCGCATCTTGCAACGTTTCATCCCAAGCGATGGCAATGCCTGTATCGATAGCAAACGCCAAGCTGTCTCCAGGATGATGACAAGGCTCTTCTAAGTAAGCGATTCGACCACGTCGTGACGGCGGAATTTTTCGCGCAAATTGCTCAGCTTTATCCGGTGTCCAAGCGCGATTAGCGTCAAGGCGCAAAGACAAATCGGGAATGCTCTCCAAAAAGAGATTCACCATCATGGCATCACGAATAGGCTCATAAAGTCCGACTTTAATCTTGGCGACTTTATCTCCTGACAACTCGCTCAGCTGCGCCAAAAGTTCATCCGGATCACCATTGCACAAAGGCGCAACTTGGTAATTTCCCTCGATGGGCAAACGCCCACTTAACTCATCTAACGCAATTGAGAGACCAAAAGCGACCGAGGGATATAAAGTGTCAAAATCAATGGGTTCGTCTTTTAACCAATGCTCAAGTTGCGTTTGAAGCTGCGCGCCCGCTTGTTCAAGGCTCTCGTGGCTAAATCCCGGTAACGGCGCCACCTCTCCACGCGCAAGAATATCGTCATGCTTTAGTTCAAGAATAAAACCACTACGTACCGACAAACGCTCTTGGCGTAAAATGACGCCACTGTCCATAGGAAGATCGTAACGGTAAAGAGTTGCTGATTTCATAATCTGACCTTGATTGAAAATCGTGCCTTTGCCAATAGTCGGTAATACTCGAGCACGTTGACGTTGCACTTAGCGGCTACATCAAATAGACCGAGTATTACGTCAGTGACGTTCACTAACGTTAAGGATTACGAGGAAACTTATTAAAGTCTGGGCGACGTTTTTCGTTAAAGGCATTACGCCCTTCCTGACCTTCATCAGTCATATAGAACATCATAGTGGCATTGCCCGCGAGCTCTTGCAAACCAGCTTGACCATCACAGTCAGCATTGAGCGCCGCTTTTAGACAACGCAGTGCCATTGGGCTGTGTTGAAGCACCTCTCGACACCAACGAACTGTCTCACGCTCAAGATCCGCAAGCGGCACGACGGTATTGACCAGCCCCATATCAAGCGCTTCTTGCGCATCATAAAAACGACACAAGAACCAAATTTCACGCGCTTTTTTCTGGCCCACGATTCTTGCCATGTAAGACGCGCCCCAACCGCCATCAAAAGAGCCCACTTTAGGCCCAGTTTGACCAAATTGCGCATTCTCTGCCGCAATGGTTAAGTCACACATCATGTGCAGCACATGACCACCACCCACAGCCCACCCCGCAACAGAGGCAATCACAGGTTTGGGGCAAGTGCGAATGTCGCGTTGAAAATCAAGTACGTTGAGATGATGAACACCAGAATCATCACGGTAGCCACCGTAATCACCACGAATTTTTTGATCGCCGCCGGAGCAAAATGCGTCTTCACCCAATCCCGTCAGAATAATCACACCCACATGTGAGTCATAGCGCGCGTCTGCCAACGCTTGGATCATTTCTTTTACCGTTTGAGGGCGAAAGGCATTACGAACCTGTGGCCGTGCAATGGTAATTTTGGCGATACCATCTGCTGATTTATGATAGTGAATATCCTCATAGCCTTCGCTGCAATCGGTCCAATTTACCGGCGCATAGAGTTCTTCTTCGCTAATTCCTACGGTTTTCGCCATGGTTGTTCCCACTTAATTTAGCTTTGATAATTTTGCCATCAAACCCCAACCTCACTTGACGCTGCCACGCGAGCGACAAATTGTGTAATGTGCTGATGCACAATTTGGCTAAACGCCTTTGGCTGAGCTTGATGAACGTTATGCCCAGCGTGGTCCACCACACTGGACGAAATGCAATAATTGTTAGCCACCGATTGATTACGCTGCACTAATGCGGTGAATTTAACGTCACTCGCACCTGAAATGCAGGCTATCGGTATGCGTGTTTGCTGCAGTAACCCGATTAAATTGGGCTGAGTTGCCAGCGATGTCGCCAAAAGCATTTGTGCGACCGTACTGCCAAGATTAGCACTTCGCTGGGCAATCACAGTTTGTCTTTGCGCATGATTTAACGAAGAAAACACCGGCTGTTGATACCAATCGGCGAGAACCTGAGCAATTGGCTCTTGCTGAAAACGCCTTGCCCAACCTTGATCATGTCGCCAACGCGCGCAGCGCAGCTCGGCATTGGCCAAACCTGTGTGCGCTCCCTCAACGATAGCGCCTATGATTGGCAATGACGTTGAAAGCGCACACGCTTGTTGTGATGCAAGCCCGTTAAGCACAATTCGCGCGCCCAATGAGTAACCTATTAGCACGACGCCATTGACCTGTTGTCGCTGAGCTAACGGCTGGTAGACGGACTCAATCGTTTGATAAAGTCTCATCGCCGCATCTTGTAGGCTGCTACACGATTGCATAACACTCTTACCATGACCGGGCAAATCGACTAATAACGTGGGATAGGAAGGCAAGGCCTCATGCACCGATTGCCAGTCATTGCCACATCCAAGTAAACCATGAACCAATACCAACAATGGTGGCCTTGATGCCCGGTTCTGCTCTGTGTTAACAAGTTGATAGCTTAACATTTCATCGCTCTAGGATTCACGCGCTGCCGATACAGGCCGCCATAACGGCTTTAACCTGCTGCGACGCTTGCTCAGGTGGTGTTTGTACTTCCACTAGCAGTGCGCCATGACCGCCATTGAGATGGCGCGCGACGCAGGCTTGGAATTCCACTAACGAGTCGGGTTTCGCATAGCTGAGTCGAAACTGCGCTGCCGCGTGAGCAAAATCATAGCCATGAGGCATTTGATACCAATCTTGTTTTTGCGCTGCAGGCACAGGCAGAAAATCAAAAATGGCACCACCGTCATTGTTGCTAACCACTAACACTACCGGCGTGATTTGCTGGCTCAATAAGGCTAGAGAATTAAGATCGTACAACGCAGATGTGTCCCCCAAATAAATTAGCAGCGGGCGCTGACGCCCACGAGCAACCCCAGCGGCGGTCGCAATGAGACCATCAATGCCAGAGGCGCCTCGGTTACTAAACACTTCACAGTTATCAATGCTGGCAAACATATCGGCTAAACGCACAATCAAACTATTGCCCAGCATCAGATCGCACTCTTGGGTTCGCTGAGCCATGTCCAGTGCCAAAGCCACTTCCGTCAGATCATCGGTTTCAGCGTCACCATTAAGAGTCGCCACGGCCTGTGTCACTAGTGATGAATACGGTTTTAGTGCCTCTCCCCAGCCAAAATGGGCTGGCACAATCTCATTGTCACCGATGTTGAGCAGCGCCTGCTCAACAAATTGATTCGCACTCATGGGCCAGTGGCGCTGGGATAAGTGACTCGGGTTAATGCGCTGCGCTCGAGCGTGCACCAGCCAGTAGTCACCTTGCTGCGACAAATGCCGCTCAAGCCACTGCAATAAACGTTTTGACACCAAACGCGCGCCAAATTGCAATACAAGATCGCACGAGTGCAATATCGCTTGAGCTGAGGGCTGAGAGAGCCAAATATCATAGTGCGCCCACGCAGAGGTAATGCCCGATTGTGGATCGGCCAGCAGCGGCCAGCCCAACGTGTGAGCCAACTGTTTCGCCGCCATCGCTTGAGTCAGCGAGACACTGCCCACCACAATAACGCCTCGACGCTGGCTTAACTGCTCAATATCAGCCTCATCCAAACCAACTTGAGCACTGCGTTCGCGCCGCGTCCAAGGGGCTTGTCCTTCTTGCCAACGGTCAATCGACGTTAAGTAATGGTGATAAAACGCTTTGTCACCCTGAGAATAAAGCGGCTCAGGAAAAGGACAGTTGATCTGTACCGGTCCGCCCTGCTTGGCTTGTGTATCAATAAGCTCATCCACCGCACTTAACAACCAAGGTAACGGCGTTGCTATTGATGGGCTGGGTAAGTTGAGGCTCGGGCACTGCTGAGAGGCAAAAAGTCCGAGTTGATTGATCGCCTGATTCGCTCCACAACCAACCAACTCTGCTGGTCGATCCGCGGTCAAAAAAATGAGACGTTCACCCGTTAATGAGGCTTCTGCGGCAGCAGGTAATAAGTTGGCAACGGCGGTGCCGGATGTCACTATCACCACAACCGGGCACGCGGTTGCTTTCGCCAACCCCAAGGCAAGAAAACCAAGTCCACGCTCATCAAAATGTTTATGCAGCGTGAACCCTTTATGGGCTATCGCCTCGAGGGTGAGCGGTGTCGAACGAGAGCCAGGCGCAATACAAACATCGTTGACGCCAAGACGAGCTAGCTCCTCAAGAATGATCTCGCTCCACAATCGGTTTAATACCGCTTGGTCATGCGTCACTGACTCATGGCTCATCATGAACTCCTTGTCTTAGCTCCGCCGCAGGAAAATCCGTGGGCACATCGCCTAAAAGCGTCAGCAGTGTCGCGACTTTCTTTTCCAATTCTAACCATTCAAGATCAGCTTGAGATCCCGGAACGATACCCGCACCGGCATACAGTCGAACTTGATTGTTTTCGACCTCAGCACTGCGAATTGCCACACAAAATTCGGCTTTATCAGCACTGATATAACCGATAGAGCCTGCGTACCAACCGCGACAGAATGGTTCATGGTGCAAAATGTAGTTCATCGCTTTGGGGCGAGGCAAACCGCAAACGGCAGCCGTAGGTTGAAGCGCCCCCAACAAATGAGTGCCATTGGCGTCGGGTTTCAATTGAGCCGTAATATCACGTTTGAGATGTTGAACTTGTCGCAACTGAACCAGCTGCGTTGCTGAGTCCACATGAATACATTCGACCAGAGGGTGAAGGCTGGCAAGAATATCATCCACCACATATTGATTTTCGTTGATGTTTTTTTCATCTTGACTCAGCCACTGACCTAACGCCGCATCATCGTAAGCACTCTGCCCTCGCCCAATGGTGCCGGCCAACGCTTCGGTTTTTAACCCCGCGCGCTCGCGAATATAAAGACGCTCAGGTGTTGAACCGACAAACGCGTATTGCGGATCAAAACGCAACATAAAATGAAAGCTATTGTGGTTGGCATTCACACTCGCTTTGACCAATTGCGCCGCCAAAAGTGGCGAGTCTAATGTCACCGTGGATTGTCGAGCGAGTACCACCTTCTTAAAGTTTTCTTGCTCAATTTCAATCAGCGCATCATTGACCAATTGGTGCCACTGAGCTTGGCTGGGTGTATGTTCTAAATGACGAATTTGCAATTTGATGGCTAGCAATGATTTTGGTGCCCAATTCAACTGTTGCAATGCAGTGATTTGAGCTTGTCGATCAGGGCTCAAGTTGACGACACAATGCCACTGAGCACTCTCTTTGGCGCCAGTTCGCATCAGTTCAATCAGGGGTAAAAAAAAGAACGCGGCCTCGTGCTGCGGATTCTTATCCGTGCCACCATCAAACGAGCGGCCGCCCCAGACCCGCTGGCCCGCAGAAAGCACCTCATAGGCAGGAGTCAATTCAGAAAACATACGAAGTTGACCAAGCGCGGCCACTTCTTCGCTGCCATCACGCGATTGCCAATAACATTGTGGATAGACCTCTTGAGCCGCTAACCAATCAATCAGCTCAAATGGTGGGCAAGACAGCGGCATAACAACCTGCGTTTGCAAGCTATCGGCGCGTTGAACACGTGTGATCAGGTCGTTGACGACGTGTGCAAAATTTAACAAAGTAACCTCGAAGCCCTTGGGACCTATGATTATTGAGCGTACTCTATGTATAGACCCTTGCCAAATCAAGGCTATATCACAGTTTTTGTAGAGCTTGTGACATCATGGGCTGATAAGACGAGATTTGTTTACGACAATATCTAGTTTTTTATTCTATTAATTAACGAAGTGATGTAACTTAATCATGTAATTAGCGCTTTTTTAGGACTTTTGAAATGCAAAATATCGAGATGTCGTCAAAACTCGACAATGTATGCTATGACATACGCGGACCTGTACTCAAACATGCTAAGCGTATGGAAGAAGAGGGACAGAAAATTCTAAAACTAAACATTGGCAACCCTGCCCCGTTTGGTTTTGACGCCCCTGACGAAATTTTGGTCGACGTCATTCGTAATTTGCCAACCTCGCAAGGCTATGCGGATTCAAAAGGTCTTTATTCTGCGCGTAAAGCGGTTGTTCAGCATTATCAACGTAAAGGCATACGCTCTCTTGATGTTGAAGATGTTTACATCGGTAACGGTGCTTCTGAACTCATCGTGATGGCAATGCAAGCGCTACTCAACAACGGCGATGAAATGTTGGTGCCAGCGCCAGATTATCCGCTTTGGACCGCTGCGGTATCGCTTTCTGGCGGCAATGCGGTGCACTACCTGTGTGACGAAGAGTCGGATTGGTACCCTGACTTAAATGATATCAAGAGTAAAATCACGCCGAACACTCGTGGTATCGTTCTGATTAACCCAAATAACCCAACGGGTGCGGTCTACAGTCGCGACTTTTTATTGGAAGTGATTGAGATTGCGCGCCAACATAACCTCATCATCTTCGCAGACGAAATTTACGATAAAATTCTTTACGATGGTGCCACCCATACTTCGGTAGCCACTTTGACCGATGACGTATTGGTTGTGACGTTCAATGGGCTTTCCAAAGCCTACCGCATTTGCGGGTTCCGTGTGGGCTGGATGTTTTTGACCGGTCCGCGCCATCTTGCTCAAGGTTATGTCAGTGGGCTTGATATGCTCGCCTCAATGCGCTTGTGCGCGAATGTCCCCATGCAGCACGCCGTACAAACCGCACTTGGTGGTTATCAAAGTATCAATGAGCTTATTCTACCGGGTGGCCGTTTGCTTGAGCAGCGTGACCGCGCATGGGAACTAATCAACCAAGTGCCTGGCGTCTCTTGCGTCAAGCCCAAGGGCGCTCTGTACCTTTTCCCCAAAATTGACACTAAGAAATATCATATTGTTGACGACCAAAAGATGGTATTTGACTTTTTGGTTCAAGAGAAAGTGCTATTGGTTCAAGGTACAGGCTTTAACTGGCCCAAACCGGACCATTTCCGAATTGTCACGCTGCCACACGTTGACGATCTCGAAACGGCCATCGGACGTTTTGAACGTTTCTTGGCGACGTATCGCCAATAATCGTAGAGGGTCAAACGTTCGTAACCCTGCGTATACCCAAACCATTTGAAGAGACAGATAGGCGGTAAACGAGCAAAGCCTCTGAGCACTTCATCAACATAGAGAAACGATGTGATGAGGTTTGTGAGCGCCAGCCCTTAATTTTTTTAGAGAAAAGCGCTGCCACTTCAAATAGCAAAGGTATATATTTGCAAAAGCACTCTATTAATAACCAAGATATAGGAAAATAGAGTGCTTTTTCCGTTTTTGGAGCCCGCGATGACAGACCAAACCCCCAGCCACTTTTTTGCTCACCTCGCGCGAATGAAGCTGATTCAGCGCTGGCCTTTAATGCGCTCCGTCAGTGCCGAGAACGTCTCTGAACATAGCTTACAAGTGGCCTTTGTTGCCCATGCATTGGCGATGATTAAGAACCGTTTCTTTAACGGGACACTCAATCCAGAGCGCGTCGCATTACTCGCCATGTATCATGATAGCAGTGAGGTTCTCACCGGCGACTTGCCAACACCTATCAAATACTTTAACCCTGACATCGCCAAAGAATACAAAAAAATCGAAGCCGCCGCCGAGGAGAAATTACTCTCAATGTTGCCGCCAGAGTTGCAACAAGACTTCGCCCCCTTTGTCGTTTCACAGCATGCCTGTGTGCAAAGCGCTGCTGTCGTCAAACAGGCGGACGCTCTGTGTGCGTATCTTAAATGTGTTGAAGAGCTCAGCGCAGGAAACCACGAGTATGCTCGGGCAAAAAAACGCCTAGAAATCACATTACAAGAGCGGCGCAGTGAAGAAATGGATTATTTCCTGCGTATTTTTGCGCCAAGCTTTGAGCTATCATTGGACGAAATAAGCTAATCAATCAAATGGAGTTGAGTTGTGGAATTTGCTATCAGTGCGGCCTGGCAAAAACGCCATGATGATGAACACAAAATTCGTCGTGACGATCATCGCAGCCCCTTTCAGCGCGACCGAGCCCGAATACTCCACTCGGCAGCATTTCGCCGCCTGCAAGCAAAAACACAAGTTCATGGCGACAGTCAAACCGACTTCCATCGCACTCGACTCACTCACTCATTAGAAGCGGCGCAATTGGGCACTGGAATTGTGGCGCAATTGAAGAAGAAGCACCCTGAATGCCGCGCCCTATTACCCTCAGACAGCTTAATTGATTCGCTCTGTTTAGCTCACGATATTGGGCACCCGCCCTACGGTCACGGTGGCGAAGCCGCCTTAAACTACATGATGCGGGAGCACGGCGGATTTGAAGGCAACGCGCAAACATTTCGCATTGTAACCAAGCTCGAACCCTATACTGAGCACTTTGGTATGAACCTCGCGCGACGAACGCTGCTGGGGCTGATGAAGTATCCTGCGCTTATCAGTCAGACCTGCGCGCCACAGCGGCCATTTCCAGCTAATAACTCGCGCCAAATCAAAGCAAAAGAGTGGTCGCCCGCCAAAGGTATCTATGACTGTGATGAGGCGCGACTAACTTGGGTGCTTGCGCCGCTCAGTGAAGCCGATCGCCAGCGATTTAGTCAGCTCCGCAGCGAGCCCATAAGCCAAGATTGTCATCGCAAGCCGCGTTATAAGTCTCTGGATTGCTCAATCATGGAGTTGGCCGACGACATTGCCTACGGTGTTCATGATCTTGAAGATGCCATAGTGCTTGGGCTCGTTGACCAACACTTATGGCGCGCCCATGCCGAACCAGCACTTGAGCAGTGTGGTGATTCTTGGTTTACCGAACACGTTCACTCATTAAGCGATATGCTATTTAGTGGCCATCACTACCAACGCAAAGATGCGATTGGCGGGATGGTGAATGCGCTATTGACCAGCATCAGATTAGAATTGGTCGAACCGAATTTCACCACACCGCTGCTGCAATACAATGCCACATTAGAGGCACCAATGACGCGTGCGCTTGAGATCCTCAAACGCTTTGTGAGCGAATACGTCATTCAAGCGTCAAGCGTTCAGATGGTGGAATATAAAGGCCAGCAGATCATCATGGATCTTTTTGAAGCATTCAGCGCCGACCCAGCACGCTTGTTGCCCTTAGAAGTGAAAAGCCAGTGGCTGAGTGAGGACGCGTCGTCGGCTCAAATGCGCGTCATTGCCGATTTCATTTCCTCTATGACCGATGGTCATGCAAGGCGCTTGCATCAACAGCTGTTTTCATCTCACGGATAAGATCTCGCAATTTTAACCTTTTGATTAGGCGGATAGGAATCAAGCGCGATTTGAATCACTGTAATTTCGCTCAAAAACGCCCTCTGGCATCTGCGCAATTTGATAGGCGATCATCGCGTCAAATGCGTCCATCAACGGCGAAAAGTCTCGCTGCGGCTCAATGAGGCGCAAAAGATGAAACCCAGCTTCAACAGTGGATAAACTGTTTGCTGTTGGCGCTTTACGAATTCGATAGTTGCCGATGAGATCCAAAGGTAACTGAATCATCGTAAGATGATGCAAATTGGTCGCAAGCTGCCACATTTTGTAGGCTTTTTTCCACGTTCCATCGAGAATGATGATTCGCAATGGTTTATTGACGTCACGCCACGTATTCTCATTATTGACCCGATGAGCCTGCTCACTTGGGAACAAAACGCAACATTGATAATGCTCATCGTTGATAAGAGCGTTTAATGCGTCACACTGTGAAAAATCCTCGCCAACCAAAAGCGTACATCGTTCTAACGATAAGGCGAGAATGCGAGCGGTACCCAGCGCACGGTGGACTTCACTCGAGTGCTGAAGAATGATAACGTCGCTGTCGGACGGTATACGTCTGATGGATGCACACAAACACGCTTTGCGCGCTTTACCACATTGATCACAATAGCGAGACACCATAACGTGAACCTTTCGTTGTTATTTCTGCTTATCAGCTGTTGCGCGGCATTGCTGCAACTCCCCGCCGCCAGTGAATGGGCACAGTGGCATGCCAGTGCAATTCATCAAGGCGAATGGTGGCGGATAGTAACAGGAAACTTTACTCATACCAACCTCGTCCACCTTAGTATCAATCTTGCCGCATTATGGGCTATAGGCTGGATTTTTCGCCCGTCGTGGCGTGAAACTTTGGCACTGATGCTGGCGCTGAGCGTCGTGATCGGGCTGAGTAATTTATTCACTAATATGTCAATTTACGTGGGGCTCTCTGGCGTCTTACACGGTTTGTTCAGTTATTGGGCGCTCAGCGAGGCGCTTCAAGGTCGTCGCTCAAGCTGGCTGCTGGTTACCGGAATTATCATTAAGGTGATATACGAACTGTGGAATGGCGCATCACCACAAACAGCTCAGTGGATAGAGGCCGATATCGCAACGGAGGCGCACGCTTTCGGCCTATTAGGTGGTCTTGTATTAGGTTATATAACGCACTACCACAAACGATACCGCAGTGTGCAAGTTAAGCACGGCTTACTTAAATAAAATTCGCGTTTTATTCTTAGCCAATGTGGAAGGGCCAATTCCTTTCACTTGATCTAAGCTTTCAAGCGAGTCAAAGTGACCATGCTCTTGACGATAGCTGACGATGTCTTCGGCTTTCTTTATTCCGATCCCCACGAGTAGGTCAGCAATTTCTTGCGCAGATGCTTGGTTAATATTGACTGTGATCTCAATCCCTTCAAAAGGATCGCCTTTCGCGGCAATTTGCTCATCGGCCAGTGCATAAGGCATCGCCATTCCCACGGCTAACATCACTACAGCAATACGTTTCTTTACAGTCTGACCTAATAACAACCAATGACAACATTTTCGCATATTTATCCCTCTCTCTAAAATTGATTTGTGACACTAACGCACCAGTGTGTGATGAAAGCTATCCATAGCCCCTAGCAAACTGTAGAATCTAGCAAGAACCTTAGCCACAAAATCACAGTTAATGTACTGATTTTAAAGAAAAATAAAACGGGCCACTTTCATGGCCCGTTTTGATAAACAGCATAGTTACACCCGCTATCCATTGCTCGATGGCAAACGTCGCTAGTGCAACAAATCACCTCCCCTTAAAAGGGGAACTGGCGATTAGTTACTGACAACAAAATACTCAATATCTGCATTAGCACGTAATACCGCGATAACAGAAGCCAAGTCTTGTTGACTAGAAACACGCTCAAGTTGCGCAGCTACCTGAGGAACAATCGCTGGATCGAGCTCCGCAGTTACAGCGTCCAATTCAATGACGGTGATATCACCATTGGCAGCTTTGTTTTTCGCAAACACAGGCTTATCCGCTTGTGGTTTTGGCATCGCAAAAACAGTCATCGCAAGGTTTGAAGAGCGATCAATTTGTTCTGATTCACCAAAACTCAACCCGTTTTCTGCCAATACCGCGTCGTTACCGGCATTCAAATCAGCGACCACTTTATCGGCTAATGCGACTGCCTGCTCTTCGCCCTTTACGCGTGATAGTTCGGCAACAACTTGCGCTTGAACTTCTTGCAAAGGCAATACTGTTTCATCACGCACGTCTTCTACGCGAACCACCAAAATGTGCTCAGGTGCAATTTCGATTGCCTCAGAATTCAAACCATCTTCTTTCACTTCTGGGCTTTCAATTGCCGCAGCAATGGCAGGGTTTTGTAGTACCTCTGGCGCATCAATTTGAGAGATGAAATCCGTCGTTTGTACTGGCAAATTGACAGCATTCGCAGCATCGTCCAAGGAATCTGGGTATTCGAACGCCACTTTTTCCAGCTCGGTCTGCAATTGATAGAATTGCTCAACCGCTTGACTATCGCGTAGCTCAGCTTTGATCTGTGCAGAGACTTCGGCAAACGGCTTCGCTTGCGCCTTAGTCAACTCATCAAGTTTAATGATGTGGAAACCAAAATCAGACTCAACCACCGCAGACACATCACCAACATTGGTTAAAGCAAACGCCGCATCTTCAAACGCTGGGTCCATAACGCCCCTTTCGATAAAGCCAAGGTCGCCGCCATTTTCAGCACTACCAAAATCTTCTGATTTCTCTTTCGCCAGCTCTGCAAAATCAGCGCCTTCGGCTAGAGTTTTCGCAACAGCGTCAGCGGCAGCGGCATCACTAAGCAAAATATGGCTTACGCGACGCTGCTCAGCAGAAGAGTATTTGTCCAACTGCTGCTGGTAATGTTGCTCAGCTTGCTCGTCAGAAATCTCAATTTGCTCTTTAAGCGCATTGGCTGACAGCTCAACATAAGAGACTTTGACCTGTTCAGGGCGAGTGAACATTTCTGGATTTTGCTCGTAATACTGCTGAATTTGCTCTTCGTTAAGTGTCACTTTGTCAGCAAACTCTTGAAGGCCAATGGTTAACGTACGAATATCGCGCGTTTGAGTAAAGAGCTTACCTTGTAGCGCGATTTCATTAGGTAGAGAGAACTCACTGGTGCTCAACGCCGCCATTAATTGATCACGAACCATTTGGCTGCGCATGTAGCTTGCAAACGAGTCCGGAGTAAAACCTGCACGACGAAGTGCCGCTTGGTAGATTTCTTGGTCAAATTGACCGTCACGTTGGAACTCTGTCATGGCCAGAATTTCGCTACGCACTTGAGCGTCACTGACGCGAAGCCCCATCGACTGCGCTTGCTGGTCAATCAATGCATCGTTGATCATGCGATCCAGTACTGAACGGCGGAATTGCTCAACATAGGCAGGATCGGCAAGCAACTGCGCAAAATAATCGCCCATTTGAGCTTGCATTCGGTTGCGTTCGTTTTGATATGCGATTTCAAACTCACCGCGTGGGATTTCATTGTTACCCACTTTTGCCGCGGCGTTACCACCGTTACCTACAAGACCACCAACGCCGGTAAAGATAAAAGAAAGGATAATCAAACCCAGGATAATTTTCACCGCGATGCTGTTCACGCCTTCGCGTAATCGATCCATCATAATGTTACTGTTCTCCACGAACGAAGCGAATTGCTTCTGAAATAAATAATGTCGCCGATAATATCAGAAAAAGAAAAGCGCATCAGTACGATGCGCAGAAATTAAAAAAGTTCAATTGTACTTGTTTCTAAAACCGACAACCGTGGCCTCGTTCGACCAAAAATACATCAAACTTAGTTACAAGCGTCTTTCAGTGCTTTGCCAGCTTTGAATGCAGGCACTTTTGCTTCAGGGATTTGGATTTCTTGCCCCGTTTTAGGGTTACGACCCGTACGCGCTGCACGAGTGCGCACACTGAAAGTACCAAAGCCAACGAGCGCTACTTGATCGCCAGTTTCTAAAGTATTGCTAACAGCTTCAATGAATGCGTCTAGGGCACGGCCAGCGGAAGCTTTAGATATATCAGCATTTGCTGCAATAGATTCTACAAGTTGAGTTTTGTTCACAGTTATTCCCCTTACTGCCATCTGTCGTTATTGTTGTAGATGACGTCCATAATTTTATATCTAACCACTACTGCCAAGCCTTATTAGATAAGGGCTAGCAGCCTTCGGAGATTAACTTAGCGCCCAAAAAAAACGCTGACAAGCCTTTTTGACTTTGTCAGCGTAGAGTTTTACTTATTTTTGGAGCACATCACTATTTTGAGACACCAAACTCAACCCCTTCGGGTGCGCGCTCAAGAGCAACATTGAGTACTTCATCAATCCATTGTACTGGAATCACTTTAAGATCTGCGATGACATTCTCCGGAATCTCTTCCAAGTCACGCTCGTTATCTTTCGGGATTAAGACGGTTTTAATACCACCACGATGTGCCGCAAGAAGCTTCTCTTTCAATCCACCAATTGGTAGCACTTCGCCACGCAGGGTAATTTCACCCGTCATAGCGACATCACCTTTAACAGGATTGCCGGTCAAGCTCGACACCAATGCGGTACACATAGCAATACCCGCACTTGGACCATCTTTCGGGGTGGCGCCTTCCGGCACATGGACATGAATATCCTTTTTCTCATAAAAGTCGGTATTAATACCCAACTTTTCTGCGCGTGAGCGAACCACTGTCATTGCCGCTTGGATTGACTCTTGCATCACATCGCCCAAAGAGCCAGTCTGAGTCAATTTGCCTTTGCCTGGCATCGCTTCCGTTTCGATGGTGAGCAAATCACCGCCCACTTCCGTCCATGCCAAGCCAGTCACTTGCCCAATGCGGTTACTGTCGTCAGCCTTACCGTAATCAAATCGCTGCACGCCGAGAAACTCTTTCAGATTGTCCATTGAAACAGTCACTGATTTTAACGTCGGATCAAGCAGAATATTCTTGACCGCTTTACGGCAGATCTTTGAAATTTCACGCTCAAGGCCACGTACACCGGCTTCGCGAGTGTAGTAACGAATAATGCCTGTAATCGCCGAGTCCTCAATGACAATCTCATTAGGTTTCAAACCATTACGTTTAACTTGTTTGTCAACCAGATGGCGTTTTGCAATATTCAGCTTCTCATCTTCGGTGTAACCTGAAAGACGAATCACTTCCATACGGTCAAGTAATGGGCCTGGAATGTTCATTGAGTTTGATGTCGCAACAAACATCACATCAGACAGGTCGTAATCAACTTCAAGGTAGTGATCATTAAACGAGTTATTCTGCTCTGGATCTAAAACTTCCAACAGCGCAGAAGCAGGATCGCCACGCATGTCCGACGACATTTTGTCAATTTCATCGAGCAAAAACAGTGGGTTTTTCACTCCCACTTTTGCCATTTTCTGAATCAGCTTGCCCGGTAGTGAACCAATATAGGTGCGACGGTGACCGCGAATTTCCGCTTCATCACGCACGCCACCCAATGCCATGCGGACGTACTGACGACCGGTAGCTGATGCAATTGAACGCCCAAGCGATGTTTTACCAACACCCGGAGGACCAACCAAACACAGAATCGGTCCTTTCAACTTGTTAATACGATTTTGCACCGCCAAATACTCAAGAATGCGTTCTTTTACTCGTTCAAGGCCATAATGATCTTCGTTCAAGATTTCTTCGGCTTTGGCTAAGTTTTTCTTCACTTTAGAACGCTTCGCCCACGGCACACTGATCATCCAATCAATGTAGCTGCGCACGACAGTCGCCTCAGCAGACATCGGCGACATCATCTTCAGCTTTTGTAATTCTTGCTCCGTCTTTTCGCGCGCCTCAGCAGGCATTTTAGACTCTTCAATCTTTTGCTTAAGACTTTCAAACTCGTCTGGAGCATCTTCCATTTCACCGAGTTCTTTTTGGATTGCCTTCATTTGCTCATTGAGGTAATACTCGCGCTGAGATTTTTCCATCTGCTTTTTCACGCGGTTACGGATGCGCTTCTCAACTTGCAGCAAGTCAATTTCTGACTCCATTTGCCCCATCAAAAACTCAAGCCGTGCAGTGACGTCAACAAGCTCGAGCACTTGCTGCTTATCATTTAACTTGAGTGGCATATGAGCCGCGATGGTGTCGGCCAAACGCGCAGCATCATCAATGCCATTGAGTGACGTGAGCACTTCAGGTGGAATTTTTTTATTGAGCTTAATAAAACCTTCAAACTGATTCGTCGCACTGCGAACAATCACTTCTTGCTCACGCTCATCCAGTTCAGGAGTTTGAACAAACTGCGCTTCAGCCAAGAAAAATTCACTGTCGAGATAACGCTCAATTTTGGCGCGCTGCTGGCCTTCAACCAGTACTTTGACTGTGCCATCGGGCAGCTTAAGCAATTGCAAAATCGTTGCAACTGTACCCATTTCAAACAGATCGTCGCGGGTAGGTTCGTCTGTGTCAGCTTGCTTTTGGGCGACCAGCAATACTTGCTTATTATTTTCCATCGCTGCTTCTAAACAGCTGATTGATTTCTCTCGGCCAACAAATAAAGGAATCACCATATGAGGGTAAACTACCACATCACGCAGTGGCAGTACGGGGATCTCGATACGCTCGGAACGTTCCAAGTTCATATAATTCTCTCTTCCGCTTTACGTTTACGCGTTACTTTACGCTGTATATGGGGGCAATTTTTTGGGATTCAATAAAAGAATAAAAAAAGGGGGTAATAACTTACCCCCTTAGTCGGATATTGCGGATTTACTCGGAGCTAGCAGCTTGCGTTTCGCTGTTGCTATAAATCAGTAAGGGATCAGACTCGCCCTTGATGACTGATTCATCGATAACCACTTTGCTCACATCGTTTGTTGATGGCAAGTCATACATGGTATCAAGCAACACACCTTCGAGAATTGAACGTAAACCACGCGCACCTGTCTTGCGCTCCATCGCTTTTTTTGCAATGGCGCGTAGCGCGTCTTCACGGAACTCAAGTTCGGCATTTTCAAGTTCAAACAACGCGGCATACTGCTTGGTTAACGCGTTTTTCGGCTCACAGAGAATTTGAATCAGAGCTTCTTCATCCAATTCAGTCAGTGTTGCCGTGACAGGCAAACGACCAATGAATTCTGGAATAAGTCCGTATTTTACCAAATCTTCTGGTTCAACCTGAGTAAACCACTCGCCAACGTTTTTCATGTCGTCTTTTGAGCGAACTTCGGCAGCAAAACCGATTCCTGTTCCTGTTGCAACACGCTGCTCAATCACTTTATCCAAGCCAGCAAATGCGCCGCCACAGATAAAGAGGATTTTAGACGTGTCAACTTGCAAGAACTCTTGTTGCGGGTGCTTGCGCCCACCTTGTGGTGGCACAGAGGCAATTGTGCCTTCAACCAACTTCAACAATGCTTGCTGAACGCCTTCGCCAGAAACATCGCGAGTGATAGACGGGTTTTCCGCTTTACGCGAAATCTTATCAATTTCGTCAATGTAGACGATGCCGCGCTCCGCTTTTGCAACGTCGTAATCGCATTTTTGCAGCAGTTTCTGAATGATGTTCTCAACATCTTCACCAACATAACCCGCTTCGGTTAGTGTTGTTGCGTCTGCCATGGTAAACGGTACATCAAGGAAACGTGCAAGGGTCTCTGCGAGTAGCGTTTTACCACTTCCCGTTGGGCCAATAAGTAGAATATTACTTTTGCCGAGCTCAACGCCTTCACTAGTGGTATCACCATTACGCAAACGCTTATAGTGATTATATACCGCTACAGCAAGTACCTTCTTTGCATGTTCTTGACCAATAACGTAGTCGTCAAGGTGACCGCGAATCTGTTTCGGCGTCGGTAACGCCTCAGATTCTTTCTTCGGTAACACATCTTTAATTTCTTCGCGAATAATGTCGTTACACAAATCGACACATTCATCACAGATGTAGACCGAAGGACCTGCGATCAGCTTACGGACTTCGTGTTGGCTTTTGCCGCAGAAAGAGCAATACAACAGCTTACCGTTACCGCCCTCTTTGCCTTTGTCTGTCATTCGCTAACCTCGTAGCCTTAACTCATTACAATTGAGTGTATATCAGATTCAGTTAAATTGCGCTGCTTAGTTTACTGACCGCGGTGGGTCAGCACTGAGTCAATAATGCCATAATCAGCCGCTTGCTGTGCTGACATGAAATTATCGCGATCTGTATCGCGCTCAATCACTTCTAATGGTTGACCTGAGTGTTCAGCCAACAATTTGTTCAGTTTGCCCTTGATAGTCAAAATCTCTTGGGCATGAATTTGAATGTCTGACGCTTGCCCTTGGAAACCACCAAGCGGTTGATGAATCATCACTCGTGAATTTGGCAGCGCAAAACGTTTACCCGGCGCACCACCTGCCAGCAAAAACGCTCCCATAGAACAGGCTTGACCTGTGCACAGCGTGCTGACATTCGGCTTAATAAACTGCATGGTATCGTAAATCGCCATACCCGCAGTCACACTACCACCCGGAGAGTTAATGTATAAGAAAATGTCTTTATCCGGATTTTCAGACTCAAGGAAAAGCAACTGCGCAACCACAAGGTTTGCCATGTGATCTTCAACTTGTCCGGTTAGAAAAATAATGCGGTCTTTCAGTAGACGAGAGTAAATATCGAAAGAACGTTCACCACGGGAGGTTTGCTCGATAACCATGGGTACCAATGCATCAATGATTGGTGACATGGCATTTTTCTCTTGGTAGCTCATATTGTTATATCCCTAAAATAAATGGCCCGAATGACGACTATCATACGGACCATTGTTAGCAGACAAATTAACGGTTCGTCAACTTTTCTACCAAAGATATGGCAGATTAAGCAGGCTTGTTCATCAGTTCGTTAAAGCCAACTTCTTTCTCTGCAACTTGCGCTTTAGCGATGATCGCTTCAATAGCTTGCTCTTCTAGAGCAAGATTGCGCATGTTGTTCATCATCTCTTCGTTTTGCTCGTAGTAAGCAATAACTTCTGAAGGATCTTCATATGCAGTCGCCATCTCTTCGATTAGCGATTTCACTTTCTCTTCATCCGCTTTAAGTTCGTTGGTTTTGATCACTTCACCAAGAAGCAGACCAACGACAACGCGACGTTTTGCTTGCTCTTCAAAAAGTTCACGAGGAAGCTGCGCAGCCGCTTCTACGTTGCCACCAAAACGTTGTGCCGCTTGTTGACGTAGCACATTGATTTCTTGGTCAATAAGTGCACTTGGTACGTCAATATCGTTCTCTTTCACCAAGCCGTCGATGGCTTGATCTTTGATGCGATTTTTAACAGCTTGCTTCAGTTCGCGTTCCATGTTCTTACGCACTTCAGCTTTAAGCGCGTCTAGGCCACCTTCTGCAACGCCGAACTTAGCCACAAATTCTTCGTTAAGTTCTGGCAGTTCACGAGTTTCTACCTTGCTCAGTTTGATAACAAACTTAGCCGCTTTACCTTTTAGGTTTTCAGCGTGGTAATCTTCAGGGAACGTCACATCAATTTCAAATTCCATGCCTGCTGTTTTGCCGGTGATACCGTCTTCAAAACCAGGGATCATGCGGCCTGCGCCCATTTCTAGAGGGAAGTTTTCAGCTTTACCGCCTTCAAACTCTTCACCATCGATAGAACCAACGAAATCGATTGTTGCACGAGTACCAGCTTCTGCTGCCACATCAGCTTCTTTCCAAGTCGCTTGTTGCTTACGAAGTGTCTCGATCATCTCTTCAACGTCAGACTCTTTTACTTCAGCAACTGGCTTTTCTACTGTGATGTTTTCTAGGCCTTTCAGCTCAACTTCAGGGTAAACTTCAAACGTTGCTGTGAACACTAAGTCTACGCCTGCAGCATTTTCAACTGGAGCGAATGTTGGTGCGCCCGCTGGGTTGATTTTTTCTTTGATGATCGCTTCGATGAAATGACGTTGCATCACTTCGCCAAGCACATCTTGACGCACTGCTTTGCCGTACATCTGTGCAACCATTTTTAGTGGCACTTTACCTTTACGGAAACCATCAAAACGACGGTTTTTCGCGATGTTGCGTAGTTCCGCTGTCACTGCATCTTCGATGTTTGCAGCAGGAACAGTAATGTTAAGGCGGCGCTCTAGGCCTTCTAGCGTTTCAACAGTAACTTGCATTATTTATAAACCTCAAAAAAGGCTCAGTTTGACTGAGCATAGGAGCCATCAAATTCAACATGATATGTTGCGAAAGTTGGCTTCATCCTTGTTTGTGCTCTGTCCGAACACTTGATTCATCGAGTATTGATGCTGCAAGGCAACATCAGACTATTCAGCGATATCTTCACGACTCACAAAAACGTGATAACCCAAAAGGTATCTCCAATTAGTCTCAGGACAGCAATTCGACGCGACATTCTAGCGATCTGTACCGCGACTGTCGAGACACGCGCCACTATGTGCGCAATCAATGGCCTAATTTACCAAAAGAATCGCCTCACCCGCGATAAAACTGCGCAACAGAGTGTTAAATTGCACCGCTAAGCTTAGGTGATGTGATAAGACGTTTCAGAAATGGGGACAATAGCGGCTTTTTCAAGAGAATCGACCGCTTTTTTTAATTTAAAGCTCAAAAAGAGATCTTGCTCTTGTTTTTTCAATTCACTTTCGTCTGTTGACCTGAACCTCGCCTCGCCCATTGCTACGCTGACTGGAGGCAATGTTGACTGGACATTCTAAGTGACCTGAATAATGAAAAATCATCGACACTCATTCCAAACCTCTTGTAACGAGGGTGACATTGATGACACTGTGCTAATCAACGGTCTCTATCGTCAAGAGCGCCGTCGCAGAGCCAGAAGATCCGCGTGCGACAATCACAAATTACGATATCAATGGTATGAAAGACGCTATCGACGAGAACGGCGCGCGACTAACAGTCAGTCAATCGATGTGACGATTTAGCCACAAATGAGGCAAATCGCTCGGCTTTTAATCAAACACACCGAAAATCGAATATTGTTAGCAAACAACCCCTTGACGCTCATCGCCAATCCGACTATTGTACCTCCATCGGACTGTAGCGCAGCTTGGTAGCGCACCGTCATGGGGTGTCGGGGGTCGGAGGTTCAAATCCTCTCAGTCCGACCATACACCTAAAGCCCGCAGCGTTTTCGTTGCGGGCTTTTCCGTTTAAATCGACTAATGAGTTATTCCTGACGAATTCGCTGCCTAACGGATATACCCGTCCCACTTGAGGTAGCAGCGGTGTTCACGGGCACTTACAAACCTCATCACATAGTCTGTCTATGTTCACGAAGTGCTCAGAGGCTTTGTTCGCTGGTCGCCTACCTGCATCTTCAAGTTATTTGGGTATAGGTGACACGAGTGGGCTTTGCTCTCCTAATAATCGCCGGTGAAGCCACTGTTTCCCATCTCCATGCCCTCATTGTAGTCGTCGGCAAAGGAAGGATTAATACCATCGCAAATGCCCCGGTAAATCTCACCACTGATGCCCATTTCATAAGGGTCTCGATTACAGTAAACCGCTAGGCCTGCATCATATCCCGAACTGTATGCTTGATAGAGCCCAGGATCGACAACAGGGGCTTTTGCCATCAGTCCTGTCTCCGTCATTTTAAGCTCACCGTCCAACGCTTGTGTCTGTCCAAACTCCTCCCACACAGCAGGACTTTGGCTCGTTGGGTATGTCATCGTGGTGCAACCTGCTAGCGCGAATATCATTATGATCGGTGCAATCTGTTTCATTCACTGTCTCCTTGGTGTAACCAATATCATTGCTCATTCAAAACTATTTTTTCGGCTCGAATCAGCAAGGCTCCCTCAACAAATAGGCCAGTGATCAGCGGATTACCAAGTGGGACACTGACTCAAATTAGCGACTCCTACAATTTAAGTCGTATGAAAAACTTATGGTTTTACATTGAACTAGATATACCTAAGTGACCTCAACTCTTATTTTATCGAGCGCCATTTGGCAGTGCACATGGTTGCATTTTATAAAATTAACTTTCCGTCGTAAATGAACGCAACAAAATGATAACATTCGACCTCTTTTGAGTGCTCTGCCAAATTCTCGCTTTCTTTTTTTGCATAAGAAATAATCATCAACAAATACTGTTTTTTGTCAGCGCAACTTACCTCATTTAAGTCATTTGCTTTAAGAAATGAGCCGTGTGTTGACGATTCACTATCGATTTTTGCTCCTTCATTTATTACGGAAAAATAGTGATGTCTTTGACGCAAATTCGGTAGGACCACTCACATAACACGAGAATATGGATATGAAACGACTTACTCTGTGTGCCACTGGTGTGCTTTTTGCTCTTAGCGGCACCGCAGTAGCCGCGCCCGCGACCCCAAGCGTAGATGTTTACGGCTCAAATAATTTGCAGTTCTCCAAAATCGAGTTGGCAATGGAAACGACATCTGGTTATGACCAGATGGTAACTTACAAAGATCAAGCAGACATTAGTATCAAGTTCAATCAATGGAGCGGTACGCCCGGCGATACCTACCATATTTATTTTGACGGCGTCAAAGTCGCGTCTGGCGATATTACAGGTGCGCAAACCAGTGCGGATTTTCAATATGGTCAAGGCGGTCGCTATCAGTTGACGATAGAAGCGTGTGATGACACAGGATGTAGCACCAGCGAAGCCGCGGAAATCGTTGTTGCCGATACCGATGGTGCCCATTTAGATCCACTTGCGATGAATATTGATCCCAATAACAAAACATTTGGCACGACTCCGGATACGGTTGTTGGCACCTATTTTGTGGAATGGGGTATTTATGGGCGTGATTACACCGTTGATAACATTCCCGTAGACAATCTGACCCACATTATTTATGGATTTATTCCAATCTGTGGTCCGAATGAATCGGTTAAATCTGTTGGCGGTAACAGTTTTAATGCCCTGCAAACAGCTTGTCAGGGAATGGATGATTTTGAAGTGGTCATTCACGACCCATGGGCAGCGTATCAAAAAAGCTTTCCCCAAGCAGGTCATGAATTCAGTTCGCCCATCAAGGGGAACTATGCCATGCTGATGGCGCTAAAACAGCGCAAGCCTGACCTCAAAATTCTCCCTTCTATCGGTGGCTGGACGCTATCTGACCCCTTCTATAGCTTCACAGACAAAGCCAATCGCGACGTCTTTGTTGCGTCAGTAAAAGAATTTCTTAATACATGGAAATTTTACGACGGTGTCGATATTGATTGGGAATACCCAGGAGGGGGCGGCGAAGCGGCTAATCTTGGCGATCCTGAAAATGATGGCGATGCGTATATTGCTTTGATGCGTGAATTACGTGCAATGCTTGACGAGCTTGAAGAACAAAACGGACGCACTTACGAGCTTTCGTCTGCCATCGGTATGGGGCACGACAAACTTGAAGACGTTGATTATGCAGAAGCGGTCCAGTACATGGACTACATCTTCACAATGACGTACGACTTTTATGGCGGCTGGAACAACGTTCCCGGCCATCAAGCCGGTCTTTATTGTGGCGAATTTATGCGCGAGGGTCAGTGTGATGGCTCAGGCACCGATGCCGAAGGCGTTCCATATAAAGGTCCAGCGTACACCGCAGATAATGGAATTCAGATCCTCCTTGATCAAGGTGTTCCCGCCAATAAACTGGTTCTCGGTGCCGCTATGTACGGCCGTGGCTGGGAAGGCGTGACACCGGATACACTAACGACCGCCGGCGATCCCATGACGGGAAGCGCAACAGGTAAACTCAAAGGCTCAACTGCTCAAGGGGTCTGGGAAGACGGGGTTATCGACTATAAAGGGGTTAAAGCCTTTATGCTTGGTGCCAATAGTCAAGGTATCAATGGGTTTGAATACGGCTACGATGCACAAGCGGAAGCGGCTTGGGTTTGGAATCGTACCACTGGTGAACTTATCACATTTGATGATGAGCGCTCTGTTAAAGCCAAAGGCGCATACGCTCGCAGTTTAGGTTTGGCTGGCCTCTTCTCATGGGAAATTGATGCTGATAATGGCGATATTCTGAACGCCATGCATGAAGGGCTGCAGACTACCGTTGGCAATCGCGCGCCGAATGCCAACGCTGGTAACAACGTTACAGTTGAAGGGCCTGCTACTGTCACATTGGATGGTTCAGCGTCACGCGATAACGACGGTCAAATTGTTAGTTATCTTTGGGAGCAAACCAGCGGTACTGGCGTCACTCTAGAAAATGCAACAAGTGCCTCTGCCAATTTTTCAGTAGCACAAGTCAGCCAAGATGAAGCGCTTACCTTCACTTTGACCGTAACCGATAATGAAGGCGCAACAGCGCAAGACACGGTGACAGTGACAGTAACGGCCGCAGACAACAACCAAACTGATAATCAAGCACCACAAGCGGTCATTAATGCACCAGCGACGGCAGCCGCGGGCTCGCTTATCACACTTGACGCATCCGCCTCAAGTGACGCAGATGGTGATGTGCTCAGCTTTAATTGGACTTTACCCAGCGGGCTCAATGCCACCGTCAATGGTAGCCAAGTATCGTTTAATGCTCCTAGCTACGATAAAGACACTATTCTAGAATTCACTGTCGTGGTAAGCGATGGCAAAGCGAGTGATACCCTATCGACGAGCATCACTGTTAACGCTGATACACCGCCACCAGCGCAGTGCGATAACGAATGGAACAGTGATTCTGTATACACAGGTGGAGATACCGTAAGTTGGGATGGCACATTGTGGGAAGCCAAGTGGTGGACCCAAGGCCAAAATCCGAGTGACTCTGGTGAATGGGGTGTTTGGAAAGCCATCGGAAACGCAAGCTGTAACTAAGCAAGCGGCTGCCGATATACCCAAACAACTGGCGCTCCAGGTAAGTGACAAGCAAACAAAGCCTTTGAGCATAGGCTCGCTATGTAATGAGGTTTGTGAGTTGTGAGCGCCAGTTCTTTAATGTTTAAAGAATAACGCTGTAACTTCAAGTAAGGCGGGTATATCCCCTTGGCACCAACAATAACACGCTCGATTCATTTCTTTGGGAATGAGCCGAGCGTGTTCGACGTTTTAAGCAAAGCGGCGAACGGTTTTAACCACCATTGCCGCCCCAGCTAACGGTTACATAGTCACTTGGGTATATCATTCGACTTTAGTGTAGAGAATGGTCTCCGCTCTGGGCTTTCCATGCCAAAACAAAGTACTCGCGACCTGATCCGCAAGTTGATAATACGCTTTGGCATGGTCGCTATCAGGCCTTGCCACAACCGTCGGCGTACCTCGGTCAATGTCTTCTCTTACCGCAATATGCAGCGGCAACTGCGCCAGCAAGGCCAAATGATACTCTTGAGCCATTTCAGCCGCGCCGCCACTACCAAAAATGGCCTCTGTCGCACCACATTGAGAACAAACGTGGTAACTCATATTTTCAACAATACCAAGAACGGGCACATCCACTTTAGCAAACATCGCCGCGCCTTTGCGCGCATCTGCTAGCGCCAAATCTTGTGGCGTAGTCACAATAATACTGCCGGTTACCGGGATCTGCTGTGACAACGTCAGTTGAATATCGCCCGTACCCGGAGGCATATCAATCACCAAATAATCCAAGTTAGGCCATTCGGTCTCATTGATTAACTGAGTCAATGCTTTTGCCGCCATCGGCCCGCGCCAAATTGCGGCATCGTCGCTGTTCATCAAATAGCCAATTGAATTGGTGTAAATGCCATAAGCCTCAATCGGCTGCATCCATTGACCATCACGAACGTCCGGGCGCTGATTGAGTTTCCCCAACATCAAGGGGACAGAAGGACCATAAATATCGGCATCCAATAAGCCAACGCGCGCCCCTCCTGCGCTAAGTGCTAGCGCGAGGTTCACCGCAGTGGTGGATTTACCCACTCCCCCTTTTGCCGAGCTCACTGCTATCACATTTTTTACCCCAGCAATTTCGCCATTCACTGGCGTCTCAAGCGCACGCACAGCAACGTCAATATCATAGGGTAGATTGGGCACACCTGCGCTTTGCTCGCGGCATACCCAAGCGTTGAGCTCTTTTTGCAATGCCACACTGGCAAACGGTAAGGTAATACTTACGGCTCCGCTGGGCGTCATTGTCACGACGCCTGAAATATTGGCCCAGTTTGGTGCAAGCAATTCATGCTCAAACTGGTTAAGCCAATCGCATATATCCTGTTTCGATGAAAACTGACGCATAGGTCCTCCTTTACACCAATGCTAGCACCGCGTTTTGCGGTTGAACAGGTTGCGTATCCCCAGTAACCTCAAGATAACCATACTTGATACCTTGGAGATAGCTCGCGCTTCGGGTAACATTGTCGCTCTTTTATACCTATCTAAGAAGCGAATATTAAGTATGGCAAACGATCCAAGGAAATTGCTGGTAACTTGCGCCCTTCCATACGCTAATGGTTCAATCCATCTCGGTCATATGCTCGAGCATATCCAAGCCGACATCTGGGTTCGCTATCAGCGTCTGCGTGGCAACATTGTAAACTTTATCTGTGCTGATGATGCGCACGGCACGCCGATTATGCTTAAAGCGCAACAGATGGGTATCACACCTGAAGCAATGATTGCTGCCGTCAGCGAAGAACACCAAAAAGATTTCGCAGGCTTTGATATCAGCTTTGACAACTACCACAGCACTCATTCCGATGAAAACCGCGAGTTGGCATCACATATTTATCTGCAGTTGAAAAAGAACGGCTTCATTTCAAGCCGTACCATCTCTCAATTGTTTGATCCTGAAAAAGAGATGTTTTTACCCGATCGTTTCGTCAAAGGGACATGCCCGAAATGTGGCGCAGAAGATCAATACGGTGATAACTGCGACAATTGCGGTGAAACATACAGTCCAACCGAGCTTATTCATCCTAAATCAGCGGTCTCAGGCGCGACACCTGTGATGAAAGACTCAGAGCATTTCTTCTTTGATTTGCCTCAATTTGAAAGCATGCTTAAAGAGTGGACTCGCTCAGGCTCACTGCAATCTGAAGTCGCCAACAAGATGCAAGAATGGTTTGAGTCAGGCCTTCAGCAGTGGGACATTTCTCGCGATGCGCCTTATTTTGGCTTTGAGATCCCAGGCGAAAGCAACAAGTTCTTCTATGTTTGGCTCGATGCACCTGTTGGCTACATGGCATCATTCAAAAACCTGTGTGACAAAACCGACGGCCTTGATTTCGACGAATACTGGAAAAAAGAGAGCACCGCCGAGCTTTACCACTTTATCGGTAAAGACATTGTCTACTTCCACAGCCTTTTCTGGCCAGCAATGCTTGACGGCTCAGGCTTCCGTAAACCAAATAACGTATTCGTTCATGGCTATGTAACGGTAAACGGCGCAAAAATGTCTAAATCTAAGGGGACATTCGTTAAGGCCAGCACTTACCTAAAACACCTTGACCCTGAATGTCTACGCTATTACTACGCGGCAAAGCTCAATAGCCGTATTGACGATCTTGACTTAAATCTCGAAGATTTCTCGCAACGTGTTAACGCTGACGTGGTCAACAAAATTGTTAACCTCGCATCACGCAATGCAGGCTTTATCACCAAGCGTTTCGATGGTGAGCTAGCGAGTCATTTTGCCGAGCCTGAGCTTTACAACGAATTTGTTGCTGCGGCTGAGCGTATCGCTCAACTCTATGAAAGCCGTGAATTTGGCCGCGCCATTCGTGAAATCACGGCACTGGCTGACAAAGCCAACCAGTATGTCGATGAAAAGGCACCTTGGGTGGTTGCAAAAGAAGAAGGTAAAGATCAAGAGTTACAAGAAATCTGCTCGGTTGGCATCAACTTATTCCGCGTACTGATGACCTATTTGAAACCGGTGATGCCAGCTCTAGCGGCGCGCACCGAAGCGTTTCTTAACCAAGAGCTCACCTGGGATGGTATTGCGACACCATTGACGGCTCATAAGATCACGGCATTTAAAGCGCTGTTTAATCGTATCGATCCTAAAAACATCGAAGCTATGATTGAAGCCTCTAAAGAAGATGCCGCCGTTGAAATGGCTGCCAAAGCACAAGCAGAAGCGGCTCAGCAATCAACTCATAGCGAGCTCGAAAAAGATCCAATTGCAGCAGAAATTGAGTTTGATGACTTTGCCAAAGTTGATCTGCGCATTGCTAAAATTGTCTCTTGTGAAGCGGTGCCTAAGGCAGACAAACTGCTGAAATTCCAATTGGACATCGGCGGTGAAATGCGCCAAGTATTTTCGGGTATCAAAGCCGCATACAATCCTGAAGAGTTGGTCGGCAAATACACTGTCGTGGTAGCTAACCTCAAGCCTCGCAAGATGAAATTTGGCATGTCTGAAGGCATGATCCTAGCAGCAGGCCCTGGTGGCAAAGATCTGTGGATCCTTGAGCCGCACGAAGGCGCCCAGCCAGGTATGCGCGTGATGTAATCTGCACAAATAAAAAAACCGCCAGCGATGGCGGTTTTTTTATTTCCTGACAACTCGACAACAAAGCGATGCTGGCACAGCCACCATACTTAATTGTCGTCCTCAGTAAAGTTGGTTGGTAGCGCTTGTTTCATCTCATTCCAAATTTGCGCACATTCAAAGCCATATTGACGAATGGCCATCAGCAACTGCTCACGCTCGCCCGTTTCACAAATATCAAGCAATTGGCGATAAAACTTAAGCGCCAATTCTCGCGACGCAGGATTGGAAAAATAATATGAGCCGATGCGGTCATAAAGTTTTTTCAATCCATTGAAAATAAGGCCATAAATCTGATTTCCCGAATGGAAAGCCAAGCGCTGGAACAGCATATAGTCATAGTAATTAAAGGTTTTTGCGATAAGAATCGCTTCACGCTTTTGCGGATCCTTTTCGTTGTCTTCACGGATCTGCTGCAACAACTTATCTTTGTATGCCGAATTGGTGACAAACGCTTCCCAACTCTCAGCCGCTACAAGCGCCTCGCAAGACTCAATCACCGCTCTCATCGTGCGCTCAGAAGCCTCTTTGTTCGCTTTAAACGCATAACTCATAAAGATCGGGCTAATATTGGTGCGCGCAGCAAGCAAATCTTCCACGATGTTGGTCACGTTATCAACGTCGAGCGTCATCAGTGTATCAAGTATATGCAGACCCGATGTCTCCATAAACTGATTCACCTTGGTTGGTTTACCATGCTGAATTGTCAGCCAACCATCACGAGCCAATCGTTGCAGTACTTCACGCAGTGTTGTTCGAGTAACGCCAATCAATTCGGATAGTTCACGCTCTGCTGGCAAGATCGAGCCAGGGGCAAAGCGGCCGTTCCATATACTCTCAATAATGTACTTTTCTGCAAAGCCTGCCGGACTTTTTGCCTTAATGACCATTAATTTTATATCCAATCGGTTGTTATCGGGTCGAGGTCGGTCATCATACCACTAGTTTACTTATTACGAAAACTTCCGATTCATAATTGAAACAAACCCATAAATTAGAGTTAATATTCTAATTTGTTTTTATAAAGAGCCTGTAACTCCAATTGAAAACAGTGGATCTTTATTATTTTTCACAAACTCACTTACAATAATACACAATTCACTCAATGAGTTAGCACAATTAAAGTTGAGAAGAAATTTGCAAACTAACTGCTCATTTTTATTATTAACCCACATGTTGTCTGAGGATTTTTTTTAGTTACTATTAAAATTTGAGCCAACCCTAATTTTTTTACATTTTTGTTGTTACACTATCGATACATTGATCGCGTTTACGGCAGTAAAATAACATTTTGTCGCAGCAATACGGTTTTGTTGTTGACTAACGTTTGCTGAGGAGTAGAGTTGCGGTCGATTGTCACAAGTGTTCAAGTTTGCAGGGAGTAACTTGGCAAGGCTGCATACAGTTTTTAACTGTAGTCTTTCTAAGATATTGTTTTTGTAATGATGAGAGTATCATTATGGGCAAATTTAGCGCTTAAAACCCAAAAGCCGTTACCTAGACAGTCAGGCACCGAGGATCGTTGCGCAGCACATAAAGCTTTAAAGCACAGATAATTGCTGTAATGTGGGTATTACGCACTGCTAACGTGACTTCAACGCTCAGCTCGAAAGGTAGCTATTACACATTATAAGAGTATTACCACCATGCCAATGTCGCTCGGAAATGCATTTATCAAGAACTTCCTTGGTAAAGCACCTGATTGGTATAAATTAGCCATCATCGCCTTTCTTATTCTAAACCCCATCGTATTTTTCTTTGTTGATCCTTTCGTTGCCGGTTGGTTGCTTGTCGCAGAGTTTATTTTCACTCTTGCAATGGCACTAAAATGTTATCCGCTACAACCTGGCGGCTTACTGGCGATTGAAGCTGTCGCCATTGGCATGACAAGTGCCGATCAAGTTAAACACGAATTAGTCGCTAATATCGAAGTACTGCTGCTGCTTGTTTTCATGGTTGCTGGCATCTACTTCATGAAGAACCTGCTGCTTTTCATCTTCACTAAAATATTGCTTGGTATTCGCTCAAAAAGCATGCTTTCACTGGCGTTTTGCTTCGCAGCGGCGTTTCTTTCTGCCTTTTTGGACGCATTAACCGTTATTGCAGTGGTCATCAGTGTTGCCGTCGGTTTTTACTCAATTTACCACAAAGTGGCTTCAGGCAATCCGATTGGCGATCACGATCCAACCAGCGATGATTCCATCACTGAGTTAACCCGTGACGATTTGGAAAATTATCGTGGCTTTTTGCGCTCGTTGCTGATGCACGCAGGTGTTGGTACCGCGCTAGGTGGCGTAACTACCATGGTGGGTGAACCACAAAACCTGATTATTGCAGACCAAGCGGGTTGGCTCTTTGGTGAGTTCTTAATTCGTATGTCACCAGTGACATTGCCTGTTTTCCTCTGCGGCATGTTAACTTGTGTGCTAGTCGAAAAATTCAAAGTGTTTGGCTACGGCGCTCAACTTCCAGAAAACGTTCGCATGATTTTGGTTGAGTTTGACCGCGAAGAGCGCACCACTCGTACTAAGCAAGATGTTGCAAAACTTTGGGTTCAAAGCATCATTGCGGTGTGGTTAATTGTGGCACTTGCAATGCATTTGGCTGCGGTTGGCCTCATTGGTCTTTCGGTTATCGTACTGGCAACCGCCTTCACTGGTATTATCGAAGAGCACTCAATGGGTGAAGCGTTTGAAGAAGCGCTACCCTTTACTGCACTACTAGCGGTCTTCTTTGCCATTGTGGCGGTGATCATCGACCAACAGCTGTTTAAACCCGTCATTGATGCGGTACTTGCGGTTGAAGATAAAGGCACTCAGCTTGCGATGTTCTATGTGGCTAACGGTCTGCTATCAATGGTTTCAGACAACGTTTTCGTCGGAACGGTCTACATTAACGAAGTGAAATCCGCACTACTGGATGGTCAAATTACTCGTGACCAATTTGACTTGCTAGCAGTAGCGATCAACACAGGCACCAACTTGCCGTCAGTTGCGACACCAAATGGTCAAGCCGCGTTCTTGTTCTTGCTAACATCTGCTTTGGCACCGTTGATTCGCCTTTCATACGGTCGCATGGTTATCATGGCACTACCATATACTGTTGTGCTTGCACTCGTAGGTTTGATGGGGATTATGTTCTTCCTTGAGCCGATGACAGCTTATTATTATGACGCAGGTTGGATTGCTCATCACGCGATGCCAAGTGCGACAGAAGTAGCAGCTGGTCACTAAATTTCGTTTGCATACGAAACTAATTCAAAGTAAAAAACTCTGAGTAATCAGAGTTTTTTTATTGTTAACAAGGCGGTTATCGTGGCATTTTTTCGCGTTCTCAATCAGTTTTCAAAGCAGCGTCTCTCATGGGCGTTACTGCTGGCGTTTATGATCTTTTTCGAGCTTTGCGCGCTGGGTTTTCAGCACATTATGATGCTTTCACCATGCGTCAACTGCATTTATGAGCGAGTTGCGATGCTAGGAATTGCAGGCGCTGCCATCATAGGTCTGTTAGCACCACAAAATGGTGTTTTGCGCTGGCTTGGTCTTGCGGGTTGGGGCTACAGTGCCTACCGAGGCCTGGAAATTTCGGCGCAACATGTTGAGTACCAATTCAACCCGTCACCATTTGCCAGTTGCGATCTTTGGGTCACCTTCCCTTCTTGGCTGCCGCTCGATCAGTGGGCGCCTTGGATGTTTGTTGCCTCTGGTGATTGTGCAGAAGTCGATTGGATCTTCCTCTCACTCTCTATGCCACAGTGGTTGGTGATCATTTTTGCGGCGAATCTTATTGCACTTGCGTTTATCGTTCTGGCGCAATTTTTCCCCAGCAAGCGCGGAAACCCAATTCGCTCATTATAACCAGTGGCGTGTTATTCAAGCCCTCTCAAACACAAACGCCGACGAACGTCGGCGTTTATTTCTATTCTGATTTTGTCACTCAGTGACATCACAGTGCGATAGCGTTAACGGCCACAACACTGTTTGAATTTTTCGCCACTACCACAAAGACATTCGTCATTGCGCCCGATGGTCTTGTATGGGTTCACGCTTTGCCCTTTTTGGCCAACCATAAGCTCATCAGCAGCCAGTGCCACTTCGTTGACCATAATGTCAAGCTGAGGTAACAAGTCCGCTAACGTCGGTAAGTGCTCATAACCTGCATCACGCATCTGCTGATGAGTTTGCGCTTCATCGAGTGCCAACATTAACGTGGTCAAAAACGCTTGTAACATACGCGCGCTGCCATCGTTGAGCGTCATCTCGTTCCAATCACTCTCAATGCTTGGCCAGACGGACATAAAACCGTAAGCAAATTCTGGCAGCGCATCAACTGAAGAGTCGATAAGCTGGCTAAGCTGGTATTCACTGCGCAAAATCAGATTGTGCTGACGATGGATTTGCTCTGTTACAGCCTGCACTAACTCGCGCGTTGGCTCATCCACCAGCAGAGGCAGCCACTGTTCAGGCGCCAATGGTTTCACCGTTAAGTTTGCGGCAAAAACGGCACCTTCAAAAAATAGGCTAGATCCGCTGTCATTGAGCGTATCGACTGACATTAATTGGTATTGCATTCTATTACCACCTTGCTTGATTGCGCGCATTATACCCAACTCTTCAAGCGATACCAGCTCAGCAGAAAACCAAACGTATGAGATACCCCAACAACGTCACTTGAGCTTAATCAAGCTAACCGCTAAAATCGCGCGTTCCCACAAAGAGGTAACCTAATGCGACTTGTCCTTGGCCCAATGGAAGGGGTGCTCGATCATTTGATGCGCCACCTGCTCACTGAAATTAATGATTACGATCTCTGTGTCACTGAGTTTGTTCGCGTAGTGGATCAGCTGCTGCCTGATCATGTTTTTTATCGCCTCTGCCCTGAGCTTGAACAGGGCTCTCAAACCCCTTCTGGTGTTCCGGTGCACATTCAGCTTTTGGGCCAAGAGCCGCACTGGATGGCCGAAAACGCGTTTCGTGTCGCCGAATTGGGCGCTCGAGGCATTGATCTCAACTTTGGCTGCCCGGCAAAAATGGTCAATCAAAGCAAAGGGGGCGCGGCCTTACTGCAACACCCTGAGCTAATTTATCAAGTGGTGAAATCCGTCCGTGATGCCGTACCTAGCAGCGTCCCTGTCAGTGCAAAAATTCGCTTAGGTTGGGATGATCCTGAAGATTGTTTTGCTATTGTGGATGCGATCCAAACTGCTGGCGCCAATGAACTGACCGTCCATGCGCGCACCAAAAATGGCGGTTACAAAGCGTCTGAAATCAAATGGGAGTATATCTCAAAGATTCGCGAACAATTTGATATTCCGCTGATCGCCAATGGTGAGATTTGGAATTTTGCCGATGGCCAACGATGCATTGAGACGACTGGGGTTGATAATCTCATGGTGTGTCGCGGCGCGTTTAATATTCCAAACCTGGGCAATATGGTGAAATACAACCATGGCGCCATGCTATGGCCTGACGTGGTCGATTTATTACTGCACTATTCCACCTTTGAAATTAAAGGGGATAAAGGTTTGTATTACCCTAACCGCGTCAAACAGTGGTTCTCTTATTTGCGCCAAGCCTACCCTGAGGCCGCGGCGTTATTTCGTGATATTCGCACCTTCAATAAAGCAGCGCCGATTGTCGAGCATATTGAACGCTATCGCGATAATCTACAAAAAGCGAGCTAAGCCACATCAATAGCGCCTCGTTCTATACCCGTCCTACTTGAAGTTGCAGCGCTTTCGTTAGAACGTGGGGGCTTGCACTCACGAACCTCATCACATAGTCAGTCTATGCTCAGAGGCTTCGTTCGTTTGCCGCCTATCTGCAACTCCAAGTTGTTTGGGTATACCCCAGCATTATCTGATGAGAACGAGGCGTTTTCGCTTTAAAAATCAACTCAGTAATAAACTATCATCACTGAGTTCTTCACCGCGCACCTTAGTAAACATCTCTAACAAATCAGACACACCCATTTGAGCACGCGACTCACCTTCAACATCAAGTACGATTTGTCCTTGGTGCAGCATCACAGTGCGATCACCGCATGCCAAGGCATCCTTCATTGAGTGAGTGACCATCATTGCGGTGAGATCAAACTCTTGCACAATTCGTTTGGTCAAATCGATAATAAACGCCGCCATTCTTGGGTCTAATGCGGCGGTGTGTTCATCAAGTAGCAGCAATTTACTATTGGAAAGCGTGGCCATGACCAGACTCACCGCCTGTCGTTGCCCACCCGATAACAAACCAATATTGTCACTCAGCCTGTCTTCAAGACCTAAACCCAAAATACTGATCCGCTCTTGAAACAATTTTCGCCGCTGACTCGACAGCGCCAATGGCCAACCTCGCGTTTTCCCTCGGCAATAGGCTAACGCCATATTTTCTTCGATCGTCAATGAGCTGCATGTGCCCGCCAATGGGTCTTGAAATACGCGCGCGCAATGGGTGGCTCTCTGATCTACACGCCAACGCGTCATATCAATACCATCAATGGCGACTTCGCCACCCACCATAGGTGTTTCACCTGTCACCGCGCCAAGAAGGGTTGACTTGCCCGCGCCATTGGACCCAATCACGGTCAAAAACTGACCTTCAGGCACGCGCAGAGAGACGCCTCTCAAGGCGCGGTTTTCCAATATGGTCCCAGGATTAAACGTCACTTCGATATCGTTTAACTCAATCATGCCTTTGCCTCCGATTTGGTTTTCGACGCGCTAGGCTTTTGCTTTGCCTTCTTCTGAGCGGCAAAGTGGCGTTTCAGTTTTGGCGCAATCAACGCAATCGCGACCAGTACCGCAGTGACTAAGTTAAGATCGGACGCTTGCAAGCCAAACATACCGCTCGACAAAGCAAAGGCCACTGCCAATCGGTACAGCACCGAACCAACAATAACCGCGACCACAGCGACCCAAATTTTACGGCCTGGGATCAGCGTCTGGCCTAAAATAACCGCGGCAAGACCCACCACAATGGTCCCCACTCCAGATGTCACATCAGCAAAGCTGTTGGTTTGCGCAAAAAGTGCGCCGGCAAACCCGACAAACCCGTTGGATAACGCCAAGCCAAAATAGGTATAAAACGCGGTATTGCCACCTTGCGCTGCCACCATACGCGCATTGACGCCGGTTGCGCGCAGTGCCAAACCAAAATCACTGTTGAGCAAGCGAACCACGAACCAAGCGGCAATGAGCACCAAAACGCCCACCACCAGTGGGCGCACGTAGACAGGATCGGCCATCATTTCAAACGGCGTGAGAATGGTCTCCTCACCGAGCAGCGCCATATTCGGGCGCCCCATGATACGAATGTTGATTGAAAACGCGGCGATCATGGTCAAAATAGACGCGAGCAGGTGCAAAATACCACAGCGTACTGCTAAAAATGCGGTGATCCAGCCTGTGGTCGCGCCAGCGAGTACCGCAAGCGCGGTCGCAAGCCAAGGGTTGATGCCCGCAACAATCGCGGTGGCAGCAACGGCCGCGCCCATGGGAAAACTGCCATCAACGGTCAGATCAGGGAAATCGAGAACTCGAAAGGTAAGATAAACGCCAAGTGCGACAAGGCCATAGACCAAGCCAATCTCAAGCGCACCAAAAAAGGCAAAAGCAGACATACTTACTCCTTGTACTGCTTAACAAATAACGCAATGACCGACAGCCCTGTCGGTCATTTTAAACAATCTTAGAGATTAATTTTTCGCGGTAACGCGGCTGCGTACCGACTCAGGAATGGTGATCCCCAATAGCTTCGCCGCATTATCGTTGACGACCAAGTCAGAGCCTTTTGCGACAGTGACATCGAGATCGCCAGGTTTTGAACCGGTTAAAATCGCTGCGACATAATCGGCAGTTTGCACACCCACTTGGTAATAATCAAAACCCAGTCCCGCAAGAGCGCCCTTAGCCACATAAGAGGTTGCACCACCAAACACGGGGGTTTTGGCTTGATTTGCGGCGACGACCATGCCTTCAATCGCGCTGGCGACGGTGTTATCTGTCGGCGCGTAAATCACGTCCGATTTTGCCGCAATCGCTTGAGTCGCTGATTGAACATCAGCACTTTTCAGCGCCGTCCCCTCAACCACCGCAATGCCTTTGGCGGCGGCATGTTGCTTTAATAACTCAACCAATGCCATCGCATTCGCTTCGCCAGGGTTATAGACCACCCCAATCGATTTGACATTTGGCAACAGCTCTTGAATCAACTCAACGTGCTGACCGACGGGCGAAAGATCCGACAAGCCTGTGACGTTTTTGCCCGGTTTTTGATGCTGTTTGATAAGTTTGGCGCCAATTGGGTCGGTCACCGCCGTGAACACCACGGGAATATTACGCGTTGCCGAGACTAACGCTTGCGCCGTTGGCGTCGCAATGCCGACCAACACATCGGGTTTTTCGCCAACAAACTGACGCGCTATCTGCACCGCAATGGCCGGATTCCCCTGCGCAGTTTTAAAGTCAAACTGTAAGTTCTTCCCTTCTTCAAACCCTTTTGCCTTAAGCCCATCAAGCAAACCTTGCCGTGTTGCGTCCAAAGCGGGGTGCTCCACAATTTGTGACACTGCCACTCGCGCCATTTCTGCGCTGGCGGTCATTGAACCCAATAACGCACACGATGCCACAAGGGCGGTAGAAATCCATTGATTCGCTTTCATCTTTACTCCTTGATTTAGCTTGGTCGGCAACAAGGTGGGGCTCGCTTTCAGCCCGCCATGTTGATAACTCTTTTCTTTTTGAAATGTCGAAAGCCCGCTTTTATTACCGAGCTTTTGCCATCTGAATCATCCTTAACGACACGATGGCAGGTCTATTCCCACTTGAAATTGCAACGCTTTTCAAACGTTCTGGGTGTAACCTATCGTTATTACTTTTACTCGGAATCAGAACTTTTGCCAAGCCTGGATTAACGAATGTGCAATTTTCGCAACAAACAATCAGCAAAATCACCAAGATTCCGCCAAATTGGTTGCGTTTCGCTAACCAACATCAAAAGCATTTAGGTACCGTTTTGACGTTACTTGGGCATCTTTGGGAAAGGTTGTGCGGTGAGCGTGATGCGTGCGAGCAAGGAGACGCTCAAGCGAAGAGGTGGAACAATGTGACATGAGCGGGCGCTCATGTCACTTAGACACTAAAACCAGCGATCCAACGCACTTTTATCCAACTGACGAAAAGCACGATTGAGAATGTGAGCTAACTCTTTATAGCGAGGACGAGATTTCGCTGGCTCTAAGGCGCATCCGGTTTCAATGATCTTTTGGTGCAACTCATGATACCAACTTGCCAAAGACGGCGGCAAACGAGTATTCGAACGATTGCCCAACCACCAAATCCCTTGTAAAGGAAGGCTCAGAGCGAATAAAGCGATCACCACCGCCTGTGGCATTGCGGCATGGTTTTCAAAGGCCATTTGCGTTAACACACTGATAGCCGCAATGGCAGGCATAAACTTGATGCCAAAACGGGTCGCCTTAATAATGCGCTGCTCAGGAAAAATCGCATTGAGCTCTTTTCGCATAGGCCACACATTCATGTACTTTTGCCCATCTTTAAGACTATGGGCCAGTCCGATTCTGTTGCTCATACGCGCTCTCACTCAGTCTGTTTGTCACTTTGGATCTGCTTTTAAGTGACTGTTTGCCTCTAAATTAAGGTCAAAACTAAAATTAAGTTGAAGAATTCAACTGAAAATTGAATAATTTGACCAAAATTAAAATTCACTCAATTTTTTTTTGTTATCATCACCGTTAGTCGCTATCCTTTACGACCTTCAATCTCATTGTTGCCCTTATTTACTATTTAAGCAACTGTGAGATCACCTCGCAAAGGATCGCATCGCGGGCGAATCTAGATTCACCGCATCTAAGGTATACGGATTTCAACGTTTTTTGACTCAAAATAGGACGAGGGTTGAGACCTTCGACTATTCTTGTGGTTAATTTTTAATCCTGACTGATAGTTTTATCAGACACATAATAGGTAGTCACTCATGTCTAAGCTAGTTTTAGTTTTAAACTGTGGTAGTTCTTCTCTTAAATTCGCGATTGTTGACGCGGAAACTGGCGCAGAGCACCTAACCGGTCTTGCAGAATGTCTTCACCTTCCTGAAGCTCGCATCAAATGGAAGTTGGATGGCAAACACGAAGCACAACTTGGTGATGGCGCAGCTCACGAAGAAGCACTAGCCTTCATGGTAGAAACTATTCTTGCTTCTAAGCCAGAGCTTAAAGAGAACCTAGGCGCTATCGGTCACCGTATCGTTCACGGTGGCGAGCACTTTACTCAATCTGCGCTAATCACTGACGAAGTACTGAAAGGTATTGAAGATGCGGCAACATTTGCACCACTTCATAACCCAGCTCACCTAATCGGTATCGAAGCGGCGAAGCACAACTTCCCAGCACTTAAGAACGTTGCAGTATTTGACACAGCGTTCCACCAAACCATGCCTGAGGAATCATTCCTATACGCGCTACCGTACAAATTGTACAAAGAGCACGGCATCCGTCGTTACGGCATGCACGGTACCTCACACCTATTCATCACTCGTGAAGTGGCTGGCCTGCTAAACAAACCTGTTGAAGAAGTAAACATCATCAACTGTCACCTAGGTAACGGTGCTTCTGTTTGTGCTATCAAGAACGGCCAATCTGTCGACACCTCTATGGGTCTGACACCGCTTGAAGGTCTTGTAATGGGTACGCGTTGTGGCGATATCGACCCTGCTATCGTGTTCCACCTACATGACGCGCTAGGCTACTCTGTTGACGAAATCAACACCATGCTAACCAAAGAATCTGGTCTGCAAGGTCTGACTGAAGTGACTTCTGACTGCCGCTTTGTTGAAGACAACTACGGTCAAAAAGAAGAAGCAACTCGCGCAATGGACGTGTTCTGTCACCGCCTAGCGAAATACGTTGCAGGTTACACTGCGTCTATGGAAGGTCGTCTAGATGCGATCACTTTCACTGGCGGTATCGGTGAGAACTCTGGCCCAATCCGTGAAATGGTATTGAACCGTCTTGCTATCTTCGGTATCGAAGTAGACAGCGAAGCGAACCTGAAAGCACGTTTTGGCGGCGAAGGCACTATCACCACTGCGAACAGCCGCATTCCAGCGATGGTTATCTCAACCAACGAAGAGCTTGTTATCGCTGAAGACACTGCACGTCTAGCAGGTCTTTAATCAAACTGACTGGCTAGCCCCTCATGGCTAGCCAGTTTTCTTTCACAAGGGTTTATCTGGGGCTCAACCCCTATTCCCTGACTCTCACGGAATAAGAGTTGAGCTTTTATCCCCAATAGCTAAAGGTATTCTGCGAATGTCTCGTACGATTATGCTTATCCCTGCAAGCGCTGGCGTTGGCCTAACAAGCGCAAGCATGGGTGTTCTACGTTCAATGGAACGCAAAGGCGTTAAAGTGTCTTTCTATAAGCCTATCGCTCAGCCACGTGATGGCGGCGATCAGCCTGATCTAACGTCAACCATCGTTGCGGTAAACAGCGACATTAAAATCGGTCAATCTATGCCGATGTCCGTTGCTGAGAGCCTTATCGGTAACGACAACATGGACGAGTTGCTAGAAACGGTTGTTGAACGTTACAACCAGATCAACAAAGATGCAGACGTGACGCTTATCGAAGGTCTAGTACCGACGCGTAAGCACCCATTTGCCAACCAAGTGAACGCTGAAATCGCAGCAACCCTTGGCGCAGAAATCGTGTTGATTGCAACGCCGGGCACCGACAACCCAGCTCAGCTTAAAGACAGCATCGAAGTGGCGTGTTCTAACTTTGGTGGTACCAAAAACAAAGCGATCTCAGGCGTTATCATCAACAAGCTAAACGCCCCTGTTGATGACGCTGGCCGCACTCGCCCTGATCTTTCTGAGATCTTCGACGATGCCGACAGCGCGACTAAGAACCAGCTAGAAGTGATGCAAATCTTCAACTCTAGCCCAATCCGCGTGCTTGGCTGCGTGCCTTGGAATATCGACTTAATCGCAACTCGCGCAATCGATATGGCAAAACACCTCAATGCTGAAATCATCAACGAAGGTGAAATGAACACTCGTCGCATCAAGAGCATTACGTTCTGTGCACGTTCTCTACCTAACATGATTGAGCACTTCAAACCAGGTTCACTGCTAGTGACTTCGGCTGACCGTCCTGACGTTATCGTTGCCGCATCTCTTGCTGCAATGAACGGCGTAGACATCGGTGCTGTGCTGTTGACTGGCGGTTACGATATGCCTGCTGAAATCGCAGACCTGTGTAAGCCTGCATTTGAAACTGGCCTGCCAATTTTCAAAGCGCAAGGTAACACTTGGCAAACGTCACTGAACCTACAAAGCTTCAGCCTAGAAGTGCCTGCAGACGATAAAGAGCGCATCGAGTTCATCAGCGAACACGTTGCAAGCCACATTGATGGCGCGTGGATCGACAGCATGACCGAAGGCACGCAAAAATCGCGTCGCCTAAGCCCACCAGCGTTCCGTTACCAGCTCACTGAATTTGCTCGTAAAGCGGGCAAACGCATCGTGCTTCCTGAAGGTGACGAGCCACGTACCGTTAAAGCGGCAGCCATCTGTGCTGAGCGCGGTATTGCTGAATGTGTGCTGCTAGGTAACCCAGAAGAAATCCGTCGCGTTGCGGCGCAACAAGGCGTTGAGCTAGGCGCTGGCGTGCAAATCATTGATGCAGATGCGATCCGTGAAAACTACGTAGCTCGTTTGGTTGAGCTACGTGGCGCGAAAGGCATGACTGAAGTGGTTGCTCGTGAGAAGCTGCAAGACTCTGTATTCCTAGGCACCATGATGCTTGAGAACAACGAAGTTGACGGTCTGGTATCTGGCGCGGTTCACACCACGGCAAACACCATCGTTCCTCCGTTCCAAATCATCAAGACTGCGCCAAGCGCGTCTATCGTATCGTCAATCTTCTTCATGCTGCTGCCTGATCAAGTATTGGTGTACGGTGACTGTGCAATCAACCCAGATCCAACGGCTGAGCAATTGGCTGAAATCGCTATCCAATCTGCGGATTCTGCAGCGGCATTTGGTATCGAACCTCGCGTGGCTATGATTTCTTACTCTACTGGCGAATCTGGTAAGGGTGCAGACGTTGATAAAGTACGTGAAGCGACCAAACTGGCTCAAGAGAAGCGTCCAGATCTTATCATCGACGGTCCTCTACAGTACGATGCGGCGATCATGGAGAACGTAGCAGCTTCTAAAGCGCCTAACTCTCCAGTTGCTGGTAAAGCGACGGTGTTCGTATTCCCAGATCTCAACACGGGTAACACGACTTACAAAGCGGTACAGCGTTCAGCGGATCTAGTTTCTATCGGTCCAATGCTGCAAGGTATGCGTAAGCCGGTGAACGATTTGTCTCGTGGTGCGTTGGTAGATGATATTGTTTACACGATTGCTTTGACGGCGATTCAAGCGACTCAAGAGATGGTTTAATTTAGACTTTCTTTTGTGAATGCTAGAGATGAGAAGCCCCTGCAATGCAGGGGCTTTTTTTGTGTTTGAAAAGTGTTGCGCAGTTTGTTTGACCCGCTTGTAAGCAAGAGCGTATCTCAAGCTCTGTGTTAGCGGGCCAGCTACTCTTTGTCTTGCCAAAGAGTAACCAGAAAGGCGCTTTTTATTCTTTGGTGTGGTTCGGCGCGGTTTGAGGCGTTCCCTACGCCGCAAACCTCAAAAATCGTCCTGATTTTTGGCCTGTTACCGCCTCCATATTTGGCTGAGTGGTGTTTGTCTCGCTTAAACGTTTCTTCTTCCGTTGATTAAACACTATTTGATATGAGACTAGGGTGATATAATAATTTTATTTTTAATTACCAGTTATTGGGGGCTATAAGTGTGGTTACTCACATTCAATTGCATAGCTACCATACGAGACACTTGCCATTGCACCACCCCACAAGAATTTAAGCAGTAAATAAAAAATGAAAATACTACTTCTTTCAGATCTACATGCTGTCATTGACGGTGACTCTAAGAACTTCAGTAACACTCGGCTTCATCTTGACTCTACCGGGAGCGGTGAGTGGGGGGATGGTTTAGTCACCTACATTACGAGCTTGGGCATTCAATATGACCTTATTGTATGCTGTGGAGACATTGCAAACAAAGGCTGTCAACAATCGTTTTTGGCTGGTTGGAAGTTCTTACACAAGATAAGTAATCATTTTTCAAAAGCCAAACTTATATGTGCTCCCGGAAACCATGACCACCAATCTAGACCAGATCCAGCAGATATACAGAGTGGCTTTTCACCGAAGCATCAACTCCAATTTTGTAGCCCTCCATTTCCATTCGTTTCTCATGAAAAAAACACACATTTCTGGGCATGGAATTGGTATATGGATGATACCTGTCCCGACTCAAACCTATTACTTGTTAATACTAGCGCATATCATGGCTTTAATGATGAGTACAAACATGGTCGAATAGCTTTAGAAACAGTAAATCAAATTGAAGAGCATCTCGAATCCTTAGAAGAAATAAAAGCATTAAATATTCTCATATGCCATCACCACCCTCAGCGAATGGAACATGCACACAATGATTATGATGGTCAGCAAATGGCAGGTGGGCAGAAACTACTTCATTCGATCCAAAATGTTGACAAAGGCCCTTGGTTAATTCTTCATGGTCACAAACACTATGCATGTATATCCACAGCATCAAGCGAAGGACAAACCCCGCCAATCGTATTTTCAGCAGGAAGTGCGTCCGCTAAATACAAAGATCTAATTGAGAACCAGTTTTACTCACTTAACATAAATATTGAAAAAACTAAAGAAGAAGAACGTATAGTTGGTACATTTGAAACACACCAATTTACACCCGGTGGTGGCTGGGCCCCTTCTGAATCTTCTAAGATGCCAGCCAGAAGTGGCCTCGGATCAAGAGAAACAGCTACACGCCTAATTAAAGAACTTAATCGACTACTCGAAAATGAAGAGTTCTTAGAGGGTGAAGAACTAGAACGCATAAACCTAGAGTTGGGCTATTTTTTGCCAAAAGAATTCGAAAAGTTCACGAAAAGACTAGCGGCTAATTCTCTTGTTGCCGAGATAGACGCTCAAAATCAATGTATTATTCAAATTCAAATAGGGCCTGACAATGATAAATAGAATCCCGAGCATTAGTGAGTCATTTAACGCTAAGACCTCACCGACCGAGGAACTATGTAACTCATTCATTACAAATGACTTTTATGAAAAACTTGCTTGTCCTAATCACTGTATCATGATTGGCCCTCGAGGAAGTGGAAAAACAACGCTGATGAGAATGCTCGATGTGGAATCTCTAGAGTTATGGAATTCTGAAACAGCACAAGAATATCGTAGCAGGATTAAATTCTCTGGGGTTTTCATCCCAACAGATCGCTATTGGAAGACTCAATATCAAAAAATTGAAAATCGATTAAAGGCAGAAGATTGCTCTTCTTCAGATACATTGAAATTAAACACAGCGATTACTTTATTAGAAAAACTATTTTCATTTCATGTTATTGAAAATTTCCTGTCAGTTGTAAGTTATCGATGTAGCAGAACCATCAAAAAGAAAGTTGGCTTCAAATCGGTTCAACTAGAAAAATCTTCAGAGATCGAGCTTGTAACACATATATCTGAAATATTGAAAGTAACACCTAAAATGTCCACTCTAAAAAGCCTTTTGACAACGGTAATTTTAGAGAAGAAAAACATATCAACAACTGTAAACAATCTAATGTCAGGTCGACTAAACGAAATACCAGAGTTCTTAGAGTTTGATCTAATAGATAACCTAGAAAGTTTAGTCGCAACCGTAAATAACTACTTCGACGAAAAAAGTGGAAAGTGGGCTTTTTTGTTTGACGAACTAGAACTAGCTCCGAATCAAGTAATCAAACCTCTAGTCAATGAAATGAGAGGCGGCCATAAGGACATCATATTCAAGCTAGCTCTTTCTCCATACCACAAAGGAGTATCAATAACTGATGATACTGATAGTGCAATGAAAGGAGAAGATATTGAGTTAATTAATTTGACTGGCCTAAGTGACACTGATGGTTCTAAATTTGCACACCAACTTTGTACGTCTTTATTCATCCGAAAAGGGCTATACTCTAATGTAGAGTCATACTTTGAAGAACCAAAAGAAATTGACATTAATAACGACTTCAATGAACTCATATTAAAAGACTCTTCTTTTGAATCATATCTTTCGGAACGAAATTTTAAGTCAGAAGTTTATACAAATGAAAATAGTCAGCTTCGAAAAATAAAATTCGTCACCCATATTAGAAACTTCCAAATGGATAAAAATGGCAATAAAAAAGCCAGACGGCGACCTGCGGACTACTATGGAGGATTTAAAAACATATGTAAAGCAGTAGAATATAACCCTCGAATGCTAATAGGCTTGATGAATAATTTTATACCACTAGCAAAAGACGGAAGTATTAATTTAAAACAACAGTTATCATGCCTAAACGAGTATTTTTTAAATTACCGTTCTCTTCTAGGCACCATTGCTGTCGAATCAGGTGATAATAAATTCAATAACATCTATGATTTAATCTCAGAAATTGCCAAATTTTTTAGGGACGAAATTCATGGTTCACAATTTAAGCCTCAACCTAAAGGCTCTATTACCGTAAAAACTTCTATAAATGATGAGTTAAATGAAATCATAGGATATGCTCTTAATGCTGGTGCATTAATTTCGATTGATAATAGTACTGACTCTCTTAACAACTTAAACTTGAATAAGCGGTGTAGGTTGTCTTACATATTTTCACATCACTACGATCTACTTCTTACGAAGCAGAGTGATATCGACATCGTAGATCTTATCAACCAGACTGAGTTAAATTCTATTAAGATTAAAATGGTCGATTTGTTAAACTTCCCTAGTCACGAACAATACTCACTGGATCTAAAATGAAAGTAATAGAAGATAGTTTCAATGGACCTTTTCACCTATCAATTTTAGGTCTAGGTTACGAAAAGCGTGCTCTTGAAAGGTTTACTCAAGAGCGCAGTAACCTTGGTGACGTTTTGGTGCTAGGATATAACAAGCACAACGAAACCCCTCAGTACAAAGAAAACAAACTGAATTATTCGGATAGTAAAGCTTCCATTTTTGAAGGCGATGACGTAGAGATTAGACTTTATACACGTGAATGGCTCGACTCGAAAATTAAATCTAAAGCTCAACAACTGAATGTTCTTATCGATATCACCGTGCTCTCGCGATCTCGACTTTCAGCACTTTTATATGAGCTAATAATAGCATTACCTGCTGGATCGACTCTGACGATCTCATATGAAATTTCTCAGTTTGTGAGTGCTCCTGAGGGTCTATCACCTATCAAAACTGTAGGAGACGTAATCCCTGAGTTATCTGGTGCAATAGGTGACCTTACTAAACCTACATCACTAGTATTAGGGCTAGGATATGAAAATGGTAAAGCTATTGGTTTGGCTAATTACATTGATTCAGAGCACATATTCGTATTCCTACCAATAGGCATAGATTCGAGGTTTGATGAGTCTGTTCTTCAAAATAATAAAGCGATTCTTAATGAAGTTCCCTCTAGCAGAATCATAAAATACAGATTAGATCAACCTTACAACACGTATCTTGATATGAGAGATTTAGTAAATGCAGTTTCCAAGTCTACATCCCCATTGCTTGCTCCTCTTGGCCCCAAAATACTTACAGCTCTTAGTGTATTAGTGTCTTTGGAGTTCGGTGCACAAATTCCCGTATGGCGAGTTTCTTCTGAATTAGAAGAGCAACCTGTAGACAGAAAGGCCAGTGGATATAGCATAAGCATTACTGTCCATATTTAACTGATATGTTTTAATCCATTAATCTGTAATAGGAAAGGAAAACACCTTTCCTTTATTTTCAAACAAATTAATCCCAGTACTTGAGTCAATAGAGAACTGTTCTTATATGGCGCTCTGATTCTCCGCCAAATCACAATACATCTTGAGGTATAAGAAGATAGCTCAAATAGTCTTTTCTAAAAACGCGGTATAGAAAAGTTCAAACTCAGAATGGGGCAAAAATGAGTTTTCCAAACCAAGATTTAACTCCAAACAAGGCCAAAAAACAGGACGTTTTTTGAGGTTTTCGGCGTAGGGAACGCCTAAAACCGTGCCGAACCCCACCAAAGAACGAAAGCGCCTTTCTGGATACTCTTTGGCAAGGCAAAGAGTATCTGGCTCGCTTCCACCAAGCTCAAGATAGGCACAAACCTCTAAGCGAGACAAACCCACTACTCAGCCCAAATAGGCACATACCTTTAAACGGAACAAACCACCGCCACCAAAACTTATCGCTCAAAAAACCAAAACACTATCCCCCCCACTACCACACACCCACTCATCACCGGCGCAATCCATCGCCACAACGCCCTATCACCAATGGCCACCACCATACCCATCTTAACTAACGTATTCACCGACGCCGCGATTAAAATCCCCAAAGCCGCCGTTGAAACACCAAGCTGCTGCGTGCTCTGCCGCCCCAGCGCAAGCGAAATCGCATCCACATCCGTGATGCCGGAAAGCGCAGCCAACAAGAGCGTACCCGCCTCACCAAACCAATCTGATAACGCATGCGATGCCAACATAATCGCCGCCAGCACCACGCCAAAAAACAGCGCCGACTGCAACGCTAACGGGTTACTTTGCTGCTCAGATGGCTCGATATCACCAATATCGCTACGACGCCAAATCCACCATGCCGGTAAATAGAGCGCCATCATCATCACCAGTGCAATCGGCCAGAGCAGTGTCACTAACGCTGGATTGATCAACGAAAGCACAATCAGTAAGCGTGGAAACATAGTGCCGCAACTGAGCAAAATGCCACTGGCCAGCAGCGGGCTGATGTTCGGTTGGGCGCGAGAAAGGTGCGAGAATTGTAGCGTCAACGCGGTAGAAGAACTCAGCCCGGCAAACACCGAAGTAAACAAAATCCCCCGCTTTGGCCCCCCGATCTTAATCGCGAAATAACCGACAAAGGAGATACTGGCAATCAATACCACCATCCACCAAATTTCATAAGGATTAAGCGCATTCCAAGGGCCAAAGGTTCGGTTTGGCAGCAATGGCAGTAATACAATCGAAATCAGTAATAACCGTAGCGCGGCATCGAGTTCATACTCTTGAAGCCGCTGCAAACCTTGATGCAGCGCTTTTTTGTTGTCCAGTACCAGCGCGGCTAACACTGCCGCTGCGGCCGCCACCACGGTTTCACCACAAACGGCCAATACCCCAAGCACAAAGGTCAATACCAAGCTCACCACGCCGGTAATGCTCAAATCGTCGCTCTGTTTTTGCTGGGCGATAAACGCAATGGCGGCCAAAATCACGGTTGCCACCAGCGCAAAACCTATCACTAAAAACGATGTTTGCAGTGCCAACACACCAATCAAACCGCCGAGTAACCCCACCAGTGAGTAGGTGCGGAGCCCCGCAACACGGCTCCCCTCAGCACTATTACGCTGAACCCAACCGCGCTGCGTACCGATAATGGCGCCAAGTAACAAAGCAATAAAAACATTCCATAAGGCATATTGGTCGTTCACTAAGGTCGCAAGCTCCATACCGACTCCTCACGTTGCGTCACCAACTGATTTCAGTCTAGCGAAATGGTAAATTCGAACTGTGAACAAGGCACAATAAGCACACTCTTTTTCGTGAGAGAAGCAACGTTTTCAATGCGTTAAGCTTCTTGAGCTTTGGTAGAACGCCATATGCGATACGTTATTATTACGCCGTCATAGCACGCTCACTTAAGCGCATCACAAGAGTCGACAACCCGCGACAATGTATCAGGTTTAATTCACTTCATCTGAATAAAACGGGCGCAAAGTGCGACGCCATCATAAAGCGGCCGTGACTTATCACCAATCAAGGTGTTAGCGGCTACGCTTTTGAAGCAAGGTCGATACTCACGAAACTGATACCCACGGAGCTTGACGTGTTCGCGTTATGGCTTCCAAAGCATGGGTATTCACGCGAAACGCGACTCGCTTCATGGTTGAGTGATTGATTTCATGACTGAATGGGGGGTGTGATGTACGGATTTACCACCAGTTTTGACGGTGACTTTTATTTCGCTCTAGAGCGATTAAGCGAAGAGTTGAGTAAAGAAGGGTTTGAGATTTATGGCGATCTGGACTTGCAGCAAAGCCTGAATAAAAAGTCAGAGTCAAAGATGTCTGCTTATCGATTACTCTCGGTCTACCACGCCTATTATGCAGAGCAAGTGATAGCGTTTGATCCGACGACTGGCACCCTTTTGCCCAATCAAATTGTGGTGTGGGAGAATCGTGATAATGACGTCATGATAGCCTTTGCAGATCCTCGTCAATCACTGGGACTGGCACTGCATCCCAGCATGCTGATTATTGCTGAGAGCTTGCGCAAAAAGCTGCAACGGGTCTGCGATAATTTAGTCGATTAATAAGCACGCGCCCAAGTAACTTCAAGATGTGCGATTCAGCGAGAATGCCTTGATTATACCCAAACCACTTGGGGTTGCAGGTAGGCGGCAAACGAGCAAAGCCTCTGAGCATAGACGAACTATGTGATGAGGTTTGTGAGAGTCAGCCAACAACGCTGCAACTTCAAGTGGAAAGGGTATAACGCGCCGAACGTTCGACGCATTATGCTCGCTTGCCTAAATCGAATGCTTATAGAATGCGATGAATATTAACCATGCACACGTTGAAAGCCATCAAGCACAGCAACCGTGTTGTGGCCCAAATCATCAACGGCATAACCACCTTCAAAGACAAACAGCGTTGGCAACTTCAAGCCGCCGATTTGCTCGCCCATCTGCTGGTAATCACGACGGTTGAGCTTAAAGAAGCTGATTGGGTCGTGCTCATAAGTGTCCATGCCTAGTGAGATGACCAAAGCCTCTGCGCCAAACTCGGCAATTTTTGCCAGTGCCGTGGTCAGCGCTGGCCCGTAGAGCGACCAATCGGTCTTCCCTTGGGGCAAAGGCAAATTCAGATTAAACCCTTCGCCTTTACCTTCGCCACACTCATCGTCAAAACCAATATAATGTGGATAGTCGTAATCCGGATCGCCATGAATCGAGACAAACAACACGTCATCGCGGTCATAGAAAATGCTTTGCGTGCCATTGCCGTGATGATAATCGATATCCAAAATCGCCACTTTTTGCTTGCCTTGGCGTCGCAGTGATTCGGCGGCAATCGCGGCGTTATTAATATAACAATAACCCCCCATCAGATCGGGCGCGGCATGGTGGCCCGGCGGTCGGCACAAAGCAAATGCGGCGGTTTCGCCAGACATCAACATATCCGCTCCAGTTAACGCACACTCCATTGCGCCATGAATGGCGGTAAAACTGGTTTTGGTGATTGCAGCGGTCATATCAAAACTGTAGTAACCGAGCTTACCTTCGATGTCTTTTGGAATGCGGTGACGCAAATAACGCGGGCTAACAAAGCAATATGGTGACGCATCGTGCTCATCGCCATAACGCGCTTCCCATTCAGACCACGCGGACTGCAAAAAATCGACATAATCTTGCGTATGCACCCAGGTCATCGGCTCGGTGCTGTATGTCTTAGGCTCAACCACATCAAACCCACCGTGCTGGTTGAGTGCATTAAGCACCATATCAGCACGTTCTGGTTTTTCAAAACAAGGCGTCGGCTCACCAGAGAGAAATTCATATTTCACTCGATGCAATCGCTGCTTGTCGGTATAGATAACCTTCATTACTTTTTCAGCTCCATCCAGTAGCGCTCGTAGAGGCTCACCGCGCTGCCAACACTGCCTAAGAATTGGCCTTTTTCTTTCACTTGCGTTGGCGGGAAAATAATCTCGCTGTTACGGATCTCATTCGGCAAATGCGCTAATGCTTTTAGGTTTGGCGCGGCATAACCGATTTCTTGCACCAGCGTGGCTTGGTTTTCCGGTTTCATCAAGAAATTAATGAAAGCGTACGCGGCGGCTTTGTTCTCAGCTTCGCGTGGGATCACGATGTTATCCATCCAAAAAATCGCACCCTCTTGCGGATAAACGAATTTAATCGCCGGGTTTTCTTGCTGCGCGCGATAAGCAGTGCCGTTCCACTGCATACCGACATTCACTTCACCAGTGATCAGCGGCACATGTGGTGCATCTGAATTAAACACCGTTACTGCGGGCTTGAGCGTCACTAGTTTTTGATACGCTTGTTCAAGCTGCTGCGGATCTTGTGAGTTGACATCATACCCACCCAAGATAAGCGCCATACCCATCACATCTCGCACATCGTCGGTCAGGATAAGTTGCCCAGCAAACTCCGGATTCCACAAATCTTTCCAACCAGTGAGTTGACTGCCATCAATCACGTCAGAGTTGTAACCTAGCGCCGTACTTCCCCACATGTAAGGCAGAGAGTATTGGTTATTTAAGTCAAAACTTTGATTCAATATGGTGGGGTCAAGGTCTGAAAAGGCCGCAATTTGCGTTTTATCTAATGGATGGAGCAAATTATCTTCGGCAAGCTTAGACACATAGTAAGTGGACGGTACAACGATGTCATAACCCTTACCGTCAAGCAGTTTGAGCTTGGCGTACATGGTTTCGTTGCTTTCGAACGTGGCATAGTTGACTTTAATGCCCGTCTCTTTGGTGAAGCGTTCAATCAAAGATTGAGGAAGGTATTCAGACCAGTTGTAAACATTCAAGGTGGTTGCAGAAACCGGCGCACAAATAAGCCCAGCGAGGGCGATCACAGCAAGATTTTTTTTCATTTTTTAGGTATCAAATACAAGGAACATAAAATAATTAAATAATGACGCGATATTGCGCCGATGCTGATTAGATAGCAGTTAATGCTGCAAAGCAATTAAATTAATATCATTTTATGTTTCCAACTCACCATTTGACCGGTTATTTAAGAAAATATACCCAAACGACGTGATATGGCATGAAGGGTATATACCCAAGTGACTTCAAGATGCAGGATTCAGAGCCGGCTCACTGAGCTGAGAGCAAGGCAAACAACGCAGCGAAATAGCGAGTCTATTTTCAAGTTGTTTAACGCAGCCGTCGGTTCAGTGATTGGCTCCCAAAGGGCGAGCTGTCTTGGCTCATCAGCTTTGTTGACGATTTTCGATTGAGAACCACTCAATCTTCAAATCCTCGCCTCACTGACAAACCAAGTCATTCTCGCTGAACCATGCATCTTGAGGTTACTTGGGTATAAATAGTCAAAAGGGACCCATTCATTGAGTCCCTTTTTATCTATGTCCAAACTATCTGCAATTGCAGCTAGGTGGCTAACTCAGCGCCACTTGCCAACAAGCAACTTGATGCTCGCTTGTGCCTTGCAACTGCGGTTTTTGCTGCGCACATTCTGGCGTTGCTTTAATGCAGCGCGTGCGGAACACACAGCCAGAAGGCGGGTTCATCGGTGACGGCAACTCCCCTTCTAACATCTGGATACGTTTATTGCGCTCCAGCTGCGGATCTGGGATCGGCACCGCCGACATCAGCGCTTGCGTGTAAGGGTGCATTGGCTTGGCAAACAGCGCTTGTGATGTGCCCATTTCAACCGCATTGCCTAAATACATCACCAAGACGCGATCAGAAATGTGTTTAACCACCGACAAATCGTGCGCGATGAAAATCAGCGACAGGCCGAGCTCTTTTTGCAGCGACTTAAGCAAGTTGACCACCTGAGCTTGAATCGACACATCGAGCGCGGAGACAGGCTCGTCACAAATGATCATTTTCGGCTTCAAAATCAGCGCGCGCGCGATCCCGATCCGTTGACACTGCCCGCCTGAAAACTCATGAGGGTAGCGGTTTATCACGTTAGGTAATAACCCCACTTTATCCATCATGGCTTTCACTTCATCACGCACCTCTTGCTTTGAGAGCTGCGGGTAGAAGGTTTGCAATGGCTCTGCGATGATGTCGCCCACCGTCATGCGCGGGTTGAGTGAGGCGAGCGGATCTTGGAAAATCATCTGCATCGACTTTCGCGTGTCACGGCGCGCCACTTCACGCATTTTGGTTACATCTTGACCCAGCCAAACCACTTCACCTTCGGTTGCCTGAACCAAGCCAATGATGGCGCGCGCAAACGTTGATTTGCCACAACCTGACTCACCGACCACACCCAGCGTTTCCCCTTCGTAAAGGGTAATATCAACGCCATCGACCGCTTTCAGTATCGAAGGTTTGCTCCACGGCCATGCCGATTTCGCCGCAATGGTGAAGTGCACTTTTAGGCCTTTCACATCCAATAATTGTTGAGCTGACATCAGTTCCACGCCTCCCAATCAGAAAAACAAGCGCGCATACGGCCTTGAGCAAATGGGGTCAAAATAGGACTTTCTTGACCACAACGCGGCATCACACGGTGACAACGCTCTTGGTAAGGACACCCTTGTGGTAAACGCAGTAGATTCGGTGGATTGCCCGGAATGGTGGGTAGCATCTCCCCTTCACTATCGATGCGCGGAATCGCCTTTAATAACCCCTCAGCATAAGGGTGGCTTGGGCGGTAGAAAATATCGTCCACCGTGCCATATTCCATCGTACGTCCCGCGTACATGACGAGCACCTTGTCACAAGAGCCCGCGACCACGCCAAGATCATGCGTGATCATAATAATCGCGGTATTAAATTCTCGTTTCAGCTCATTGAGCAAATCCATGATCTGCGCTTGAACCGTCACATCCAACGCCGTTGTTGGCTCATCGGCAATCAACAACTTTGGCCGGCACAGCAGCGCCATCGCAATCATCACACGTTGGCGCATACCACCGGAAAACTCATGCGGGTACATGGTGATACGTTGACGCGCTTCTGGGATCTTCACCGCCTCAAGCATACGCACCGACTCTTCAAATGCCTCGGCTTTGCCCATCCCTTTGTGCAGCATCAGCACTTCCATCAACTGGTCGCTCACCCGCATATAAGGGTTCAAAGAGGTCATCGGATCTTGGAAAATCATCGCGATCTGTTCAGCGCGCACTTTATTAAGCGCTTTTTCCGGCAAATTGAGGATCTCTTGCCCTTCAAATTTGGCGCTACCTTTAATAATGCCGTTCTTGGCTAACAGCCCCATGATGGCAAATACGGTTTGCGATTTGCCTGAGCCAGACTCGCCAACAATGCCCAAGGTTTCGCCGCGGTCGAGCGAGAAATTGAGATCGTTCACCGCCGTGACTACGCCATCAGGGGTGGTAAATTCAACCCGAAGATCGGTTACATTCAATAAATTCATTTTCTTTCCTTCTTAGCGATCTTTCGGGTCAAGCGCATCACGCAGTCCATCACCCACATAGTTGAAACAAAACAACGTCACAACCATGAAAAGCGCAGGGAATATCAGCTGCCAAATCGCCACTTCCATGGTCTGCGAGCCTTCTTGTAGCAGAGCGCCCCAGCTGGTCATTGGCTCTTGCACGCCAAGTCCAAGGAAAGAGAGAAAAGATTCAGTCAAAATCATACTGGGGATCAGCAGGGTTGAATAAACCGCCACGATACCAAGCACGTTCGGCACAATATGCCGTGTGATGATTTTCCACTTACTCACACCACACACATAAGCGGCCTCAATGAACTCTTTATTACGCAAACTCAGCGTCTGACCACGCACAATACGCGCCATATCAAGCCAAGCAATTGCGCCAATCGCGACGAAAATCAGCACGATATTTCGGCCAAAAAAAGTCACCAGTACAATCACTAAGAACATGAACGGAACTGCGTACAGAATTTCCAAAATGCGCATCATAATGCGGTCAGTGCGTCCACCGATAAAGCCCGATGCGGCGCCATAAAGCGTCCCAATCAACACCGCAACCAGTGCGCCCATCACGCCCACCATAAGAGAAATGCGCCCGCCAATCAGAGTACGAACGTACAAATCTCGCCCAAGGCTGTCCGTACCAAACCAGTGCTCGGCACTGGGACCTGCGTGCATTGCATACCAATCGGTATCATCAAAGGTATAAGGTGCCAGCATGGGCAAAATGATCACCGCAAGAGTAATCAGCGTTAGAATAAAGAGGCTGACCATCGCCGCCTTATTACGCATAAAACGAATGCGCGCGTCTTGCCATAAGCTGCGCCCTTCAATCTCTAAGCTTTCGCTGAACTTTTCAACCGCAGCGAGATTCTCTTTTTTACTTAACATCACAGCGGTTCCTTAATAACGAATTTTCGGATCGATCAACGCCAGCAAAATATCCACGATGGCGTTAAACAAAATAAATAAGAAACCGACCAAAATCGTCACACCCATCACCAGCGAATAATCGCGGTTAAATGCAGCGTTAACAAACAATTTGCCAATACCCGGCAAGCCAAAAATGGTTTCAATCACGACAGAACCTGTGATGATGCCGACAAACGCAGGCCCCATATACGACACCACAGGCAATAACGCGGGTTTCAATGCATGTTTCAATACGATGTATCGATAACTCAGCCCTTTTGAGCGTGCGGTACGAATAAAATTGCTGTTTAGCGTTTCAATCATCGAGCCACGAGTAATACGAGCGAATGCCGCAACATACAAAATCGACATGCCCGCGACTGGCAAGACCAAATATTGCCATTGGCCGTCGTGCCATCCACCAGCCGGCAGAATTTGCCAATGCAATGAAAACAGGTAAATCAGCGCTGGGGCGAGCACAAAGGAGGGCAAAACCACCCCAAGCATCGCTGTCGACATGATCACGTAGTCCATCCAGGTGTTTTGCCGCAATGCGGCAATAGTGCCGACACCAACCCCGATAACCAACGTGAAGACAAACGCAATCGCGCCGACTTTGGCAGACACGGGTAGCGCCGTCCCAATCAACTCGTTAACGGTATAATCTTGATATTTAAATGAAGGACCAAAATCCCCTTGAAGAATATTGAACAAATACGTGGTGTATTGTTCGAACACCGGCTTATCTAAACCATATTTGGCTTCGATGTTTGCCATCACTTCTGGCGGCAATGGGCGTTCAGATGAAAAGGGGTTACCCGGCGCAAAACGCATCAGGAAAAAAGAGAGAGTGATCAGCACCAACAACGTTGGGATCGCTTCCACTATCCTTCTTGCGATAAATTTAAGCATATACGCACTCTTTCAGTCCGTGGGAAATCAAAAAACTGCGCCTTGAGCGCAGCGTTGCTCTATACCCAAACCGCTTGAAATGACAATTAGGCACCAAACGAACAAGGCCTCAGTACATTGTGTTGCTAAGCACTGAGAAGTGTGAGAACCCGTGGTCTTCACTTTGTCACGTAATGCGCTGTAACGTCAGCTAAGTTGGGTATAACCGTTGACATCAAGTGGTAACTGGATGTCAACGGCTTAAGGTCACTCGATTTAGTTCGCTTTTAGGTAGAGATCTTTAGAGTAGATCTTCGCTTCCGCGTTGTTAACTGGGAAGCCGCCGACTTTTGGCGACACTAAACGCGGCATCACGTACTGGTAAATCGGTGCGATTGGCATCTCTTTTGCCATCATGATTTCAGCGTCACGATACAAGGCGGTACGCTCGGCTTCAGAGGTTGATTTAATCGCTTTATCAATCAGTTTATCGTAATCGGTGTTCGCCCAGTGCTGACCTGCCGTGGTATTACCCGATACCATCAGAGTTAAAAACGCCGATGCTTCGTTGTAGTCACCACACCAACCCGCACGTGCCACATCAAAGTCGCCCTGATCTTTGGTATCAAGATAGGTCTTCCACTCTTTATTTTCTAATGTGACATCAAGGCCCAGCGTTTTCTTCCACATAGAGCCTAGGGCAACCGCCAGTTTTTTATGATCTTGGCTGGTGTTGTAAAGAAGTGAGAATTTCAATGGGTTGTTAGGACCATAACCAGCTTCTTCTAACAAACGCTTGGCTTCCTCATTACGCTCTTTTTGGCTCATTAAGCCATATTCTGGCATTTGTGGCTCAAAATCCGCGGTAATTTCAGGAGTTAAGAAGTAAGCAGGCTTTTGACCTTGGCCTAAAATCGCGTTTGACACTATGTGGCGGTCAATCGCGTAAGAGATCGCTTTACGAACGCGAACATCATCAAATGGCGCACGTTTGGTATTGAACTGATAATAGTAAGTACACAGACTGCCCTGAATCGACAGTGACTCTGCGTGCTCTTTTTGCAAACGCTTAAAGTGCTCCATTGGCACAGTTTCTGTGATGTCAATTTCGCCCGATAGGTAGCGATTCATTTCTGACACTTGGTTCTCAATTGGCAAAAACGTCACAGTATTCAATACCGTTTTTGCATTGTCCCAATATTGCGCGTTGCGGGTTAATTCAAGACGCTCATTGATCACCCACTTGTTCGCCACATAAGCGCCGTTGCCAACAAAGTTCTCTGGCTTAGTCCACTGATCGCCATGCTTTTCAATGGTCGCTTTATGAACCGGCATCATAGTCGTGTGGCCGGCCATCATAACGAAATAAGGTACTGCGGTTTCAAGTTCAACCACAAGAGTATGATCGTCTACCGCGCGAACACCCAGCTCAGCTTTGTCCAGCTTTCCTGCGACAATCGCCTTCGCGTTTTTCATCTTGGTGTATTCCATGTACCACGCGTATGGCGAAGCGGTCGCAGGATCCACTGCGCGTTGGAAGCTGTAGACAAAATCGTGCGCGGTCACTGGGTCACCGTTAGACCATTTAGCGTCTTTGCGCAGATTAAAGGTGAACGTTTGGTTATCTGGTGTGTGCCAATCGGTCGCAACACCTGGAATGGTTTTGCCGTCAGCATCTTGGTTGACAAGGCCTTCGAGCAAATCGCGAATCACATGAGATTCCGGCACCCCTTGTGATTTATGAGGATCTAACGTTGCAACTTCAGTACCGTTACCACGAACCAGCTCTTGAACCGGCGCTAATTTTGTTCCTTCAGGAACCTCAGCAGCAAATGTTGGTAGTGCGACAGTGCTAAGCGCAACGGCTGCGCCCATGAGCAAGCTTTGGGTAATTTTGTTGTACATGCATAAACTCCAAGTTTTCCATTACTTCCCAGTGCACCTTGGAAGTGTTTGAACGGAAACACACAGTTTATGTCATGGCTGACGCGACTGACTCCAAGGAGCACCATCCGCAGCAAGGTAAGAAAGGAGTAAATGTCCACCTCAAGTTCCTAGGTGGCTAAAACGCAATCATCCTTACTGCATTTTTGGCTTTCCATTCAGAACGTTGCTCAATAAATAATCACAACTTTCACCACCATCAACGTCTATTTCTCTTATTTGTGTTGAATAGTTAGTGCTTTATTCTGAATCGATAACCGAACTTAACATTTACACCAAAGCAAGTCTAGCGAGAAAAAGGCGATTATTGCTATTCCCTCGCACGCACATTGATTCCCGTCAAGTTAAGCTCGTCAACTGAGTTCTAGCGTGGAATAGCGAAATTATGGGAGGCGCTAAGTGAGTGACAAATGTGAAAAATGCACCGCGCCTTATTACCAGCGTTTTGCCGCACTGTCATCAGTGTCACGCGCTTCAATCCAACGGCTTGAGTCCGTCGTCTGCTCTTTCTTCCAAAAAGGGGCGCGCGTTTTTAGATAATCCATAATAAATTCATTGGCCTGATACGCGGCTTCGCGGTGGGCACTCGTGACACCAACAAAGACAATCTGGTCACCAATGGCAAGATTACCCACGCGATGAATCACGCGAACGCGCAGCAGTGGCCAGCGAGCTTGCGCTTCATCGCATATATCATTCAAGCTCTTTTCCGTCATACCAGGATAATGCTCAAGAGTAAGCCCCGTCACTGAATCACCCAAATTCATGTCACGCACTTTGCCACTAAAAATGACGACGGCTCCCGCATCACTGCCTTGCGACAGCGCTGCGTATTCATCCGCCACTGAGAAATCTGCCGTCTGAACGGAGACACGAGTGTCCATCATCAGCCTCCTGTTACCGGTGGGAAAAAGGCCACTTCATCACCAGATTTCACCGGGTGATCAAAGGTCACGAGCGTTTGATTGACTGCCGCAAGCAATTTGCCTTTTTCAAGTGCCAAGTCCCATTTTCCGGGCTGACTGGCAAGATGCGCCCGCAACGCTTCCACCGTGGCAAACTCTTGCTCCAGTTTTAGGCTATCGACGCCGACTAGCTCTTTGGTCTGAGCAAAAAACAATACGTTAATCATTCTGCCACCTTAAAATCACCTGACTTACCACCGCTTTTTTCTAACAAACGCACCTGAGAAATCACCATATCTTTTTGCACTGCTTTGCACATGTCATAAATGGTGAGCGCCGCAACCGATGCGGCCGTCAGTGCTTCCATCTCAACGCCGGTTTTCCCTGCAAGCTTACACACAGATTCGATACGAACTTGATTAGTCTCAAGCAAAGGTTCAAGTTGCACTTCCACTTTCGATAATAAAAGCGGGTGACAGAGCGGAATAAGATCCCAGGTTTTCTTTGCCGCTTGAATACCTGCAATACGCGCGGTCGCAAACACATCGCCTTTGTGATGCGCGCCAGAAACAATCAGTTCAAGTGTCTTAGCGTTCATCGTGACAAACGCCTCAGCACGTGCCTCGCGAACCGTATCTGCTTTGGCGGAAACATCGACCATATTGGCTTCACCAGAGGCATTAATGTGGGTGAGTTGACTCTGAGTCATCATTGCCCCCTAAACCGACAAGTGTGGCATGAAATTACATGGGCGATGGCTGGCATCAAGTTGCTGGCGAATAATCTTGGTCCAGCCAGTACGACACGCACCTGTTGAGCCCGGCATGGCGAAAATCACCGTATGATTGGCAAAGCCTGCAATCGCGCGAGATTGAATCGTTGAGGTGCCAATCTCTTCATACGACACCAATCGAAACAGCTCACCAAACCCTTCCACTTCTTTATCAAAAAGGGGCTTTAGTGCTTCTGGTGTGCTGTCGCGTGATGTAAACCCGGTTCCGCCAGTGATCATAATCGCTTGAATACTGGTATCGGCAATCCACTGAGAAACGATAGCGCGGATCTGATACATGTCATCAATAACGATCTGTTTTGCCACTACCTTATGACCCGCCTCTTCGGCGTGTTCAACCAGATAGCGACCCGAGGTGTCGTTCTCTTCTGTACGCGTATCTGAAACGGTTAAAACAGCAATATTGGCAGGTTGAAATTTGCTTTCAGCGTGTCCCATAAAAGTTACCTGTATTTAAAAATGAATTTATTTGGGTGTAGCACAACTGCGCGTCTTTGACTGCGCCGCCATGCCACTTGTTATTGATTTAATCGCAGATTATCCGCCGATTGATGCAAGGTGCGGCGTAATACCGGAATCGCCATCGTGCAAAAAGTGGCTCACCGCTTTGGTCTGCAATTGGCTTTGAATGCGTGCAATCAGTTCCGGCTCTTGGGCGTCGTCATTCAGCAAATCGCGCAGCTCCACGCCACGGTCGCCAAAAAGGCACAAATGGAGTTTACCCTTGGCCGAGACACGCAGACGGTTACAGGTCTCACAAAATCCTTTTTCATAAGGCATGATGAGACCAATTTCACCTTGATAGTCCGGATGAACAAACACTTGAGCCGGGCCATCGTTTGCCGCACGCACTTTAAGTAGCCAGCCATTGGCAATCAGTTGATTGCGAATCGCGACCCCAGAGACGTGGTGACGCTCAAATAATGTGTCCATTTCTCCGGTTTGCATCAGTTCAATAAACCGCAGTTGGATCGGTTTGTCTTTGATCCAATTAAGAAACGTAGGAAGTGATTGGTGGTTGAGATCTTTCATCAAAACCACATTGACCTTCACCTGCGAATAGCCAATTTCCAAAGCACGGTCAATCCCGGCCATGACTTGGTGAAATTTATTCTCGCCAGTGATCTGGTGAAACAGGCGCGGATCGAGGCTATCGACACTGACATTAATGTGTGTCAGGCCCGCAGCCTGCCACGCATCGACCTGTTTGGCCATACGATAACCATTGGTGGTTGTCGCAACTTTGGTGATCCCTGCGGTGTTTGCCACCGTTTCAATGACGGCGCTGAAATCTTTACGCAAGCTAGGCTCGCCCCCTGTGATTCGCACCTTGGTGGTACCACAGTCGGCAAACGCCTTCACGACACGACGGATCTCGGGCAGAGAAATAAAGGATGAGTTTTTCTGGCCTGCTGGCTTATAGCCATCAGGCAGGCAATAAGTGCATTTAAAATTACACACATCTGTGATCGACAGACGCAAGTAATAAAATTTGCGGTGGAATTTATCTTCAAATTGTTTCGCCACGGAACACCTTTCCAAACACGGGAGGCGCCGCCATTTCTTACGACGCCCTTGTGACCTAATGTCACTGGCTGGACTGGCCTATTTGCAATTCCACTGCCACGCTATGAAGACGACCTTATTCGGTTCGTAATACAGAGCGCGAAAGCGGCAAACTTAGCCGGACTCAGCTCGGAGTTATGGCAGCCATCGTGAAAATTTTGAGCTTAGTCTCAACAGATTGAAAACAGCTTCATCACGATTGACAGCTTTTGCGGTAACATACGCAATAATTGTAATGGAATCCAGTAGTAAACCAAGAAATTCACCTCGATTTTATAGAGAACGGTGATTTATCGACCAGGATTCGCATCAAAGACACATTTCTTCGATTGAATGACAATAACAAAACCAATGAGCATATATCAAAACAAAAAAATCACCGCCGTCGGCGGCGGCCATGGTTTAGGGCGAATGTTGGCGGCACTAAAACATTTCGGTAGTAACGCAACAGGAATCGTCGCCACGACAGACAATGGTGGCTCAACCGGACGGATCAGACACTGCCAAGGTGGCATTGCATGGGGAGATACGCGTAATTGCATTAACCAGCTCATTACGGAACCCTCAATCAGCTCAATGATGTTTGAATACCGATTTCGCGGTGCTGGGGAGCTCGATGGCCATAACCTTGGTAACCTGATGATGACGGCGTTGGGTAACTTATCCGTACGCCCCCTTGATGCGATTAATCTGGTGCGCGACATGCTCAAGGTGGATGTGAATCTGGTACCAATGTCAGAACACCCTTCTGATCTTCGCGCCTTGTCTGTTGGTGGGCATTGGGTCACTGGCGAAACCAATGTCGACGAGATGAACGATGAGTTGTTACGCCTTGATCTGGATCCCGAGGTTCCTGCCACTCAAGAAGCATTAACGGCGCTAGAACAGGCCGATGCGATTATTCTCGGCCCCGGGAGCTTTCTCACGAGCGTGATGCCGCCGCTTCTTCTACCCGAAATTGGCAAAGCCATTGCACAAAACACCAAAGCTAAAGTGATCTTTGTTGCTAACCTCAGTCCAGAACATGGCCCCGCAGGCCGCATGTCGCTGGCGCAAAAGTTACAATGGTGCGAGCGCGCTTGTCAGGGGCGCAAAATTGATGTGGTACTGGGTGAGCCCGAACAATCCAGCGATCACGACACATGGCACTTTGTGACGCAATCTTTGGCATCAAACAATCGACAATGGCGGCATGACCGAGAAAAATTGCGGCTCGCGATTGAGCAGCAATTAGGGTCTGTTGACTTTACCCAAACAACTTGAGGTTACTTGGGTATATACCAACCTGATGGATTAGACGTTCGAGTGTAAATTAATGCCAGCGTGAATGAGTCTCTGGTATGCCATCAGCGTCTCATTCAACGTCGCAATCATCGCCACTTGTGCATGTTGTACTTGCGCTCGGTCGCCCTGTTTCGCAGCCGCATCGATCTGCTGAGCAAGCGTACAAAGTGCATCAGCACCAAAGCTACCGGCACTGCTTTTTAATGCGTGGCTTATCGTGATCATGTATTGGTCATCGTCACGATTTTCTTGCAGTTGCTCACTGTACTCCTCCAACTCTCGCACAAAGATGGTCAATAATGTCGGCATATGTTGCTCGCCAATATCATGGGCCAGTGCGGTGACTTTCTCGACGTTGAGTATTTCCATAGTGCTGCTCCTTGACCTTAGCAACCGCATTCCTGCGGTTGTATTCCGTGACCAAAATCAAACAGTTTCAAAAAGGTTAAGCCTGTTCTTTTTGACGTTTTTCCCAGCTTTGTAACTTACGATACAGCGTTGAAGGACTGACATCCAAACAACCTGCGGCGCGAGGAATGTTACCGTCACAAGCGGCAATCGCTTGTTCAATGGTGCGTTTTTCGGTTAACCACAACGGCACAATATCACTCACAGAAAAAGAGTCTGGCTCGCACCACTCTTGCTTGGGTTCAATGGGTTGATTCAGCGGTGGCGGCAACATATTAAGCGTGATCTCTTTGCCGTTATTCAATACCACGACATTACGCAGCACATTTTGCAATTGCCGCACATTACCCGGCCATTCGTACTGTCGAAAACGCTCCACCACAGATTCACTAAAGCGAACAAAATTTTTGCCCTCTTCATGGGACATATACCCAAGCAGCGAGTGGGCAATCTCAATCACGTCTTCTCCGCGCTCTCGCAGTGGCGGTAAGTGGAGTGGGATCACATAAAGCCGGTAGTACAAATCTTCTCGAAAGCGGCCGTTTTGCACCTCTTGCCAAGGATCTCGGTTCGTTGCGCAGACAAAACGGACATCGACACTTTGCATTTTCGATGAGCCAACTTTTTGAAAGGTGCCGGTTTGAATAAAACGCAATAATTTGGTCTGCAGATCCAAATCCATTTCACACAGTTCATCCAAAAATAAGGTGCCACCATCGGCCAGTTCAGCCGCGCCTTGCCGATCGGTTGCCGCGCCGGTAAACGCGCCTTTGACATGGCCAAACAGTTCACTTTCAATCAAATCTTTGGGGATCGCAGCGCAGTTAATTGCAATAAAAGGCCGCTCGCCGCGTTGACTGGCCGCGTGTATTGCTTCTGCGCACACCTCTTTACCGGTGCCACTTTCACCGGTTATAAAGATACTGGCTTTACTGGTTGCGGCAGAGTCAATGGTGCGATACACCCCGAGCATGGTTTGACTGCTACCGATAAAACCTTGATAACCGCTGTTTTCGCGATTCATTGTGTGCGTTTTGGGTTTATTCGCTTTTCGCAAACCGTTGTTGACTGTCACACGCAATCGGTCGGCTTCACACGGTTTAATAAGGAAATCTTGCGCGCCATAGCGCATTGCTTCCACCGCGGTATCAATCGATCCGTGCGCTGTCATGAAAATGACGGGAATATCAGGATGGGTCGCTTTAACCGAACTCAAAACGTCCATACCCGTCATATCTGGCAAGCGTAAATCAAGCAAGATCAGATCGGGTATACGTTCGCTAATGCTTTCCAATGCATCGCGGCCGGTGCCAACAATTGTGATATCGATGCCTAGCGGCATCAGGTAAGAACGATACAACGCCGCCACCGACGCGGTATCTTCTACCATGAGCACGTAACGTGCCTTGGTGTAGTCACTCATTAATGTTCGCCAACTTGATGGTTCTTATCCCCATGCCATTTAACGGCACCGCCAAATGGGCTGGGTGTATACCCGTGCTACTTGAAGTTGCAGCGTTGTTCGCTGGTCGCCTACCTGCATTTTCAAGTTATTTGGGTATAAGTCATTTACGTTTTTTGATTTTTACGCAGAGTAAAAAGAGCAGCTGCATTCTCGCTCATTGGGTCATAACGCAATCAAAAATCTATAAATGAATTGAGAACCTATAATTATTTGAATATTTATCATTGCATTATGCGTTGCAAACTGCAATTTCATCCTAAATTTGTTGCGCCAGATCACGCACAAGATCACAGGTTGTGGGTGGTTTCATTCCACCTTGCCGTCAATAACTCATTTACTAGAAAGTTAACTGTTGGTGATAAATTGTGCGCGCAGCGCTTCTATCTGATCACGTTTTTGCGCCGCTAATTCAAATTCAAGATCTTGGGCGTGCTGGTACATCTGCGCTTCCAATTTGCTGATTTCTTTATCCAATTGTTGTGGAGTGAGCGCCGCATACTCTCCCGCTTCTTCGGCAACTTTATTTAGGGGCACAACCTTGCTGGTACGCTGTTTGCGTGACTTGGTCACATCTCCCAGCTCCATAATATCTTTGATGTTGCGTGCAAGCGCCTGAGGCGTGATCCCTTTTTCAAGGTTATAGGCTTCTTGCTTCTCGCGGCGACGTTCCGTTTCGTCCATCGCTTTACGCATCGAATTGGTAATTTTATCGGCATATAATATGGCTTTACCGTTAATGTTACGCGCCGCACGACCTATGGTCTGAATAAGCGAGCGCTCTGAACGTAAAAAGCCCTCTTTATCGGCATCTAAAATCGCGACTAACGACACTTCTGGCATATCCAACCCCTCACGAAGCAGGTTTATTCCGACCAAAACATCAAATTCGCCAAGACGCAAATCCCGAATAATTTCAACCCGCTCTACCGTATCAATGTCAGAGTGCAAATAACGAACTCGCACATCGTGTTCGTGAAGGTACTCGGTCAAATCTTCGGCCATACGTTTGGTTAATGTGGTGACGAGTACACGTTCATCTTTTGCCGCGCGAATGCGCACTTCTGACAGCAGGTCATCCACCTGAGTCGCGACCGGACGCACTTCTAAGATGGGGTCAAGCAGCCCTGTTGGTCTTACTACTTGATCGGCAATCTCACCGGCAGACTTTTCAAGCTCATAATTGCCTGGAGTGGCCGAGACATAGATGGTTTGCGGCGCCAATGCCTCAAACTCTTCAAATTTTAACGGCCGGTTGTCCAAGGCAGAAGGCAAGCGAAAGCCATATTCCACCAATGTCTCTTTGCGTGAACGGTCACCTTTGTACATAGCGCCAATTTGCGGCACGGTAACGTGGGACTCATCAATGATGAGCAAACCGTCAGCAGGCAAGTAGTCAAATAAGGTAGGAGGCGCTTCTCCTTCTGCGCGGCCACTCAAAAAGCGCGAATAGTTTTCGATTCCTGAGCAAAAACCCAACTCTTGCAACATTTCAATGTCGAATTGAGTACGTTGTGTAATACGCTGCTCTTCAAGTAACTTATTGTTATCACGCAAATAGGTCTGCCGAGAAACCAGTTCAAGCTTAATATTTTCAATCGCTTCTAGAACGCGCTCTCGTGGCGTCACATAGTGAGTTTTAGGATAGACGGTGTAGCGGGGAAGATCGCGCTGTTTAATCACCCCGGTTAAGGGGTCAAAGAGACTCAAACATTCGATTTCATCATCAAACAGCTCGATTCTCAGCGCCTCTTGGTCCGATTCTGCCGGAAATATATCAATCACTTCACCACGTACGCGGAATTGTCCTCGCTCAAAGGCGATATCATTACGGCTGTATTGCAATTCGGCTAGGCGGCGCAAAATGTCCCTTTGATTGATGACATCGCCTCGGCATACATGCAGCATCATTTGCAAATACGATTGCGGATCGCCAAGACCATATATGGCACTGACGGAGGCGACAATGATGGCGTCATTGCGCTCCAGCAGCGCTTTGGTTGCTGAAAGCCGCATTTGTTCAATGTGCGCATTCACCGCCGAATCTTTCTCAATGAAGGTATCGGTGGATGGCACATAGGCTTCTGGCTGATAGTAATCGTAGTAAGAGACAAAATACTCCACCGCATTGTTGGGGAAGAACGCTTTCATTTCACCGTAAAGCTGCGCGGCTAGTGTTTTATTCGGTGCCAACAACAGCGCGGGACGCTGAGCTTGCGAAATCACATTGGCGAGCGTGAACGTCTTACCTGAGCCCGTCACCCCAAGCAACGTTTGGTGCGCGATACCAGAATCAAGGCCATCAAGTAATTGCGCGATGGCGGTGGGCTGATCCCCCGAAGGGGCGTAATTTGAGACCAAGTTAAACGTATTGCTCATGTATCCTCTTTGCGATTGCAGATTTTGATAGCAAGACAGCGCATTAGATTGAGTATATACCCAACTCACCTCAAAATGCTCGTTTCGCAATGTCAACGCAACCTTATGATTGTGAAACTAAATCACAATAATTAAGTAAGAAATATGGGCATTTATTAAAAGCTTTGCTATGCTTTATGCCCCTTCAAAATTCGGCGGCATTCTTCTTTTTCAATGCCCATCCACAACTTTTCCCCAATTTGTGCTGATTAATTGCTAAACGATGACACTTAGGTTTGTTTTCAAACAGCGCCATTTTATGCAGAAATCATTTAACCTCATGAAAAAATAGAAAAATCATAAATGATTTTATTTTCTCATCGATTGATAAATCACCTTATGATGACCCTAATTTAAGTTACCAAGAATTCATCAACACGGTTATCCACAATATTAGTGGATAACTAAAACTACGCGAGTGCTGGTAAGCACTGCCAGAAAGTAAAGCAATTTTTTCGTCGCTGCCGAAAAAATAAGAGATCGATTCAATCAATAAGAAACCAAACGCATAACCATAACACGCCGGGAAAAATGAAAAACGACATCGCCTAAACTAAACAATCACCCGCGTATTATACCCAAACAATTTGGAGTGGCAGGTCGGCGGCAAACGAGCCAAGCCTTTGAGCACTTCGTGTACATAGACGAACGATGTGATGAGGTTTGTGCGAGCCAGTCCCTTAATTTTTTTGAGAAATGCACTATACCCAAGTGGACAAGGTATATGCCACGATGAACATTTTTTCTACGTTCAGCATATCCATGTAGTTAGTTGGTTGTTATTAGTCGCGCAAAACACGATAATGTTGGGATCAGAACTCTTTTTAGCTGGATCTATGACCGAATATCTATTGTTATTGGTGGGCACGGTACTCGTCAATAACTTTGTCTTAGTCAAATTTCTCGGTTTGTGCCCATTTATGGGCGTATCGAAAAAGCTTGAAACTGCCATTGGCATGGGACTTGCGACCACCTTCGTACTGACGTTAGCGTCTGTCTGCGCGTACTTGGTTGAAAGCTACATTTTGCGCCCGTTGGGGATTGAGTACTTGCGAACCATGAGCTTTATTTTGGTTATCGCCGTCGTGGTGCAATTTACTGAAATGGTTGTTCACAAGACCAGCCCCACGTTGTATCGCTTGCTTGGCATCTTTCTACCCCTCATCACGACAAACTGCGCCGTTTTGGGAGTGGCCTTGCTCAACATCAATGAAAATCATAACTTCATTCAATCGATTATTTATGGATTTGGCGCGGCGTTAGGTTTTTCATTGGTATTAATCTTGTTTGCCGCCATGCGCGAACGCATCGCCGCTGCCGATGTTCCAACACCATTTAAAGGCGCTTCTATCGCAATGATCACCGCAGGTCTGATGTCCCTTGCCTTTATGGGCTTTACTGGGTTGGTGAAATAACTATGGATACCATCGTTATTGCGATTATTGGTCTTGCTGCCCTTGCGGCCCTCTTTGGGGCCATTTTAGGCTTTGCCTCGATTCGATTTAAGGTTGATGCTGACCCTATCGTTGACCAAATCGACGCCATTTTGCCACAAACACAATGTGGTCAGTGTGGCTACCCTGGTTGTCGTCCCTATGCTCAAGCCATCGCGAATGGCGATGCCATCAACAAATGCCCGCCAGGCGGTCAAGCGACCATAGAAAAACTTGCGGATTTAATGGGTGTCGATGCGGATGCGGCAACCGATGGCGTGACAGACAAGGTCAAGACGGTTGCGTTCATTCACGAAGATATGTGTATCGGGTGCACCAAGTGCATTCAAGCCTGCCCCGTTGATGCCATCGTTGGTGGGACTAAAGCGGTACATACCGTGATTAAGGATGAATGTACCGGGTGCGATCTCTGCGTTGCGCCATGTCCAACGGATTGTATTGAAATGATTCCCGTTGCAACCACAACGGACAACTGGAAATGGCAGTTTAATGCCATCCCTATCGTTGATGTGACAGACGCACCAACGACTGATGGCAATAAACTTTAAGGATCAATATGCAGTCTTTGATCGAACAAATTCGCAATGGTGCTCTTTGGGATTTTCCAGGTGGTGTTCATCCAGCTGAAAACAAAAAACAATCCAATCACACACCACTGACTCAAGCATCACTGCCATCGACACTGGTGTTGCCCTTAAAACAGCACATTGGTAAAGCCGGACGTCTTTTGGTCACTGTAGGAGAGCACGTTCTCAAGGGGCAGCCACTCACAGACTCTGATGCAGGCTTTACGGTGCCAATTCATGCCCCCACTTCAGGGACAGTCACGGCGATTGAGCCTCATACGGTTGCCCACCCGTCAGGTTTAGCCGAGCCTTGCTTAATTTTAACGCCAGATGGCGATGATAATTGGCGCGAGCGCAACCCGATAACGAACTTTCGCCAGCACAGTGCAAGTGATCTGTTAGATATTATTCGTCTTTCAGGCATCGCAGGAATGGGCGGCGCCGGCTTTCCTACCGCCAAAAAAATTCAGACTGGTGTCGCACGCACCGAGATCTTAATTGTCAACGCCGCCGAATGTGAACCCTATATCACCGCAGATGATGTATTGATGCAAACCTATGCTGAAGAGATCATTCAAGGCATCGAGATCACTGAGCACATTTTAAAGCCTAAGCTGACGGTTATTGGCATTGAAGATAACAAACCAGAGGCCATAACGGCGCTGAGCCGCGCTGCCAAAGATCACCCCAATATGGTGATCCGTGTCATTCCGACAAAATACCCTTCGGGTGGCGAAAAGCAGCTGATTAAACTGCTGACCGATCTGGAAGTGCCATCCGGTGGTATTCCTGCTGACATTGGCATTTTGGTGCAAAATGTCGGCTCTTTGTACGCTATTAAGCGCGCCATTGTCGACGATGAGCCGCTGATTCAGCGTATTGTTACGCTAACGGGAAATACTTTTGCCCAGCCACGTAATGTTTGGGCTCGCATTGGTACGCCAGTTCAAGCCTTGCTGGATGAATTTGACTACACCCAAGATAAGAAGCGTCCGCGCTTGATCATGGGAGGCCCGATGATGGGCTTTACACTGCCCCACGGTCAGGTGCCAATTACCAAAACATCAAACTGCATTCTCGCGCCAACTCGACGCGAAATTGCCGAGCCACGTCGTGAGATGGCTTGCATACGCTGTAGCAATTGCGCCGATGCTTGTCCTGCATCACTTTTGCCTCAGCAATTACAGTGGTATGCCAAATCCAAAGAATACGACAAACTCGACGCATTGAATCTCAAAGATTGTATTGAGTGCGGCGCATGTGCCTATGTATGCCCGAGTGAAATACCGCTAGTGCAATATTATCGTCAAGCGAAAGCGGAAATGCGCCAGCAACTGCTCGATACGCAGGCCGCCGATCGCGCTAAAGTTCGATTTGAAGAGAAAAAGGCGCGTATGGAGCGGGAAAAATCTGAGCGCGAAAATCGCTTTAAGAAAGCCGCCGACGAACGTCGCCAAGAAATGAAGTCCTCTGCGGGTACCGACGCGATAGCGGCGGCTATCGCTCGAGTCAAAGCGCAAAAATCTGACGCTCAGAATTCACCAGTAAAACCGGCTGTCGCGGCCGCAATTGCTAATGCCAAAGCCAAGCAAGCCGCAGCGCTAAAAGCGGGCGCCGCTGAGCCAGATAACAGCGAAATGATGAAACTGCGCGAAGAGCGCAAACGCCAAGCTCGAGAGCGCAAAGCTCGGGAACAAGCCGCAGATACCGCTATTGAGAACGGCGCTGACGCAAGCTCGCCAGAATCGGTTAACGTTGACAAGCAAGCGACTGTCGCAGCTGCCATTGCCCGCGCCAAAGCGCGTAAAGCGCAATCGGCTGAAACAACAGAGGCACAGGCAGAGCATGCCGCCGAAAACGACGCGAAAAAAGCTGCGGTTGCCGCAGCCATTGCCCGCGCCAAAGCGCGTAAAGCGCAATCGGCTGAGGCGCCAGAAGCACCAGTTGAGCCTACCGCCGACAATGACGTGAAAAAAGCCGCGGTTGCCGCAGCCATTGCCCGTGCCAAAGCGCGTAAAGCTCAATCGGCTGAGACGCCAGAGGTACAAGCAGAGCCTGCCGCCGACAACGATGCCAAAAAAGCCGCGGTTGCCGCAGCCATTGCACGTGCCAAAGCGCGTAAAGCGCAATCGGCTGAGACGCCCGAGGCACCAGTTGAGCCTGCCGCCGAAAACGACGCGAAAAAAGCCGCGGTTGCAGCAGCCATTGCGCGCGCCAAAGCGCGTAAAGCGCAATCGGCTGAGGCGCCAGAAGCACCAGTTGAGCCTGCCGCCGAAAACGATGCGAAAAAAGCCGCGGTTGCTGCGGCTATTGCCCGCGCTAAAGCACGTAAAGTGCAATCGGCTGAGACGCCAGAGGCACAGGCAGAGCCTGCCGCAGAAAATGACGCGAAAAAAGCCGCGGTTGCCGCAGCCATCGCCCGCGCTAAAGCGCGTCGAGCACAACAAAATAATCACGAGGAGAACGAATAATGGCGTTTTTTACTGCCAGTTCGCCACACGCACATAATCGTCGCAGCACGCCCTCTTTAATGATGAGTGTTGCACTTTGCGCTCTGCCTGGGCTACTTGCTCAAAGCTACTTTTTTGGCTGGGGAACGCTCGTTCAACTGGTATTCGCTATTGTGATTGCGCTGAGCTTAGAAGGGCTTGTGATGCTACTTCGCAAGCGCTCACCTATGAGCGCGCTGCGTGACAATAGCGCACTCGTTACTGCATGGTTACTGGCCGTGGCCATTCCACCGTTAGCGCCATGGTGGATTATCACTCTTGGGCTTATCTTTGCGATTGTCATTGCCAAACAGCTTTATGGTGGATTAGGGCAAAACCCTTTTAATCCGGCGATGGTCGCCTATGTGGTACTTTTAATTTCGTTTCCGATACAAATGACCAGTTGGAGTACGCCAATTGCCTTGGCCGGAGGCGCACTTCCCTTTACTGATACCTTAGCGCTGATTTTTGGCGGACAAACGCTGGACGGTTTCTCGTTACAACAAGTCCGTGCAGGCATTGATGGTATCACCATGGCGACGCCACTTGATGCCTTTAAAACGGGAATAAAAAACGGAGCAACACCCCATGAAATTCTCGACAGTGCGATCTTTGATTCGATGGCGGGAGTTGGCTGGCAATGGGTCAATGCGGCATATCTACTTGGCGGTTTAGCACTGTTAAAAATGCGCGTGATTGAATGGCACATTCCGATTGCGTTTTTAGTCAGTCTCACTCTATTCAGTTTGGTTTTTCAGTTATTCCAACCCGGCAGCACCGCTGGCACGTTAGTCCAGCTGTTTTCGGGTGCGACAATGTTGGGGGCGTTTTTTATTGCCACCGATCCGGTTTCGGCGTCCACGACGGTCAAAGGGCGATTGGTCTTTGGCGCGCTCATTGGTGCCTTGGTGTTCGTGATCCGCAGTTGGGGTGGTTTTCCTGATGGCGTCGCGTTTGCAGTGCTGCTTGCCAATATGACGGTGCCACTTATCGACTATTACACCAAACCGCGTACCTATGGTCACAAGGGGTAATCATGCTGAACGCAATTAAGAAAAATGGGCTCACCCTAGCGCTCTTTGCGTGTGCCACCACAGGACTCGTCGCAATCACCCAGTACTTAACTCAAGATGAAATTAAACGTCAAGAGCAAGCCCAATTGCTCTCGATTCTTAACCAAGTAATACCGCATTCGCTGCACGATAATGCGCTGGTTGCGGCTTGTACCCTTACTCGTTCGCCCGAGCTTGGTACTCAAAAACCGATGCCCGTCTATATCGCGACGCAAAATGGCGTACCAACTGCACTGGCGATTGAGTCAATTGCACCCGATGGTTATAACGGTAATATTAAGCTCATTACAGGTATCGCAGAGGATGGTACGATTCTTGGTACACGTGTGTTAACTCACCAAGAAACGCCGGGGCTTGGCGATAAAATCGAACTTCGTGTCAGTGATTGGATTTTAAAATTCAGTGGCAAGCAAGTGGATGATAATAATCTTGCGCTCTGGGCAGTACGAAAAGACGGTGGTGAATTTGATCAATTTACCGGAGCAACCATCACCCCTCGAGCCATTGTTAATGCGGTTAAGCGCACAACGCAATACGTGAATGCTCACCGTGCTACGCTATTGGCTCAACCATACAACTGCGGAGAGGATCATGAGTGAACATCGTACTTTGATGACTAACGGTCTGTGGAATAACAACCCGGCCTTAGTGCAATTACTTGGTTTATGCCCACTCCTTGCCGTCTCAGCAACGGTGACCAATGCGCTAGGTTTAGGGCTCGCCACCTTACTGGTCTTGGTCGGTTCCAATGTCGCGGTATCGCTGCTGCGTCACTACGTACCAAAAGAAGTGCGCATTCCCATTTTCGTCATGATCATTGCCGCCTTGGTTACTTGCGTTCAATTGCTGATGAATGCTTATGCCTATGGTCTTTATGTCTCGCTTGGCATTTTTATTCCACTCATTGTCACCAACTGCATCATCATTGGCCGCGCCGAAGCTTATGCGTCGAAAAACCACCCTGCTGCTGCCGCTCTTGATGGCTTATGGATGGGGTTAGGCATGACCGCCGTTCTGGTGGTTTTAGGCGCCATGCGCGAAATTTTAGGCAATGGCACGCTATTTGATGGCGCTGACCTGCTTTTAGGCGAATGGGCCGCTTCACTACGAATTCAATTATTTGATTTTGATAACAGCTTTTTGTTGGCATTATTACCGCCCGGCGCATTTATTGGCGTAGGTCTATTGATCGCACTAAAAAATGTGATTGATCACCGCAGACAATTGCGTCAACCAAAAGTGGAAAAAGAGAAAATCGAGCGTGTACGCGTGACCAATGTTTAGCTCGCGCGCACAACGAATAAAAGTGATTGGGTAAAAAGCGATTGGGATAGGAAGCCGTATGAACAACATCAAACGCCGCGAAATTTTAGAGCGCCTGCGTGAAAACAACCCAAATCCACAAACAGAGCTTAATTGGAATACGCCATTTGAACTGCTCATTGCAGTGCTGCTCTCCGCGCAAGCAACGGATGTCAGCGTCAACAAAGCAACCGCAAAACTTTACCCTGTGGCGAATACGCCACAGGGCATTCTTGATTTGGGGGTGGATGGTTTAAAACAGTACATCAAAACCATTGGGCTATTTAATTCTAAAGCCGAAAATACCATCAAAACCTGTCAAATTTTACTCGAACAACACCAAGGCCAAGTGCCAGAAGATCGCGCAGCGCTTGAAGCATTACCCGGCGTTGGTAGAAAAACCGCCAATGTGGTGCTCAACACCGCATTCGGCTGGCCCACCATTGCCGTCGATACTCATATATTTCGCGTGTCCAACCGCACGAAATTTGCGATCGGTAAAACCGTCGATGATGTTGAGAAAAAACTCTTAAAAGTCGTGCCGAAGGAATTTAAACTCGACGTACATCACTGGCTCATTTTACATGGCCGCTACACCTGTGTGGCTCGCAAGCCTCGCTGTGGCAGCTGCGTTATTGAAGATCTGTGTGAGTACTCTCCACCAAAAGAAGGCGTAAAGAAAAAGAAGAAATAAATACACTTAAATCCTTGATGGCTCTTTAATGAGCCATTTTTGTACTTTACAAAATCACCAGGTGTAACTATGTTGGATTAATATGTAACCAACTTGTGATTTTGTAATGAATGAATTAAGTGAAAATGTTGCAGTAAAAATCTATAAAGATACCGGTGGGTACAGCTTTCCCCTCATTGTAAGATCTGGTGTATTTCCCGCTTGCTTGTACCTTAATGCTTATCTTAACGGAAACCATAACTCCCCACTTTCGGCAAAAAAGAATAAAGCAAGCACTCAAGCTCCAGCTTTTCATACACTAAAAAAATACGCCTATGAGCTGAAATTTTTATACTGTTATTTTATCGAGCAAGGTATCGATCTTGTTGAGCGTGTCAGCTCTGGTGAATTTCTTTCAAGGCAAGAGGTCGATGATTTTGTTAGATCGTGCAAGCTTTATGCTAATGAAGGCACTATTGATGAAAGTAATATCGTAGCAATTTCTGACAAGCGCATAAGAGATGCCATCCATGCAACTTCACATAGCCAACCAAAAGTTTCCGCACACACATTACGTCAGCGCTTAATTCGACTGAGGGCTTATATCGAATACTTGTTTGTTTGCCACCACTATGATCAAGAGCCAACTAATACTCAAGCCAGAGTGGACGACCAATTCAATAAGTTTAAGTTATACATCAACACGTTTATTGGCGGCACACGTAAAAATAACACCATAGTTAAAGATGCATTTGAGTCGGTAATACCTTCAGATAAGTTCTTTTATTTGCTTGATATCATCAAAGAGAGTTCACCTGCGAACCCATTTAAATCCAGCAAATTAAGAAACCAACTCATCATGCAAATTCTAATTAACACAGGAGTTCGCGTTGGTGCGGTTTTAAAGCTAAAAGTCAGTGACTTGATTGACGATTGGGATAATCCTCGCTTCCTATTGACCAGAACTCCCAATGATCCGACTGATCCAAGGTTAGAACGCCCATCAAATAAAACCAAAGCGCTATCGGTTTCTATTTCCTCAGAGTTAATGAAGCTTATCAAGCTCTACATACAAACTGTGCGAGCAGAAAATACAACCACCCGTGAACATGACTTTGTGTTCATCTCAGAAAAAGGGGCAACATCAGGGCAACCGCTCACGTATAAATCCATTCACAAAATCGTAGATAAACTTGGTGAGGCATTAGGTATCAAGCTCCACCCTCACAAACTTCGTCATAAGTGGAATGAAGTTTTTGAAGATAAGGCGAGAGAGCATGGGTTAACGCCTGAAAAAATTGAAGATTTACGCAAATATGCAATGGGCTGGGTTGAAGACTCGAAAATGGCGTCCGTATATAACGAATATCAATTGGCGGTCACTGTGGCTGATATTTCCGCTAAAACCCAATCTAAAGCTGTTCCGAGGTTAGGAGGTGATCATGAGTCATAACCATATCACAACGTTAAAAAAGGATTACGATGGGCAGCGCATATTCAATGCAAGAGAAGATGGTTACTCGTTTGATGTGCTTTCAGATACGTGGGAGCTTGGTTATAAATCCTATTTATATCTAAATTGGCTGAATGAACTAAATATTGATACAAATACCTATCTGGATTTAAGGTTAGCAATAGCTCATGCAGCAAAGCATTACAGTTATAACTCTCTATACAGCCACGTTAGCACCCTCAAATCCATTGTAAAATATCTCGACATTTACGATTTTCAGGCGTGGTGGCTCACACTAGATACTTACAAGAAAAATGTCAGAGATAGCTTATACGCCCTATGCCACCCAAGAAATGGTTATACCTGTCATACTCTCCAACCGTTATATGACACAGTTAAAGATGAAAATTTAAAGCGCCAAGATGTAATGAAAGGCATTCTTGATCCAAAAACTGGTGCTTACAGTGAAGTTGAGCACGACAATATTCTTGAAAGCTTAAGAATTGAAACACAGCAAGTATTAGAGGTTGAAATACTATCGCAAAACAAGTTTACCGCACTACGGAATGTCATAGCCAGTCAGTTACTTCTCGCCCTGATAAGACGACCAATTCAGCTTGTGCAACTTAAATGGTGTGATGTATTACCTGTAGGGGAAACCTTTTTATCTCATAAAGAATCAAACCTTAACTGGAAACCCGTTACTCAACACTTGTTCTCAGATGTGGAGCAATTGCACGTTCGCACCTTTAAAGGCAAGGATGGACAATTTCGCGGTGATGCGGAATCACGCTCACACCGCCTAGAGTCAGACTTTTCTCGACTGCTTTTGCGTTACTATCAGGTTTATGAACACTACCTTTTACATTCGCTTTCAACGCAATATATTTCATTAGGTGAAGATGAAACTAAAGAACTCATGAGACGCCTACCTGTATTGCCTGACCAAAGCTTATTTAGCTCTAGTTTTGAATCTAAAGCAGAACTGTTTATCTCCATCAGTGATACCTCAAAAGCCTATCATATGAATTCGGTCACCCTTGGAGCGAATATACGTTATTTATTCGAAAACAAACTCAAGCCAAACAGCGATAGATGTCCAAACGATTCTTTGCGACTTGGTAACAATCGCTGGCGACACACCATTCTCACCCAAGGTGCAAAATATGGGTTAAGCCCTGCCCACCTTGCTGCCATAACAGGCGTCACCATTGAAGCGATTACTCCCTATCTTGATTTGAAAACCTCAGAGCGAATAAAAATTGATGAGGCGTATGCTGGGAACCATATCATCAAGCGATTTGATAGCCTGTCGGTAAAAGAGTTGCAAACGCACGATGATTTCAAAGTAAAAAGCAGGTTTGATGAAGAAATTGGCCATAAACTCAATCCTGCTAACTGTTCCAGTTGTCAGTCAAAAGGCGGTGCGCCTATGGCCTGTTATCCCTGTGACAACTTTAGGCCTCTAGAAACGGCAAACCATCAACAATATCTTGATAAAGCGGAAAGAAAACTGGTGATAAATAGTCAATCAGCACACCCTGCTACAGTGAAACGCCTCAAGAAAATCATTCTATACATCAAGGCGACCATAGCCATTTGTGAAGAAAGAAAAACGGCTAAGCTTGGAGATGAAAAATGAACACGCTCAACCGTTACATAACCAATCAACACGCTTATATCGCCGAAAGGAAAAAACAGCCGTTACTTGGTTTTACCACACCATCAGGAAAGCAAGCAACGTGGGGGGACATTGCTGTTACCTTTACCAGCAACAAAGGGATCCCTATTAACCTCCTTTTTAATAACGATAATCAACCCCACGCTAAGATTAACTCAACTTTTTCCGATAAAGACAGGCTCGATGAACATACGCACCATCTACTCTTTGCCTTTGCTCTTGATGTGCTGAAAGAAAATATTTCTAACACTAGGAAGAAAGATAAAGTCACTGCAGCAAGAAAAATTCTTATTGCTCTTAATGAAAATATCGCTTCTTCCAGTCTGGATGAGATTCAAAACACCATCGATGAAATGAACTATATCCAGACTCTTTCTGCATTTTTTGAGTGGCTAAATGCCCATAAGATGCTTCCAGCGAGTATGACTCCGAACTTAACCAAGGCGGTAAACTCAACAAGAGCCAAAAGCGGTGATGACGCTATCGAGGCTGAAAACAGTAAACTGCCTGATGAAAAGGCGTTATTGGCACTCGGGGCGATCTTTTATGATGCCATCCCGCCTTATCAAGACATCAAGAATAAAAATTCTTGGGCTGCTCTCATCCATCCAACAACGAGTCAACTCGATAGTTATGTTTGCACCATGTCAGCACTTGCGATGTCGTCCCCCAATCGAGCGGCAGCAGAGCAAGTGTTACTAACCAAGCAACGAGTGAAAGCCCATAATGAAACGGTCGATAACGACATTAATACTGTCTACTACCTTAATTGGCGTGGGTCCAAAGGATATAAAGACTATCAGAATCATATCAATGCTGAAATGGCCGAAAGCCTAGACCGAGCATTACACTATACCGCTCTTGTAACTGAGCCAGCGAGAGTATTAGCAAGGTTTTATCAAAACCCAAACCTAAGTTTAAAAAAGGTGTTAGGTGAGTTTAAGCCAAGTGCCAAAAACCTAGATGCACTCAAACCCAACGACAGTAAACCGACCAACCTGATCCAGCTTGGTTTTTTATTGGGCTTTTATGATGGCAGCGATGGCTATGCCCGTGTTACGTTCGATACCAAGGGTGCGATTGATACCACAAAAAATAAAGGTTTCCCTTTATTTATCAAACACATCACCAAGCTGCTGCCATTCGATAAACTAGAAATTAAAAGCCAATGTCCTTATCCACCCCTACTTGTTGGCGCTGCTGTCAGCGGAAAATCCCAATTGAGTAAATATTTCAATGGTCAAACAGAAATGACGGTTGCAGAATTTCAAAACCATTACATTACAATTAATCAACAAGCTATGTCAGGATACAATAAAGTTAAGACCAAGCGTGTCAATTATGAGCAGGCTTTATTTACTTATACAGAAAAACAATTAAGCACTCGGCAAGCCTCTCACTTCCTGTTAGTTCCCATCGAATCTTTAGGTTCTCTTTTTGACAGAAACATCAAAAAACGCAAAGACAGTTACGCTACCATCTTTGAGCGGCATAGTTTCTCAACAGGTTTCGCAATCACCCCTCACCAATTCAGGCATTGGCAAAATAACTACCTAGCCAATAAGGGTTTGCCCCACTTACTCATAACGATGCTGTCTGGCCGTAAAAACCCTGAGCAAACACTCACCTATATCCACACGACTGATGCCCAAAATGCCTCAGTGATCAGTGATATTTTATATGAAAAAGAAACCGAGGAAGAAGTACAAGATAAGGTTGGCAAACGCCTACAGAGTAAAGCTCAATACGATGATGCCACCGATAACTTAAGCCCAACTTTTGTCAGTGAGGTCGGCTTTTGCACCCAAGATTTAACGTTAACCCCTTGCACTTACATGACGGAATTTGAAACACAATGCACACTCTGTTCATCCTCATGCCATATTGCGCATGATAAAGATGCGATTGAACTGCTAAATAAGGATTTAACAATCCAGAAACACAACCTAAAGCAAGTTCAGGAGGCCATTAACTTTGCAACCAGCAAAGGAATGCAGCAATGGTATGAAACCCACTACCAAAATACTTGTATGCTCAAGAGTCTTATTGAAGTGCTATCAGACGACTCCATCAAAGAAGGGGCTATTGTTCGTTTTTTGACTCGTTCAAATGTCATGCGAGTTACAGATTTAGAAACCAAGACAGTAACAGAACGTAAGCTATCGCTACCAGATGCGAAAGAATCTCTTCAAGCGGCTCTTGCTGCAACAACCCAAACAAATAACGACTCCGCTAAAGATAACTTTTTAGGCTTTTTGGGATCAGTATAGGGAAATACACATGGCAACTAAATCATTAGACACTGATCAACAAATCTCCATTCAAGCGTTAATTAGAAGTTGGGAAGGAAAGCTGACTTGGGATTTATTAGTCACGAAAATTGACTCTAGCCTTGCGATCACTACGACGCGGCAAACACTTGATAAATATCTCAATATAAAAAATGAATACAAAGATAGAAAACGCTCACTCAAAGGGCAAACTGTTTCCGCTGACAATACTGAGCTACTTACCTATCTACAAAAAGATATTGATTTAGCAGAAAAAATCATTCAGCTAGAAGCGGAATTAAAAGTGGCAAAAGATGAAATCGGTTATCTACAAGCGTTTATTCAAAAAATCGCCAATATCGGTCAAAGCGATCCAAATGTAATGACTATTTTTCAAAGAGCGATGCGGAGTATCGAGGACAGTAAATAAAGAACTAAACGCAACTCTTTGTATTTTTGATCTAATTGAGGGCTTAAAATGGCAAGTGGTCAGCAGAAAGCGCAGAATAGTCGATAGAGCATGGCTCTATACGGCAATTACAAGAGCAGAAAGCGAAATTCATATCGTTGGAAGTAGTGATGACATGAGGCAGATCACCGAGGCACCTAGTCACTCTCATAAGCGGAATAGCTACCTGAAAGAACTATTGAGTTAGCAATTTCAAACTCGTTAATGCCCCATTCCAAGCTAGAACTGTTCTGTACCTCATCACGAAAAGAGGTTGTTTGACCTATTTTTTCTTATGCATGTAATCTATCTGCACTCAGCAAACGATAAGGATTGATTAATGGGAATCTTTGACATTATCTTTGGTAAAAGAAAATCTATAGAGCAAGTTAAAAACGATGAAACTAACAAAGTTTCATCAGAGGTAAAGCAAGCCCCTAAGCAATATAAAACATTAGCCTCACAGAATGCAGACTTAATAGAGGGAATGCAGTTTCATGCAACATGCCAACTGCGCACTCCTATAGCTGTATTAGAAAGGCATGGAGAAGTCTATTTAGGTGAAGGTGAGCCTCCAAAATATGGCAGTCCTCAAGATGGAGTATGGATTGCAAAGTTAGATAGTGCTTATGACTTTCTTGCCGAAAGCAGGACTTGTTCGTCAGATGCAGGGGAAGTAAAAGCTGAAGAATATATAGCTTATGCTATCGGGCTTCTGCGTATTTTTGAATCAGATAAAACCATTTCAGAAAAAATGGCTGAAGCAGTGTCTTATGCTGAAAATAGCGAAGAAAAAAAACAGATAGAACAAGGTATTTTGAAATGTTATAGGGAGTCAAGCATCGTTGATGTGATGGTCCGTTATATCACGGAATCAGAACGTTTTGAATACTATCTAGATAAGCCTGAAAAACTTACTCTTGTAAACGGCGTTAACGATAAAATTGCATCCTCTTTAAAAGAGTCAGGCATCCAAACAATCAAAGAGCTCTCGTACCTTACAGAAGATGACTTGATTAACATCAAGGGTATTGGAAGAGTAAGAGCACAGGAAATCTTAGCACAGTTTAGTCGAGTGCTTTGAACGTCTACGAATATGAGTTACTTATGACAAAAAATTGGCCCCCATGTGGGAGAATTGTACACCTTGCAGGTGGTCTGACTGCCCAAGTCGAACCTATGAGTGACCAAGTTATCTTGTGGCCCCAAAGTACCGATGGCAAGGAGGTCCAAATATCGATCCCGACTTTTGGACGATTATATTATGCGCTGGAGAAATACGACTTTTGTATTGTTGGTGTTGAGTTTATAACTGATCAAAGTGAGTATTTAGGAGAGGCTCCTACACAGTTTCGAGGTTATGCTAAACAGCAGAAAATCTGGCCAAATTGGGATGCATTTCAGTTATGGCGCAGCCTAGCACTTTCTTCTTTTGAGGCCAAAGATGGACTTGGTTACGACTTATCAAATCGTATTTCATATCAATTAAATGCCCTCAACGATAAGCTTAAGAATCTATCAATTAAGTATCGAGATCAGCTTAATGCAATTGTCTTAAAGAATGACTTTATCGATGGACAAAGATTCCATGATGGCTTTACCAATCTCGTGTATCAAGAGTTCCATTCATTCCTGTTTGAAGCAGGAATATTAAGAGATTACCTGTGCGAGTATGTTTACAATTTTTCTTCAACCGCTGGTTTAAAATTGACGCATAAGAACTCTGAAAAAATAAAAGAGATTACAACTGCAAACGGTTTGCTGAAAGCGTTAAATAATGTCCCTGAACTGTCAGAGTTGGAAGAGCAACTTAAGGTAAGTATGGCACCTGATGGGTGGTTATTCGAGCTAGGAATATACAGGGATCTCGTTATGCATACTGCTCCCATTAGCATTGCCAGCCATCATTTGTATGCTATTCAAATTGTGCACGAGTTTCCTGATGGAAAGCAGCTTCCCTCGGTAAGGTTTCCTCTACCAGATAACATTGAATCGGTCTACAAAGATCGGTGTCGTAGAGGGGACTTTCGCAAGTACATTGAACAGTTTGATGCTTTATGTGAAAAGTCGCTTGATGAATATGGGAAATATGATTGCCTAGAATATGCAAACAAAATACATGGTTTGCTATCTAATTTAGCCCTTTCAGTTGGGGGATTGTCTCCAAATGAACCCAAACGAATGGTATTTACTAAAACTCATGAAGGTAAAAATGCTGGGACTAAGTTTATAGGAACAACTGATGAATTTTAGACGGCTGACTTCTCAAGTTTAACTAAAATAAACAAATGATTCAGAGTGAGTGTCCTAAAACACTTTTGTCCAAAAGTGATTTGGTTGGAATCTTCTGTGGCGGTCTGAAGAACTGTTACTAAATTTAATTTAATCAACATCGTCATTCTTCAGAAGGAAGACTGGCGATGATCTCGGCTATTCTCTTCTTCTGGTCGGCAGAGAGTTTTGAGATTGCAATGGCGAGTTCTGCCGACACCTCATCCTCACAAAAAAAGTAATTCAGTGGTACCTCAAGCGCATCAGCGATGAGTTTCAAAGTTTGTACATCTGGCGTGTGGCGTCCCTTCTCGTATTGGTTCATTCTCGCACTCGCCGTACTCTCATCCATGCCTATGAGAATACCCAAGGCTTTTTGGGATAAGCTTGCTTGCTTGCGGGCCTCTTTGAGGCGCTGCGGAAATGGGTTTTGGAATGGCACGTAGTCATCATATTGGTAGTCTTTGTCAAACTAAGATTTTCTTAGTTTTGCTGATTTGCGTATACTAAGCAATCCTTAGTTTTAACGGTTGTTTGAGTTATCAATGAGACGAACTAGAAAAGTTGATGCACTAATGCACAAGCTATTGATTGAAAAAAGAATGGATGGTTTTTCAGTCGTCGAATTACGTGATGCATCTCTGCCTTACGTTGATCAAAGCTGTGATTTGGTTGAGCTGCGTTTGCGGCTCTATCGACAATTATTGCGCTTTGAACGCAACAATTGGCTGAGAGTTGAAGGCTCACGTACCAATAAACGCTATTTTCAAACGGAGTCGCTACATGCCAATGAGTTTGTACCGAAACCCGCGTCTGTCGAAGTCATTGAGGCAAAAAGCCCCACTTGGTCGGTATTAGCCAGTGAGCGGAATGAGTCGCGTGGTGAATTGGAGATAGCACTTGGTGAAGTGGGTGAATACCAGTTATTAATTCAACGCTTCCCTGAACTTGAACCAAAACTTGCTCTGTTGCTGAATCAAGCCAGAGAGCGTTCTGCGCAGTTGCTAGGTAAGGTGAATGTGTTGACGACGGTCCTTGATACGATCGCGCGTGAGCAAAAGGCATGTTGAGGGTTTGGCAACAAGAATGCGCCACAGCGGCCGTCAATAAATATCTCAGTGGTGAACGTCATTTCTTCTGTCAGGCAACGCCAGGAGCGGGGAAAACAGTGCTTGCTGCGACCATTGCATCAAGGCTTCTTGAGCTGAATTTTGTTGATCTCGTTCTTTGTTTTTCTCCATCACGAACTATCGCGGATGGGATGAAAACAACCTTTTCAACAATATTAGGTCGACCATTAAGTGGCGCACTAGGTTCGGTAGGTCAATCAATGACCTACCAATCACTGCAGTTTATTAATGATGAATTCTTGCTCGAGCTCAGTCGTTACAGGGTCTTTGCTGTTTTTGATGAGATTCATCATTGTGCTGGCTCAGAAATCGGTGACGGCAATGTGTGGGGTAAACAAGTTCTAGCGAAGATTCAGAAAGTTGCGTCCTATACTCTCGCATTATCAGGTACACCGTGGCGTTCCGATGCCTTACCAATCGTAATGGCCAATTACACCAATGAACCTGGCACCCTGCGAGTAGATTACCAATACACTTTAAAACAGGCTGTTATCGATAACGTGTGTCGATCACCGAAAATTGTATTGGTTGATAGCAATCAACTGTCGGTAGTTGGCAAAGAGTCCTCTCAATCATTCACCTCCATCGCAGAAATGTTGAAGCGAACAGATAATTCATACCAGCATGTCATCCACAACCAGGAAGCGATGATACATTTGCTCAAACTGGCCTGTGAAAAGCTGAATCACTTGAGAATACATAACCCAGATGCAGCAGGTCTTGTGGTCGCCACCTCTGTCGAACATGCTTTACAAATCGAGCAGCTACTGATCAGTGAGTTTGGACAATCGACGATTATTGTCACGTACAAACATGAGCAGCCATTAGCGGAAATTGAACGATTTAGAAGTAGCAATCAGCAGTGGATCGTCAGTGTCGGGATGATTAGCGAAGGTACAGATATTCCAAGGCTTCAAGTTTGCTGCCATTTAAGCGCTATAAAAACGGAACTGTACTTCCGGCAAGTGCTTGGCCGAGTGCTACGCGCTAATGGTACTACGCCGCAAGAAGCTTGGCTGTTCACGTTTGCTGAGCAAAACTTAGTCGAGTTTGCAGAGCGACTTGAGCAGGATATTCCCGATTCATGTGTGATGGTGAAGCTTGAGAAGAACTGTGATACGGAGGATTTTCAGGTTTTGCGTAATTGGATCTGCGGGAATGCAATTGGTGAAAATGATCCAACAGGCATTGTTGATTGGAGAGTAGGTAGTAGCGATTTAGTGTCGAAGCAAGCTGGTAAACATTCCGATGAACTCTCACTTCAAGCGTTCAAGCAACGTGTTATATCTGCGTTTGGTTAGACTGTGTGATGTTTGTATAGCCTATCTATAGCCCCAGACATATAGCGAGCGCTATAACCATGTCGAGATTTATTTGGGCAACAAGCTGTTGCCCTATTGCTAAGCATCTTGTTTCGTGAATTGTTTTTGCCCCAAAACGTTCTAGTAAATTGGTGTCTCGCGATTGCGCATGCAATCAAGCCCACTCAATACGAATAGGCTTTGTTATTTATACTTACTTAATAGCTTTAAGTTCTTTTGCTCGTTGCTTCTCAAGGTCAGCAATCATTACATCGTATTTATCATTGATTGCTTTCTTAGCCGCTACTACATCAGCAGATTCACCGATTGATAGACCGCAGTTTTTCACCATCTTATTTAGTGAAGCTGTCGAACCAGATAAGCTGAATGTCTCCATCACATCAACTGAACCTAGATTGCCAATCTTAACGTGTAGTTTGCTACCTGATTTAAGCTCACTGAACAACTCAGAAGGGACATTATGAATCAGACCACCACGATATGAATTGCTGTAGTTACGCCCTTTTAATTTGTATACCTTACCCTTATCAACACGGAGTTGAACATCAGTGATTGAATTTGGTGTTGCTATAGCTTCATCACCGTCATACATCAATTCAATAGTCTTAGCTGAATCAGACCCATCACGTAAACGGCATTCCCAACCGAACTGCTGATAGTTGTTATGCCCTGATGACTTAACTGATGTGTACTCACTGAATACCTTGGTATCAGTCATGTCATCAGTCCAGTTGTTAGAACGGAATGCTGCATCAGCAGCAAATGAAACTGATGTTGATAGGATTGCTAGTGCTACTAATGTCTTTTTCATTTGTTTGGTCTCTTACAGGTAGTTGTATTGATCTTTGTCAACGTCATTGTTTGGGTACACGGCAGAGGAATACACAGAAAATGCCTAACATAGCGTTTAAGTAGGTTCCTCAGGGGCAAAGGCAACGACGCGGCGAGCCGCTGTCCTTTGCCCCTTAACGCGGTGTTGGTATGACCCGAATTCAAACTCATTTTTGTCCAGAACTTTCACAGATGGCACTTCGTAACTCAGAATTGCCCCATTCCTTGTTTCGACAGATTTAACACATAAATCCCAAGGCTTAATTTGTCATATTATTTCTAATCTAACTATGAGACCCAATTCGGTGTGCCATTACATTGGCAGTGGAACAAAACCTTCTACCCTCAAGCAACAGACAAACCAACATTTTTAGGGGAAAGCCAACTCGCTAAACGCTCGCCACTCAAGTGCTTTGCTTACCTATACAAGAGTCACCCCAAAGGCAGAAAGCCCATAGGCACAGTCGAACCTGCCAGAAACACTCTGCGGGAAAAGTGTTCAATAAAGGAGCGAAAGAACCTTGGCTTTTGGTCACCAACATCCCCAATCATGTGCTTAATGGTATTAAGATTACCCGTTTGTACGCTAAAAGAATGCAAATTGAAGAGTCATTCCGAGATCTAAAAAGTCCAGCCTATGGGTTGGCACTGCGCCATAACCGAACTCGCTGCACCAAACGCATTGATATCTTACTGCTTATGGCATTGATGGCCGAAATTATCATGTGGTGGAATGGCTTAATCACCATGCAAGCAAAATGGCACTATGACTTCCAAGCCAATACCATCAAGCATCGTTGTGTTTTATCAATCCCAAGGTTAGGAAAAGAGGCTCGAAGTCATCGACGATACCGGATCAAAGAATCCCAATATCACTGGGCTGTAATGACCCAGCCGAAATTGGACAACTTAAGCCGCTAATTCATACGCTTTAGCGGGCGTTTTCATATTC
>NZ_JABAIK010000014.1 GCF_012641465.1 Vibrio agarilyticus
GTAGTTCAGTTGGTTAGAATACCGGCCTGTCACGCCGGGGGTCGCGGGTTCGAGTCCCGTCCGCTCCGCCACTTATTTGAGACCTCGCTGATGGCGAGGTCTTTTCAAATCTGAGATTTATCGTTAATGATGAATCAACAGGGGTGTAGCTCCAATTGGCAGAGCAGTGGATTCCAAATCCGCGTGTTGGGAGTTCGAATCTCTCCACCCCTGCCATATTTAAGCCTCAGCAGAAATGCTGAGGCTTTTTTGTATTCTGAATCATAGCGTTTATCTTATCGAATGTTTTCCTAAGCAAAAGCGGATGATGCTGATAAAGCCTTTTGTTGAGGCCTTAATAAATTTATACGCTAGTGTTTTGTGGTAATAAGATCTCTTTCCATGGAAGAGATTCGTCACCTAGAACTATGAAATTTGGGTTTTCTAACGTATCTCTTTCATTGTAGGAAAGTGGCGTCAATGAAGTGCTTAAAATACGCCCTCCTGCTTCTTCGACAATGCACTGGGTTGCCGCAGTATCCCACTCTCCGGTCGGTCCGAGCCTAAGGTAACAATCGACAGCCCCTTCTGCGACTAGACACGCTTTTAAAGCCGCAGAGCCAAGTGGAATAAGCTCATAGTTCCAGTTTGGGCTTAGCTTATTAGTAATTCGATTAATATCTTGTCGGCGACTAATGGCAATGGCAATACTTTGCTCGACCTGCTCATGTTGGTGCGTGTGAATTTTGACGTTATCGGCCATATCAGGGATTTTCCACGCTCCTTTCCCTTGATAGGCGTAGTAGGTGACGCCAGACACGGGTGCATAAACCACCCCCATCACAGGTTGATGATTTTCGACCAGAGCAATAATTGTCGCGAAATCACCGCTACGAGCAATGAACTCTTGCGTTCCATCGAGGGGATCTACCAGCCAATAGCGGTTCCATTTTTGTCGTTGCTGTAAACTGATGTCGGCTGCTTCTTCTGAGAGTACTGGAATATCAGGTGTTAATTCAGAAAGACGCTCAACAATTAATTTATGCGCCGCAATGTCTGCGCTCGTAACTGGCGTATCATCGCTCTTGATAAACGCGTCGTAAGTCTTCTTTTCATAGATATCAAGGATCAACTGACCAGCAGAGCGCGCAATTTCAATCACATTGGGAATGAGTGGTGAAAGATCTTGGTTAATCGGCATGAGAGTGTCCTTACTGTGAATTAAGGTATTTGAGCGTTAACATTAATGCTGCGATGCATCGGGCTTCGCAAAAATCGACGTGAGTTAATAACTCTTCTGCTTGTGCTAGTGGCCACTTTATAATCTCAAGAGGTTCAGGTTCATCACCGATGAGCTGCTCTGGATAAAGATGTTGGGCAATAAAAAGCGTCATCTTGCTTGAAAAGTAGGACGGCGCGAGAACGACTTGTTTTAACGGGGTAAAACGCTCAGCACCAAAGCCTATTTCTTCTTTTAGCTCCCGATTAGCCGCTTGCTCTGGCGTTTCGCCTTCGTCAATTAAGCCTTTGGGAAAGCCTAATTCATAACGCTCGGTACCTGCTCCAAATTCTCGAACCAATAAGATATCACCTTGCTCAGTGATGGGGACCATCATTACCGCATGTCGATTACTGGGCTTCATCCTTTCATAAGTACGTTCAACACCATTTGAAAAGCGCAATTCTAGCGACTGAACGGTAAAGAGCTTTGATTGTGCGGCCGTTGAAATGGACAGAATTTCTGGCGGGCGGCGTTGGCTCATTAGCAGGCTCCTAGCATAAAAGGTTCCATTAACTATATGAGAAAATATAGGCGGTTAAAAGTGAAGAGGCCGAGTTAATCGTAAATAGCGTCATTTCGTTTTAGCCGTTATTTGGCCAAAACCTAAAATTAGCATACTAGGTTATTTCTGATCCTATCGAAGGGAAAGAATAGAATGAAAGCCAATCAATGATGATCGGCTTTATGCTCATCTAACTTGAAATCGCAGCTTTGTTTGCTGCATCTTCAAGTTACTTGGACCTAACGAATTAGTAGTAAGAGTGCTCGCCACGATCATGCTCAGTCGCATCACGAACCGCGGTTAGCTCGCCATCAAATTGCTGTAGCAGCTCCTTTTCGATGCCCTCTTTTAGTGTTACATCGACCATAGAACAGCCATTACATCCGCCGCCAAATGCAACAATAGCAACACCGTCATCGGTCAATTCAACTAAGCTAACGTGCCCGCCGTGGCTGGCAAGTTGAGGATTGACTTGAGTTTGCAGTGCGTATTCAACGCGTTCAATCAATGGTGCATCGTCTGAGACTTTGCGCATTTTAGCGTTTGGCGCTTTTAACGTCAGCTGTGAGCCCATCTTGTCGGTGACGTAATCAATTTCCGCATCATCAAGAAACGGCAAGCTCAATTCATCAATGTAAGCAGAAAAGCCAGTAAATGGCATTTCAGTGTCGGTTGCCTCTACAGCTTCAGCAGGGCAATACGACACACCACATTCTGCATTTTGGGTTCCTGGATTAACGACGAAAATACGAATGTTGGTCCCTTCGGGTTGTTGCCCAAGTAAGTTAGCAAAATGAGTTTGAGCAGACTCTGTAATGGTAATATTCGACACGACAAATACCTGAGTGAACTTGTAGGATATAGTTATTTTACTCGTGATAAAAAAAGTAGCTAGTACTTTTGCACCAATTTGCGCAGTTGTTACAAAATGGCTGAATATCATATTGATAGCTCAATACGGCTGACATCGTGACCTAGCAAGATCACATCTGGCCTGCGCTCGTGCGGCATAAACAGTAGACATCCACCAATTTTACACCATGCTCATGCAGTAGGTGTGTTATTTCAAGGATCGTACTGCCTGTTGTCACCACATCGTCGACGATGGCGACATGGCGAATGTTGCTTGGTAAGGTCCCAAAGGTAAACGTTCCTCGAAGATTACTTTGCCTTTGAAGACGATTTTGTCCTTGTTGGGTTGGCGTCATTCGGTTTTTGACTAACGCTTTTGGCATGTAAGGAATGACAAGCTGTTTGCTTAACGATTGAGCAAGAAGGTCGCTGTGGTTATACCCTCGCCGCCAGCGACGCCGCCAATGCATTGGTACACTGATCAGCGCCTCCGGCCATACCTCATCGACTTGAGTGCGTTTTATCGCCATCATCAGCAATTGAGCGAGATCTTTTGCGACGGGGAATTGACCCTGATATTTAAGTTGGGCAATGTAATGAGATAGTGGTGCTTGATAATCACCAAGACAAACCAAGTGTTGCCAATTTGGCGGTGTGTTAAGACATTCGCCACATTGCTGAGCAGGCTCCCCTAGTGGCAAGCCACATTGAGAGCAGTGGATTGCAGTATCGAATAATGATTCTGCGCAGCTCAAACACCAGCGAGCGATACCGTGTGTATAAGGTAAACCGCACAAATCACAGATCCCAATTTGGTGTCGAGCGAAAGACTTTAGCACGTCTGAGTCCCTAGTTAATAAATCGTTATGCATAGAACCATGATGCCTCTGGAAAACGCGTCTGATGTCATTAAGATATATCTTCAACAGGGCGCTTCGCGTTACCATCATTAAACGCGATAGTCGCAAATAAGATGCATGATTAAGGTAGGAGTGGGCGTGAGCGAAGACACAAGTTTGCATTGGCAGCGACAAGGCACTGGACCTGATTTGGTTCTATTGCATGGCTGGGGAATGAATAGTGCCATTTGGCAGCCAGTCATTGAGCAGTTAAAGCCTCACTTTCGTTTACACTGCGTCGATTTGCCCGGTTTTGGTTTGAGTAAGCCAATCGATGATAACATTCTTGAGCGAACGTTAACCGCTTTGTTGCAAGGCGCGCCGCAACGTGCAATATGGCTGGGATGGTCACTTGGCGGCTTGCTTGCGACTCAAATTGCGCTAATGCAGCCACAACGTGTCGCGGGTTTGATTACCGTCGCCAGTTCACCTAAATTTGTTGCCTGTGATGATTGGCGGGGAATTAAACCTGAGGTGCTTGAAGCGTTTAGCGCCCAATTAGCGCAGGATTATCAGCAAACCATTGAGCGCTTTATCGCCTTGCAAGCACTAGGAAGCCCGACCGCTCGTCATGATATAAAGCAGCTTAAACATGCGGTGCTCTCTCGACCCCATCCGACACTCGAGGCGTTAGCAAGCGGTTTAAACTGGTTAGCAACATTCGATCTGCGCGCGCAATTAGCTCAATTGACAATGCCAACATTGCGCGTATATGGACGACTCGATGGTCTCGTACCCAAAGCGATTGCGGCAAAGGTTCAGCAGTTGCAACCAAACAGTGAATGGTCGATGTTTGAAGCCTCTGCTCATGCGCCTTTTATGACCGAATCCACACTGTTTTGCGAACGTATTATCCAATTTGCATTGAAAATCGAGCCAGCACGTTTAGTGGCAAACTCATTGCAAAATAACGCTTAAATTGTTCGAATTTTGGTCGATATATACCTAGCAATTTGACGATACTGCTAGGTCATATACCTACACGGCCTTTGAGTAACGGCGAGTGATGTGATGAAATTTGTCACAGCTATCAATAAGGGCCAATAAAGTGACTGAGGGTCGTTTATGCTCGTATCACCGACAACGGTTAATGCGCCGCTGATTGCGCCTTCGGTGAATGTTCACACCGAACAGACCGCAAGAGAAAATCGCATCAAAGCACCGATTGCACCGACCGTTGCGATGACACCAAGCCAGTCAGAGCGGCGAGTGCAAAGTGATGAAAAACGTCGTCGTAATGGCGCGTGGGATCCTGCCGATCATCCGGATTATCAGACTGACGAAGTGGCATCTCAAACCAGCGATAGCCCTGAGGACCCGCTAGCACGTCTATTTGAATTGCTGTCGCTTAACAGTTATAGCCAGCATCAAGGAACAGGTTATACGATACGGTTTAAGTTACCTAAGCGCATTATTGATGCTGCACTGCGTGAAGGCATGATGGAAAAACGGCGTATTGTGATCCGTTACCATTATGGACATTCGGTCGCGCCCAACACGCCTTCTGATGTGATAGCGGTACTTTAGTTCGATTAGAATGACAAAGGGCAGGTAACCTGCCCTTTGTGATTGAATACGTTGAGTATCACAGTTTACTTTTTCGCTTTGGCAAACGCGGCCGCAAATGCCCCGCTCATTGCGCCTCCTTGCGACTCATCACGGCGATTGCGTGTCGACGCATTACTATGATGGCTGCGTGGGCTTGCATTTGGCTTGCGTTCTTGGCTGCCACGCTGAACACGATTATCTTGGCCCGGCTCGTCATTAAGGCGCATTGATAAACCAATTCGTTTGCGTTGAACATCCACTTCCATCACTTTCACTTTCACGATATCGCCTGCTTTTACGACCTCGCGTGGGTCGGAAACAAAGCGATCCGATAACGATGAAACATGAACCAAGCCATCTTGGTGCACACCAATATCAACAAACGCACCAAAATTTGCGACGTTAGACACCACGCCTTCAAGGATCATACCTGGCTCAAGATCTTTAATTTCGTTAATGCCTTCAGCAAAGGTGGCAGTTTTAAATTCAGGGCGAGGATCGCGCCCAGGCTTATCAAGCTCTTTAATGATGTCAGTGACGGTTGGTAAGCCAAAATCAGCACTGGTATAGTCGAGCGCTTTGAGCTGGTGCAAGAAGCTGGAATCACCAATGAGTGAGCGAATATCACGCTGGTTTTGCTCGGCAATCGCTTTAACGACTGGATACGCTTCCGGGTGAACCGAAGAACCATCGAGTGGGTTTTTTCCGTCCATAATGCGTAAAAAACCGGCGCACTGCTCAAACGCTTTAGGCCCAAGGCGCGGTACCTTCTTAAGCGTGCTGCGCGCGTCAAATCGACCATGTTCATCACGATAGTTCACAATGTTTTGTGCCAATGTGGTGGACAAACCTGCAACGCGAGTAAGCAGCGCGGCCGAAGCGGTATTGACGTCAACCCCTACGGCGTTAACACAATCTTCAACCACGGCGTCCAGTCGTTTGGCAAGATGGCTTTGGCTAACATCGTGCTGATATTGACCGACACCGATGGATTTAGGATCGATTTTCACCAATTCGGCCAGCGGATCTTGCAAGCGACGCGCAATAGAGACGGCGCCGCGCAATGACACATCCATATTCGGGAATTCTTTCGCGGCCAACTCTGACGCCGAGTAAACGGAAGCGCCAGCCTCACTAACCATAATTTTTTGCACTTTAAGGTTATCGCGCTGAATTAAATCGGCGACAAAGGCGTCTGTTTCACGTGATGCCGTGCCATTACCTATCGCAATAAGATCCACCTGATGACGCTTAATCAATGCCACAACACTGTGCATCGCTTTGTCATATTGCTTTTGTGGTGCGTGCGGATAGATGGTATCGGTCGCAAGGACTTTTCCGGTACTGTCGACAACGGCGACTTTACATCCTGTGCGCAGGCCGGGATCAAGTGCAAGAGTGGCGCGAGGGCCAGCAGGCGCAGCCATCAACAAATCTTTTAAGTTCGTCGCAAAAACCTCTATGGCGTCGATTTCAGCACGCTCTTTCATCGTCGACATCAGTTCGGTTTCCATATGCATGGAAATTTTTATTCGCCATGCAAAACTGATCACCTGTTTACGCCAATTATCCGCTGGGGCTTGTGAGAGTGTCACCTTGTAGTGGTCGGCAATAAGCGTCTCACAATAAGATTGACGGACACTTTCTTCCTGCGCAGGGTCAGCATTTAATGACAGCGTCAAGAAGCCCTCATTGCGTCCACGCAGCATCGCCAAAGCGCGATGAGAGGGGGTTTTACTGATTGGCTCATGATGATCAAAATAGTCGCTAAACTTTTCACCAGCGTGCTCTTGGCCAGCGACCACTCGCGCACATATTTCGGCATTACGGGTTAGATAATGACGGATTTTATCTAATAGATCTGCATCTTCTGCCATACGCTCCATTAAGATCGCACGTGCACCATCAAGCGCTGATTTAGCATCATTAATGCCATGATCTGGGTTGAAATAACGTTCAGCAAGTGCCTCAGGCTGGTGGCTTGGATCTTGCCACAATGTCTCTGCCAGCGGCTCTAGACCCGCCTCAATGGCGATTTGTCCTTTGGTGCGACGCTTAGGTTTATACGGCAGATAGAGATCTTCAAGACGGGTTTTGCTGTCGGTTGATAAGATAGCTTGTTCAAGTTCCGCAGTTAATTTGCCTTGATCTTGAATTGATTTCAAAATGGTTTGGCGACGCTCTTCCAGCTCACGAAGATAACTCAATCGGCTATCCAAAGTACGCAGTTGGGTATCATCCAAGCCGCCCGTCACCTCTTTACGGTAACGAGCAATAAATGGCACGGTGTTGCCATCGTCAATTAGGGTTACAGCAGCAGTGACTTGCTCAGGGCGAACATTTAGCTCTTGGGCAATCACATGACAGATAGTTTGGCTCATCCGTGGTTCTCTTTTGTTGAGGTGGTGCTGAGTATATCGAAGCATCGCGCTAGCAATGCGAGCGTTCTGCAAAAACACAATTGGTGCGATAGGGACTTAGTTAAGGTTATGTCATTTCGATGATTAAGGCGCGTCTGGGTAGCGGATTTGATTTACAAACCACTCTTTGTCACCTTCTGGTGTGCGCACGACAAACTCATCATCCACTTGTTTTTTCAGTAGAGCGCGCGCCATAGGGGAGTCGATAGAGATGTACCCTTTCGCATCGCCATAAATTTCATCCGGGCCGACAATGCGAAATTGTTTAATATCGCCGGCGTCATTTTCAATTTCGACCCAAGCGCCGAAAAAGACATGACCTTCTTGTTGTGGCGCATAATCGACCACTTTCACTTGCTCAAGACGTTTGCGCAGATAGCGAACGCGGCGATCAATTTCGCGTAAGCGTTTTTTATTATATTGATAATCAGCGTTTTCACTACGATCGCCTAGACTGGCGGCCCAAGTGACTTTTTTGGTGACTTCTGGGCGTTCTTCACGCCACAGATAATCCAGCTCGGTTTTGAGCTTGTTGTATCCCTCTCGGGTAATTAGGTTGGTTTTCATCAAGGGTCAACGTTGGTCATTCAATCTGAGCCAGTGTAGCGAAGGGCGCTGACTTCGAGAAGGTCTTCACCACGATTGTGCGCCATTTTTGTCGGTGATTGTCCATTTTTGGTCTCTATTTCACGTAATAATCACTAACAATTCTTTGTGTCTCGCGGGTTAGAAGGATGTTACATTGGCAATGGCTCAGCGGAGCGGGCCATTACCTCTATTTTGAAGTCATTATCTTGAAGTCATTTGGGTATAAAAGGGCGCAGTCACTAAAGGCGGATGATTCGATGCAAGAAAATTACAAAATATTAGTCGTGGATGATGATGCGCGTTTGCGCGCGCTGCTGGAGCGTTACTTGTCTGAACAAGGTTTTCAAGTGCGCAGTGTTGCCAATGGTGAGCAGATGGATAGGCTCCTCACGCGAGAAAATTTCCATTTAATGGTGTTGGATTTGATGTTACCGGGCGAGGATGGACTGTCGATATGTCGTCGTCTACGCAACGCAAACAACATGCTACCGATCCTAATGCTAACCGCCAAAGGCGATGAAGTGGACCGCATCGTTGGCCTTGAAGTGGGCGCCGATGACTATTTGCCGAAACCGTTTAATCCTCGTGAGCTGTTGGCGCGAATTAAAGCGGTGCTACGTCGACAAACCATTGAGTTACCCGGCGCGCCGAGTGCAGAGGAAACCATTGTCGAGTTTGGCGAGTTTCGCCTCAATTTGGGCACGCGGGAAATGTTTCGTGGTAGCGAGCCGATGCCACTGACTTCGGGCGAGTTCGCCGTGCTTAAAGCTCTGGTCACCAATGCTCGAGAGCCGATGTCGCGTGATAAATTAATGAATATGGCGCGTGGTCGCGAATATTCAGCAATGGAACGCTCGATTGACGTTCAGATCTCGCGTTTACGCCGCATGTTGGAGGAAGATCCCAGTAAACCGCGTTATATTCAAACCGTTTGGGGACTCGGTTATGTATTTGTTCCCGATGGAAAAGAGGTTTAATTCATTTATCGAAAGTGATGCCTGCACGGCAAGTGCATTTGCTGGCGTAGGCATTAGGGTCTGTTGACCTTTCGAGATGAAATTGTGTTCGAGCAAAAATCGTATTCGGCGCGACAAGGCGTTTGCAGCTTAGTCATTCTAAGCAAAGATGTCTTAACAAAGCATAAAACGATTTTAGCCGAACCCTTCGGGCAGCCGTTGTGCTTCATTTCTACTGCGTTATCGGCTTGTAGGTTGACTACACATCAAAGCCTCTGTCTTGTAGACATTTCCCACAAACGGCTGCAAAACTCAGCACGAAAGGTCAACAGACCCTAGTGATCTCTCTACTTCTAGTAAGACAATGGCCATGCGTTTTCGTAGCTCATTTACTCAATCCATTCTTTTGCTCATTTCATTGTTGATCGCCAGCCAAGCGTTTTCCTATTTTGCGGTGTTTCATTACGCGCTCATGCCGAGCCTACAACAATTCAATAAAATTTTGGCTCACGAACTGCACTTGGTGCTTCGAGACGATAACGACATTAAAGACGATGACGTGTTGCGCCGGCAGCTGCTTGAAGAGCTGGGAGTCACTATTCACCCGGCTGATGGCAAAGCGCTTGAAGAGTACCACCGCGCGATGTCGATTGATTTAATGAGTGAAGAGATGACTCAAGAGTTGGGCGAGCCGACCGATGTTCGATTGTTGTTGGGTAATGAAAGTTACATCTTGTGGATGCACACCGATGCACTACCAGATGCTTTGATTCGCGTGCCGCTATCAGAGTTGCAAGAAGAAGATTTTGCACCTCTGTTTCGCAATAGCTTATTGATGGCACTGCTTATTATTGCAGGAGGGTGGTTGTTTATTCGATTACAAAATCGGCCTTTGAGCGCGCTTGAGTCAGCGGCAAAAGAGGTTGGACGTGGTGAAATCCCCGCGCCGCTGCCAGAAAAAGGCGCTAGCGAAATTCGCGCGGTGACCAAGGCGTTCAATCAAATGGCGCGCGACATTCAAGCGCTTGAAGAAGATCGCGCGCTGCTGATGGCCGGTATTAGTCATGACTTGCGAACGCCACTGACCCGTATTCGACTGGCAACAGAAATGATGTCGCCTGAGGACAGTTATCTTGCGGAAGGCATTATCAGTGATACTGAAGAGTGTAACGAGATCATCAGCCAGTTTATGGATTATCTAAAACCGGTTGATCGCACTCACTTTAATTCGGTGGATCTCAACGCCATCGCAGGTGAAGTGGTCGCGGCAGAAGGCAGCTATGACGTTGCGATTGTCACCGCACTAAACGATACGATAAAGCCTGCCTTTGGCGCCCCGATTTCTATCAAACGAGCCTTGACCAACCTTGTCGTTAACGCGTTGCGTTACGGTGATGGTTGGGTAAAAGTCAGTTCAGGGATGACCGCCGACAATCAATTAGTATGGCTGTGTGTTGAGGATAATGGCCCTGGCATTGAGCCTTCGCAAATTGGCCGTCTGTTTGAGCCTTTTACGCGTGGTGATACGGCTCGTGGTAGTGAAGGAACCGGTCTTGGATTGGCAATTGTTAAGCGCATCGTCAGTCAGCATCAAGGCTCACTTATGGTCAATAATCGTCGCGAAGGTGGATTGCAGGTGCAAATTAGCTTTCCGGTCCAAAGTGCGCGTTATCGTGGCCGCTCACTAGGGAAAAAACAGCAATAAAAAACCGCTCAGATAGGAGCGGTTTTCCCTTCATTCATCGGCGATTAATTGATTGCCGTTGTTTCTTCGCTGCGCGCCTCTTCATCGTCGCGCAGTGTTTCAGGCAGCAATAGATTCAGCACAATCGCCGTGATCCCGCCAGCGGCGATCCCGGTTGAGAAAATATTCTTAATAAAGTCAGGCATAAATTGCAGAATTTCAGGTTTTTGAGCAATGCCAAGACCCATTGAAAACGACAGCGCCATGATCAAAATGGCGCGGCGATCGATCTCAACTCGAGAAATAATGCGCACACCTGCCGCAGCAATGGTACCAAACATCACAATTGTCGCCCCGCCAAGCACAGGCTCTGGAATTTGCTGTACAAAACCCGCGACACCAGGGAACAGGCCAAGTAGCACTAGCATGCCCGCGATAAAATAACCCACATAACGACTGGCCACGCCAGTGAGCAAAATTACCCCATTGTTTTGGCTGAAGGTGGAGTTTGGAAAGCTGTTAAAGATGGCCGCGATGGCTGAGTTGATGCCATCCGCTAGCACGCCACCTTTGAGGCGCTTCATATAAATCGGCCCTTTGACTGGTTCACCAGAAACCTCAGAGGTTGCGGTAATGTCGCCAATAGCTTCCAGCGCCGTGATCATAAAAATGAGTACCAATGGAATAAACAGTGACCATTCAAAGCTGATGCCAAATTGCATTGGTGTTGGTAGCGCAATCCAAGCGCTTTCGGCGCGCGGTGTATGATTTACCATGCCCATCGCGTATGCCATGCCGTAGCCGATAATCATTGCGATCACAATTGAAGCAATGCGAAGGTAAGGGTTTTTAGCGCGGTTTAGCAATACGATGATCGCAAGTACTGTCCCTGCCAATGCGAGTTTATCGAGACTGCCAAAGGTGCCATCGGCCATGGCGCCGTACCCGCCACCGATGGAGACCAGTCCCACTTGAATTAATGTCAGGCCGATAAGCGTCACCACAATGCCCGAGACCAGCGGTGTGATCACACGACGTGCGTGTGCAAGTACACGCGACAGCAGCATCTCAGAAAATGACGCCAGTAAAATAGTACCAAAAATCGCGGCCATCATAGCCTCAACGCTGGCGCCCCCGGCTTTGAGTGACAAACCTGCCGCAATGATCGGGCCTAAAAAGTTAAAGCTGGTGCCTTGAAGTGAAAGTAAGCCAGAGCCAATAGGGCCAAAGGTTCGAATTTGAATAAAGGTCGAAATACCCGATGCTAGCAGCGACATGCTGACAATCGTATTGGTCTGCTCAGCAGGCACGCCTAAAGTTTGGCAGATAATCAGCGATGGCGTGATGATAGCCACGAACATGGCGAGCAGATGCTGCAAAGCGGCAAACAGGGTTTGTGGTAGTGGTGGACGATCGTTGAGTTGATAAACCAACTCAGATTGGCGTTTTTGACTCATGTGAGGTTCCTAAGCATGTCCCGTGACTCGCTGAATGGGAGTTCGGGTTCAGGTAAACTGCTTCATCTGTGATTGCTGTTAATCAGAAGTTTACGCTGTGGTTTTGGCGATATGCCTGAAGATTTTGGCGGCAATTATAGGGAGCCTTAGATAAAAAGCAAACGTTTGCCTTTCATGGTTAGCACAAACGCGCCCAAGAATGCGCAGGATCAAATTTTGCTGCGCAGCTTAACGTGCCTTGGGTATAAAGATTATGCCTTGGCGTAAATGTGTCTTTCACCAAGCCAGCGGTCGATAATCGCTTTGGCTTCTTTTGGGTATTGTTGGTGAAGATAACGGGCCAAACGCTGCACCTCAGGGATTAAGGCTTGATCGCGCACCAGATCGGCAATCTTAAAATCGGCTAATCCGGTTTGTTTGGTGCCCAGCAGCTCACCCGGGCCGCGAATTTCCAGATCGCGCTGTGCGATGACAAAGCCGTCATTACTGTCACGTAGCACGGCTAAGCGTTTTTGTGCGGTGTTGGATAAGGGGGCGTGATAAAGCAGCACGCAGTGACTCGCAACTGAGCCTCGACCGACACGCCCACGCAGTTGGTGCAATTGGGCTAAACCAAGGCGCTCTGGGTTTTCTATGATCATTAGGCTTGCATTTGGCACATCGACACCCACTTCAATTACCGTGGTCGCCACCAATAGGTGCAGTTGGTTTTGCTTAAACGCTTCCATCACCGCTTGTTTTTCGGCCGGTTTCATTCGTCCGTGCACTAGGCCGATGTTGAGCTCGGGTAGTTTTCGCGTGAGCTCCTCCGCAATTTCGGCGGCGGCTTGAGCCTCTAAAACCTCAGACTCATCAATTAAGGTACAGACCCAATACGCTTGCTTTCCTTCATTGAGGCAAGCATCGCGCACGCGAGAAATAATCGTTTCTCGCTTGCTATCGGGAATCGCGACGGTTTGGATTGGCGTTCGACCTGGCGGTAACTCGTCAATCACGGAAGTTTCTAAATCGGCATACGCCGTCATAGCAAGGGTACGTGGGATCGGCGTTGCCGTCATGATGAGCTGATGAGGGTAGGCACCATTTTTGGCCCCTTTTTCACGCAGTTCTAAACGCTGGTGGACACCAAATCGATGCTGCTCATCAATGATCACTAACGCCAAGTGGTCAAAAAAGACGTTTTGCTGAAACAGAGCGTGAGTGCCCACTATCATTTTGGCTTCGCCACTGGCAATACGCGCTAATTCGGTTTCTCGAGCTTTCCCTTTGAGCTTTCCGGCTAACCATCCGACTGAGATGCCCAGAGGTTCAAACCATTTGGCAAAATTGATGGCGTGTTGCTCGGCAAGGAGTTCAGTGGGGGCCATAAGCACCACTTGATGACCATGGACTAAGGCTCGCGTGGCGGCTAAGGCTGCGACTAATGTTTTGCCCGATCCCACATCGCCTTGAACAAGTCGCATCATTGGATGCGGCTGAGTTAAATCGGTTTCAATATCGGCGACAACGCGCGCTTGAGCTTGAGTGGGGGTAAAGGGTAAGCGGCTTAGCAGCGCATTTTTTAACTCGTCGTTGGCCGCAAGTGGCAGAGCTGCTTCTTGTTGACCTTGGCTGCGAACGTCAAGCATCGACAGGTTTTGCGCTAACAGCTCTTCAATAATCAGACGTTGCTGCGCTGGATGACGACCTTGATCAAATAGTGAGAGATCAATGTTTGGCGGTGGACGATGAATGGTGTGCAGTGCTTGGGCCAGTGTGATTTGATGATTGTACAAACCCGGCGGCAGTAGCTCTGTGACGGCCGACTTATCAAGCAGTTCTAACGCTTGCTCGGAAAGATTACGCAAAGTTAGCTGGCGTAAGCCCTCCGTTGTCGGGTATACCGGAGTGAGTGATGACTCACTATGCTCATCAGTTGACGCCTCGCCAAAACGGTAATCCGGGTGCACGATTTCCAAACCGTGCATACCACGCTTGATTTCCCCATACGCGTGCACCAGTCGTCCTTCGGCAAATTGATTTTTCATCCCAGCGGTAAAATTAAAAAAACGCAGCGCAATCGAGCCATTGCCATCACTGAGTTTGACCGTCAGCATTTTACGGCGACCAAAGTGTGTGTCGCAATGCATCACCGTGCCCTGCACGGCAGCCCAAAGACCAGCGTGCAGCGCGCGGATGGGGTAAACTCGAGTGCGATCTTCATAGCGCAACGGAAGGTGAAAGAGCAGATCTTGTACCGTTTCAAGACCGATTTTATGCAATTTTTCGGCGACTTTTGCACCAACACCGCTAAGTGAAGTGAGAGAGATCGCCGATAACAGTTGGGACATGGAAAGCCTAAAAGCGCCAAACGTTCATAGCCCTAGTTAATCACTTGGCTGTGTTTTTGTACAGGTGGATTTTGCGCCGCGTGTCGATATTTACCGCTCAGTGCGTTGCATTTCCTGCCACCATGCCGCTTCTGCGATGATCTGCCCCTGACCGTCCAGTTTGGGATAAGGTAAGCCTTTGCGTTTGGCCACTTTGGCCAGCACGGGATGACCACGTTCAAATAAAATGCGGTTAATGGTCTCCTCATCGAGTGCGCTATGCTTGCGTTGGTAAAAGCCGGCAGCGGCGCGTTGGCGCTGCGCTTCGTACAACACGATGGCGCTGGCAACAGAGACATTCAGTGACTGTACCATGCCAACCATAGGAATGATGATGTCTTGGCAGGCGAGCGCTTTTGCTTCTTCTGAGGCACCTATTTTCTCACTGCCTAAGATAATCGCTGTTGGCTTGGTATAATCGATGTCGCGAAAGTCGACAGCGGTTGAAGACAAATTGGTGACCAAGATTTGCATACCTTGATCTTTTAGCGTCGCAATCGCATCGCTTACGGTGGGGTGAGTGTCGACTTCTACCCAGTTGCGCGCGCCCGCGGAGGTATGACCGAGTGTCTTCATCTGATCGGTAGGCCATACTGCGTGAATTTTATGTAGGCCAACAGCATCAGCACTGCGGATCACCGCCGCAACATTGTTGGGTTTATGGACTTCATCTAAGCAGAGCGTAAGGTCGGTTTGTCGCTGAGTCAGGACATCAAGGATACGTTGGTAACGTTCAAGATTCATAGTGCACCAAATAAGGCTAATCCCAGCAAATCTATACCCGTTCTACTTGAAGTTGCAAGGCGTTCGTTAACAAGATGGGGCTGGCTCTCACAAACCTCATCACATATCTACCTATGCTCAGAGGCTTTGTTCGTTTGCCGCCTACCTGCAATTTCAAGTTGTTTGGGTATACATGATCTGCTGGAATTGTTTTTATCGAAAGGTCAGTTTTTACGGCGACGCACACGTAAGCAGGTCGGCATAACGCGAATTTTACGCATGATCCCGGCAAGGTGAACGCGATCTTTGGTGGTCAACAAAACGACGACCGAATACAAACGCCCATCACGCTCTTCCGTCGATAAGCCGTGAATATTTGAACCTGTTTTGGAAATCACATTAGTGAGTTCCGCCAGAGCGCCTTGACGGTTTTGCATCTCGACACGCAGCTCAGCAATAAACTCTTGATCGAAATCGTCTGACCAAGCGACGGTCATGTATTTATCAGGCTCTTTTTGGTAGCCACGCACATTAGGACAGGTTTCACGGTGCACCACTAAACCACGTCCCGGAGAGACATGCGCAATGATGTGGTCATCTGGGATCGGGTGACAGCAGTTGGCAAAGCTCAACAGCAAGCCTTCTGAGCCGCGAATCGGCAGTTTTTGACGTGGTGAGCCATCTTTGTTTTCCGTTTCGGTTAACTCATCGGCATCGCCTAACAGACGGCGAGCGATCACGATGCTCATTAACTCACCAAGACCAATGGCGGTGAGTAAGTCGTCCAGCGTCTCCATTTTAAGATCGGCCAGTACCTGAGCAATATTACTCGGTGCAATATCACTGAGCGACGCATCACCAAGTGCGTGATTAAGTAAGCGGCGGCCAAGGGTCGCTGACTCTGTGCGGCGCATGGTTTTCAGCACTTGACGAATTTTGGTTCGTGCTCGTGACGTTACCACATAGTTAAGCCAAGCCGCATTGGGTCTGGCCCCCGGCGCGCTGATGATCTCAATGGTCTGGCCATTACGCAGCGCCTTACTGAGTGGATAAGGGTTGCGATCGACTCGCGCGCCAACACAGGTATTGCCAACGTCCGTATGCACGGCGTAGGCAAAATCCACCGCCGTTGCGCCAACAGGCAATTCGACAATGCGGCCTTTTGGCGTGAAGACATAAATCTCATCTGGGAACAGATCCGATTTGACGTTTTCGATGAATTCAAATGAGTTACCGGCGCTTTGCTGCAATTCAAGCAAACTTTGCATCCAGCGCTGAGCTTTGATTTGCGCTGTTGTGCCTGTGCGCTCACCATTGCCTTTATAAGACCAGTGAGCCGCAACGCCTTTGTCTGCCATTTGGTCCATATCTTCGGTGCGAATTTGCACCTCGACAGGCACCCCATGTGGACCAACCATCGACGTGTGGAGCGACTGATAGCCATTGGCTTTCGGCACAGCGATATAATCTTTCATTCGCTCGGGTTTGGGCTTATACAAGCTGTGGACTTGGCCCAATACGCGATAGCAGGTATCGGCGCTATCAACGACAATACGAAAGGCGTAGATGTCCATGATCGAGTGAAAGCGCTGCTCTTTGGTTTTCATCTTGTTGTAGATGGAGAACAGGTTTTTCTCACGACCAATAACGCGCGCATTGAGCCCCACTTCTTGTAAGCGATCTTCTATCTCGCCATGGATGCGCTGGATCATCTCTTTGCGGTTGCCGCGCGCCGATTTCACCACCCCTTTCAAAACACGATAACGATTGGGATAAAGAGCCTCAAAACCAAGCTCTTCAAGTTCAGTTTTGATGTTGTGAATACCAAGGCGATGCGCGAGCGGCGCATAAATCTCAAGCGTCTCGCGAGCAATGCGACGTTTTTTGTCGGGACGAAGGGCACCAAGAGTACGCATATTGTGCGTGCGATCCGCGAGTTTAATCAGGATCACGCGAATATCTTGCACCATGGCAAGGACCATTTTGCGAAAGTTTTCGGCTTGGGCTTCTTTGCGATCGCGAAATTTCAGCTTATCCAGTTTTGAGACGCCATCAACCAATTCGGCGACAGCATGTCCAAACAGAGCTTCAAGATCGTCTTTGGTGACGTCACAATCTTCAATGACATCGTGCAACAAGGCGGCTTGGAGAGTTTCAAGATCCAGTCGCATTTCCGCAAGAATGCGAGCAACCGCAACAGGATGGATAATATAAGGTTCGCCGCTTGAGCGGGTTTGCCCTTCATGGGCATCTTTCGCTACCACAAAAGAGTGACGCAGAGCCTCAATTTGAGGCTCTGTAAGGTATTCTTGGGCAACGTCTTTGAGGCTATCAAATAGAAACAAACTATAGGCCCGACTGTGTATTGACTATGTGGTTAATCGTTGATTAACGACCGTGAGCAATGCTGCTCACTGCGGCCAATTCAGCGGCTTCTTGCTCTTGCTGTTCTTGACGTTCGCGCGCGTCGAGTACTTCTTTTGTAATAAGACCTTCTTCGATTTCGCGTAGGGCGATAACCGTCGCCTTATCGTTCTCTTCTGGCACAAGGGCGTCTTTACCGCCAGTTTGCATTTGACGAGCGCGGCGAGCCGCAATCAGTACTAGGTCGAAACGGTTGCCAACTTTTTCAACAGCGTCTTGAACAGTTACGCGTGCCATGAGGACTCCAAATAGTTAACTAAATTTTTGAATGACGAGAAAGTATACAGCCTAAGCCTACTAGATTCTAGATCCCAGACGGTATCCCTGAAATTGGCGAATTATTCCGCCAATAGCGTACTAAGCATGGCGTGGTATTTCGCCGCTTGCTTATCTTGCTTTAAACGTTCGGCGCGAATAATGGCTTTAAAGTCCATTAAGGCCGTATCGAAATCGTCGTTGACGATAACGTAATCGTATTCACTGTAGTGAGAAATTTCAGACTTTGCCTCTGCCATGCGTTTAGCAATGACTTCATCACTGTCTTGACCTCGCGCGGTTAAACGACGCTCAAGCTCTTCATTGGATGGCGGCAAAATAAACAGGCTCTTGGCTTGAGGCATTTGGGTGCGAATTTGACGCGCGCCTTGCCAATCGATATCTAAAAAGACATCAACGCCTTTTTCAAGAGTGTCTTCAATCCATAAACGTGACGTGCCGTAATAGTTCCCAAACACTTCGGCGTATTCCAAAAACGCACCTTGTGCAATAAGCGATTCAAATTCCGCTTTGTCGACAAAGTGGTAGTGAACGCCATCTTGTTCGCCTGGACGCATTCCGCGAGTGGTGTGAGAGACCGATACCTTCATTGCGTAGGTTGGGTTGTTCTCTAACATAGCTGAAATCAAGCTGGATTTACCGGCGCCACTTGGCGCGGAAACGATATATAGAGTGCCTTTGCCCATAGTTGAGGTCCGCATTTGAATTGAAGATTGACCACGGCGCATTGCATTCGCGGTAAGTTATGATAGCACTGGCTTGGTGGCATCAACAAAGTGACGCTTTTTCCGCCAGAAAAAGGACGCGAAGATTAGCATGAACCATAGCAAGTTGCTATAGGATCTGTCGTGGCTTGGTAAATGATCGCCAGTGTGCAACTTATGCTTTGTGGCTCAGGTAATGAAGTGGCTCACTGAAATGCAAATCGCAGTCAACATTGTCATTAAAATCGGCTAATGTTAATAGAGATCAACTGGTTGAATGTGATTGTTTTAACCAAAATCACACAACCAAGGGAATGGACATACCGACATGGAGAAATGAACCCCCATGCTGCCTTATTTTTTACGCCGTTTGGCGCTGGTGATCCCCACTTTTTTAGGGATCACTGTGATGATTTTTGCCATCACACGTTTTGTGCCTGGCGGCCCGGTTGAGCGCATGTTAGCCAATATGCAAGTGCAATCCGATGGTGGCTCAGCGCTCACCAGTGCGGGGGGGGACCTTGCGCTATCGGATGACCAATTGGCTGATTTAAATCGCTTTTACGGGCTCGATAAACCCGTGATTGAGGCGTATCTCGAGTGGCTTGGAAAACTGACTCAGCTCGATTTGGGTGAGTCGACCCGTTATTACGAGCCGGTGAGCCAGATGATTGCTGAGCGCTTGCCCATCTCCTTATTCTACGGTGGAATGACTTTTTTCATCAGCTACTTCATTTCAATTCCTTTGGGGTATTACAAAGCGCTCAAGCACGGGTCGGTATTTGATTCGGCGTCGTCGGTAATGATTTTTGTCGGTTATGCCTTGCCGGGCTATGTTGTGGGGATTTTGCTCATCACCTTTTTCAGTTATCAGCTCGATTGGTTTCCGATGGGGGGCTTTGTTGGCGATGACTTTGATGACTATGAGACATTTTATCAGCAAGCCAAAGATGTTATGTGGCACGCCGTGCTACCGCTTATCTGCTATCTCATTGGGGATTTTGCGGTACTGACCATGACGATGAAAAATAATCTGATGGAAAATCTCTCGTCAGATTACATTCGCACCGCAATCGCTAAAGGGCTTCCTTTTCGCCGCGCCGTGAGAAAACACGCACTGCGTAATAGCCTTATTCCCGTTGCGAGTCATTTTGGTAATGCGTTGCTCTTTTTTATGACAGGGTCGTTTTTAATTGAGGTGATTTTTAATATCGATGGCATTGGTTTATTAGGCTACGAATCGATTGTTGAGCGAGATTACCCGGTGGTGATGGGGATTGTTGCCATTAATGCCGCACTGCTGTTATTAGGCAATATTATTTCAGATATGTGCGTTGCCGCGGTTGATCCGCGAGTGAAATTTGGAGCCTAATTGATGGAATTAATGGCAAAGCTCAGTCCACTGACACAGAAAAAAATACGTAATTTTAAGGCGATCAAGCGCGGTTACTGGTCGTTTCTTATTCTGTCTGCTTTATTAGTGCTCTCTTTGGTGGCCGAGCTTTTGATTAACAGCAAAGCGCTAGTGGTGAAATACCAAGGTGAGTATTTCTTTCCGGTCTTTACGGATGTGCGCTTAGGCAGTGAGTTTGGTCAAATGGCGGCAGGCGAAGCCAATTATCGCGAGCTGCAGCAGACGTTTCGTCATGAGAACAATGGCAATTACGTCGTGATGCCATTGGTGCCGTGGAACCCGTTTGAACAGGATTTTAACCACGGTTATCCTCCCACGCCGCCAGACAGTGCGACCAAACATTATCTGGGTACGGATGTGATAGGGCGCGACATTCTTGCTAGGCTGGTTTATGGCTTTCGTATTGCGATGGGTTTTGCGCTGATGACGATGGCACTGTCGTTTGTGATTGGTATTGTTATTGGCAGCGCAATGGGCTTTTTTGGCGGCAAATTTGATTTGGTGGTGCAAAGGTTAATTGAGGTCTGGTCAATGGTGCCGTTTTTATACGTTATTATGATCTTAGTTTCGCTGGTCAGGCCGACCTTTGGGCTGTTTGTGATCATCAATGTGCTTTTTGGCTGGATGGGCATCACTTGGTACATGCGCACTATGACCTACAAAGAATCGGCGCGTGAATATGTGCTCGCCGCTCGCGCCTTAGGCGCGTCGACATGGCGGATTTTGCTGAAACATATTTTACCTAACACCATGGTGATGATCGTCACGATTGCCCCTTTTACGATTGCGGCCAACATCACCGCATTGACCGCGCTTGACTACCTTGGGCTAGGTTTAATGCCTCCCACACCCAGTTGGGGAGAGCTGTTACAGCAAGGCAAGTCTAACCTCGATTCCCCTTGGATTGTCACCTCGGTGGTCAGTTCTATTGTGGTGGTGTTAGTGATGGTAACGTTTATTGGCGAAGCGATTCGCGGCGCGTTTGATCCGAAAAAATTTACTCGTTATGTATAAATATACCCAAACAACTTGGAATTGCAGGTCGGCGGCAAACGAACAAAGCCTCTGAGCACTTCGTGGACATAGACTAACTATGTGATGAGGTTTGTGAGAGCCAGCCAACAACCCTGCAGCTTCAAGTGGAAAGGGTATAGATTCAAGCCACTTTCGGTGGGACGGGCATACACGGAAAAGGATAACAGAATGAAAATAGGAAATTGGCTTTCGCAACCGTGGCAAGCGCGCATGCGGCTTGGCGTCTTTTTTGCGAGCACTGCCGCGAGCAGTCTTATGCTGGCGAATTTTAGCTGGGCAGCCACCTTACCAGATAACTTGACGTGGCAGAGCAACTGGGACGATCCCACAATCGGTTCAGCGGCGGCGGTGCGAGGTGGCACTTATCGCACCTCAATTCAAAGCTTTCCACAAACCTTACGCACAGTTGGGCCTGATGCAAACTCAGGGCTGCGCCGAATGATGCTCGATGATGTTCCTGGGCTGATTGGCCGTCATCCCGATACGCTCAATTTTATTCCCGCGCTCGCCAATGAATGGGCGATAGGCGATGATTTGAAAACCGTTTATTTTCGTTTAAATCCCAAAGCGCGTTGGTCTGATGGGGAGCCAGTCACTGCCGATGATTTCCTGTTCATGCTGACCTTTTTCCGTTCGAAAGAGATCATGGAGCCTTGGTATAACGACTATTACACCAAAACCATTGATGCGATTACCAAGTACGATGACCTCACTTTTGCTGTCACCAGCACTGAGAAATTTAACGCTGAAGAGTTACTGATGCGCATGGGCGGCATGGTGCCTCGACCAGAGCATTTCTATGCCAATGCGAAAAAAGACAGTAACAATAACGGCATTCACGATGATTATGTGCGTTATTACAACTTCAAACCCGAACCCACCACCGGGCCCTATTTTGTCGATAAAATCAAAAAGGGCAAAAGCATTACCTTCAAACATGTGGGTGAAAAGTGGTGGGGGTATAGCAACAAATATTATCAGAATCGTTATAACGTCGATAAAGTGCGCGTGACGGTGATCCGTGATAACGACATCGCGAAAAAGCACTTTGAAAAAGGCAGTCTCGATGCGTTTCCTTTGGTATTGCCACAGCTGTGGCATGAAAAGTCCAACAGCAAACCGTACCAAAACGGTTATATCGATAAGTTTTGGGGTTACAACCAGTACCCACAAGGCGCTGGTGGCGTGTGGATGAACGTGGCGATGCCGCTGTTAGATGATCTCAATGTACGTCAAGGGATCACTCACGCGATAGATTTTGATGGCATGATTACCAACGTATTGCGTGGCGATTATGTACGCCAACCCAACCCCACAGGATTTGGCCATGGTAAATATACGTTGCCGAATGCTAAAGCGCCTGCGTTTGACCCCGCAGTTGCGGCGGCAGCCTTTGAAAAGGCGGGCTTTACCACCATCGGTCCCGATGGAATTCGCACCAATGCAGATGGGACGCGGTTAAGTTTTGAAATTGTTTATGGTAGCGCGGTTCATACGCCACGCATGGCCTACCTGCGTGAACAAGCCAAGCTTGCTGGGCTCGATTTGGTACTGAAATTGATTGATGGCTCATCGATGTTCAAATTTGTGCTTGAGAAAAAGCACCAATTGGCATTTTTGACCATGGGAACCTCAGAAGTCCCAAGTTACTGGGAATACTTCCACTCTGCCAATACCAATAAACCGCAAACCAATGCTCATACTAACTACAGCACGCCAGAGTTAGACGAGTTGATTATGGCCTACCGGTTTGAATTTGATGTGGATAAAAAAGTTACCTTGGGGCATCAAATTCAGCAAAAAGTGACTGATGCGTATGTAATTGTGCCTGGCTATATGGTGCCTTATGTGCGCTATGGGCATTGGCGCTGGGTTAAGTTTCCGGAAAAACCGATGCAGCGCTGGACTCAAGATGTGCTCATGAGCGCGCAATTGGGTGATGGGACCTTTTGGATTGATAATGCTGTGAAAAAAGAGACTGAAAAAGCGATGAAATCAGGGCAATCGTACCCACCCGTGTTGGTGATTGATGATACTTATAAATTGTAATGCGCTTGTCTTGGTTGCGTGATGGAGTCTGGTATGAGTAGTGATTGCATATTACGCGTGCGCGACTTGCGCGTGAGCTTTGCCTCTGACGATGGCGATGTTGCGGTACTGCATGGGGTCAATTTTGATTTGCACGCGGGGCGAACGCTTGGTCTGGTCGGCGAGTCAGGATGTGGCAAAAGTGTCACTGCGATGTCGATTATGGGTTTACTTCCCAAGCCGTATGGGCAAGTCACCGCTGGCATTATTGAGTATCGCGGCACTGATTTGCTGCGATTACCGCCTTTGGAAATGTACGCCATGCGCGGCAATCGAATTGCGATCATTTTTCAAGATCCTATGACGGCGCTCAATCCAGTGCAGACGATAGAGCGGCAGATCTGTGAAGTGCTTGAGCTGCATCGCCCAGAGCTCAATCGCCGACAACGCTTAGCGGTTGCGCTGGAAATGTTGCAAAAAGTGCGCATTCCAGAGGCGCAAAAACGGCTCAAAGAGTACCCGCATAATTTGTCAGGGGGTATGCGCCAACGAGTGATGATTGCGATGGCGCTTGCCTGTAAACCTGACATTTTGATTTGCGACGAGCCAACCACCGCGCTCGATGTGACGGTGCAAGCCTCGATTTTGGCTTTGATGAACGAGCTACAGCAAGAGACGGGTATGGCGATGCTGTTCATTACGCATGATCTCGGTGTTGTGGCTGAGGTGTGTGATGATGTCGCGGTGATGTATGGCGGTCGTATTGTGGAATACGCCGAGATTTTTGAATTGTTTGACCACCCCAAACACCCTTATACCGAACGATTGCTGGGGTTGATGCCAAGCCTAGAGAGTGAGCCGAAGCAGATGATAGAGATAAAGCCCATCGATGCGGCCATGTTTGCTTCTAACGATCAAGTAACGCTGATGGGAGAGGCCGAATGAGTCATGAGATTTTACGCATAGAGAACCTCAAGCAGCACTTTGTGTCAGGCAAAGGATTATTGAAAAAAGGCTATGTGGTAAAAGCGGTTGATGGCGTCTCTCTCTCGGTTCATGCGGGTGAAACCTTGGGTCTGGTCGGGGAATCGGGTTGTGGCAAAAGCTCACTTGGCCGCACTATCTTAAAGCTCTATGAGCCAACGGAAGGCCGCATTTTTTTTGAGGGACAAGATATTACCGGCCTATCCGGTAAAGCGATGCGTCAGTTACGCAAAGAGATGCAAATTGTGTTTCAAGATCCGATGGAATCATTAAACCCGCGCCATACCATCGGCATGATTTTATCTGAGCCATTTGAAATTCACCGTATTGGTACTGCCAACGAGCGCGCGCAATGGGTTGATGAGTTGCTCATAAAAGTGGGCCTACCCACTTCTGCCGCGCAGCGTTACCCACATGAATTTTCGGGTGGGCAGCGGCAACGCATTGGTATCGCGCGCGCTATCGCATTAAAACCAAAACTGTTGATTTGCGATGAATCGGTGTCGGCGCTCGATGTCTCGGTTCAAGCGCAGATTTTGAATTTGCTCTTAACCTTGCAACAAGAGATGAATTTGGCGGTGATTTTTATTTCCCACGATTTATCGGTGGTAAAACACGTCTCCGATCGCGTCGCGGTCATGTATTTTGGCAAGGTAGTTGAAACAGGCCCAACGAAAGCCTTATATGCGAACCCACAGCACGAATACACCCAGCAGCTTCTCGCTGCCATTCCCATCACACATCCGAAATACCGTAAAGTCAAACGCCAAGCGGAGCAGGCGCACTCACTGATGGCGGAATCAAACGTGCATGGTGCGCAAGATAGTGCCCATCAAATGGAATCGTTATAAATCTCTCATAGTTCAGCTTGAGGTGGCGAGGTTATTGACTGCAACTCGCAAAGCCAGCCTGCGCTTTCAAGTGGTTTGGGTATCAAGCGGTCAACGAGAAATGAATAAAAAGCCAAGTCATGATGACTTGGCTTTTTTGTATCAATAATCAAATGAATATACTCTTTCCACTTGAAGTTGCAGCGTTGTTGGCAGGCCCTCACAAACCTCATCACATAGTTCATCTATGTTCAGAGGCTTTGTTCGTTTGTCGCCCACCTGCAACTCTCAGTTGTTTGGGTATACATCAATTTCGATTAAGGGTGACTCAGCGTCATAATTGACGTAATAATATCGCCGTCACGATCGTCACCGATGCCGTCAATATCCTCGAACTGCGAGAACCCAAGGGTTGCCAGCGTATCGCCATTTGCTTGTGTGATTGCGTATTGGTCACGTCCTCCGAGGTCGCCATTACTATCAAAGATGTCAATCACCAGTAAGCCATAGCTTTCATTAATCGACCATTTGATATCAAAAACCTCTTTGTCATCTTCACCAAGATACTCTCCGTTATAGCCATCACGTTCGTCTTGGAACAGGGTATAAACTTCCCCATTGTGGCGCGTGATGACGGTGGTTTTATTCGGATCAAAGAAGTCGGCACTAAAGCGCTCATCGGTTTCGGTGCAGCTTTCTAATGTGTTGAGGAAGAAAGTAAAGTCACCAATAAGATCCTCTGCGGTATTGGCTGATGAACACTCTTTGACATTAACATCGCTATCGGTGGAATCCTCATCAACAAAGTCCAGTGTGTCACTCCACAAATCGGCAGAAATGTCGCTATCTGCGATGGTAGGTTCAAAAATCACCATGGCCACCGTTTCGCCATCACTGTCCACCATCGCCCATGTGGCGTTGTAAGGTGTATCGTCCTCCTCCAGTTCGCTAATGAGGATTTTGCCGTCATGCAACTGCCAGCGCCAATCAAAATCATTCTTCTCAGAGCGAATCACGTTCAACACGCCGCCACGGTTAAAGACATACTCGCGCGTAGTGTCATCAAAACGAACACGGTGGAGCGTTTTACCTTCAATCATATCGCGAGTGATGGCCATTGCACCGCCGCAGGTTTCAATGACTTGATTAAAGTCATCCGCGGTCGCCTCACCTTCCGTTTGATTGGCACTAGCGCATTTCGAGACTGGAATGTCCGCATTGCTGATAAACGCGTTTTTGGCTACGGCGTTCATCATTAAGCTGAGGTCATCACCTCGATTGAGTTGCGTGGTTTCAATCACACCAATTTGGACATTGTCATCATCACCGTATTGGCTTAGCACAATATGCGGCGAATCCTCTCCAAAGTCTTCACCCCACGCGGAAAGTGCACTTTCTGGCACGGTAAAGGTGACATACTCTGCAGAGCCTTGCGTCTTACGTTCCCAAGTCCCTGAACCGACTCGCGTGACGTTAGAGCTGATGTCGTCAGACGTATACACTTTGTAGAAGTAAGCGCTGTTATTGGCATCTGTTACCAATTCAACCGCAATGTAATGGCCAATTGATACGGCGGTAAAATCATTCACTGAACCGGATTGGCCAACTGATGCGCCAGTAAAGAGCTCATCGAGCGATTGAGCGATGTCTGACGCGCCGCCATACATGTGGGCATTCCAATCCCAGAGATAAATCGCATCTTTTTGCGGCACAAATTCAAGCAGAGCGCCTTGCGCGCCGTCTGGGAAGGTGGCGTCATCGTCTTTAAACGCTTCCCACTCTTCCGACTCATCAGCGATTTTTTTGCCCGCTAAATCACGTAACTCGCCAGTAACGGTATAGCGAATCTCAGGATGGCTGGTGGGGTAAGCGAGAATATTATCGCTATCGCTAAAGTCGATAGTGTAAGACTCACCGACTTCAACCCAGCCAGAGTCGGCGAGCTGAATATCTGAGATGGTGCTGATGTCAATCTGCTCGGGTGAATCACGATGAGCGTATGTCAGTCTACCTAGCGCCACCATCTTGGTGATAGAGCCATTGGTGTTGTGCGTTTCAAGAAACAGCTGCTCAATGTCTTCGGATTCATCCATATAGACACTGTAAAGTGTTGACGCGCCAGATAGGAACTCAATTAGGCTACTCGCTGGTGGCGTCGTTGGCTCGGTAGATGGCGTTTTCTCCCCGACAGCGGGGTCCTGTGGATCAGCATCATCGTCATTTTTCACGCCATCGCCGTCGATGTCGTCATCACTGTTATCGCCAATGCCATCGCCATCGGTGTCTTTGGTTTCATCTGGGTCAGTGGGGAATGCATCGTTTTCATCAATAACACCATCGTTATCGCTATCTAGCGGCGCACTGTCGGAAACGGCATTAAGTTCAATGACAAGGTCAGTGCCTAACGTGCCATCGCTGGCGCTTATTGTCAGAACTCCCACCTGATCGACGGTGGTTGGTGTGCCGCTGAGTTGCAAAAGAGTTCCGTCAACGTTAACACTCAAACCTGTGGTGGTGATTTGCGCAGACAACACTAGCGCATCACCATTTTGGTCTTTAAAGAGCTCGCCCAGTTCAAGTGTTTGTGTTGCTGCCACGCCTTGAGTAAAGCGCCACGCTTTTGCTGCCGCAGTAATAGCATCCTGATTGGCTAGGTTAATGGTCGGTGCTTGGTTGATAGGGATGTTAAAAGGGATCAACACATCCTTAACTTCATGTTGTTCAGAGTTGCGATCTGTGGCGACAAGGAGCAAGCGGATATCACTGTCTGCGTCAATCTGTGAGCCTGAGAGGGTGAGTTTATTGTCGCTGGTGAGAGCAAAGGTAATGCCTCCTATTGTCACGCTGTCTGAGAAGGTTTGGCGAGTGGCTTGCTCGGCATCGGATGAATGATTTGGGTGATAAAATTGCAGCGTGACTGGCGCGTCGATATCTTTATCGGTAACTAACTGAGTTAAGTCCTGAGAAGTGGTGAAAGTGTTAATATCTTGTCTGTTTTTGAGCGCTAGTTCATTTAGCTCCTTTTGTAATGCCTCTACGATACTGGTATTAACTTCAACGCGATAATTGCTGACAATAGAAGGGGTTTGGTTATTATCTCCGAGTTTAATTACTGCAGAAATTGTTTTGTCGCGAATATCGCCACCCGCTGTAACCGTGTTCTGCACTTGTTGAGCCGCAATTTTAACGATATCGATAATTTGCGATTGATAATTAGTTTGTTGTTCTGATTTTTTAGCATCGGCTTTGGTATCAGCAATAATACGTGCAACCATGTATAATTCTGCATCACTGTCGTTTTCTTCAGAATTTTCAATAAAATCAAAATAGAGATCAGCGCCTTGCTCTAGGCCGAGCGCATCCGTCACCGCATCTTTTGCTTCTTGCTCTGTCTTACCTTGCGCCATTTCAATCACGACGAGATCGGTGATAGGTGAGACGATGTCAGATCCACCAGGCGCCAGAAAAATAAGTTCATCGGCGACGGACTGATCGGGAGAGTCCATATCTATGGTGTAGATACCATCAGCAATGTGTCCACCGTCAATTAGGGTTTGTTGCAGCGCGCTGCCAGAGGCGATGGTTTGAATCGCACGAGTGCCCGCTTCATCGTCAGAAACGGTGGCTTGGCCTTGTTTATTGGTGAGTCCGACAATGGTGTCTGTGTCTAAATCTAACGCTCGGTTATTGTTATTATCAATAAACATAAGCGCGTTATAGAAGTAGCCATCGAGCCCGGTGATGGTCACATCATTGTTATTGCCACTAGCGGGTGTGTTGCCATCGCTGCTACCGCCGCCACAGCCAGCCAGTAGACCTGATATCACAAGGCCAATGGCGAAAGAAAGGTTGGATTTGCGCATAGTTCCCTCTAAATTGTAAAAAAAACGCATCAAGCCGTTAACAAATAACAGAAAATGTTAACCACATCCAAACTAAGGAAAACGGAATGAGATGCGTTAAATTCAGAGGGGTGTTTGTGATTTTGTGTTTAATTTCAATCAATTAAGTTAAATCTATGAAATGAATGAAATTGACAGTAATAATAAATACGCTAAATGATGGGTTATTTGATTTAATTATCAGGCGGTTAGAAAAACACTATTGTTAATAGTGGTATTTGCTGTGAGTGAGAAAGTAATCGAATACATTTGCAATTCTATGAAATAGGTAATTCGCTTTCTGTGGCACGGATTGTACGTGAAAGGAACTTACACTTTACTTCAATAAGCCGATTGCTGAGGTTGGCGTCTGTTTGGCTTGAGTAAATATCGATGTGGCGGATTGCTGAATGATCTGCGCTTTGGTGTGCATGGCGGCACTTTTGGCGATATCCGCATCGCGAATTTGGCTTTTTGATGTCTGCACATTTTCATCAATGTGACCCAAGTTATTGATCGCGTGGGTGAGTCGATTTTGAAACGATCCCAATTCTGCACGGTGGGAATCAACGTATTTGAGTGCTGCATCTGCCATGGCAATACCAAGCTGCGCGCCACCAACGGTTGAGATATCAAGGTCATTGACGCCTTTCATCTGCAATTTGTATGGGCCATTCTCGGTAAAAAAATCCCCTGATGCTTCGAGACGACTGCCAGGCTCATTGTCGTGAGCAAAAAAGAGATTCAGACGCCGATGCTCATCGACAAAGGCCGTCATCATCGACTGTTGACCGTTAATTCGAGTAGCGATTTCTTCAATATCGTCTCCGGCTTTTAAATCAAAAGAGATAGCGAAATCACGTGTGGCATCGGATGGGTGATGGCGTTTTACCGCCATCACGCTGTCTGCTGCAAGGGTCCAATCTTCATCTTTGCCGCTGGAAATAGGGATATTGACGGTGCCGCCCATTAATAAGTTTTGCGAGCGCATATCTTTGAGGTGAAGTCGTGTGGCTTCGCCACTATTGGTGCCTATTTGAAATGACTTGGAGGCAAATTGGCCATTGAGTAGTGGGTTGCCCGCAAATCGAGTGCTATTGGCAATACGGTTTAGCTCATCGTTAAGAGTTTTGACCTCTTCTTGCAAAGCGCTTCGATCATCATCGCTGTTCGCTCCGTTTGCGGATTGAAGCGATAATTCGCGGATTTGCTGCAAAATTTCGCTGGTTTCGCTAAGAGCCCCTTCGGCAATTTGAGCGATGGATATTCCATCATTGGCGTTACGAACGGCGACGTCGATACCGCGATTGTGCACGTGCAGGCGGTTGGCAATTTGTAACCCTGCCGCATCGTCTTTTGCGCTATTGATTTTGTTACCGGAGGCGAGCTGAATTGTTGACGCGTGCAGAATGGTCGCTGACTTATCAAGGTGTCGCTGCGTATTGAGAGCGGAGACATTAGTGCGAACATTTACGGTCATCAAACGATTCCAATGAAATACACCTAAATCACTTGAAGGTGCAGCTGTCTAACCACGCTGTCATCTCATTTAAAAGGGGGGACAAACAAGCTGATCACGAATGGGCGTAACAATTAGCGCCCTTATAATGAAAAGGTTATCGCCTTGAAAGCGAAACTCTTTAGTGATTTCTGACCGTTTGGTGTGAGGTGGTTTTGTAACCAGATCATAGCTGGCGCAATAAATCAGGTTAAGAGAGCCTTAAAAGAAAAGCCCCATAGCGTCGGGGCTTGAATGGTCTTTCTTGCAGAAACCTTATTCTATATTCTGAATTTGAAAATGGTTTTTGAGTTTTAATTTAATTAAAACATTAGGTTAAATTTATTATTTTGTTTGAAACTGATTCTTGTCACCAGCTGGCTAGTGCCAATGAAGCAGTGGCTTAAAAGTTGATGTCGTTGGCACTAACGATTTTTGGTTATGATAATATGGTGTTGATCTTTTACGAGCTTCGAACTTTGTAATCGTCGATGTTCTCGACTCGATTTTGGGTCAAATTTTATTCATTACACCTAAATGATATATCGATAATGGATCTTAGAATGCCAAATTCGATTAATTTAACCCCGTAGTAAGATTGAGCTATGACAATAAACATTGAGAAGGTGCGCCATGGTGACACGGATGCCATGTACACCATTATTGTGATTAATGGATTTTTATCAGAGAAAACGATCGATGTTAAAGATTGGCTCAACGTACTAAATGAAAGGTACAAGTCTGAGACAGTGCTCCATTGCCAGTGGCCGGCTAGCCAGGCTAGTAAACTGCTTTTTAAAACAGTAGGCTCCGGAACATTAACCCAAACGGCAGTCCGCTCTGTTGCAAAGAAAAGTATCATGAGGATGAGTTTAAGTGTAGGTAGCACGCTCAATCCCTACCTGAAATTAGGAACCGTGGCATACGCGGGCGTTACGCTTGGCTCTGGCGTTTACGAATTTCGAAAAGCCATGAAAAATGCAAAACTGGCGGGCGAACAGTTAGCCACTTATCTCGACAGTCAGAAGGGGAACTTTATCCTAATGGGGCATTCATTAGGTGCAAGGGTGATCTTCCACTGCTTGGAAAATCTGCAAACCAGAAACAGGGTAAGAATGGCTATGCTTTTCGGAGGAGCGGTAGGAAAAGAAAATGCATGGGAAAAGTTATTCCAAATACACCCCCAGTTGAAAATCTATAATTACCATTCCAGTAGAGATTACGTCTTAAAAACTCTCTATCCGGTCGGCACATTCAAAGCGGACAGCCCTATAGGCTTACACCCTATTGTGTGCAAGCGTAGTGGGTGTGTGTATAACGTCGATTTAACGGACGTTGTATCCGGTCATATGGAGTATAAAAAATCAGGAATAGGTCAACATATCATCTGATAGTAATCTAGTTCCATAAGCGTCAACGACCATCAGCTCGCTCACAATTTTCTTAGCCAAATACCAATTTCCTGATTCCTGAAAGATCAACGCGAGCCAGCGTGCAGTACGGAATCTTAGAGCCTATCCCGATAGGTTTTTATTCCAAACTATGAGGCTACAAGCTAAGTGCAACATAGCTTCATAGTTTTCTATTTTCTTTTCCCATCTCACCAGAATTCGTCTGTGACGATTTAACCAACTATGCGAGCGTTCAACTACCCAACGACGAGCTTTTTTCTCTACTGAGTTTTCAAGCTCTATTTTTTCTTCTCCACGAGAACGAACATGAGGGATGAAGTGTCGATCCATTAATGAGATTCTTAAGCCTTGAGAATCATAACCTTTATCCAAACATAGGTTTAACGGTAGATTTTTTATTCCTGTCTGACAATTATCTACGGTATCAAGTGCCAGTTTAATGTCATGCACATTTGCTTCTGTAATGACGATGACCAAGGGAAGTCCATTAGTGTCTGTCAGCAGGCTTCGTTTTACTCATTGCTTGCTCCTGTCGGTTGGGTTCCATCCTGTTTTTTTGAGCCTGAAAGGGGTGTCCTTACTGTAGTAGTACGGTGATAGGATTACCCTGTTTTATGCTTCTTCACTATGATATTTAACCACCTCTCATCACGCTCTGGGCGAGCATCTTCGGTTGTCCACATCTCCACCAGCTTTAGATTTGGCATATGGCTTAGGGTAAGCTCGATAGCTTTTTCATCCATATCGTTAAATGTTCGCCCATCCTTAACTCGCTCAGTATTGCCATACTTGAAAGATAAATACCACACGCCACCAGCCTTGAGAGATGCGGCTAGTTTGGTAAATACGCCGAGTAGCCCAGAGCGGGGAACGTGTAAAAGTGATGCGCATGCCCAGATTGCATCGTATTTTTCAGTAGCATTAATCTCTTGAAAGGTTTTGTGCTGGACATCAATCCCAGTATAGCTGGTGGCATGTTTGACCATCTCTTTTGATGCATCAATCGCTTCCACTTTGAAACCCATGCTTAAGAATGCTTTAGTGTCACGACCAGAGCCGCACCCTGCATCAAGAATTAGCGCTTGTTTTGGCAGTAATTTAACGAAAGGGGCGTACAATGAGTCCATAGCTACATTGAGCGTGCCATTAACAAAGTTTTGTGCGTTTTGGTTGTAGTATTCGATAGTCATTAGAAAGTGATAATCCCGCGTACTTCTGGTTGCCATTCTTGAATAAGCATTTGTTTAGCCGCATTGTACTGCGATTGAAGAAATGAGCTACGCTGCTGTTCGCTCTTGCCTGTTTGCTGAATAAGAGTTTCGCGTAACGGTAAATGGCTGTTAATAAAATACTCGTTTCGTTTGTGTAATCGACGTAGCAGCTCGATAGAAGGTACTTTAGCAAATTTACCGTTTTCACCACGATTGCAGTCCTTACAAGCCAGTACGAGATTCCAGACGCCATTTACGTTATTAAAGTTATCTTTCGCACTCCAAGGCAGGAAGTGATCCACATCTGCTAGATTCGCCGCACCTTTATCAATACTAATCTCCTCGAAGCAATAGAAGCAGCGACCCTTTTGATAGCCATTTAGGCTGTCTCTACAGCTTGTAATGTTTACTCGTCTTTCTTTATCTGAGGTAAAGAGTGTTTTTAATTCAGGGTCATATTCCACTGCGATAAGGCTTCGAGCGACACCCATTCGCCAACCTTGCTCAACCAATCGCCAGCGAGCCTCGGTTTCATGTTTGAAGTTTTGGAACTGAGGGCTTTCAGTAAGCTGAAAGAAATTATCGGTTAGTCGAATGCCTTTGTTTTGCTTGCGCTCGTCAAGAAAGAAACGATTAACGATCTCTCCACCATTTACGTTGTGAAAAGCATCAATCACGTTGTTAAAACCAAGTTTTACTGTCGTACCAATAAGCGTATCGTCATCGATTTGCCCTTGGTTATGAGCAATACAAGCTTCGATGAACTTACTCGATTTGGATGTGATCTGCTTTGGTGAGTGCTCTAAATGCTCACAGAGGTGCTTACTGAATGGAATGGCAAGTTGCTCTAACGTGATTAAGTCATTTGATTGCGCGTGCAAATCGATGAGGGAATGAGCTAGAGCAAATTTGTATGAAGCTACGTTTTTGCCAAATAAGATAACGGCTCTCCAACAGTTATCATTCGTGGGTTCTACTTCATAAAAATCCATATTTTATCCATCTGAACATCAATTGATTGAGAGTGGTTAAAATAACAGAAAAATGACACTTTGCCTTTTAACACTAGCCCATTATGAAAACGTGTAACTTTGGGATTTCTCCCATTTTTTTACGAGATTTCGAAATTCTCTGCCCATGAGATCTTTTTTCCTTAACCACTCACGATAATAAGCCTCCTGAGTCACCACCCTTGTCACCATTTAGGGTGATACTACAGGAAACAAACTAGAACGCCATAAACAAAAAAAGCCCCATAAAACGGGGCTTTAAGTGTTTGTTGTGAGCAGTGAGGAACGGTATGAAACCTTATTCTATGTTCTGAATTTGTTCACGCATCTGCTCAATCAGCACTTTAAGCTCAACGCCAGAAGCGGTGATGTCGGTGCTGATGGATTTCGATGCTAACGTGTTAGATTCACGGTTGAATTCTTGCATCATGAAATCAAGACGGCGGCCGACCGCGCCACCTTTACGCAAAATATTGTTGGTCTCTTTGACGTGAGAGTCGAGGCGGTCAAGCTCTTCAGCCACATCGGACTTTTGCGCCAATAAAATCAACTCTTGTTCAACGCGCGCAGGATCTAATTCCACTTGCGCATCGGCAAATTTACTCAGCAAGCGCTCGCGCTGCCACTCAAGAATTTCAGGCATACGCGCGCGTACTTTGACCACTTCTGCGGTAATTGCATCAAGACGCTGCTGGATCAGCGATTTCATGTTATCGCCTTCACGGCCACGCGCTTCAATGAAATCTGTCAAGGTATCATCGAACGCATTCAGTAGAGCGTGATTAAGCGCATCCATATCTTGCTCTGGTGTTTCCATTACACCAGGCCACTGCATCACTTGGAAAGGGTTAATGCGGCTTAGCTCGCCTGTCATGTGCATGACTTGTTCTGCGGCTTTAATCACTTGCGCCGCCAAGCCTTCATTAATGCTCAGTTCACCGCGAGCGGCTGGATTGGCCTCAAAACGTAGGCTGCATTCAACTTTACCGCGCGCCAAACGTTGGCGAAAACGCTCACGCAAAACAGGCTCAAGCGCACGAAATTGCTCTGGCATGCGAAAGTAAGTCTCAAGGTAGCGTTGGTTAACGGAGCGGATCTCCCAAACGGCGCTGCCCCAGTCGCCTTTGACTTCTTTGCGCGCGTACGCGGTCATGCTGTAAATCATGCTATGTTCCTGTGATGTTTAAGCGGCGAGGATGCGCGCTTAAGAGTGAATGCCGATGCCCGAAGACTTTGCTCGTTTGCCACCGAGTTATCCGCCAAATTGTTTGGGTAGGGAGGTTCACATGGCAACGGACTAAAAACGTTCGGCTATACTAGCATAATTCAATCTAAGGCATATCGCCCAATCACAGGGATGTCACTACTTCCTTTGATATACCCTTTCCACCTAAAGCTGCAGGGGTGTTGGCTGGCTCTCACAAACCTTATCACATAGCTCGTCTATGCTCAGAGGCTTTGTTTGCCAACCTGCAACTCCAAGTTGTTTGGGTATAAGAGAGCGAGCGCTCTGGCACCAAAACAACAATTCTTATATAATCTTGCGCCAACCAAACGTTTCCCCTGCTAAAGGTAGCCATTTATGCGTCCAAACAATCGCGCTGCGGATCAAGTGCGCCCAATCAAAATGACTCGTCACTATACTGCTTATGCTGAAGGTTCAGTGTTGGTGGAGTTTGGCAATACAAAAGTGCTTTGTAACGCCACTGTCGAGGAGAGCGTGCCGCGCTGGATGAAAGGACAGGGCAAAGGCTGGGTGACGGCAGAATACAGCATGCTGCCACGTGCAACGCATTCGCGTACGCGTCGTGAGGTGACCAATGGCAAACAAGGTGGTCGCACGATGGAAATTCAACGTTTGATCGCTCGTAGCTTACGTGCTGTGGTGGATTTGCAAGCCATGGGTGAATTTATGATCACCGTGGATTGCGATGTGATTCAAGCCGACGGTGGTACGCGTACCGCATCGATTAGTGGTGCTAGCGTGGCATTGGCGGATGCATTCCAATACTTAATCGACAACGGTAAGTTGAAAAAGAACCCGATGAAAGGCCATGTTGCGGCGGTTTCTGTCGGCGTTTTGGGCGATGAAATCTTGTGTGATTTGGAATACGTTGAAGATTCTAACGCCGATACCGATATGAATGTGGTGATGACCGAAGATGGCCGCATGATCGAAATCCAAGGCACGGCTGAGGGTGAGCCTTTCACTCACGAGCAACTGATGGCGTTGTTGGATTGCGCGAAAACCGGTATTAACGAGATTGTCGCGGCGCAGAAGGCGTCGCTAGAAAATTAATTTTTTGAATAGCTCCTACGATGTAGGGGCTATTTTTTTGCCTGATGAAATTTGACGGGTGGATGCGCCGCGTCATAACAGGTGCCACCTATACAGCGAAACGCTGCGAGTGCGAGCCAACGTGCGGTGTTTTGGTGTTTAGTATCATAAAAGAAGAGAGAGAAGATGAAAGCGTACCAGCGTGAGTTTATTGAGTTTGCCTTAGAAAAGCAGGTATTGAAGTTTGGTGAGTTTACTTTGAAATCTGGCCGTAAGAGTCCGTATTTCTTTAATGCTGGTCTGTTTAATACTGGCCGCGATTTGGCGCGTCTGGGGCGTTTCTATGCGGCGGCGCTGGCCGACTCTGGTATCGCGTTTGATGTGTTATTTGGCCCCGCTTACAAAGGGATCCCAATCGCAACCACCACCGCAGTCGCACTGGCTGATCATCATGAGATTGATACCCCTTACTGCTTTAACCGTAAAGAAGCCAAAGATCATGGCGAAGGTGGCAACCTTGTTGGAAGCGCGTTGGAAGGGCGCATCATGCTGGTGGACGATGTGATCACCGCTGGCACCGCAATTCGTGAATCGATGGAAATTATTCAAGCCAATGGCGCAGATTTAGCGGGTGTGCTGGTGGCCATTGACCGTCAGGAAAAAGGCAAAGGCGAGCTATCGGCGATTCAAGAAGTGGAACGCGATTTCGGCTGTGCGGTGATTTCGATTGTCAGTCTGGGCGATTTGATTGCCTTTTTGGAAGAGCGTGGCGACAGCGCAGAGCACCTTGCTGCGGTTAAAGCGTACCGCGCCGAGTACGGAATTTAATTGTCCTTTTGCTTAAAAGCCATCGCTTAGTCTTAAGCGATAGCGAGTTAACAGCCTAACCGCTGAGTCACGAGATTCAGCGGTTTTTTTATTGGGTTTATACCCTTTCCACTTGAAGTTGCAGCGTTGTTGGCTGGCTCTCACAAACCTCATCACATAGCTCGTCTATGCTCAGAGGCTTTGCTCGCTTGCCGCCTACCTGCAACTTCAAGTTGTTTGGGTATAGTTCGTGTTACCTAATAGCCTCGCGCAAAGTCAATAAGGTGTTTGAGCGGCGCGCCAAGACAAAAGCGTTGGTAATTGTCGCAAAACTGCTGCCACACTTGCTCTGGTGAGCTGATGGCAGCAATGTGCGGCGTTAATGTCACGCTAGGTGAACTCCAAAATGGATGCTGCGTTTCAAGTGGCTCATAATGAAAGACATCAAGGTAGGCGTGTTGGACAGAGTGAGCTGCAATGGCAGCTAAAAGATCATCGTCGTTTAGCGCGTCACCACGCCCGACATTAAATAGCAAAATATTTTGTGCGTGTTTCAGTGTCTCACGGTTGAGCACATTTTGAGTTTGGGGCGTGCTTGGTAGTGTATTGACCAGCAACTGACACTGGCCAATCGCCTGTGGCAATTCGCTGAGAGAAAAGACCTCGGCAAAGGGGTGCGGCTGCGCCATAGCGCCGGTGCGATTTACCCCAAGTACACGCAGGCCAAACGCATTGGCAACATGGGCGAGTTGGACAGCAATATTGCCCGTTCCTAAGATTAACAGTGTTTCGCCTTGTAACGAGCGATACGGCATTGGGAGCCAAGCTCCTCGGCGTTGCTGCTCTGCGTACTGGGGCAAATGGCGGTAGTGGGCAATGGCGTAACCGAGCACGTATTCCGCAATTAAAGGGCCAAAGATATCACGCACATTGGTCAGCAGATAATCTTGACGAGCATTGGGCTGCAGTAGCGCATTGACCCCAGCGTAGGTAGATTGCAACCAGGCTAGTGCGGAAAATTGATGCAAATGCGGCGCAATGCGTGGTGGATCGGCCAGAATAATGTTGGCCTCACTGGCGAGCTGAGTTTCTTCAAGCCCCGGTAATGCACTGGCATGAAATAAGTCGCGATACAGCGAATTGCTGTCTGTGGCGATGAAAATCTTGTGAGTCGAGTGTGGCATTGGCTTTTTTCCCTGTGACGAATCAAGTACACTTCCGCTGTTTTTTAACGCAATCATCGAGTGCTTATGCTTAACAATCCACTGCAGGTCCGTCTCGAAAAACTGGAACCTTGGCAACACATTACCTTCATGGCGTGCTTGTGTGAACGCATGTACCCTAACTATGCCATGTTTTGTGACAACACGGAATTTGCCGAACCCCGCGTCTATCGCGATATTTTGGACAGCGTGTGGGAAATTTTGACGGTAAAAACCGCCAAAGTGAACTTTGAACGTCAGCTTGAGAAACTCGAAGCGCTGTTTCCTAGCGCTGATGAATACGATATCTACTTGGTTTACCCTGCTATGGATGCGTGTCAGGCGTTATCGACTATGCTGCATGGCCTGCTTGACCGTGACTATCTGTTTGACTCTGTAATTAAGGTGAGCCAACAATCGGTCAAAACCGTCGCCGACTTGGAAGAAGCGCAGGGCGCTGAGCCTATCACTAATGAGAATCAAAAGGCCAATGAAGCGGTGTGCGAAGAGTGGGATGTGCAGTGGGCTATTTTTCGACCGCTGCGTGAAGCAACAGAGCGCGATATAGAGCTTATCAAAGACCTGCGTGCTGAGCTGCGCGATGAGCTTATCAGCAATATTGGTATTGAGCTTTAATCGCTTTTTTAAATCGATATTGAAAAAGGGATGCACTAGGCATCCCTTTTGTTATCACTATGACATTCATATAGAGCTTTAACGATTAGGCTTTCGGCTCAGTAGAATTCGGCTTATCAGCTTGTGAATCATCGCTAGCGTTTGTGTCTTTGCCGGTTTCAGCGGAACCATCAACGCTCTGGTCAGTATCGATATGCGCGACGGTGTATGGGCCTTCTTCTTCCTCATCGTCATCGCGGCTTTCAATCATGCCGTGGGTCTTTTTCCACTTCTCCCAACGTTCAAACGCCAGCTCTTGCATGTCAGTGCTCTTATCGGCTTCGTCGATGATCTCTTCGCCCGTCAAGTGTTCAAAGATATCTTCTAGGGTAACAATCCCCTGAACATCACCGTATTCGTCGACCACCATCGCCAATTGCAAGCGGTGCGCCATCATCTGTTCAAACGCTTTTGGCAGAGGCAAATTGTTGAGCATGACGTGGATTGGGCGCATAACCGCACCAAGCTGTTTATCGCCACTGCCCGCTTGCATCAGTTTGAACAGCTCAAGACGGTGCACAAAGCCAATGATGTTATCTTTTTGCTCTGCGTAGACCAGCGGACGTGAAAACGGCGTGTCGTTATGCTGCTCAAGAAATTCGCGAATCGTCATGGTCGCGTCGACGCGAAACACCACTGGGCGCGGCGTCATGACTTGAGTCACAGGCACGTTTTGAATACCAAGAAGGTTACTCAGAATTTTTGACTCACCTTCGGCAAACTCACCACTTTCACGAGCCAAAATGGCCATTGCTGAAAGCTCATCGCGCATTTTAGGCTGTTCGTGATTGCGCGCGAGACGCTTGGTGATCTGCTCGGAAAACCAAACAAAAGGAGTCAGAGCCCAAACCATCCAGCGCAATGCTACGGCTGAAAAGGGGGCGAGTTGACGCCAATAAGTGGCTCCAATGGTTTTAGGTACGATTTCAGAGAGCACCAAAATGGCCAAAGTGAGTACCGCAGAGAACACGCCAAGCCACTCGCTGCCAAACACGACCGCCGCTTGCGCACCTGCGGTGGCCGCGCCTATGGTGTGGGCAATGGTATTGAGGGTCAAAATCGATGCCAATGGGCGGTCGATGTCGGCTTTCAGTTTCCCCAGCGCCTCTGCCGCAGGATGGCCTTGCTGTTTCAGTTGAGCAATATAAGCGGGGCTGATGCTGAGTAACACAGCCTCGAGCACGGAACAGATGAAAGAAACACCAATCGCGATGGTGATGTAAATAGCGAGCAGTAGCATAATAGCCCTTGATTTATGAAATAAGACGTCGTCTGACGGCGCATGATAACACCGCTCAGGCCTGCTATAAATTGGTCTAATACGAAATGAATACAAGTCTTAATGACGAGTAATCGGTAACAAATTGTGAGTTATTACTCATATTGTGGCGAAAAGTGCGTCATCAAAACCGTTCACACGCGACAAACCTTTGCCAGATGGGGCATTTATGCTTTAGAGTGGTCTCAATTCGATAACCTATCAAGAAGGGAAACCTAATGAACAAGACCCAATTAATCGACTTCATCGCAGAGAAAGCGGATCTTTCTAAAGCTCAAGCAAAAGCGGCTCTAGAAGCAACGCTTGAAGGCGTAACTGACACTTTGAAATCAGGTGATCAGGTTCAACTAATTGGTTTTGGTACGTTCAAAGTAAACCACCGTGCAGCTCGCACTGGTCGTAATCCAAAAACTGGTGCGGAAATTCAAATCGCAGCAGCGAACGTTCCTGCATTTGTGGCGGGTAAAGCACTGAAAGATTCAGTGAACTAAGTTACACTGCGCCGAGGTCATTTGTTCCTCGGTGCATTCTATCATGCCATTTCGTCGTTTTATTCTTTGTACTGCCACTCTGGTATTGAGCGCTTGCTCCTCTTCTCCTAGTCCCACTTTGACTCAATTTACGCACTACTCTGCTGGCTACGCTGCAGGGGATGCGACCAGCTTTTATTGGTTAACCGAACAACTGAACATGCCAGCAAGTGCGGCCGACTATGTCACCGCAGGTGATTATGGCTGGTATCAAAGTGAATATCGATGGCGTCAGGGGCAGTTACGAGAACTGGTTCGCGAAGGCGAACAGCATCTTCCCGCGCAAGAGATCCAGCGTTATCGCATTCACGTTCGTTTTAATCCTGCGGGCGAGGCGGTGTATCAGTCATATCGTCTGGGCAATAAAATTTTGCCGTTGCAACCTCAGCAGCTCGAGCGCTATCAAGCCGAAGCTCAAACCATCGTCAGTGCGACAAAAGCGCAAGCTCGAGAGGGTCAGAGTTTGGTGCAAGGTTATTGGGATGGAGAGACCTTTGAAACCTGCGATGGGCGCGATTATAACGGCTTGGAGTTCAATCAAACCTTGCCGAGTTTCGTGATTACGCGTCTAGCGAGTGTTGACAGTTATGTCGCCTTTGTTGGCTCCGCGGCAGCAGACCGACTCGCAATACGCACCTTATTACAATTGGCCGAAGGTGATGTTGATTGCATTGAAAGGCCGCAATTACTAGACGATTAATATTGGCATAAAAAAGGCGCATGACGCGCCTTTTGATTAAGAAGAAGCCTCAAACTAATCGGCTTGTTGCTCACGAGCAATCGCGCGATAGCCGATGTCTGAGCGATAAAACGCGCCATTCCAGTCGATACCTTTCGCCAATGCGTAAGCGCGCTGCTGCGCTTCTAACACACTGTTGCCTAGCGCCGTGGCACACAGAACGCGGCCACCGTTGGTCACGATATCACCGTCACGATTTTCGGTTCCTGCGTGGAACACTTTTTCGCCTTCGGTTTCAACTTGAGGCAAACCTGAAATCACATCGCCTTTGTTGTAGTCACCAGGGTAACCGCCTGCTGCCAGCACAATGCCAATCGCGGCACGGGGATCCCACTGTGACTCAACGCTATCAAGCTTTTGCTCGATGGCAGCAAAACAGAGTTCAACCAAATCCGATTGCATGCGCATCATGATTGGCTGGGTTTCTGGATCGCCAAAACGGCAGTTGTATTCGATCACTTTTGGCGTGCCGTCTTGATCGATCATCAGGCCAGCGTATAGGAAACCTGTATAAGGGTTGCCTTCAGCCGCCATACCGCGCACGGTTGGGTAGATCACCTCTTCCATGATGCGATTATGGATTTCAGGTGTCACAACGGGCGCTGGCGAGTACGCGCCCATGCCGCCAGTGTTTGGACCTGTGTCTTGGTCACCCACACGTTTGTGATCTTGGCTGGTGGCCATTGGCAGTACATTCTCGCCATCAACCATCACGATGAAGCTGGCTTCTTCGCCATCAAGGAACTCTTCAATCACCACGCGGCTACCTGCTTCACCAAAGGCGTTGCCTGCCAGCATGTCTTTGATAGCGTCTTCCGCTTCTGTCAGCGTCATGGCGACAATCACACCTTTACCGGCTGCAAGGCCGTCGGCTTTGACTACAATCGGTGCGCCTTGCTGACGCACGTAAGCCAGCGCAGGCTCGATTTCGGTGAAGTTAGCGTAAGCGCCAGTTGGGATCTGGTGACGAGCCAAAAAGTCTTTGGTAAACGCTTTAGAGCCTTCCAGCTGCGCCGCTGCCGCTGTAGGGCCAAAAATCGCTAATCCGGCCTCGCGGAACGCGTCAACCACTCCTAGGACTAGCGGCGCTTCTGGGCCAACAATGGTCAGTTCAATGGCGTTTTCTTGCGCAAATGCGACCAAACCCGCAATGTCTTCTACCGCGATATTGACGTTCTCAAGTTTTGGCTCAAGCGCCGTTCCCGCATTACCGGGCGCGATAAAAATCTTCTCGACGTTAGGGTTTTGCGCCGCTTTCCAACCAAGTGCGTGTTCGCGACCGCCTGCACCAATAATCAATACCTTCATGTTTTAAAATCCTTATAGCGTCATCAGTATCTTAATTTCTGCGTCAAAAGTGCTCATTTATGTTTATAAACTGCGCGCTTTTTCCTTGAACTTAAAGCCACTGACTCGCTCTATGCATTTTCAAATATCGGAATATTTAAAAAAACAAAAAAATTATAAGTCTTACTCAAAGTAGTTGGTGATGTGGCTAGGCAGCAATTGAGCCCATCCCCGGGAGCATAGTCTGCTATGTGACCGGGGTGGGGCAAAAGCCGCTAACGACGCCACAGTGCCAAATACGAAGAGGAAATTAGTGACGGAAGTGACGCATACCCGTAAAGATCATCGCCATACCATGTTCATCGGCAGCGGCAATCACTTCGTCATCACGCATCGAGCCACCTGGCTGGATCACGCATTTGATCCCCGCGTCTGCTGCCGCGTCAATACCGTCGCGGAATGGGAAAAACGCATCCGATGCCATGACGCAGCCTTCCACTTGCAGACCTTCGTCTGCCGCTTTGATACCTGCAATTTTTGCCGAGTAGACGCGGCTCATTTGCCCTGCGCCCACACCCACTGTCATGTCGCCTTTGGCGTAAACAATGGCGTTCGATTTGACGTATTTAGCCACTTTCCAGCAGAACAGCGCGTCTTTAAGCTCTTCATCGGTGGGTTGGCGCTTTGAGACAACTTTGAGATCGCCAAGTGACACCATGCCTTGGTCGCGGTCTTGTACCAGCAGGCCGCCGTTAACGCGTTTCATGTCAAATTGGTCGGTTTTTTGCTGCCATTCGCCGCATTCAAGAAGACGCACGTTTTTCTTCGCTGCCACAATGTCCATCGCTTCGGCGCTGACGCTTGGGGCGATGATCACTTCGACAAACTGGCGTTCAACAATCGCGCTGGCGGTAGCGGCATCGAGCTCGCGGTTAAACGCAATAATGCCGCCAAATGCGGAGGTCGGGTCTGTTTGATAGGCGCGGTTGTAGGCTTGCAGCAGATCTTCACCCAGTGCCACGCCACATGGGTTGGCGTGTTTAACAATCACACACGCTGGCTCGAGGAACTCTTTCACGCATTCTAGCGCAGCATCGGTATCGGCGATGTTATTGTAAGAGAGTGCTTTGCCTTGAATTTGGCGCGCTGTCGCTACCGAGGCTTCTTGTGGGTTGGCTTCGACATAAAATGCGGCCGCTTGGTGGCTATTTTCACCATAGCGCATGTCTTGCTTTTTAATGAATTGCTGATTGAACGTGCGCGGGAATTTCGATTCTTCGTCACCTTCTTTGTTCTCGCCATAGGAGGTGACCATGGTGCCAAAGTAGTTTGCGATCATGCCATCGTATGCGGCGGTGTGTTCAAATGCGGCAATGGCAAGATCAAAGCGAGTCGCTAAAGTCAGCGAAGCATCATTCGCGTCCATTTCGGCAATCACGCGCTGGTAATCGCCAGCGTTTACCACAATCGCCACATCTTTGTGGTTTTTTGCGGCAGAGCGAACCATTGTCGGGCCACCGATATCGATATTTTCTACCGCATCTGCAAGAGTACAGCCTTCTTTTGCCACAGTTTGCGCAAATGGGTAAAGGTTCACAACCACCATATCGATAGGAAGAATGTCGTGTTTGGCCATGATAGCATCGTCTTGGCCGCGACGACCGAGCACGCCACCGTGTACTTTCGGGTGCAGCGTTTTGACACGACCGTCCATCATTTCAGGAAACCCGGTGTAATCGGAGACTTCGGTGACCTTGAGATTTTGCTCTGCAAGAAGGCGAGCGGTGCCGCCTGTTGATAGAAGTTCAACCCCACGCTCAGCCAGAGCGGTGGCAAACTCAACAATTCCAGTTTTGTCTGATACGCTGATCAGCGCGCGGCGAATAGGGCGAGCGTTGTTCATTCTGCCATCTTCCTCAAATTCATGGTTAAAGACATTTGCCAAAGCCGAACATGGACCCATGTGTTGTGATAGCTTGGCCAACTTTGGTAAAGATCTTTAGAGAGAATCGTTTCACGCTTATGATAGAGAGTGAAATTGTTCACAAAATTTGATGGCGCGTATTCTAACCAATTTATTACAAAAAAGCTCGCGCAATCGTTTGGCATAACGAAATTAATTGGGAAAACAGCGCTAATAGCACGATAACGCCACCAAGTGGTTAAATATCTGTTTAAGTGGATGGTGACTTATCCCCCTGCCACTTGGTGTCGCAGCGGTGTTGGCTGGCTCTAAAAACCTCATCACATAGTGTGTCTATGCTTCGAGGATTTGGCTGCGAGGATTTGCTCGTTTGCCGCCTACCTGCATCTTCAAGTTGTTTGGGAATAGAGAAACGAGGAAATGAGATGTATCGAATTGGGGAATTGGCAAAACGCTGCGGTCTCTCGGCAGAAGCATTGCGTTATTACGAAAAAGAGCGATTGCTTACGCCAAGTCAACGCAGCGCCTCGGGCTATCGCTTGTATGATGCAACGCACGAAGCTCAAGTGCACTTTATTTTAAAAGCCAAAGCGCTGGGACTGACACTGGAAGAAATTCGCGAACTTTTGGACATTAAATTGGAGCCAAACGCGCACAGTTGCGCCGAAGTAAAAGCGATCACATCGGCGAAATTGAGCCTAATCGAACAGAAAATCCATGAGTTAACTCGAATTCAACAGGCACTACGCAAAATTAATGACGCGTGTTGTGGTCATGAGCATAGTGCCAGTCACTGTTCTATTTTGGCGGCGTTGGACGATTAAACTTTAAAGACCTCCACTTGAGTGGTGAGTTGTTGGCCGCTCTGTTTTAGCGCTTGGCTTGCGCTGTTGATTTGATTGGCCTGGGCGGTGCTGGCATCACTGGCGGTGGCAAGGGTACTTAAGCTGTGACGAATGGCATGTGTCGCGCTGGCTTGTTCGTTACTGGCATGAGCAATGTGCTGATTGTGCTCTAGAATCGTGTCAATTTGCTGCGCAATATGGCTCAGCGATTGCTGCGCTTGTTGCGCTTGAGCTTGAGTGGCATCGGCTTGAGTTTGTGTTTGACTCATTGAGGTCTGAACACTGCTGGCGCGCTGCTGCAAGCTGACAATGATTTGTTCGATTTCATCGGTGCTGGCACTGGTGCGCGTAGCGAGGGTGCGAACTTCATCGGCGACCACAGCGAATCCGCGGCCTTGGTCTCCGGCGCGCGCCGCTTCAATGGCGGCATTGAGCGCTAGTAAATTGGTCTGCTCTGCCACGCCACGGATCACTTCTAATACTGACCCCACTTTCTGACTATCTTGTGCTAAAGCATGTACATTTTGTTGGGTTTCACTGACGGTGCTTGAGAGATTGACCATGTGATGTGACGCATTTTCGATAACACTGGCGCTCTCTGAGCCGAGCAGACTGGCTTGCTCAGCACTTTGCTTAGCGAGATCGGCCGCTTCGGCTACCGCTTGATTGTTGCTGTGTAACTGCTCCATTGCGGCGACCAGCGCATTCACCGAGTCATGCTGTTGATGAGCTTGTGAAGAAGCATGTTCGGCGACTTGATTGAGCTCGTTTGCTGCATGGGTCACTTGGTGAGTGATCGGTTGGATTTGGTGTACGATGTGACGAATTTTTTCGGTAAACAGATTGAATGCTTGAGCTATGTGGGTCAGTTCATCGTTCCCAGAAATCGGTAATTGGCGGGTGAGATCGCCTTCACCTTGAGCAATGTCAGCGAGGGCGCGCTCGGTTTCTTGGCAAGGTTTGGTAATGCTTTGCCCAATGATGAGCGCAAGCGCAATCATAGCCACAAGGGCGACAACCAAAATGGCCAATGCGGTTTGGACTTGTTGCCATATCAGCGCATTCACATCATCGATGTAAACACCCGAGCCAACAATCCAACCCCAAGGGGCAAATTGTTTGATGTAAGAGACTTTATCGACAGGTTGTGAGGCTCCGGGTTTGGGCCATTGATAGTGCACCACGCCTTCACCTTGTTGTCTTGCCACTTGAACCATTTCAAGAAACAGCGCTTTACCATTGGGATCTCGGCTATTACTCAGATCGTTGCCGTTGAGCTCCGGCTTAAACGGATGCATCACCATTTTAGGTTGCATGTCATTAATCCAAAAGTAATCATCAGCGCCATAACGCAGCGACGCTATCGCTTGCTTGCTGAGATGTTGCGCCGTCTCTCGGCTCAATTCTCCGACCAATTCAAGTTGGTGATAATGGCGCATGATCCCAGTGGCGACTTGTACCAAATGTTGGGTTTTTACCTGCTTAGCAAGCATTAAGTCGTTTTGGTAGCTTTGCAACAGCATCAGCAATGGGGCAATCAGCAGCAGGCACGATAAGCTCGAAAGCAATAAAAGACGGTGTTTTATTTTAAACTGGCGTAAGCGAAATATAGACATACCAAGCACTCCCTGTCGTTGAACACGATTCTCATTCGACTCAATGTCACCAGCGGACAACCGATTTATTTGCGACAACGTTGAGTGTTTTTTTGTTTATCTGTTCAATCTAGCAAAGCGTCTTCCATTTGGTATATAAGACCTTAGACGAGTGAGATCGCGCTAACACAGTGGTGTGTCATGCGGTTTTGTTTGCATGACAATCGGTGATGCTCAACGAGCGCTTTAGTCGATAGTATCGTTTTTGTCTGCTCTCTCTGCTGTTTCGTTGGGCGAATTGGCGGCAGTCTCAGCCTGAGACTCTGGTTTACGACGCGCGCGAGTCGTTATTCGATTTTGCGGCTTTGAGGACAAAAAGCCCAAGCGGCGCAACAGCCAAAGCTCGAGCAAAAAAATGCCGCCAAGTGCGCAGCAAAAAATCACAAAAGCAAACAGAGCCGCAGTGCCTGGAATGCCGCCTAAATTGACGCCAAATAGTCCTGTGAGAAAGCTGGTGGGAAGAAATACGGCGGCGATCACCGATAAAAGGTAGGTGTTGCGATTCATTTTTTCAGCGTGGTACTCACGAATTTCGCCTTTGATAATTTCGATTTCGGTCAAAAGAAAATCAATCGTGTCATTTAATCGAGTAATGGTACTGACACTGTGGCGCAAGCTGAGGTGCTGATTGTTTGAAAGCTCAAGATCTGCGTGGCGAAAATCCTCCAGAGCGTATTGCTGAGGCTTGGTGAAGCGCTTAATTTTGATCAACGCTTGATGGGTCGGCATGAGATATTTATTGAGAGCATAGAGCTTGTTGAGATGAGTAAATCGGTCCTCAAGCTCCGTGATGTAACTGTCGATATTTTTGTTGAGATCATCAATGATGCCCAGCATTAAGGCTTCCAATGTTTGTGGGCCATTGCCTGTTTTGAGTTGAGCGCAAAATTCATTCAAGGTCTCGCTGGGAAACTTGTGGGCCGAGATCAATGCGCCATGATAGTAAAGCAAACGCAAACTCGGCATGTCTTCAGGGTGCGCGTTATGGTTGAGGTTCATACCGCGCAAAATGAGTAAGCAGTTATGCTCGTCATATTGCTCAAACATCGGGCGAGTATTTTTGGCCAGTAAGCTGTCGATGACGCTTTGTGGAACCTCAAGGCTTTCAAGCCATGGTCTCAAACTGGGTGCGTTACGCTGGCAGTGATACCAGTGAGCCTCTTTCAGTCCCACAGGGTTATTCTCAAGCTCTGTGGGCGGTTCGGTGGCAAATTGCCAATGGGTGATCAAAAAGTCCATTTGTCGCCTACTTACAATGCAAAACTATCCTTATTAACAACACTATAGGTGATTTTTATTTACAGTGAGGCGGTTGTTATTGCTGAATAGTGAGCCAGCAGGTGGGTGCAATCACGATTTTGATACCAGTTGTTAAAGACCAAATCAAATTGGTTGAGATCGAGCGAGCCAAATTCGTAGCTACGGTAACGCTGGCAAGTTGCAAATAGACAACTTGGATCTTTAAGCGGGCTCTTAAAGCGGATGAGCGAGCTGTGCGCCGTCATTAACTTATAGCGCGTATCAAAACTGCAGCGAAGCTGCGCCCCACGTAGTTCATGCCGCAGTGTGTCTCGCAGCTGTTCCAGCGCATCGTCTTTGACAAAGCCTTGCACCACAATGCAATTAGATGAAGCGCTAATACCACGATATTGAACGGTAATTGGGCGGCTCTTTTGCATGACTTCCCAAAATATCTCTCTATAGGGGTTTAGGTCGAGTTGGTCCATAGTCAAATCGCTGATGCATGAAATAATAGAAAGCACAGTGAGGTGAAGTTCATCAAGAGGATGAAAATATTGGTTGGGCTCAATGAGACGAATACATTGCTGAAACTTGGCCAGTTCATCCAGTAGCGGTGAGGCACTTTGATTGAGATAAGCAAGCGCGCTGATGCCGCGGCGTGTATCTTGTTCGAGGTGATTCAAGTAAGGATCAAGTTGCGCGCTATTATGTGTCATAGCATGGCGAAACTGATTCCACATAGCATCATAAATTATGTGCATGGCCGGATGAGCGATGAATTTTTTACCTAAATTAAGACGCTATTTTTTAGAAGTAAATATTAATTTATGTCTAAATTGTAGGGGCACGGCAAAGACTGTTTCATAGAAAAAAAGCCCAAACGAACGCGGCGTTTGGGCTTTAAATTCAGTGACTTAACTAAAATTAATTAGTTCATGCCGTATTTTTTCAGTTTCTTACGAAGAGTACCGCGGTTGATGCCCATCATAGTCGCTGCGCGCGTTTGGTTACCGCGAGTGTACTGCATGATGGTATCGAGTAGTGGCTGTTCAACTTCAGCTAGAACTAACTCGTATAGTTCAGTGACTTCTTGACCATTAAGCTGAGCAAGATAGTTTTTAAGAGACGCTTTAACAGAGTCACGTAGTGGCTTCTGCGTGATTTGATCTTGTGAAGTTACAGTCGTTACTGTTAGCGCTTCTGAAGTTAGATTTTGTTCGAACATATTCGGTCTAGCTCTTCTTTAATTATGATGCAACGTTATCAAAATAACCCTCAAGCGCTTCAAGCTGCAGTGGCGCTGCGTCTAGAGCGTTGAAGGTACGACGAAACACGTTCGCCTGCTCATGTTCTTTTAGGTACCATCCCACGTGTTTACGTGCGATGCGAGGCCCCAAATAGTCGCCGTAAAATTGATGCAGCGCCTTAACATGACCAAGCATAATGGTTTTCACTTCCTTTACAGTCAGTTCAGCCATCGTGTTGCCGGTTTCCAAATAGTGGTGGATTTCCTGAAAAATCCATGGGCGACCTTGGGCAGGGCGTCCAATCATCAAAGCATCCGCGCCAGTGTGCTCAAGCACAAACTTAGCCTTTTCTGGGCTATCGATATCACCGTTAGCGATAACCGGAATTGAAATGGCCTGCTTTACTGCTTTGATGTTGTGATATTCGGCCTCGCCGTTGTACATGCAAGCTTTGGTTCTGCCGTGCAGTGCCAGCGCTTGTATGCCACAGTCTTCGGCTAATTTGGCGACCTCGACACAGTTAATGTGCGCTTGGTCCCAGCCCGTACGGGTTTTTAATGTCACAGGGACATTCACTGCGTTGACCACGGCCTTTAAAATTGGCGCGATCAGCTCCGGATATTGAAGTAATGCAGAGCCCGCCAGCTTTTTATTCACTTTCTTTGCTGGGCAACCCATGTTGATGTCGATGATTTGCGCACCGTTTTCAACACTAAATTGCGCAGCGTCAGCCATAAGCTGAGGATCAGAGCCCGCAATTTGTACTGAGCGAATGCCCGATTCGCCTTCGTGTACCATGCGTTGCTTTGACTTTGACGTTTTCCACAGTTTAGGGTTGGCAGACATCATTTCACTGACGGCCATTCCTGCTCCGTAACGAAGGCACAACTCACGAAACGGTCTATCAGTGACACCCGCCATTGGGGCGACGATAAGATTGTTCTTAAGTTGATGATTTCCGATTTTCAAAACGTCTTCACAGCTTAGTACCAGCAAGGGCGCGCATTTTACGCATTTTTTTTCGGTGTGAAAAGACTAATATTTGAGCATTGTGTGAATGTTTTACTAATTTGGATGTAATTCAATCAATTAACTCAATGTGCGCGCAATAAAGGGCGCGCACCATTTTAGCCTCTTTAGCGTCTTAATCGGTTTCGCTGCGTTTTTGACCAGAAATTCGACACCACTCATTTTGTTCAGCAATAGGGTCTAGCTCAATTTGGTCACGGTAGAAACCGGCTACACCTTCGGCTTGAACATCAAGCACACCCGACATTGCGAGTTTACCTGCTGGCTTGACGAGCGATTTGATGATGTCTGAGAGATCGCGCAGTGGCTCGGCCAAAATATTGGCGACCACGACGTCTGCGACCAAACCTGCGGGTTGATCTTTAGGGAGAAAGACTTCTAATTGATCGGCAACGCCATTGCGCTGTGCGTTGTCGCGTGACGCTTGCAGTGCTTGTGGATCAATGTCGATCCCAATCACACGCGCCGCGCCCAGTTTGATCGCGGCAATGGCTAAAATGCCAGAACCACAGCCGAAGTCGACCACGGTTTTACCAGTGAGATCGAGCCCTTCAAGCCACTCAAGGCACAAAGCTGTTGTAGGGTGGGTGCCAGTACCAAACGCAAGGCCTGGGTCAAGCATCACATTGACCGCGTCAGGATCAGGCACATCACGCCAGCTTGGACAAATCCACAAGCGCTCACCAAACTTCATCGGGTGGAAGTTATCCATCCATTCGCGTTCCCAGTCTTTGTCTTCGAGCTGTTCTACTTTGTAGGCAAAACCGTCTGTCAGTAGGCCGCTGGCTTTGATTTGACCCAGTACCCATGCGGTGTCGGCTTGCGCATCATACAGCGCAAGAACGTCGGTATCCCCCCAAAGACGCGTCTCACCCGGCAAAGGTTCAAATACCGGAGTGTCGTGGGCATCTAAAAATGTTACCGAAAGGGCGCCAGTTTGTTCCATTAGCATATCGCCAATGGCTTCGGCATTTTCGTTCGTGGCATTAAGTTTAATTTGGATCCAAGGCATGGCGTGTGCTCTTCAAAACAGAAAGTGGCGAGAGTGTAGCAGAATTGGTGCGTTTGGTAATCAGTCGTAAAAAAGCGCTCATCAAGGTGAGCGCTTTTTTCAGACTTATAACGATGCTGACTCGTTACTGTAAGCCGAGTTTTTTCTCAAGATAGTGGATATTGGTCCCGCCAGCTTGGAAGTTTTCGTCTTTCATGATTTCCATCTGTAATGGAATGTTGGTTTTGATCCCGTCGATGAACATTTCGCTGAGTGCATTACGCATACGGGCAATCGCCACATCACGGTTCTCACCGTAAGTAATCAACTTACCAATCATTGAGTCGTAATACGGTGGTACGCTGTAGCCTGAATAGATGTGCGACTCCCAACGGACGCCCATGCCACCCGGCGCGTGAAAGCGTTCAATTTTACCTGGGCTTGGCAAGAAGGTTACCGGATCTTCGGCGTTAATACGACACTCAATCGCATGGCCACGGATCTTAATGTCATCTTGAGTGAAAGAAAGTGGCTGACCTGCTGCAACACGCAGTTGCTCTTTGATCAAGTCAACGCCTGTGACCATCTCTGTCACCGGGTGCTCCACTTGAATGCGCGTATTCATCTCAATGAAGTAGAACTCGCCATTTTCATACAAGAATTCAAACGTACCCGCGCCACGGTAACCAATTTCGATACACGCGCGAGTACAACGTTCACCAATGTACTTACGCATCTCTTCTGTGATGCCTGGTGCTGGTGCTTCTTCCACGACTTTTTGGTGACGACGCTGCATCGAGCAGTCGCGCTCGCCAAGGTGAATCGCATTACCTTGGCCATCCGCGATGACTTGCACTTCAACATGGCGAGGGTTTTCGAGGAATTTTTCCATGTAAACCATGTCGTTGTTGAAGGCCGCTTTCGCCTCAGCGCGAGTCATGCTGATCGCTTGAATGAGATCCGCTTCTTGACGCACCACACGCATACCACGGCCACCACCGCCACCAGAGGCTTTGATGATCACCGGATAACCGATGCGTTTTGCATGTGCTTTATTTTTGGCTTCGTTGTTATCAAGTGGGCCATCAGAGCCAGGCACACAAGGCACGCCAGCCTTTTTCATCGCGGTGATGGCTGAAACTTTGTCGCCCATCATACGAATCGTGTCTGCTTTTGGGCCGACAAAAATAAAACCACTGCGCTCAACTTGTTCCGCAAAATCGGCGTTTTCGGATAGGAAACCGTAACCGGGGTGAATGGCCACCGCGCCCGTCACTTCCGCTGCAGAAATGATGCGTGGAATATTGAGGTAGCTGTCGATGCTGCGCGCAGGACCAATACAGACGGTTTCATCGGCCAGCAGTACGTGCTTAAGATCGCGGTCGGCAGTAGAGTGGACCGCGACGGTTTTGATCCCAAGTTCTTTACACGCACGCAAAATACGCAGCGCAATCTCACCGCGGTTGGCGATGACTATTTTATCTAGCATAAGGCAAGCCTCGCTTATTCGATGATGACAAGAGGTTGGTCAAACTCAATCGCTTGGCCATCTTCAGCAAGAATAGCGGTAACCACGCCCGCTTTATCTGACTCAATTTGGTTCATCATCTTCATCGCTTCAACGATGCATAGCGTGTCGCCGACTTTAACGCTTTGGCCCACTTCAATAAACGCTTTAGCGTCAGGACTTGGTGAGCGATAGAAGGTGCCGACCATAGGGGAAAGGACTGCGTGACCACTTGGCGCAGCGGCTGCAGGCGCAGGCGCTTCTGCTGGTGCCGCGGCAGGTGCGGCTACTGGTGCTGGAGCGGCAACTGGTGCAGGGGCCGCTGCGTATTGCATTGGCGCGCTCACGACTTGGCCGTGACGACTGATGCGTACAGACTCTTCACCTTCAGAAATTTCCAGCTCTGCAATGCCAGACTCTTCAACTAATTCGATAAGTTTTTTAATTTTACGGATATCCATGTTTTGTTTCTCTTTATCTTGTGAATAAGACAACCGAAAGGTTGCAGAGTATTCGGTTACTGTGCCGACACATCAGCGCGGTTAAGCGCGCTGGCGGCTGCCGACAGAGCGAATTCGTAGCCTTGTGCGCCAAGTCCACAGATCACACCCACCGCTTTATCTGAAAGATAGGAGTGGTGGCGGAACGGTTCACGAGCGTGGACGTTAGACAGGTGCACTTCAATAAATGGAATGTTGACCCCAAGCAGAGCATCGCGCAGTGCGACGCTGGTATGGGTAAACGCAGCGGGATTGATGATGATGAAATCCATGTTCCCCATTGCCGCGTGAATCGCGTCAATCAGTTCGTACTCACGATTGGATTGCAGGTGGCTTAGCTCGCACCCCAGCGCGTTGGCTTGCTGTGTTAATTTCGCAACAATTTGATCCAATGTGGTGCTGCCGTAGATGGTCGGCTCGCGCAAACCCAGTAAATTTAAATTGGGGCCATTAAGGAGTAGAACTCGTGATTTTGCAGACATCGTGTTGCTAATTTCCTTTATCGTGAGTGAAAGTCATATATTCCCAGATTGACAGATTTTTCACAGCGGTTTTTTAGTAAAGTTAGCAAAAACTAAAAAATCGCTCACGATTATAGCTAATTCATCGCAATTAGCAGCATTTTACTGGTCTTATCACTCTAGTTTGCCTTCGGTTTCTGTATCAAGTTAACAAAATGCGTAATACGGTTATCAAAAAGGGTGTTGGTTTTTGTAATCCAATCCCTTTTTCTATGAAGAACGCCACTGTTTCGTTTGTTTTTTACCGATGTTGGGCGCTAACCGCTCTTGCAGAGGTATATTGAGATGGCATTGGGATAAAACAAAAAAACCGCCGGTGGCGGTTTTTTTTTGTTTGAGCGAAGCGCGAGAATTAACTGAGTTCGGCTTTTTCGGCAATCAGCTTATCAACGACGCTTGGATCGGCAAGCGTTGAGGTATCACCCAAGTTGCTGGTATCGCCAGTGGCGATTTTGCGCAAAATACGGCGCATGATTTTACCAGAGCGCGTTTTGGGTAAAGAGTCGGTCCAATGCAGAACATCTGGCGTGGCGATAGGGCCAATCTCTTTACGCACCCAATCTTTAACCTCTTTGTGCAGCTCGGCAGATGGGAATTCGCCGTCATTGAGCGTGATGTAAGCGTAGATGGCTTGGCCTTTAATGTCGTGTGGGATCCCGACCACCGCCGCTTCAGCAATTTTGCTGTACGAGACTAATGCCGACTCAATTTCCGCCGTGCCCATTCGGTGTCCTGAGACATTAAGAACATCATCGACCCGTCCGGTGATCCAGTAGTAGCCATCGTCATCACGACGAGCACCGTCACTGGTAAAATACATGCCTTTAAAGGTAGAAAAGTAGGTTTGCTCAAAACGTTCATGATCGCCGTACACGGTGCGCATTTGCCCAGGCCATGAGTCGAGGAGCACCAAATTGCCTTCCCCAGCGGTCTCTTCGATGATGTTGCCGAGGTTGTCGACCAAAGCGGGCTGCACGCCAAAGAAAGGGCGCGTAGCAGAGCCGGGCTTTAAGGCTGTGGCGCCGGGAAGAGGCGCAATCAGGATGCCGCCCGTTTCGGTTTGCCACCAAGTATCGACAATCGGGCAGGCCTCATTGCCGATGGTTTTGTAATACCACTCCCACGCTTCTGGGTTAATCGGCTCACCGACGGATCCCATGATGCGTAAGCTGCTTCGTGAGGTGCCTGCAATGGCTTCATCGCCTTTGGCCATGAGCGCGCGAATGGCGGTAGGCGCCGTATAGAGTATGTTCACTTGATGTTTGTCGACCACTTCGCTCATTCGCGCAGTGCTTGGGTAGGTCGGTACACCTTCAAACAAAATGGTTTTCGCACCATTGGCGAGTGGGCCGTAAATCAGATACGTATGACCGGTGATCCAGCCAACATCGGCGGTACACCAGAAGGTTTCACCAGGTTGATAGTCAAACACATATTTGAAGGTCATGGCCGCATAAACGAGGTATCCGCCAGTGGTGTGCAGCACGCCCTTGGGTTTGCCGGTAGAGCCTGAGGTATAAAGGATAAATAATGGGTCTTCGGCATTCATTGGCTCTGGCTCACACACCTCGCTGACATTCGCAGTGATTTCATGCCACCAGACATCATGAGATTGCCATGCAACGTCACCGCCAGTGTGCTGAAAAACAATCACACTGTCGATGGTCGTCACGTCGGCATGCGCAAGGGCAGCATCAACATTCTTTTTGAGCGGTACTGCGCGCCCACCACGGACACCTTCATCAGCGGTGATGACCATTTTGGCGTCGGAATCAATAATTCGCCCAGCAAGGGCTTCGGGAGAAAAGCCACCAAAGACGACGGTATGCACCGCGCCAATTCGAGTACAGGCGAGCATTGCAATGGCCGCTTCAGGAACCATTGGCATATACAAACAGACCACATCGCCCTTTTTAATCCCTTGCGCTTTCAGTGCATTGGCAAAAAGCGAGACGTCGCGATGCAATTGATTGAATGTTAGGGTTTTGTCTTGGCTTGGGTCATCACCTTCCCAAATGATAGCGATATCGTCGCCTCGCTCGGCTAAGTGGCGATCAATACAGTTTGCTGAAACGTTGAGCGTGCCATCTTCAAACCAACGAATATCAACGTGTCCGGTATCAAATGAGCTGTTTTTCACCTTGGTGTAGGGTTTGATCCAATCGACGATTTTGCCATGTTCTGCCCAAAAGCCTTCAGGATCGGTAATCGAATGTTGATACATGGCTTCGTAGGTGGCGTGGTCGGCGTGGGTGTGCGCCTTGATATTGTCCTTAACAGGGTACACGTTGGCTTCACTCATTCTTTTTCTCCTTATCCGGCGCAATTCATTTCTGGTGATTGGGCTTCTTAAATCGGTTGAGCTTCCTTAACACGAGACCTAACTCTCGATGAGCAGGCCGATTTGCACAATTAGACTTTAGGATGAAAATCGAACTGGTGTGAGATGCGCCGCAAGCCGTTATCAAGTCACTATACCCAAGTGACCTCAAGATGCTGGATTCAGAGCCGGCTCACTGGGCTGAGAGCAAGGCAAACAACGCAGCGAAATAGCCAGTCTATTTTCAAGTTGTTTGAGTATATGAATGTGTGTCGGCGTAGGGGGTTAAGGATGGGGTTTCGAGGCGCTAAACGGTGGTAGCTCGCCATAGCGCAGACGCACAAAAATCAGTGCGGCGGTAATCGTATCTTGCAGCGCGTTATGGCGTTCATGACAAGGCAAATCGAGATGGTGGCATATCGCACTCAAACTTAAATCGATATACGCATTTGGGAGCTGCTGCTCCAGCTTATCGTGATAAATTTGACTCACTTCGATAAGTCGATTTGGCAGCGGAAAACCAAAGTGGCGGCGAAAGGCGCGATCTAAAATCGTTTTGTCGTAGCGAATGTGGTAACCCACCAAAGGACGATTGCCAATGAACGCCAGTAACTGAGTGAGCGCGGTGAATTCATCGACCCCTTGAGATAAATCTTGATGGCGCAATTGATGAATTTTCACTGAATCGGCATTGAGTGAGTGGGGCGCGCGCAGCGTGATTGAGAATGATTGACTGGTTAAAATGCGGTTACCACAAATTTTGGTCGCCGCAATAGAAACCAACTCCGCTTGTTTGGGATTTAAGCTGGTGGTTTCACAATCGAGTGAGATACATTCATCGCCCACGGTGTCGTGAAACAGCGCTTGATAAGGCGAGCCTTTCAAGCGATAAGACCAATAATATCGTTGTAGCTTGTTCATGTTGAATTTTTTCTAAAAAAGAGCGCCATTGGGATCGCACCAATGCGTTAGTCGCGAATGTGGTAGTGGTGTGCCAAAAACGCTTTGAATTTTTTCACCACATGCAGACTGTGGCGCAGTAAATCGCGTTGGGTACGATCAAGCTGATGCAGGTCAACGTGGTTTTGGCTGCCTGTTGCGCGGTTTTGCGGTGGCTCGGTTTGGTCACTGTCTGAGATCGCGAGCAATTGTTGATTGAGCCGCATGCGAATAAACAGTTTCAACGCTTCGCTGAGGTTGTCTGCGCTCTCTTTTTCCAACAGCCCGATTTGTTGCAGCGCGCTGAGTCGTTCAAAGGTATTGGTTTGAGTTATCGCACACTCAAACGCTAAGGCGCGAACCCCGTGCACAATCGGAAAAATACCGGCGGTTTTAAGATCAACACCATGCTGGTCGTTTTTAACATAGCCAAAGAGGGTTAATGGCAGCGCAAAATGAATCGCTGGTCGCACCATCTCTTGCAAGGCGAGCATTCGCTGTTTGAGCTGAGTGGTCAGTGTCTCGCGTACTGGCGTGAGTAAATCGCGATTGCCAGCAACAGCATGAGCATCAGCAAAAATGGATAAATTCATCACATGCGTTGCTTGAGCCCGTTCAATCCAGAGGGTTAACGTTTGCTGCCACTGCTGCTGCGACCGAACCCAGTCAGGGTTACTGACCATCACGTTGCCTGGACATCTTGGGTAGCCAAGCTGCAATAGGGTATCGGTCAGTTGCTGCATTACTTGCGCGCATTCCGGCCAGTCGATGCCGTTCTCGATGATCAGCGCGTTGTCTTGATCGGTTTTGAGCACTTGCTCACCGCGACCTTCTGAGCCAAGAACGACCAAGCAGCACTGCGTTTGTCTGTCTTGCGGCACAATCAGTTGAAACGCTTTTTCCATGATGAGCTCATTAATTGCGGCGGTCAGTGCCATCATAAAGCGAGTACGAATGCCGTTGTTCACTAAGCTGGCCACCAGTTGGCGCTGTTTGGCTGAAGCTTGCACCAGTTCATCAATGGTCGTCGCGCGATGAATCGCCAAACTCAGAACGTGCGAGTGAGTCGAAAATGTGCTGAGGATTTGAGTCATATCCAGCATGCCGACCGCGGCTCCGTTTTTGCACACCATAACTCGTTTCATGCGCTGGCGCGTCATCATCACCATAGCATGAAAAAGAAACGTCCCCTCCTCGACAAAGCAGACTGGCGCGGTGGCGATTTCGCCGATAGGCGTATTGGCGTCGTGAGAGTCCAACATCAAGGCGTGCAGCATATTGGTGCGAGTGACAATGCCATAATTTGCTGGTGTGGGAGCTTGATGGGCATCGTGAGTCAATTCGATGAGCGCGGCATCGACTCTTGCCGCTTTGAGGCGCTGCGTGACGGCTTGTATCGACAGCGTTGGCGACAAAATGAGCGCAGGGTGATAAATCGAGGCATCCACCTTGGTCAGAATGAATTCGGCCAAATTTTGTTGTTGCTTGGCTGTGTCGATAAGCGCGTTACGTGTGGCTAAATCACTGGCAAAATAATCGGCAAAGGCGGCGTTGTTTTGGTAAAGCTGACGAAACAGATCACTTGGCACTAAATAGCAGAGCGTGTCTTCAAGGGCGATGTAGTGATGGCGCGGCGTTGAATGCCATTGAGCCCGAACATCAAAAAGATCGTCATGAGTGTAGTGCGCCAAGATCTCCCCTGTGCTGGCATGACGTTCTTCGACGGTGCCCTTGATCACGACGTGTAAGCAACTGGCGCTATCAAGAGCAAAGAGTCGCTCATCGCTGCGATAATAGGCGACATCTAAGGCTCGATTGATCTGCTGCTGCTCGCGAGGCGTCAGTAGATTAAACGGGGCAATGGCCATATTGAGCGAATGTGGCATTCAGCGTTCCTTATCCTAGTTTCAGTCGATGTCGCACGGCCGCTACGACCATTACAGCATGACAAAACTGCGCGGTTCCTCCAGACGACTTTGGTCTATACCCGTCGACTTCGCAACACGCGGTTCAGCGCACGTAGAAAAGTATGGAATAAGGAAACACGCAAGGTCGCATATTCCCTTTTTATTCGGTTAGATACGAGGGATAATGCGCCGATTTTAACGTTTGCGCTGCGCGCTTTTTTTGGATGTTGTGTATGTTTTCGCCGTCTCCTTATGGCTGGATTGCCCAGTATTTGATTGGTTTTTTCTTTGCTTACGGCGTCTATTTGCCTTTTTGGTCCTTGTGGCTCGAGGCGCAAAATGTCAACGCGGCAGACATTGGATTATTGCTTGGCCTTGGTCTGGCGGCGCGCTGCGTAGCTAACCTTTTTATCACACCTCGATTTCATCGCCCGGACGCTATTTTGCCTGCGCTGCGGATCCTCAGTGCTGGTGCATTCTTGTTTATTACGCTGCACTTTTTTACCACCAGCAGTCTTTGGTTAATGGGCGCGGCGATTGTGCTGTTTAACCTCTGCTGTGGCCCGATTGTGCCGTTATCGGACGCGTTAGCGAACTACTACGCTCGGTTAAAAATGCTGGATTATGGTCGTACGCGATTGTGGGGATCGGTCGCTTTTGTCGCAGGCTCGACTGTGGTCGGGTATCTTGTCAGTCGATATGGTGCCAACATGATTTTGATCACCGCTTTGGTGGGCGTGGCGTTTAGTATTGTGATTGGTTTGCTAAATCCAACTCCCAGACCCACCAGCCACGCAAATGCAGCGCAGGCGCGCCCTAATTTGCTTCACTTGATGCGCGAAAATTCGGTGTGGCGTTTTTTGGCACTCATGGCGCTCATCCAAGGTAGCCATGCCGCGTATTACGCATTTAGCGCGCTTTACTGGAAACAGTCTGGTCATAGTGAAGAGATCATCGGCTTTTTGTGGAGCTTAGGGGTAGTGGCCGAAGTGGTGGTCTTTGCCTTTAGTCGTCGTTGGTTTGGCCGTTTTTCACTGCGCAGCTTATTTATTGTGGCATCGCTTGGTGTTGCACTTCGCTGGGGACTCACGGCGTCAACCACGGTATTACCGGCACTGATTTTGGTGCAGCTGCTGCATGGAATTACCTTTGCGATGGCGCATATCGCTGCGATCCGCTATATCCAAAGCGCGCCAGAAAATCGCATGGTGGCTTTGCAAGCCTTGTACAACGCTTTACCGCTCGGCGGCTTTATCGCATTGATGACCACGCTCAGTGGTATTGGTTATGAGCTATGGGGCGCCAATGTGTTTTGGGCAATGGCCGCAATGGGCATTATGGCGTTGGTGATAAAGTTACCACCGGCGACTGACATGACGCAATCGACCAAAGAGCGCGGTGCGTCTGCGTAATGCCGCAAAATTGACCTTACGTGTTGGTCTGTGGTGGGTTTCTTGATTTAATGAATTTGCTTTCTTGATGTTATGTAATTTTCTCTTTTCAAATGGCATTAAACATCACTCTTAAAACAGATTCAGCGAGACCCCCATGCATGGATGGTTTGTGGTACCCGTTTCGATGGCCTATCTTGGGCTGTTATTTTGGATTGCTTGGTATGGAGATAGAAATCCTCGCTGGCTAGCGCGCTGGCGTCCTTGGGTTTATAGCCTCTCTATCGCGGTCTTTTGCACCTCGTGGACCTTTTTTGGCACGGTGGGGCAAGCGGCGAGCAATCCATGGTCGTTTTTGCCCATCTACCTTGGCCCCATTCTGATTTTTGTGTTGGGTTGGCGCATCATTGCGCGGCTGATTTTGGTGGCCAAACGCGAGCACATTACCTCAATTGCTGATTTTATCGCCGCTCGTTACGGCAAGTCTCAAGGGCTTGCCGTCGTCGTGACGCTTATCGCGGTGGCGGGAATTTTACCCTACATCGCACTGCAACTGCGCGGGATCACGATGGGGCTGAGCATCGTCGCGCCACAGGTGATAACGGACGCCTCAGGTGACAATCACATTTCTTGGATGGTGGTTGGCGCGCTTGCCGTGTTTACCATGTTGTTTGGTACGCGACATGTCGATAATACCGAGCATCACCGTGGCATGATGATGGCGGTGGCGTTTGAGTCGGTGGTCAAACTATTGGCCTTTTTGCTGGTGGGCGGTTTTGTGCTGCATTTGGCGCTCACGGATGCAACGATTGATGTATGGCGCAGCGCCACACACAGTTATGCGCCGCCGAATGCCGCCACGCTGCTGATCCATACCGTGTTAACCATGTTGGCATTTCTTTGCTTACCTAGGCAGTTCCACACCATGGTGGTGGAAAACGAACGAGCGCAAGATCTGCATACCGCCCGCTGGCTGTTTCCTTGTTACTTACTGCTGATGGGGCTGTTTGTCCTACCGATTGCGTGGGCCGGAGAAGCGCTTTTTACCAGCGTCGCGCGAGCTGATACATTTGTGCTGCGAATTCCGATGGCGCTTGAGGCCGATTGGGTGGCGCTGCTGGCGTTTGTCGGCGGCTTTTCTGCGGCCAGCGGCATGGTGATTGTCTCGACGATTGCGCTCGCCATCATGGTCTCTAATGGGTTAGTCATGCCGCTGTTACTGCGCCATGTCAAACTGTCGCAGCGCGATAATCGTCAGTTTTCTACACTGTTGATGCGCATTCGTCGCGGGTTGATTGTGCTCTTACTGTTAGGTGCGTGGGGCTTTTATCACGCGCTGGACGCGATAAGCTCACTTTCGGCGATTGGCTTTCTCTCGTTTGCCGCAATCACGCAATTTGCACCGGCATTATTGGGGGCACTTTATTGGCGGCAAGGTAATCGCAAAGGGGTCTACGCAGGACTGGCCGTTGGTTTTACTCTATGGCTTATCACGCTAATGAGTCAGACTGAACTGCTCGCTGGAGATGCGAGCAATAATGTGCTTATTTGGCTTATCACGCCACCTAGCATCATGGCGCAGTGGGGCGTAGTGAGTGCCGATTGGGGCATGCTTTTGAGCGTGGTTGCCAACGCGAGCTGCTTTATTGCGCTGTCACTGCTGACTCGGCCCAGTTTAAGTGAGCGCCTGCAATCGGCGTCTTTTATTGGCTCGCCCTTGCCAGAAGGTGAGAATCTCTCTTTGTACGAAAGCCGAGTGACGGTGGCAGAGCTTGAGATGCTGGCCTCGCGTTTTGTTGGCGAGTCACGTGTCCAAGCGGCATTTTTACACTATTGGGCTCAGCAGCCCGGTGAGCGTTTGGCTCACCAGCAGGCACCAGCAACGCTTATTCGTCACACGGAGCGAGTGCTGGCTGGGGTCTTTGGCGCATCCTCGGCAAAATTGGTGCTGACGTCGGCGCTGCAAGGGCGCAACATGCAACTTGAAGAAGTGGCGGCGATTGTCGATGAGGCCTCGGAGCTTTATGACTTTAGTCGCGGCTTACTGCAAGGGGCGATTGAGCATATTGGTCAAGGGATTGCGGTGGTGGATAAACAGCTCCGCTTGGTGGCTTGGAATCAGCGGTATCTTGAGCTGTTTGACTTTCCATCGGGCCTTATTCAAGTGGGCCGTCCGATTGCCGATATCATTCGCCATAACGCGCAGCAAGGGCTTTGTGGCCCGGGCGATCCTGAAGAACATGTGCGGCGCCGAGTCTATTATCTGGAACAAGGATCGCGCCACACCTCCTCGCGAGTGCGCCCAGATGGCCGAGTGATTGAGGTGCAAGGCAATCCCATGCCTGGCGGCGGCTTTGTGATGAGTTTTACCGATATCACGGTATTCCGTGATGCAGAACAAGCGTTGAAACAGGCCAATGAGTCGTTAGAAGAGCGCGTTCAAGCGCGCACGAACGAGCTAGAAAAGCTCAATAAAAAACTGGTGGCCGCCACTCAACGTTCCGAGCATGAATCTCAATCCAAATCGCGATTTTTGGCTGCGGTAAGCCATGACTTGATGCAACCGCTCAACGCCGCACGTTTGTTTGCATCGTCCCTTTCTGAAGTGGCGCGCGAGGCAGAAACTCAGCAGCTCGCGCACCACATTGAGAGTGCCCTGGGCGCCGCAGAAGATCTGATTGGCGATCTCTTGGATATCTCTCGTTTGGAGTCAGGCAAGCTTGATGTCAATGTTCGACCCTTGGCACTGAATACGGTGCTGGCCAATCTCAACGCTGAATTCAGCGCATTAGCGCGTACTCAAGGCATTCAATTTTCGATGCAGCCCACCTCGTTAACTGTGCTGTCCGATCCCAAATTATTGCGTCGAGTGGTGCAAAACTTTTTGACCAACGCCTTTCGCTACAGCCCCAATGGAAAAGTGCTGCTCGGCGTGCGTCGGCAAGGGGATTTGGTACGTATTGATGTGTGGGACAATGGTCTGGGGATTGAGCCAGATAAACAGCAAGTCATATTTGAAGAATTTCATCGAGGAAGCCAAATTCGCGCCGATCAAGGCTTGGGTTTGGGGCTTGCGATATCAAAGGGCATCGCACACGTGCTAGGGCATCAAATTTCGATGCGCTCATGGCCCGGTCGAGGCAGTGTTTTTTCTCTCACATTACAACGCACCCACAGTGTGACTCATGCTGCGCCTCGCACTGTGGCGACGCCATCCAATGATGATTTGGTAGGGCTGTCGGTGTTGTGCGTTGATAACGAGCCAGAGATTTTGACTGCGATGACAACGCTGTTGTCGCGCTGGGGCTGTGAGGTGCGTTGCGCGCATGATCAGGTCGAAAGTTTGGCGCACTTGAGTGATGGTTGGCAACCTAGCGTTATTTTATCGGACTATCGCTTAGATGATGGACGGCACGGTTTAGAAGTCTTGCAGCAGTGCCGATTACGTTTGGGCGATCGCTTTCTTGGGGTGATCATTAGTGCCGATCGCACTCAAGCAATGCTTGATGGCATTGAGGCGGGCGGTTTTCATTTTATTGCCAAGCCAGTGAAACCCTTGAAATTGCGCGCGTTGCTGAATCGAGTTGCGCTACGCGAACCCGCTTAATATAAGAGTGTTGCAGTCAATAACACCACGCTGCCTTACGATAGGTTTTGGCGTTAACTAGTGTGATTCCACTTACTGATCAAGTAAGGTTTGATAGACAAAAAAAGTGGTTTCGGTATCGCCGTAATAGAGGGTGTTATTGGCCTGAACCGCGACTTGCAGCCATTGATCGTTGGCCGGAGCAACAGCTTGAGGCAGTTGCCAGCGCAACCCGGAATCATCGGTCGCTGCCATTGTTAATGGGATCCCCTGTTCGCTCGGTGTTTCGACAAGTGCGACTCGCACGCCTTGCAGTGGGTATTTGGCGGTTAAGCTTAACGTTAGCTCACCAGAGCTTTGCGGATCAGAGCGAAATTGAATGCCAAAGTCGCCATTTTTTAAATCACACAAGCCACTGGTATAGCGACAATTGGATTGCGCGGCCAGCTTATAGGTTTCACCTTCTTTGGCGGCGTGCGGCTTTTCACTTAGGGCCAAATCCGTGCCAACATAGGCGACTATCGACAAGATAGGCGCAATGAGTAGCGCCGCAAGCAGGTGTTTATTCTTAAACATAAGCGAGTCCTTTTCGCATTCAGAATAGCCGTTTGGGTATAAGCCTAACCATAACCAATTTGAGCGATGAAAAAAGCCCCGAGATAGGGGCTTTGTGATGTATACCCTAAGGAAAATCTTAGTGGTCGTGCGCTTCGCCTGCACCAGCAGGAATACGTACGTGTTCCACGAGATCTTTCACATCTTGTGGCGTTTCAGCTGTCACGCGTGAGACGGAATAGGCGACAGCAAAGTTGAACAGGGCACCGACTGCGCCAAACGCATTTGGCTCAATACCAAAGAACCAGTTGCTGCCCCAGCTTTGTAGGTAAGTCCAATCCGCCACAAACAAGATGCCTTTGTGCTGGAACACATAAAATAATGTGATGCCAAGGCCAGCCACCATGCCTGCGATGGCGCCTTCTTTGTTGATCGATTTGCTAAAGATCCCCATCATCAGCGCAGGGAAGATTGAAGAGCCTGCAAGGCCAAAGGCCAGCGCCACCGTACCAGCGGCAAAGCCCGGAGGGTTCAAGCCAAGATAGCCAGCCACACCAATCGCGACCGCCATGGAAATTCGGCTCGCCATCAGCTCTTTTTTCTCCGAGATGCGCGGATTAATGACCCCTTTGATCAAGTCATGAGAAATCGCAGAGGAAATCGCAAGGAGCAGCCCTGCGGCGGTTGAAAGCGCTGCGGCAAGGCCGCCAGCGGCCACCAGTGCAATCACCCAGTTGGGCAGTTGAGCAATCTCAGGATTTGCCAGTACCATGATGTCACGGTCGACTTTAAGTTCATTGGTTGACGGGTTTGAGGTGTAGTTAATTTCACCATCGTTGTTCTTATCGTCAAATTTCAAAAGGCCAGTGGTTTCCCAGTTTTTAAACCAGTCAGGGCGTTCATCATAAGCAAGATGTTGACCTGGCGCAGGGTTAACCGTGTCGATAAGGTTAAGGCGCGCCATCGCGGAAACCGCAGGTGCCGTGGTATATAAAATGGCAATGAACACCAGTGCCCAACCGGCTGAGGTACGCGCATCACGCACTTTCGGTACAGTGAAAAAGCGAATAATAACGTGTGGCAAACCTGCCGTACCTATCATGAGTGACATGGTATAGACAAACATGTTGAGGGTATCCCCTCGCACTTGCGTGGTGTATTCACTAAAGCCAAGTTCTGTGACCACTTGGTCGAGCCTATCCAGCAAATAGACATCGCTGCCAGCCATGGTGCTGCCAAGGCCAATTTGAGGCAATGGATGCCCAGTTAATTGCAATGAGATGAAAATGGCCGGAATGGTGTAAGCCAAAATGAGGACGCAATACTGAGCAATTTGAGTGTAGGTGATCCCTTTCATTCCCCCCATCACGGCGTAAATGAACACAATGCACATACCAATGCCAAGACCGGTGGCGTAATCCACTTCCAAGAAGCGACCAAATGCCACGCCAACGCCTTTCATTTGGCCGATAACATAGGTGACTGACGCGATAATCAGGCAGACAACTGCCACAATGCGCGCCGCATTTGAGTAAAAGCGTTCGCCGATGAATTCAGGAACGGTAAATTTACCAAATTTACGCAGGTAAGGTGCGAGCAGCAGTGCAAGCAGCACGTAACCGCCAGTCCAGCCCATTAAAAAAACCGAGCCGCCGTAGCCCATAAAGGCGATGAGGCCGGCCATTGAAATGAAAGAGGCGGCCGACATCCAGTCTGCCGCTGTCGCCATACCGTTGGCAACGGGGTTAACGCCACCGCCTGCCACATAAAACTCTTTTGTCGAGCCAGCGCGAGCCCAAATCGCAATGCCGATATAGAGGATAAAGGTTGCCCCGACAACGAGATAAGTGATCGTTTTTAAATCCATGTGAGTAACTCCTTATTCGTCGACGTCAAATTCGCGATCGATTTGACGCATTTTCCATGCGTAAAAGAAAATGATCGCTAAAAAGGTGTAGATGGAGCCTTGCTGAGCAAACCAAAAGCCAAGCTTATAGCCACCTAACTGAAATTGATTGAGTTCGTCGACAAACAAAATGCCGCAGCCAAATGAAACCACGAACCAGATCACCATCAGTGTGATCATCAAACGTACGTTTTTTTGCCAATAGGCTTTGGCTTTATCCTGACTTTCAATCGCCATTGCCGCCTCCCTTTGATGTGTGGTTGTTAAAAAAATGTTTCAATGCTAATTTAGCAGGATCAAACGAGTGGGGCTTTTCAACTTTAGTCGCGGCGCGATGGCAAGAAAGTAGGCAAAACTGTGGGGGCGGTACAAAAAACAGCGCAAAGTGTGAGCTGGCACTTGTCGGCTATTAGCCAAAGGTCGGAAGGGGGGAGATTACAAGTCATTAAGATGAGGTGACAGCGAGCAAGGTTTGACGCACTAGCCCGCACTGGGTCGGGCTGAGTGAGAAAGAAGATTAATGTTCGGGGCTCATTTGCTGAAGCAAAATGACCGCTTGGGTGCGGTTTGTTACGCCAAGCTTGCGGAAAATCGCCGTCATGTGCGCTTTAATGGTGGCTTCGGATACATTCAGTTCGTAAGCAATTTGTTTATTGAGTAGGCCGTCTGAGAGCATGCCTAAGACCTTGTATTGCTGCGGCGTGAGAGCGGCAATTTTATCGGCTAGCTCGTTACAAGCTTCGGGATTGTTCAGCAGCGCCGCAGGAAAATAAGGATCCCCCGAGAGCACTTGATTGAGCGCGGCGATCAGCGCTCGCATGTCACTGGATTTGGGAATAAAACCGAACGCCCCATGGCTTTTGACTTGTGAAACCACGGCGGGCTCTTCACTGGCTGAGATCACCACAATGGGCAGATCGGGAAAATCGGCGCGCAGTTGGATCAGCCCTGACATGCCATTACTGCCAGGCATTTTAAGATCCAATAGGATTAAATCAGGCTCAGGCTCTTTTTCAAGCAAAGTAAGCAGCGCGCTCAATGAGTCGGCTTCGAGCAAATTAGCGCCACTGATAGCCATGTGCACCGACTGAAACAGGGCATTACGAAACAGCGGATGGTCATCGGCGATAATGATCGTGTAACTGGCGTTCATGAGGTTAATCACTTTTGACGAATTCGTTACAAAATTATCCGCATTGAGCAAGAAGGACACAATAGATAAGCAACAAAATTCAGAGCTCCATCGTCTTTTATACCAACATTAAGCCGAAATTGTGCGGGTGAACGAGTTCACGTCCTAGTCGTATCCTTGTTGATTTTTTTATTCTTACTCAGTAGGTTAAGTTGATGTCTGGTGTGATTGGAATGGCTTTTCATCGCACCATGATGGTGTTTAAATCCGCTAAATGGATCAAGGATGAATTAGCATGAGGACGCATCTTTCACATACCACATTAGGACTGTTGCTGGTCTTAAGTGCCTCGCTGCACGCCAATGAAACGACCATTGCGCCACGGATATACAATGGCGACCGTGTTGACGTCCGTCAGTGGCCCGCGCTTGCCGCCATCTATTACGATACGACGCATTATAACGGTTTCTATGGACTGTATTGCTCCGCCACGGTATTAGATGCCAACTATGTTTTGACTGCGGCCCATTGTCTTTACGATGGCAAGGCATTGGCCACCTCACGCTTGGTGTACACCTCGATTGCACCGCAGATGGGGGATGAAAGTGAATTTGTGGCAAATCCCGAACAAGCGATTCGCGCCGCCGCATTTTATGTGCACCCCGATTTTGTCAATTCATCCGACTATCAAGGCCGCGCTTGGCCCAATGATATTGCGATCATTCGCTTGGATCAGCCATTGAGTTTGCCGGCACAAGCTTATTTACCGCTAGCCTCTAGTGCTGATACTTATTATTACCAAAAGGCGGGTCAGGAGTTTGTGGCTTTAGGCTATGGCCTGACCGAAAAACAGACCTCAGGACAGTTGCTGAAAATCACCTTGAATTATGTGGCCAACACCGATTGCGAGCTGCCAGCGGAGTCGACGCAAATTTGCACCTCAGGGCAATATAACCCGACAACCCAAGTCAACAATACCACCTGTGATGGTGACTCGGGTGGTCCTTTGTATTGGCATAATGGGAGTGAGTACGTTCAGGTTGGTATCACCAGTTTTGGTTGGAATGGCTGCTCGGTGACGTTTTCAGATCATACCGCCGTGTTTACTAAAATTGACCAATACCTACCGTGGATAGAGCGTGTCAAAAACGACAGAGAGGCTCCCGCGCTCGTGGTAACCCAAGCGATGCGAGATAATATGGTGTTGGATGATGCCAATTCGCGCGATGAGGCCAACCAAGCGCTGTCAACCACCTCTAGTGGTGGCAATATATCCATTTGGGGCCTTGGCGTATTGCTTTGCTGCGCAATACGCCGGCGTAAGAAAGATCGCTTTTCGCTATTGCGCTGATGAGGTTGCCATCATCTGATTTAAATGGGCCAAGAAGGGATCGGCGGCCATAAAACCAGTCAGGCGCGCCTGAGGCAGAGCCTCCCCTTCGGCATTCCAAAATTCAATTGTCGGCAGGCCTAACACGCGCATGGCTTTGAGCAGTTCAATGTCTTGCACTCGGTTTGCCGTGACATCAGCTTGCAGCAAGACAAAGTGCTGCAATTTATTTGCCACGGCAGGCGTATGAAAAGTGTACTTTTCAAACTCCTTACAAGCGACGCACCAGTCAGCGTAGAAATCGAGCATGACCGGTTTGCCTTGTGCTTTCGCGCTGGCGAGCTCTCGATTGAGATCCGCGAGCGTTTCAATTTGAATAAAGCTGACACTCGTGGCGTGCTCTGCACTACTTTGAGGGTTGAGCCACTGCGTGACTAAAGGCTGGGCTGATGCCACTAGGCCCAATACCGCAATAATGCCCACGACACTCTGTTTCCAGCCACCAAAGGGCAGTGCGTTTTTCAAATGGTAAAGCCAGCCAAAGGCGGCGATGCCAAGCAGTGACCACAATAGTTGCGCCCAAAATGTTGGCACAATTCGTTCAAGCAAAAACAACGGCGCAGCCAGCAGTACAAAGCCAAACAGCGTTTTCACATGGGTCATCCAATTGCCCGCTTTGGGAAGTAATCGGTTACCAAATACAGCGACTAAAATCAGCGGAATGCCCATGCCAAGCGCTAAGGCGTAAAGGGTGATACCGCCGGTCAATAGATCTCCCGTTTGCGCCACGTAAAGCAGCGCGCCTGAAAGTGGCGCTGTGGTGCACGGCGAGCAAACTAAGCCTGAAATGGCGCCCATGATGAACACGCCAACCCAGCGACCTCCTTGCTGCTGATTGCTCAGTTTATTTAACCAGGTCTGCGCGCTGCTTGGTAATTGCAGGGTGTAGACGCCAAACATAGAGAGTGCGAGCAAGACAAAAAGCACGCTCAAGCCGATAAGTACATAGGGGTGCTGCATTGCGGCTTGAAACTGCATGCCAGCTGAGGCGACAACCAGACCAAGTAGTGTGTAGGTGAGTGCCATACCTTGCACATAAACCAAAGATAGTGCGAGGGCGCGACGTGGTGATAACTTGCCTTGACCTAGCACTAAACTGGTTAAAATCGGATACATTGGCAACACGCAGGGCGTAAATGCCAAACCGATGCCAAGCGCAAAAAACAGCAATGGTGTCCACCAGTTTTGTCCCAATGTCGCCGCCAGTGAGTCTTCAGGCTGCGGCGTGGTGCTCGTGGGTTGCGATTGAGTTGTGGTGTCAGCGCTCGCGCTTGGTGTTTGTGTTGCAGTGACATTGTCAAACGCGGTGATATCGACGGTGCGAATTTCTGGTGGGTAGCAGAAACCTGCTGCCGCGCATCCTTGATATTCGACAATCAGCTTAGCACCCGGCTGCCAATCTTGCAGCTGCAGCGTTGCCATTAACGTGGTGGTGTAAATGTGTACATCACCAAAAAATTCATCGTGATAAGGCGTGCCATCTTCCATGGCAATGTTATCGATGGTGACGTTTTCACCACGAAAACTTAAGCGCTCTTGATAGAGGTAATAGTCGTCACGAATTTGCCAATCGACCAAAACTCGGGCTCCACGTTGGACCGAGTTAAAGGGAAAGGCTTGGTCAACGGGAACAAATTGGTTGCTGCCGCTGCTGAGAAGTGGCGCATTATCGTCAAAAAACGCGTAACTGGGCGCGGCAAAATGGAGTAGCAGCGCCAAAGCTGTAGCAAACCAAATACGCATTGGTGATCTCATTAAATAAACCCATTAAAACTTATCAGACCGTAGGATAAGGTAAATCGTTGCAAAGCGTTAGCGACAAATCAAAAGAGGCATATCAGGATCACAACCCAATGGATTGGCTGTTCGTAATAAATTAAGCCCCGAGAGGGGCTTAATGGGTTGATGTGGCATCACAATTTAGCGAGTAACTTACTCGTAACGTTTGGCTTTATAGGTCGGGTGCATGAAGTTTTCGACCGAGAGAATATCATCGAGCTCTTCTGCGGTGAGCAGGCCGCGATCAAGCACCACTTCGCGCACGCTCTTACCGGTTTCCGCGCAGATTTTACCGACAATGTCCCCTTCATGGTGACCAATGTACGGGTTCAGGTAGGTCACGATGCCAATTGAGTTGTACACATAGCTCTCGCATATCTCTTTGTTGACGGTAATGCCATCAATGCACTTGTCGCGTAAGTTAACGCACGCGTTGGTCAGTAAAGACAAAGACTCAAACATGCTTTGAGCGATAACTGGCTCCATCACGTTAAGCTGCAATTGCCCGCCCTCTGCAGCAAAAGAGATGGTGTTGTCGTTACCAAGCACTTTAAAGCACACTTGGTTCACCACCTCAGGCACCACAGGGTTCACTTTGGCAGGCATAATCGATGAACCGGCTTGCAGCTCAGGCAAGTTTAACTCATTTAAACCCGCGCGAGGACCAGAAGAAAGTAAGCGTAAATCGTTACAGATCTTGGACAGTTTCACCGCTAAGCGCTTAAGCGCGCCGTGAGCCATCACGTACGCACCGCAATCGGAGGTCGCTTCAATCAAATCTTCTGCAGGCACCACATCCAGCCCTGTCACCTGCGCCAAATGTTTGATTGCTAACTCTTGATAGCCTTGAGGCGCATTGAGACCGGTGCCAATCGCGGTGGCGCCAATATTCACTTCCAACAGCAGTTTTGATGTGTACTCGAGTACGCGAATTTCTTCGTTCAGCGTGACGGCCCAAGCGTGAAATTCTTGACCGACCGTCATGGGCACGGCGTCTTGCAACTGAGTACGGCCCATTTTTAGAATGCTGCTGAACTCTTGGCTTTTTAGCTCAAAGGCCGCTTTTAAATAGTCGATGGCGGTGAGCAGTTTTTGCACTGAGTTGTAGACGGCAATACGAAATCCGGTTGGGTAAGCACAGTTGGTCGATTGGCTTTTGTTCACATGGTCATTTGGGTTGATAAAATGATATTGGCCTTTTTGTTTGCCCATCAATTCAAGGGCAAGGTTTGCAATCACTTCATTGGTGTTCATGTTGACCGAGGTTCCCGCGCCACCTTGGTAGACATCGGAAGGGAACTGATCCATGCACTTGCCAGTGTTAAGCATCAAGTCACACGCCTCGATGATGTAGTGGGCCACATCGCTGGGAATGGCGCCTAACTCACGGTTGGCCAGTGCGGCGGCTTTTTTGGTCATGACCATGCCGCGCACAAATTCAGGCACATCGGAAATGGTGACGTTAGAGATTGAAAAGTTTTCCATCGCGCGAAGCGTATGAATCCCATAGTAAGCATCAGCGGGCACGTGACGTTGGCCGAGCAGATCTTCTTCAATGCGGGTGATGGCTGAGGGTTCAGCGGCGGTATTTGATAGAGTGGTCATGTAGGATCCTCTGAGCTCGGAATGACGTTTATTGTTATTAATGGCACTAGCCTTATGCCTGCATCCGTGCGCAAATCCGACAATGTATACCCTTGCGACTCGACACTGCCGCGCTGCAATTCTGAGTGGTTTGGGTATCGACACAACGCGTTGGTTTTTGTGAAATATGCGTTGTGCGCAAGCCGATCCTCGCTTGCTGTTATTGCGTTGCAATTCATCACGCAATCGCTAAGAAGAATTTCATGCTTAGTGCGATAAATTACCCAGCCATAATACCCAAGCAAACGCATAAAAATAGTAACTGGATCACTATTTGAAAAGGTGAGAAATAACTTTGCATTACTTGGGTATATCGCCGCTAACGCTGTTCGTCCGGTTTGCCAACCAATTTGAAATGGGTGTAATTGTAGGCGGAGACGCAATTGCGTCCTTTGTTCTGAGCGCGAGTGAGTGCGGTGCGCGCGTGCTGATAGCTTTCGGTTTGATCGGCAGTAATCTCGCATACGCCAATGCTTAACGTGAAGAGTTTATTGCTGCTACGGGCCACATCATCGCCAATGCGCTCTAACAAAGCACACGCCTGCTCAATAGTGGTGTGCAAAATAATGATCGCAAACTCATCTCCGCCGATGCGTGCGAGCACATCGGTATCGCGCAGCGATACTTTGAGGCGCCGAGCCACTTCGAGCAAAATTTGATCGCCAATGGCGTGGCCATGACGCTGATTGAGAGTACGAAAGGCATCGATATTACAAATCGCTAAACAATCGGGAGGGGAAGATTGATAGCGTGATTGCAGGCGAGTGTGTAAATGCAGTAGCTGATCAAACTTACTTGCGCTGAGTTGGCCTGTCGTCGGGTCGTAATCAACGCCAGCCACGGTGGTGGTGGTCAGTGGATCTTGGTCATTAATTTGTGTCAGTTGCAGTAAATAGTAATGGCTGCGCGGTAATAACCCCGGTATTTGACTGAGTTTGGCTTGATAAGGATGGTCTTGCTCTTCTCCATCCGTTAACGATACGCGGCCATGCCAAGATGGCGCGTCTGTTGAGGTTTTTGCGTGTTGCGCCATTGCCTTATCAAAGGTCGTGTCATGCACAAATCGAGTAATAGGGTAATGATACAGCCAGTCACCTCGGCCCCACACTTGACGCGCAAATTGAGGATCGGCGTAGAGAATGCGAAAGCGGCGATCAAGCACCACCACGGTGGTTTGTGGATTGGGCTCCAATAGTAAGAGGGCGTGTTGCAAATGGCTTAATGTGAGGCTTTGCATCGCAAAGGTAAACAGCGCCGCACAGACGCCAAGGGCCAACACGAGGTTGATGTAGAAGCTGCTGCTAAAGGCTGGAACGTGAAGAAACTGTTCTAATGCATAGAGCGAAAGAGGGATCACACAGAGAACGAGCCAACTGAGCGCGAGAACTTTCAGTTGGCTCAGCAATAAATTCATAACTCACCTTTGACGAAATAGAGTGTTTTATACCCAAGTGACCTCAAGATGCTGGATTCAGAGCCGGCTCACTGAGCTGAGAGCAAGGCAAACAACGCAGCGAAATAGCGAGTCTATTTTCAAGTTGTTTAACGCCGCTATCGGTTCAGTGATTGGCTCCCAAGGGGCGAGCTGTCTTGGCTCATCAGCTTTGTTGACGATTTTCGATTGAGAACCACTCAATCTTCAAATCCTCGCCTCACTGACAAACCAAGTCATTCTCGCTGAACCTCGCATCTTGAGGTTACTTGGGTATATACCGATATATCGGTATAAACGTAGTCAATATTTTTCAACCATGCGAACCTCGATGCTCATACGCTGTGGTCGCACAAAGCTTGCACAGCGTTGCGTTCACGATTATCTTGAACGCAACAAAGGAGGACATGTGTTTCCGATTTTATTACTGATGTTCATTGCGGTGCCGATCATCGAAATCGCGCTATTTATTCAAGTGGGTGGTTTTTTAGGTCTATGGCCGACCATTGGCTTGGTGCTGCTTACCGCGTTTGTTGGGGCTTCTTTAGTGCGAAGTCAAGGATTGCAAACCTTACTAAGCGTGCAATCACGCATGCAGCGCGGTGAGTTGCCTGCGCAACAAATCGTTGAGGGCGTTATGCTTGCGGTGGCAGGCGTGTTGTTATTGACGCCCGGGTTCATGACAGATGCCATGGGAATGACGGTCTTGCTGCCAGCGCCACGTGCTACGCTCGCCAAATACCTTATGGGAAAAGTGAAGGTGCAGAGCGCAGGCTTCCATGGTGGTCATGGACCATTTGGCCCATCGTCTCAAGAGCATGATCCTTTTCGCTCAGGCCCGTCAAATACCGACTCTGGCCAGACGTTTGAAGGTGAGTATGAGCGTAAAGATGAGGATAAGCGGTTAAAATAACCATTTATACCCTTTCCACTTGAAGTTGCAGCGTTGTTGGCGGGCTCTCACAAACCTCATCACATAGTTCGTCTATGCTCAGAGGCTTTGCTCGTTTGCCGCCTACCTGCAACGCCAAGTTGTTTGGGTATATCTGATTTTAATAAGTGACGGCAGCATGACGCTGCCGTTATTTTTTTAGACTAGCGCGCGCCGTCAAAGCCCATCTGACGCCAAGCTTCAAACGCGATAATCGCGACAGCATTCGACAAATTGAGGCTGCGCGCATCGGGCATCATCGGAATGCGAATGCGTTGCGCCATCGGCAAACTTTCTATCACATCCGCCGGCAGGCCACGAGTTTCCGGGCCGAACAGCAGCACATCGCCGGCTTGAAATTGCGCGTCAACGTGGTGCCCTGTGGTCTTAGTGGTACAGGCAAAAATGCGATACTGTCCTGATCGCTGCTGTTCAAGGTAGGCTAAGAAAGCCTCATAATTGGCATGACGCGTCACGCGTGCCAGATCGTGATAATCCAACCCCGCGCGACGCACTTTCTTCTCTTCCAATGAAAAGCCCAAAGGTTCAATGAGATGTAAGTTAGCACCGCAATTGGCGCAAAGTCGGATTATATTGCCAGTATTGGGGGCAATCTCGGGCTCGAACAGAGCAATGTCAAACATGCAAATAACCTTAAACGGAAAACGATGTGCCTAGTATACTCAAGCGCGCTCAAGATACGAGGACCAGCGGCAGCGTGATGCGGATGGATAATCCGCCCAAATGGCTACGACTGGCGCGTATCGTTCCGCTGTGCTGACGCACCGCACTTTCGGTGATGGCGAGCCCCAGTCCGGTACCACCACTGTGCCGGTCACGAGCGGTCGACACGCGATAGAACGGGCGAAATATCATCTCTAATTCGTCGTCAGGGACACCTGCGCCGTTGTCATCGACTTGAATGGCGATGCTGTCGGCGTTGTCTTGTAGCGTTACCATGATCTCATCGCGACTGTAATAAATGGCGTTGCGCACCACATTCTCAAGCGCGCTCATGAGTAATTTCGGGTTGCCACAAATTATGCGCTCTGGGATTGCCGAGAGTGTGAGACGTTTGTCCATCTGCTGGGCTTCAAATTGCGCATCTTCAAGCATCTCTTCCCACAGGCTACTTAACGGCTGATTTTCACGCGTCATGTGACTATTAAGCTGCATACGCGATAGCTCTAATAATTCGCCGATCATACGCTCTAAGCGCTGCGCTTCGGTGTCAATGCGCTCAAGCTCGGCGCTGTCGCCTTGTTTACGCACTGCCAATGATTGCGCCATGCGCAGCCGTGTCAAAGGTGAACGCAGCTCATGAGAAATATCAGACAACAAGCGTTGCTGCCCGGAGATCATTTGATTGACCGCTTTTACCATTTGGTTAAAGGCGGTGCCAGCTTGACGAAATTCGCTCGTGCCCGTTTCAAGGCTGGGGTCGGTAACGAATTCGCCTTTTGCCACACGCATCGCCGCGTTCTCTAAGCGTCGCGCCGGTTGTGATAATGCCCATGCGAGCCAAAGTAGCAATGGTGTACTGGCCGCCATCACCGCAAGTAACAGTTGCAGTGGGTGATCAAACAGCCGTAGCAAAAGTGGCATGCCGTTATCCCACTTTTGAGCGATAAATAGCTGTAATGATTGACCATCTAGCGTAATCGGAAGTGGTCCAGAAAGCATGTAACGGCCGTACAGCTTTTGCATTGGCTGATGTGAGTCATCAAGGCTGGTGATGAAATTGCGAATTGCTTTGGTACGAAAGTCGCCGCGTTTTTTGTTTGTCAGCACGGTGCCATCATCTGCGGCCAAGAAAAAACGCAATTTATTCTCTTTGTCGTGGTCATCATCATCGCGCTGCTCAAAGCGCTCAACAATGCGCGAGATATCATCAAAGTGCGCATAGCGGCGTTGTAACTTATCGCGGATCATCAGTAAATGCTGATAGTGTTCGGGCTCAATCGTACGGGTTTTTCGCGGGTCGAGATCTGGCAATGATAAAACCGCCATGAGCACTAATAGCATGGTGAACCAAAAAATCGCGAAGATGCGCCCATACAGGCTGTTAAATTTAGGCAAGCGCATCAATCTTCTTCCACTAACATGTAACCTCGACCACGTAAGGTTTTAATGCGTGATTTGCCATCAAATCGGTCGGGCAGTTTCTTACGTAAATTAGACACGTGCATATCAATAGCGCGATCAAACGCGGCGAGACGTTTTCCTAATACATCAAGGCTCAGTGCCTCTTTGGTTAAAATTTGACCTGGGTGCTGAACCAAGTGGCTGAGCAGAGCAAACTCGGTGGTGGTCAAATCGAGCAGCGCACCTTGGTAGTAAGCTTCTTGTTTGCCGGGATAAAGTACAATCTCTTGGTACTCTATCTGTTCCGACGGCTTGTCTTTACGCCCACTTTGAGTTCGGCGCAAAATGGCGCGAATACGAGCCAGTAGCTCACGATCACTAAAGGGTTTGGGTAAATAGTCGTCGGCGCCCAACTCTAAGCCCAGCACGCGATCAATCTCATCGCCTTTGGCGGTCAGCATCAGCACCGGGGTCTCCCACTGCTCACGCAGTTTTTTCAGCGTTTCTGTGCCATTGAGCTTAGGCATCATCACATCAAGTAAGATGAGATCAATGTGCTCGTTGACCGCAGCGAGGCCCGCTTCACCGTCGTTGGCTTCAGTGACATGAAATCCCTCAAGTGTAAGCACTTCTTTGAGCAGGCTTGTCAGCTCAATGTCGTCATCAATCAGTAAGATATGCGCCATAATGACCTCAAGTGTTGGGGCGATATAGGGCATTGTACTGTGAATTTGTTTTGCCGCGAGTATCAACCGCGCACTTTACGAATCTTTACGCTCTCTGTACGTCACTTTACGTTGCACGATTTATTCTAATCTCAAGCGCAATACAGAGCGTCGCCCAACTCAATGAGGATACAGATTATGAACTTGAAAAAAGCATTAATTCTAACGGCAGTAGCCCTACCTTTGACGTTAACATTTGGCACAGCCAGTGCAGATGGCTTTGGTGGTCACAAAGGCAAGCAAGGCCGATGTGAGCTCGATATGGGTAAAAAAATGCTGCGCCAGTTGGATCTGACAGAAGCGCAAAAATCTGAACTGAAGACACTACGTGATACTCAGCGTGACGCGATGCGAAATGTGTCTGATGCAGAGCGTCAAACTCGCATCGATCAGCGTAAAGCTCAGCAACAAGCGGTGCAGAAGCTGATACTTGCCGATACCTTTGATGCGTCTCAAGCGCAAACATTGGCGCAAGAGATGGCAAACCAACAAGCTGAGCGCCGCGTTAAACGCATGGAAATGCAACATAAAATGTTGAGCGTGTTAACGCCAGAGCAGAAGACTGAGCTTGCGAAACTGCAGCAAGAGCGTTTGGAAAAATGTGGTGAAAAACGCGGTAAAGGTCGTCGCTAAGTTCACTGATTCGACATCGCTCACGAGAGTTAGAAATCAAACCGCCAAGCGTTGTGCTTGTGCGGTTTTTGTTTTGTTAAGCGAAAGTAACTTAGTTATGATGCCGATTTAGCTATGGTGCTAACTTAGGTATATAATCGGCGTAAAAAACCGACACAGACTTTATGAATACGGAATATCATCGCTTAGTGACGCTAGCAGCATGGCTAACCACCGCCGTCGCCGTTTTACTTTTGGTCACCAAAATTTCTGCGTGGTGGCTGACGGGTTCGGTCAGCCTACTGGCCTCTTTGATTGATTCTATGCTGGACATTGGCGCGTCGGTGCTCAATTTAGTGGTGTTGCGTTACGCGCTACAACCTGCTGACCGAGAGCATCGCTTTGGTCACGGTAAAGCGGAATCGCTTGCCGCCCTGGCTCAAGCCATGTTTGTCTCTGGCTCAGCTATTTTTCTTATCCTTTATGGCATTGAACGTTTTTTCCATCCCGAGTCGGTTGCCGACCCTGAGTATGGAATGATGGTCAGTGTGTTTGCCATTGTGGTTACCTCAGCGTTAGTGCTGTTTCAAAAGCAAGTGGTGCGTAAAACCGGCAGTCAAGCCATTGCTGCGGACTCTTTGCACTATCAATCGGATGTCTTGATGAACATCGCGATTATTATCGCACTGGGCTTAAGCGCGTATGGCTTTGGTCACGCAGATGCGGTGTTTGCTATAGGAATTGGCCTGTTCATTTTGTTTAGCGCGGTCAATATGGTGCGAGAGGCTCTAAAAACCTTGCTCGATCACGCCTTACCCGAAGACGAAAATCAGCGCATTCGCCAAATCACATTAGCGGTACCTGGGGTGCTTGGCGTGCATGATTTGCGTACGCGGCTTTCAGGGCCGACCCGTTTTATTCAATTGCATCTTGAGCTTGAAGACACGCTTTTGTTAATTGAGGCGCATCGTATTGCCGATAAGGTAGAGGCGGATTTGATGGCTGAGTTTGTAGGCGCAGATGTTTTGATTCATCAAGATCCATTGTCTGTGGTGAGCGAAGAGCGTCAAAGAAAAGCGTTGCAACGCTCAGAGTTTGCATCTGCTGCAGAGTAGTGAAAGCCGCACTATTCTGATATGAATCAACGAAGTTTATGAATAAAATCGTAATACTCTTACATAAGTAGAAAAATTACACAAAATTTGGCGTTTTGATTGGTAATCACACCCAGTGAATGTAACATAACGACCAAATTTAGCGCATAAAATGATAGCGAAGAAAACGTTATCAACAATTACAGTTTTAAATTTGATTGCCAAAATCGAGGGTGAGCATGATTAAGAAGATCGGTGTTTTAACGAGTGGTGGTGATGCACCGGGTATGAACGCTGCGATCCGCGGCGTTGTCCGTACGGCACTGTCTAAAGGATTGGAAGTTTATGGTGTGCAAGATGGCTACCTTGGACTTTATGAAGACCGCATCGTCCCGCTAGATCGTTCTAGCGTTTCTGACGTGATTAACCGTGGTGGTACCTTTCTAGGTTCTGCGCGTTTCCCTGAATTCAGAGAAGAGTCAGTTCGCCAAAAAGCGATTGAAAACTTGAAGAAACATGGCATCGAGGCTCTTGTGGTTATCGGTGGTGACGGCTCTTACATGGGCGCGAAAAAACTGACCGAAATGGGTTACCCATGTATTGGTTTGCCAGGCACTATCGACAACGATATCGCAGGTACTGATTACACCATCGGTTATTTGACCGCATTAAACACCGTTATTGATGCGATTGACCGTTTGCGTGATACCTCATCATCACACCAACGTATCTCTATTGTTGAAATCATGGGCCGTCATTGTGGCGACTTGACCCTGATGTCAGCGATTGCTGGTGGTTGTGAATACATCATCTCGCCAGAAACAGGCTTGGATAAACAGAAGCTGATTCAGAATATTCAAGATGGCATTTCTAAAGGCAAAAAGCATGCGATCATCGCATTGACTGAGCTGATGATGGACGCCAACGAATTAGCAAAAGAAATTGAAGCGGAAACTGGCCGTGAAACTCGCGCGACCGTGCTAGGTCACATTCAACGTGGTGGTCGCCCAACAGCGTTTGACCGCGTGTTGGCGTCACGCATGGGTAACTACGCTGTGCACCTATTGATGGAAGGTCATGGTGGACGTTGCGTGGGTATCGTGAAAGAGCAGTTAGTGCATCACGATATTATTGACGCGATTGAGAACATGAAGCGCCCAGTTCGTAACGATTTGTACGAAGTGGCGGAAGAGTTGTTCTAAAACGCAATTCCCTTACCAAGCCACAATGGCCGCTTGATGCGGCATCTTTAAGTGGTGTCGGTATCTTGATAAAAACGCGCTCAAATTGGAGCGCGTTTTTTTATTCTTCCTGTTTGCGTAATACGATCTTTTCATGACGACGAGCGTAGCGATAGCCGAGCAGCCCACCAATCACGTTGCCGAGTGCCATTCCCACAAAAAGCCCTTCAATGCCGGCCAGTTTACTGCCAAGCCATGCGCTGGGAAGCGTAAACACAAAGAGGCGTAACGCACTCCAAAAAAAGGCTTTCAACGGCTCAACCATCGCATTTAACCCACTGACTAACAGCATCATGATCCCTTGACAGCCATAGCTTGCAGGCACAATCAGTAAGTAATGCCATAAGGTTTGGCGCACGCCAAGATCGTCAGAAAACAGCGCCGAAAGCGGCACACTCAGCGGCACCATCATAATAAAAATCACGCCTTGAAATACCAAAGCAAACCGCATGCTTAAAAACCAACCTGCTAAAGCGCGCTGGGGCTGTTTTGCGCCTAAGTTTTGCGCCATAAAAGGCGTGAGCGCCGAACCCAGCGCCATCATCACTAACAGTAAAATCGACTCAATGCGCTGCGCGGCGCCAAAGGCTGCTACTGCCTCTGTCCCTTGTTTGGCAAGCAGCATCATGAGTAGAGCGCCGCACAGAGGGTTTAATAGATTCGCCATCGCAGCCGGTGTGGCGATGCTCATAATGTGGCGCCAATCGGGCAAAATATCACGCCAATGGGGCCAGCTTATAAGGTGCACGCGCCGCTGCAATACCCAGGTTGAGCCGATGAGCGCCCCGGCCCAACTGATTGCGCTAGCGATAGCCGCACCTTGAATGCCCCATTGAGGAAATGGACCAATACCAAAAATTAACAATGGATCCAGCACGCCGTTGATCAGTCCCGCGATGACCATGATCATGGCGGGCGTTTTGGTATCGCCGGTTGCGCGAATGGCGCTGTTTGCGGTCATTGGCACCACGAGAAGCGGAATGGCGATAAGCCAAATCACCAGATAGTCGTGAATCAGCGGCAGTAAATTCGGTTCTGCGCCCATCAAAGTGAACAGGGGCGCGAGCCCGAGCAACAGCACTTGCGCTGCGAAAGTGACCAACAGCAGTGCCAGCAAAATACCGTGAATGGTCAGCTGGGCAGCTCGGCGAGTGTCGCCTTGGCCAAGCGTATGACCAATCGAGGTGGATAATCCGACGCCGACCCCCATGGTGATGCAATTTAACGCAAACGTGATTGGAAAGGTGAAGCTGGCGGCAGCAAGCGCATCCGTGCCTAACATCGAGATAAAAAAGGTGTCCACCAAATTGAACAGCAAAATGGCCACCATACCAAACACCATGGGAGTGGTAAGTGTGCGTAGCGTTTTGGCAATTGGGGCGCTGAGTAACCCGTGTTTATCTCGCATAGAAGGTGTGACGCCTGAGTTGCGGTTATGGCCAACCAGAATACAAGAAATTGAAGTGCGCGGCGACCGAGCTGTTATAGTTTGGTTGCACTAAGGTTTTGCTGCCGATGAAATGTTAAAACGTTGAATATTTGCGCAAAGTCACAAAATTATTTCTTCTCACCCTTGGGATCGCAGGCTTTGTCCCCACATATCGTTTAACCAGCCTAGAATTGCTGGACGTTAAGCAAATTTCAAATGGATAGATCAGGAGACAACCGATGAACATTCGTCCATTACACGACCGAGTTATTGTAGAGCGCAAAGAAGTTGAATCAAAATCTGCTGGTGGCATCGTGCTAACTGGCTCGGCTGCGGAAAAGTCAACTCGTGGCGTTATTCTTGCTGTAGGCAAGGGCCGCATTCTTGAAAACGGCACAGTTCAACCTTTGGACGTGAAAGTGGGTGATACAGTGATTTTTGCGGAAGGCTATGGCACCAAAACCGAAAAAATCGACGGTAAAGAAGTTCTGATCATGTCTGAAAACGACATCATGGCAATCGTTGAGTAATTCATTCTGAATCACAACGGCACATTCAATCATCGAATTTAGAAGGAAATAAAAATGGCTGCTAAAGACGTAAAATTTGGTAATGACGCTCGCGTAAAAATGCTAGAAGGCGTCAATATTCTTGCTGATGCGGTAAAAGTGACTCTAGGCCCTAAAGGTCGTAACGTCGTTCTCGACAAATCTTTTGGCGCGCCAACCATCACGAAAGATGGCGTGTCAGTTGCGCGTGAAATCGAACTTGAAGACAAGTTCCAAAACATGGGCGCGCAAATGGTGAAGCAAGTGGCTTCACAAGCAAACGATGTGGCGGGTGACGGCACCACCACGGCGACCGTTTTGGCTCAATCCATTGTTAACGAAGGTCTTAAAGCGGTTGCGGCGGGTATGAACCCGATGGATCTTAAGCGCGGTATCGACAAAGCGGTAACGGCTGCAGTTGAAGAGCTTAAAGCGCTATCAAAAGATTGTTCTACAACGACTGAAATCGAGCAAGTGGGCACCATTTCGGCAAACTCAGACTCTAGCGTGGGTAAAATCATTGCTGAAGCGATGGAGCGTGTAGGCCGCGATGGCGTTATCACTGTTGAAGAAGGCCAAGCACTGCACGATGAGCTGGACGTAGTAGAAGGCATGCAGTTCGACCGTGGTTACCTATCTCCTTATTTCATCAACAACCAAGAAGCGGGTTCAGTTGATCTCGACAGCCCATTCATCCTACTGGTTGATAAGAAAATCGCGAACATTCGTGAACTGCTACCAGCACTTGAAGCGGTCGCAAAAGCCTCTCGTCCACTGCTTATCATCGCAGAAGACGTTGAAGGTGAAGCGCTAGCAACATTGGTTGTCAACAACATGCGCGGCATCGTTAAAGTGGCCGCGGTTAAAGCGCCTGGTTTTGGTGACCGTCGTAAGCAAATGCTACAAGACATCGCAATCCTAACTGGTGGCCTTGTGATCTCTGAAGAAGTGGGTCTAGAACTTGAAAAAGCAACACTAGAAGATCTTGGCCAAGCCAAACGCGTGAGCATCACGAAAGAAAACACCACCATCATTGATGGCATGGGTGAAGAAGCGATGATCCAAGGCCGTGTGGCGCAAATCCGTCAACAAGTGGAAGATGCGACGTCAGATTACGACAAAGAGAAACTGCAAGAGCGCGTGGCGAAATTGGCCGGCGGTGTTGCGGTGATCAAAGTAGGCGCAGCCACTGAAGTTGAAATGAAAGAGAAGAAAGACCGCGTAGAAGATGCACTGGCTGCAACTCGCGCTGCGGTTGAAGAAGGTATTGTTGCGGGTGGTGGCGTAGCTCTTATCCGCGCAGCATCAAAAATCGCATCACTAGAAGGTGACAACGAAGAGCAAAACGTGGGTATTCGCGTAGCCCTTCGCGCGATGGAAGCTCCACTGCGTCAAATCACCAAAAACGCGGGTGATGAAGAGTCTGTTGTGGCGAATAATGTTCGCGCTGGCGAAGGTTCATACGGTTACAACGCGGCCACTGGCGAGTACGGCGATATGCTAGAGATGGGTATCCTTGACCCAACTAAAGTGACGCGTTCTGCACTGCAGTTTGCCGCTTCTGTTGCGGGCCTAATGATCACCACCGAAGCGATGGTGACAGACCTACCACAAAAAGAAGGCGCAGGCATGCCAGATATGGGCGGCATGGGCGGAATGGGTGGTATGGGCGGCATGATGTAATGCGACAAGGGTCGCATTTGACCGTTCCTTGGTGTTAATCACTAAGGTGAACAGAAATATCAGTAGATATAACTGTTCTAGCTATTGCCTGAGGATGTAAGGATAGCGCTCTCCCAAGAGTTCCTCACCACTACACCACTCGCCGGAAACGGCAATTAGGAAACAAGTGCTGAGGCAGCCATGCTGCCTCACTTTTCACTATGAGCACGTTTATCCTTTAGGCAAAATCTGAAGGTACAGAATGTGTGCGGGAAACCGCTATTTAGGAAATAAAACTTGGGACCGACATATCTGACAACGTCAGATATGCCCTCCACTTAAAGCACTGACTTCTTAGCAGAACACGGTAATTCAATGTGTTTTCATTACAAGAAGATGCGCTTCACGGTCAAAACGACTGAAGCTTGTGTGTTGTATTGTCTTACCTTCAGCAGCAGTTTGAATGGATAAGACCAACTTTGTAGCAAGTTGTAGCCTAGGGATAGTGCGAATCTGGTAACGGATTGGTGCGAAGCTTCCTGACAATGTACCCCCTGAAAAGGTGCAATTTCTGCGTGAGCAGTATTGTAGATATTGCTAATGACAAGCGATTGAGGGGCTAGGCTTGGTTATAGGGTTAACGTACGTGAACTGTTGATAAACAACGTCAGCCGCGTTGAGCGAAATGTCTTTGATACGCTCTGACCAAAAGGTATGTGGACAGGTTTTTCCTTTTACATCTGGGAGAACGCTACTGTTGTGCCACCGTTGAATAGACAGAACCTAAGTAACTATTTGTACAAACACAGGAACTTGGTAAGCCCAATTATCCGCCCAAGTGGCAGGTGACTCGTAAGAGAAGCTGTTGGATAAGTGGGTATGGGAACGATGGAAAAAGCGAATGCTTGGCTGTAATGGTCAGGATAGAGGTTCAGACTTTGCCTTAACTTGAAAGAGTGCAGACTTCCATTAGGTCTTTAATCGTAAGATGGCTTGTAAAGCTGATCGGACTGGCTGACGAAAAGTTATTCGTTGGTCGATACCGTCCCCCTAAGGGTGAAAATATTTCACCCTTAGGGGAGATCTATCTTCATTCCTTTAAGGGACATTAACCTTGAGGAAAGCAAGATGAGTAGCACACAACGTCTACCTGCGTTCTCACACTCAAATGAAAGCTGGCACACCATTGATTGGGAGTCATGCAATCGAAGAGTGAAGAAGCTACAAGTGCGAATTGCGAAAGCAACGTTAAATAAGGACTGGCGACAGGTTAAGAAGCTACAACGTATGCTTGTACGCTCTTTTTCTGCCAAAGCAATTGCGGTTCGACGGGTAACCGAGAATCGTGGAAAGAAAACACCCGGTGTTGATAAGGAAACTTGGAACACTCCAGCACTAAAGTGGGATGCAATAAAAGGTCTAACACGCAAAGGCTACAAGCCCAAGCCGTTACGTCGAATATACATTCCAAAAGCCAATGGTAAGAAGAGACCGCTGGGTATACCGACAATGAAGGATAGGGCAATGCAGGCGTTATATCTGCTAGCACTTGAACCCGTGTCAGAATCAACAGCAGATCGACATAGCTATGGCTTTCGTCCTCATCGTAGTTGCGCTGATGCTATCGAACAATGCTTCGTGAACCTCAGTCGCAAAGCAAGTGCCCAGTGGGTACTAGAGGGCGATATTAAAGGGTGTTTTGATTTCATTAGTCACGATTGGTTGATTGCAAATATTCCTATGGAGAAAGCAATTCTCAAGAAATGGCTAAAAGCTGGATACATGGAAGCAGGAAGTTGGAACGAAACTGAGGCAGGAACACCACAAGGTGGGATTATCTCACCGGTACTTGCCAACATGGCTTTGGATGGATTAATTGATGTACTCGAATCCCAATTTGGGAAGAAGAATACAAAAGCCAGTTACAAAACCAAGGTCAACTATGTGCGTTATGCAGATGATTTTATCATTACTGGTATCTCGAAAGAGTTACTAGAAGAACAAGTGCTGCCAATTGTGAAAGCCTTTATGGCGGAGCGAGGTTTGTCACTGTCGGATGAGAAAACATTTGTCACACACATAGAGAAGGGTTTCGACTTTTTGGGTCAGAACGTACGGAAATACAACGGTAAGATGTTAATCAAGCCGTCGAAGAAAAACGTAAAGACGTTCTTGAAAAACATACGAGATTACTTACAAAGTCACAAAATGGTGCCAGCATCGGCTGTTATTGCTAAGTTGAATCCAATGATCCGTGGTTGGTGTTACTACCATCGTTGGGTCTGTGCAAGTGAGGCTTTCAAGTATGTTGATTACCGTATCTGGAAGATGCTTTGGCAATGGTGCCGACGTATCCACTCCAATCGCCGTAAACGCTGGATTAAAGATAAATACTTTAAAACAGTGGGGGATCGGAATTGGGTATTCAGTGCGCCAAAACCAAAAGGGGAAGATGGACACTACCGTTTGCTCAGTGCATCGAGAGTGAAAATCGACAAGCACGTTAAGATTAAGTCGGAGATGAATTGTTACCTGCCTGAAGACGAACAATATTTTGAACGTTTAAGGATGCAGAGGCTTAAAAAGTCACTGTCGGGAAACATGAAACTTTGGAAGATTGCTGAAAAGCAGGATTTCAAATGTGGGGTCTGTAATCAAGAGTTTGGCTCAAATGATGAATGGGATATTCACCATATCATTAGGCGAGTTGATGGTGGTTCAGATAACAACTCTAACTTGATGATGCTTCATATTAACTGCCACAAAATGCTGCATTCAAACGTGGTATAATTGCTCAAAGTTTAAACAAAGGGCATTATATGCAAGAGAAAGCAGAAAAGATATTAGACTATATTTCGGCAAATCCTGACGATTGTACAATCGCTGAACCTGACTTTGATGTTGGTGTGTTCAGAGATCTAAAATCTCAAGGGTTAGTTGAAGGAATAGATGGAAGCTCCGATGGGGGAGGTATGTTCTTCAACGTCAGAATGACGCTAAAAGGAGAGCAGTATCTTGCCCAGATAAAGGCTTCCAAACCGAGTCTAGCTAAGCGTTTTCGTAGTTCTATAAATTGGACTTGGAAAGGCGTTTGCGTTGTCTGTTCTGTTCTTGCTACAGTTGTAAGCGTTTTAGCTGGTATTAAGACAATATTATCTTAGTTGCTGGTTTCTCTTAAGGGAAACTTATAAAGGCTTGAGCCGTATGCGGGGAAACTCGCACGTACGGTTCTTAGGGGGCGGTGGCGCAGCAATGCGCTACTGCTACCCGACATAAACCTTTATCTTGTCGCGATAACCCGTGATATCGGCATCGAAAGTGCTCATTTGCAATAGCAAACTGTGCGCTTTCTCTTTGCTCTCACAGGTTATAGCTTAAAGATAACGGTTTGCATCATAACGTTTAAACCCTTTATCATTTCAAAAGCCGAGGCAATAGCCTCGGCTTTCTTATTAGTGAACGACATCGACAGCTTAACTGAGTCGCTCACTCTAAGTGCAAGTCCAGCGGTGTTTTGCTTGGACGACCACCAATTTCACGCGTTAACTTCGGCACCAAATAGCCGGAGACTTGCTCAAGCAGCCCCGCCATGATGGTGCGAGCCTCATCATCACTGATATAGAAGTGCGCCGCGCCTTGCACCTTATCCAGAACATGTAGGTAGTACGGCAAAATACCCGCATCAAAAAGTGCTTCACTTAATTGCACCTGAGCGGCAACCGAATCATTGACCCCTTTGAGCAGCACACCTTGATTGAGTAAGGTGACGCCAAAGCGTTTGAGCCTTGCCATCGCATGACGAAATTCATCGTTGATCTCATTGGCATGATTGATGTGAGTCACCAAAATAATTTGCAGTCGAGACGCTTCGAGTAATGAACCCAGTGTCTCGGTTACTCTTGCGGGGATCACCACAGGTAAACGACTGTGAATGCGCAGTCGCTTGATGTGCGAAATGGCGGCAACACGCTCAATCAGCCAACGTAACTCCTCGTCTTTGGCCATAAGAGGGTCGCCGCCAGAGAGAATGAGCTCATTAATTTCATCATGCTGGGCAAGGTAATCCAATGCCTGTTGCCACGCCTGTTTGCTTCCTGGGTTGTCATTGTAGGGAAAATGGCGTCGAAAGCAGTAACGGCAATTGATGGCGCAGCCACCTTTTACAATCATCAACGCGCGATTGCGGTATTTATGCAGCAGCCCTGGCGTTGAGTTGTTTTGCTCTACTAATGGGTCGGTGGAGTAACCGTCATGCCATTCTAACTCTTCGCTCAAGGGTAAGACTTGACGCAAAAGCGGATCATAAGGATTGCCTTTTTCCATTCGCTCAACAAAACTTTTCGGCACACGCTGCGCAAACGGTTTTCGAGCTTCAAATCCGGCTTGCCACGGAGTGGGATCAATCTCTAACGTTTGTAAAAGCGTCAAAGGATCGGAGATCCCATTCGCTAACTGTTTGAGCCAGTTTTGCTCAACAGATTCGACTTTTCGGGTTATGATGTGCGGCATTAAATTGGACTCGAAGAAAATAAGAGGAAAAAATGGCTACTGTTAGCACGAATGAATTTAAAGGCGGTCTGAAAATTATGCTTGATAACGAGCCTTGTGTCATTCTCGAAAACGAGTATGTCAAGCCAGGCAAAGGTCAAGCGTTCAACCGCGTGCGAATCCGTAAGCTGCTTTCTGGTAAAGTGCTAGAGAAAACCTTTAAATCAGGTGACACCGTTGAAGTGGCTGACGTGATGGATCTTGATTTGGATTATCTGTACTCAGATGGCGAATTCTACCACTTCATGAACAACGAAACGTTTGAGCAATTTGCCGCAGATGCCAAAGCGGTTGGCGATAATGCAAAGTGGATGGTAGAAAACAACACTTGTATGCTAACGCTATGGAATGGCAACCCAATCGCGGTAACGCCACCAAACTTTGTTGAGCTTGAAGTGACAGAAACCGATCCAGGTTTGAAAGGTGATACTCAAGGCACTGGTGGCAAACCTGCTACGCTATCAACGGGCGCTGTTGTGCGTGTTCCTCTGTTTATCGCCATTGGCGAAGTGATCAAAGTTGATACTCGTTCTGGTGAGTACGTCGGTCGCGTCAAATAAGACGATATACCTGCAACTCATATTCATTAAAAAAGCTGGCATGGCCAGCTTTTTTTGTGTGGGCTTATGGCGATCGTTAGTGCAGCATAAAGACAAAAATGATCGCTAAGATAGAGATGAGCGCTGCGATAAAGTAGCAAACGACTTTGCCGGCAAGACCGACATGGCATTGCAGATCGTGTAGTCCATGATGTACGCGGTGCATGGCGTGCCACATGGGTAGGGCAAGGGTGGCGATAATAAACAGCGCGCCAATCCACGTCGTTGCAAACGCTACGACACGGTCATAACTTAACGCATCGGCATCAATCACACCCAGTGGCACTAAAACACCCAAAACCAGCACGGTAATCGGCGTTATCATTGCAAACCAAGTGCCGCCGGCACCAAACAAACTCCACCAAATCGGCTCATCGGAACGGGCCGGAGTGCGATCAACGTGATAATTTGATTGCATAACACTCTCTCCTTAAACAATGATCAACACGATCAGTGAAATGAATGCGACTGCGGCCCATTGAGCGAGCACGATCATCTTCTTATCCAGTGCCTTGCCTTTGATGCGGATCGGCATCACTTGCGGCATCATGCTAAAGAAGGTTTGCGCGTGAAGTAAACTGCCTGCAAGCGCCACGATATTAATCGCAATCACCACGGGGTTGGCCATAAAATCGAGCCAAGCCTGCCAAGCTTCTGGGCCTTTGACGAGGGCGCCTAAACCAAAGGTCAGGAACAAAGTAAACAAAATCAAAGGCAGCACAGTGGCTTCACGCAACATATAAAAGCGATAAAACGGGCTGGCTTGCCACCAAGAGCGCTTCATTTCGCGTACGTAAGGTTTACGGTTGCTCATAATGTTACGCCTCCTCGGTACGTTTTTCGGTTTGGGTCGGTTTGCCGTCCGGTTTTAGCATCGCGATCACAAAGTCCATTGAAGAGGCCACTTTGCCTTGGTTTACTGCCGCGGCTGGGTCAACATTTTTCGGACACACTTCAGAGCAATAACCGACAAAAGTACAGCCCCAAGCACCATTTATGCCGTTAATCAGTGGCATACGCTCGGCTTTGCCGTTATCACGGCTATCAAGGTTATAACGGTGTGCCAGCGTCAGCGCAGCAGGGCCAATAAACTCAGGATTTAAGCCAAATTGAGGGCAAGCGGCATAACACAGACCACAGTTAATACAGCCAGCGAACTGTTTGTATTTCGCCATTTGCTCTGGAGTCTGCAAGTTAGTGCCATCTTCTGGCGTGCGGTCATTACCAATGATGTAAGGTTTGATCGCCTCTAAACGTTCGATGAACGGCGTCATGTCGACAATCAAATCTTTCTCAATCGGGAAATTGGCCAACGGTTCAATTTTCACGCCGTCTGGGTAATCACGTAAGAAGCTTTTACACGCCAGTTTGGGAACGCCATTCACCATCACACCACACGAGCCGCAAATCGCCATGCGGCATGACCAGCGGTAAGCGAGATCTTTGTCCAGATGATCTTTGACATAGCCCAGTGCATCGAGCACCGACATGGTGTCATCAAACGGCACCTTAAAGGTTTCAAAGTGGGGCTCTGCGTCACGCTCAGGGTCGTAACGCAAAATGTCGACTTTTTGAATACGGGAGTTAGACATTGGTAGACTCCTTCACGCTTGATTCATCTTGGTTGGCTGCGGCTTTTTCCGCTGCGGCGGCTTTTTCGGCTGCTTCACCGTAAAGACGCGCTTTAGGCTGAGATTTGGTGATGGTCACATCGCTGTAATCAATGCTTGGCGCACTATCGGCTTGATAGAACGCCAATGAGTGTTTAAGGAAGTTCACATCATCGCGCTCAGTACAACCGTCGTCGAGACGTTGGTGCGCGCCGCGTGACTCTTTGCGCAAGATAGCGGAATGGACCATGGCCTCAGCAACTTCAAGCCCGTAACCCACTTCAATGGCATAAAGCAAATCTGTGTTGAACACTTTGCCTTTGTCTTTGATGCTGATGTTTTTGTACCGTGCTTTCAGCTCGGTGATTTTCTCGATGGTCTCTTGCATCAAGTCTTCTTGACGGTAGATGCCACAACCGGCTTCCATGGTGTGACCCATTTCAGTACGAATGGTTGCCCAGTTTTCATCCCCTTCTTGTGCCATAAGCGCGGCGATGCGAGCTTCCACATCGGCCACTTGCTCGGCAATGGCGCTATCGTTCCAGCCTTTGAATTCCGCAGCGCGTTTGACGGCATGCTCACCCGCAACGCGGCCAAAGACCACAAATTCTGCCAGCGAGTTAGAACCCAGACGGTTGGCGCCGTGTAAACCGACAGAGGCACATTCGCCGACCGCGAACAGACCCTTGATTCGAGTTTCACATTCGCCATTGGTTTCAATACCACCCATGGTGTAATGCACTGTTGGGCGAATCGGGATCGGCTCTTTGGCTGGGTCTACATTGACGTACGCTTTTGCCAGTTCACAGATGAACGGCAAGCGCTCTTGTAAGTACTCTTCACCAAGGTGGCGAAGATCAAGATGCACCACATCCCCTAATGGGTGTTTGATGGTGTTGCCTTTTTGCTGCTCATGCCAAAACGCTTGCGACACTTTGTCGCGCGGGCCTAGCTCCATGTATTTGTTCTTTGGCTGGCCGACCGGTGTTTCAGGTCCCATGCCATAATCTTGCAAGTAACGGTAACCATCTTTATTGACGATGATACCGCCCTCACCACGACACCCTTCGGTCATCAAAATTCCGGTGCCCGGTAAGCCGGTTGGATGGTATTGCACAAATTCCATATCACGCAGAGGCACGCCATGACGGTAGGCCATCGCCATGCCATCACCGGTCACAATGCCGCCATTGGTATTGCAGTGATAAACTCGACCCGCACCGCCAGTGGCAAGCACCACCGATTTCGCTTTGATGGTTACCAGTTCACCTTCTGACATGTGAATCGCAATCAAACCTTGCGCTTCGCCCTCATCGACCAATAAATCCACGACAAAGTACTCATCAAAGCGCTTGATGTTGGGGTATTTCATTGAGGTTTGAAATAGGGTGTGAAGCATGTGAAAACCGGTTTTATCGGCAGCAAACCAAGTGCGTTCGACCTTCATACCACCGAAACGGCGAACATTGACCTCACCGTTGTCTTTGCGGCTCCATGGGCAACCCCATTGCTCCATTTGGATCATTTCACGCGTGGCATTGGCGACAAAGTATTCCACCACATCTTGTTCACACAGCCAGTCACCACCGCCAACCGTGTCGTTAAAGTGGTTATCTAAGCTGTCTTCGTCTTTGATAACGGCTGCCGAGCCACCTTCTGCCGCAACGGTATGTGAGCGCATTGGGTAGACTTTGGAAATCAGCGCAACTTCCAGCTCAGGGTTCGCTTCTGCAGCAGCGATGGCCGTACGAAGTCCAGCGCCGCCGGCGCCGATGACTGCGATATCTGTGATAATCGTTTTCACAGTTACCCTCCAAGTGATTGTGCGGATGGGATCCGCTTATAAGGACGAGCGAGTTTCACGCTGAGTGGCAGGAAAGCACGATGGGTATTGCCGATACTCATCGCGGCGCAAACAGTGGAAAAAGCCCATAAAAAAACTAGGGTCAGTGTAGAAGATGGTGATGGGACAAAAATTGATATAAATGGTTTTTTCGGTGAGAAATAAAGCGTGAGATGTAAAAAAAATAGGTAATGTGATAGTAGTCACGACAATAATTAATCGAATCAATAAGTCTCTTATCGCTTTGTTTATCAAGCGATAGCGACGATTTTGTCAAAAGGAGAATGGTTCGCATTTGGCAATGAGGAAACTGCACTGTATTGCGGGTTTTTCGTGCTAGGCTGGCGAGAGAAACGGCTTGCAAAGGGCGTAAATGATGGTAACTTTTGCCGCATTTCTTTCAGTGTGAGACATCATCATGCAAACGCTTTGGCAACCGAGCGCGAGCGCAGCACAGCTTGTGCAACGCGCCGCTATTTTGGCTCAGATCCGTCACTTTTTCGCCGAGCGCGCTGTGCTAGAGGTAGATACCCCTGCGATGAGCCACGCAACGGTTACCGACATTCATCTTGATACTTTCAAAACCGAATTTGTGGGTCCCGGTTATCCCAAAGGCACGATGCTCTATCTGATGACCAGCCCCGAGTTTCACATGAAACGCTTGCTTGCCGCAGGATACGGTTCGATTTACCAAATCAGCAAGGCGTTTCGTAATGAAGAAAACGGTCGATATCACAACCCTGAATTTACTATGCTGGAATGGTATCGGATTGGCTTTGATCATCACCAATTAATGGATGAAATGGCCGAGCTATTAAGCTTAGTGTTGCATTGCGAAACACCAACGCGATTGACGTATCAGCAGGCGTTTTTGCAAGTGCTTGGTGTGTGCCCGCTGGAAGCGAGCATGGCGCAATTAAAAACCGCCGCTGCCGCGTTAGGTTTAAGTGATATTGCTGAGCCAGAAACGTGCCGAGATACGTTACTTCAACTGTTATTTAGCGTCGGCATTGAACCTAAAATTGGTCAAAGCGCACCAGTGTTTGTGTATGACTTTCCTGCCACACAAGCGGCATTGGCAAAAATTAATCCAGCCGATCCTCGCGTTGCTGACCGTTTTGAGGTCTATTTTAAAGGGATTGAACTGGCGAATGGCTTTCATGAGCTGGACGACGCGACAGAGCAACTGGCGCGATTTGAGGCTGACAATGCGACGCGTGCATTAAAAGGTCAAAGTGTTCAGCCCATTGACCGGCATTTGTTAGCGGCACTGGAATCTGGGCTTCCTGCGTGCGCTGGGGTGGCGTTGGGTGTGGATCGTTTGATCATGTTGGCGCTGCAATGCGACCATATTGAGCAAGTGATCGCCTTCCCATTTCCTCGAGCGTGATAGGTGAGAGTTGCGATCTTGATGAGATCGAGATCGCGTTTCTTTCTACTGCGCACCACTCTTTGACTCAATTTTTCGGTGGTCGCTGTAGGTTGTACTACATTGACTAGTTGTACTAGTGAGTTGTTATATGCCCAAGTCATTCTCGCTGAATCATGCATCTTGAGATGACTTGGGTATAATTTAAGTCATCAACAACGATACGTTTTGTGGTTATCGGAATGGCGAGCATCTTGATATCCCATAGCGAATGGTTTGTGTTGTAGGGAAGCGGTAGCGACAAATGAAAACACGAGTGAAGATCGTTGTATCGGCGCTTGAGCTGTTTAATCAGCATGGTGAGCGTAATATCACCACCAACCATATTGCAGATCACCTCAGTATTAGCCCAGGTAACCTTTATTACCATTTTCGTAATAAACAAGAGATCATTCACGAGATCTTCAAGCTTTATGCGCAAGAACTTTTGGAGCGCTTCACGCCAGTTGATCACCAACAAGAGAGCCTGACGTTATTAAAGCGTTATCTCGACTCCATTTTTTCATTGATGTGGAAATATCGGTTTTTCTACGCCAATTTACCGGAAATTCTCTCGCGTGATGAAGCGCTTCACCACGATTATCGTGCAGTGCAAGATCGCTTGCAGACCAATTTGGTGGTGATCATGCGCCAATTCGTGGAACTTGAATTGTTGGATTTGGATGAAGAAGCGCTTGTGTCGTTGGTGCGAACCCTTCATCTCATTGCTTCATGCTGGCTGTCGTATCAAGCGGCATTAACGCCACGCACGGAAATTAGCGAAACTCTGATAAGTCAGGGAATGCTGCAGATGATTGATGTGGTGAAGCCTGTTGCAACGACTCAAGGCCGCGAACAGTTGCTGCTGCTTGAAGATGGGATTCGCCACTTGGCTTAGTGGCGACATTTCGGTTTTGCGTGTATATCCAAGTGACCTCAAGATGCTGGATTCAGAGCCGGCTCACTGGGCTGAGAGCAAGGCAAACAACGCAGCGAAATAGCGAGTCTATTTTCAAGTTGTTTAACACAGCTGTCGGTTCAGTGATTGGCTTCTAGCGTTTCGTTAGCCAGTGTTCAGGATTTTGCGCGTGACTGTTGCGGCGTATTTCAAAATAAAGTGACGCGCGATCTTGGCCCCCGGTATTGCCCACAAGAGCAATTGGCTCTCCCGCCATCACTTTATCCCCTTCTTTTTTAAGCACGGCTTGGTTAAAGCCATACAGGGTCATATCGCCTTTGCCATGGTCGAGCAGTACCACCAATCCGTAGCCCCGCAGATAGTCGGCAAACACCACAGTACCAGAATAAATCGCGTTGACTTTATCACCGTATGTCGCGCTAATGACAGTGCCTTTCCAGGCAATGTGCTCTGTTTGTGCTTGGCCAAACCGATGCAGCAATGCGCCTTTGAGTGGCCAAGGCAAGCGGCCTTTTTGTTTTGCCAACCCGTCCATCGGCACCGCTGCACGCTTGGCCGCCTTGGCAATTTCGGCTTTTAATCGACTTTCGTTGCGTTTTAGCTCGGCAAGATAGCCTTGATCATTTTTGATCGTCTTTTTGATGTTGCCGAGCGTCGATTGGCGCAGTTGCTGCGCCGATTTCAATGCGGTGCGTTGCTCTGTTTGCTGACGAAGCTGCACTTCGATTTGGTTGAGCTCTTGCTGACGCAGTGCTTGTCGCTCAGCCAAATCTTGACGCGTTTGACCCAGTGAGGCGATGAGATCGCTACGCAACTGAGCCAAATGCTGAAAGTAGTAACCGATGCGTTCATCGTGGTTATTGGGCTCGAGTTTGATCCCGCCACTATTTGGGCCACGAGTGATGTAGTAGGTGTGCAGCAGTGATTTAAGCTGCTCAGTTTGACGCTTTTGATCTTGTTCTAGCTCGCGGATTTGCGTGTCAAGTTGAGACACGGCCTGCTGCGCGCTGCGCTGGCGAGTTTGGCTCTCGCGAATCGCTTTTTCGATTTTTACGATATCGAGCTCTTGAGTTTTCAAAGCTGTTTGCAATTGATTTAATTGCTTTTCTTGCTGTGATAGTGCGTTGGCTTGTCGAGCGATTTCGGCCTTAACGCCTTTGAGCTCTTGTGGTGACGATGCCATGCAGGTGAGCGGTGTCAGGGTAATGGCTGTGATAAGCCACCAAACCGCTTTGATGCGGCGTGAAGCGGTATGCTGAATATGGCAAACGTCTAGCACGAAAAAGATTCCTAACAAAAACGACTTCCAATGGCATGGCACGCAGTGACGATATATTAAATACCATCACCATCAATAAATTGCTGTGATTTTCCGTTGAAAGCTTGATCCATATCGAGTGACGGTTTGTCTGAGGTCGGACGGCCAATGACTTTCGCGGGAATGCCGGCAACGGTGGTATGAGGCGGTACGGCTTGCAAGACCACAGAGCCAGAGCCAATTTTAGCCCCTTCGCCAACTTCAATATTGCCAAGCACTTTAGCGCCAGCGCCAATCATGACACCTTCGCGAATTTTAGGGTGACGATCGCCGCACTCTTTGCCTGTTCCCCCCAATGTGACATCTTGCAAGATGGAGACGTCGTTTTCGACGACGGCGGTTTCCCCGATCACAATCCCCGTTGCGTGGTCAAGCATGATCCCTTTACCAATGCGCGCTGCAGGGTGAATGTCAACCTGACAGGCGACTGAAATTTGGTTTTGCAAATAGCTTGCAAGCGCATAGCGGCCTTGTTTCCAAAGCCAATTGGCGACACGATAACCTTGCAATGCATGGTAACCTTTAAGATAGAGCAAGGGAGTTGAATACATAGAAACGGCAGGGTCGCGATTGACCACCGCACAGATATCGCAGGCGGCCGATGCGGTAATGCTAGGATCGGCGGCAAACGCCTCTTCAACCACTTCACGTACCGCCATGGCAGGCATGGATGGCGTTTGTAATTTATTGGCCAGAATGTAGCTCAGGGCAGAACACAGACTGTCATGTTTAATGATGGTCGCGTGGTAAAAGCTGGCCAGCATCGGCTCTTGTTCGGCTAATTGGCGCGCTTCGGCATCGACTGCGTGCCAAACCTTTTTCTTCTCGCAATGTTTCATCATGACACCCTGAGCAATTATTTCCCTTCGGTTTTTTTGTCGCGTGCCAGCAAGTCTTGCGCCGCTGCTTGCGCGCTCTTTCCTTGATACAGCACCTGATAAATTTGTTCCACAATAGGCATTTCAACGCCCATTCGTTCGGCTAAGAGCCACACTTCTTTGGTGTTGCGATAGCCTTCAACGACTTGTCCAATCTCGTCTTGCGCTTCGTCAACGCCTTGACCTTGGCCAAGCGCCAAACCAAAGCGACGGTTACGAGATTGGTTATCAGTACAAGTGAGTACCAAATCGCCTAGACCTGCCATGCCCATAAAGGTTTCTGGCTTGGCACCGAGCGCCGCGCCAAGACGTGACATTTCAGCAAGGCCTCGAGTGATTAAAGCTGTTCGAGCGTTAGCTCCAAAGCCAATACCATCCGAAATACCAGCGCCAATGGCAATGACGTTTTTCACCGCGCCGCCAAGCTGCATGCCGATGAAGTCATCATTGGCGTAAACGCGGAACGTGCGGCCACAGTGGATTTTTTCTTGCAGATCCGCAACGAACCGAGCGTCAGGCGAGGCTACCGCAATCGCGGTGGGTAAACCCATAGCCAACTCTTTGGCAAACGTTGGGCCTGAAAGTACGGCGAGCGGGTGAGTGTCACCGAGAATATCAAAGGCCACGTCTTTGAGTAGACGTCCGGTTTCAGGTTCAAGCCCTTTGGTTGCCCAGCAAAGACGCGAGTCTGCGCGCAAAAATGGTTTGATGCTGTTGAGCACGAGGCCGAACACATGGCTTGGCACCACAATAAGAATGTCACGGCTGGCTTGCACCGCTTTTTCCAAGTCCGATTCAATGATCAGCGAGTCAGGAAAGGTGACGCCCGGAAGAAACGCTTGGTTTGCTCGGTCTGCTGCGAGTGTTGCCATATGCCAGGGTTCGTGACCCCAAAGCACGACGTTCGCGCCGTTGCGCGCGAGCGAGATCGCAAGTGAGGTGCCGTAAGAGCCCGCGCCAATTACGGTCATGCTGATGGGTTTACCGTAAATGTCGATACCGGTTGTGTCTGTCATGCGTTCACCTAAAAGAAAAGTCTGTGAATCGTGGTTTGCCGATTATACCTAAGTCGCGACGACAAACCCTAATATTATACCCGTCCTACTTGAAGTTGCAGCGTTGTTGGCTGGCTCTCACAAACCTCATCGCATAGTTCCTCTATGTTCAGAGGCTTTGTTCGTTTGCCGCCTACCTGCATCTCCAAGTTGTTTGGGTATATACCCTTCCCACTTGAAGCGGCAGAAAAAGAAAATGCACAGCGGCAAGTGTCGCTGTGCATTTTATTCAAGAGTGAGACGATGGCTTATGCTTGCGCTTCGCCTTCACCTTGCTGAGCTTGCTGCTGTAGGTAGTTCATGAACAAAGCATCAAAGTTAACTGGCGCTAGGTTCAATTGTGGGAACGTGCCTTTAACAACCAAACTTGAGATGGTTTCACGTGCGTATGGGAACAGAATGTTCGGGCAGAATGCACCTAGGCAGTGTGCGAGTTGACCTGCTTCCATATTGCCAGCGGTGAAAATACCGCCTTGCTGTACTTCGCAAAGGAACGCAGTATCGTCTGCGTTTTTAACGGTGACAGTCAAACGCAATACCACTTCATAAACGCCTTCACCAAGTTCACGGCTTTGAGTATCTAGGTCCAGTTTGACTTCTGGATTCCACTCTTTTTGGAACATTGCTGGCGAGTTTGGCGCTTCAAAAGAAACGTCTTTTAGGAAGATACGTTGGATTGCGAAATTTTGCGCGTCTTGTTGTGGTGCTGCTTCAGCCATTTTATTGAATCCTTAACTAATGATTTGCGGGGCATAGCGCCCAAATTCGTTTGCCTTGAGACTAACCGAGCCGAATCGGAATAACTAGGCCAAGCGGCAATTACGTGGAAAATGTCACATCTTAAGCCGCGATTTGCCGATTTGCTGCGCAGTGGGTCACTGGCGACAGGCAAAAAGTCTGGTGAATTACTTTGCGCCACGGATAAGCGGTAGCTTGGCATCCAGCCATGAGGTCAGGCCATTTTTCAGCACGTTGACTTGGCTAAAGCCCGCTTTGGCAAGCAAGTTTGCACTTTCTTGCGCGGCTTGGCCGTTGCGACATACCACGATGATTGGGTCTGATTTGTGGTTTTCAAGGCTCGCGAAGTTACCCGCTTTGATCTCTGATGGCAAAATGTGAAGCGCGTCAGTGATGTGGCCTTTTTTGAATTCATCGCGAGTACGAATGTCGATAACCACGCCGTTTTCACGATTGATAAGGTGAGTGGCTTGGCCAACAGAAATTTCTTTATAAGCCGCGTTCATCGACTTAACGATATTCATAATAAGTGCAGCAAATAAGCCCAGCCAAACTAAGGCCATGATGGTGTTTTGCTGAAAAAAATCGATATATTCTTGCATAGTTATAGCTCTTACACGGTTGCAGGTAGGTATCCCCTTTCTACTGGAAGTTGCAGCTTTGTTCGTTTGCCGTCTAGCTGCAATTCCCAGTTGTTTGGGCATAAAGTGCTGAGCAGTATAGCGAGGTTAAACTGCTGAGGCGAGTGGGTTATCGCGAAAACGTTCACCAGGTGAAAAGAGTGGGACCTATTGCAGCGATTGATAAAACCGACTGTCGAATTGACACCGATTAGTTCATGCTAAAGCTATCTTTTGATCACCCGCTTAGCCTAGCCTGTATAAAGCTAACGGCCGGGTGAATCATCCACGACGAATTGAAAGCAAGCAACATCGTTTACACCACAATACTTGATCTTAACCTACAGTTTTGGTTAAAAAGTGTAGTAAAATTACGCTAGTTTGTTTCAAGGTCGTCAGACCGATAGTTACGCAATTTGACGAGGTCAATACTATGTCAGCTAAGAAGCCAATGGCTCTAGTTATTCTTGACGGTTACGGATACCGTGAAGACAGCACCAGCAACGCAATCGCAAACGCGAAAACCCCTGTAATGGATGCACTTATTGCGTCTTGCCCAAATACCTTGATTTCTGCATCTGGTATGGATGTGGGTCTGCCTGATGGCCAGATGGGTAACTCTGAAGTGGGTCACACCAATATCGGTGCAGGTCGCATCGTTTATCAAGATCTGACTCGTATCACCAAATCAATTGCGGATGGCGAATTCCAAGAAACAGCTGCGCTTGTTGAAGCGGTAGACGCTGCTGTGACCGCGGGCAAAGCGGTTCACATTATGGGTTTGATGTCACCAGGTGGTGTTCACTCTCATGAAGATCACATCTACGCTGCGGTTGAAATGGCGGCAGCCCGTGGCGCAGAAAAAATCTATCTACACTGCTTCCTCGATGGTCGTGATACACCACCACGCAGTGCGGAAGGGTCACTAGAGCGTTTCCAAAACCTTTTTGCTCAATTGGGCAAAGGTCGTGTCGCTTCTTTGATTGGTCGTTACTACGCAATGGATCGTGACAACAACTGGGATCGCGTTCAGGTTGCATACGATCTTTTGACTCAAGCAAAAGCAGACTACACCTACGCGACAGCGGTTGAAGGTTTAGAAGCCGCTTACGCTCGTGATGAGAACGACGAGTTCGTCAAAGCGACCGCAATCAAAGCAGAAGGCCAAGAAGATGCCATCATGCAAGATGGCGATGCGGTGATTTTCATGAACTACCGCGCTGACCGCGCGCGTCAAATCACGCGTACTTTTGTCCCTGAGTTTGACGGCTTTGCTCGTGAGGTTTTCCCAGCGCTTCACTTTGTGATGCTAACGCAATACGCTGCTGATATTCCTCTGGCTGCTGCCTTCCCACCTGCGTCATTAGACAATACGTACGGTGAGTGGTTATCAAAACTGGGTAAAACTCAGCTACGCATTTCTGAAACTGAGAAATACGCGCACGTAACTTTCTTCTTCAACGGTGGTGTTGAAACTGAATTTGACGGTGAAGAGCGTCAGTTGGTGGCTTCTCCTAAAGTGGCGACTTACGATATGCAGCCAGAAATGAGCGCGTATGAGCTGACAGATAAGCTGGTTGCAGCGATTGAGTCTGGCAAGTACGACACCATCATCTGTAACTATCCAAACGCAGATATGGTTGGCCATACTGGTGTATACGATGCCGCAGAGCAGGCTATCGAAGCGCTTGATAGCTGTGTTGGTCGCGTCGTCGAAGCTATCAAAGCGGTTGGCGGTCAATTGTTGATTACAGCAGACCACGGTAACGCTGAAATGATGGTAGACCCTGAGACTGGTGGCATTCATACCGCTCACACGAGCTTGCCGGTTCCACTTATCTACGTTGGTGAAAAAGCCGTTGAGTTTAAAGCCGGTGGTAAGCTGTCTGATCTTGCTCCAACCATGTTGGCTCTGGAAGGTTTGGAAATTCCAGCAGAGATGTCAGGCGACGTGATTGTCAAATAGTCACTTGAACCTAAGCCGACTTAGAGCTTAGGTATCAAACTGCTTGAGTCACCTTGGTGCTTAAGGCTAAAAAAACCCCGAAGATTCGGGGTTTTTTATTGCCGCTCATTTAGGCCTGTTGACGCTAACCCAATATCAGCATGGCGGCATAGACGATGCCAAGGCCAATTAATCCGACCAAAATGCCAATTTTTGCCATGTCTTTGCTTTCAATTAAGCCAGTTGAGTAGGCCAGTGAATTGGGCGGTGTTGAGACAGGTAAAATCATGCCTAAAGAGGCTGAGAAAGCAACGACCACCAGCAGGCCTTGTAAGCCACCAACAGCGGACAGCGACGGCATTGAAGCGCCAATGGCGGCCGCAATCGGCATCAATAGGTTTGCGGTTGCGGTATTGGACATAAAATTTGCCATGAGCCAGCAAACCAGCGAAAGGGTGATGGCGACCGCGATGGGGGAGAGTGATTCATAATCAATAGCGTGAGCCAAGGCTTTGGCTAAGCCGGTTTTATCAAGCCCAATGCCAATCGCGATACCACCAGCCACCAGCCAAAGCACATCCCAGTTGATCAGTTTCAGCTCCTCTTTGCCCATGATCCCCGTTAAGGTAAAGACCGCCAGTGGAATGATCGCAACCACATATGAGTTCATGCCATGCAGCTTGGTTGTCATCCACATCAAAATGGTCACCGCGAAAGTGAGATACACCACGACGGCGCGCCAATTGCGCTGAAATTTTCCAGTCAGTTTGAGCGACATGGTTTGGCAATTTGAAGGAAACAGTTTTTGCAGCAGTAGCCAGGCAATCGTCAGTTGCACCACCACAAAAGGAAGGCCCATCGTCATCCATGCTAAAAAGTCGATGCTGTTGTCACCAGTAAGGTATTGCAACGCGATGGCATTGGGTGGCGTGCCTATGGGGGTGGCTATCCCTCCGGTGTTGGCCGCGATGGGAATGCAAAGCACCAGTGCTTTTACCCCAATATCACCTTTGGGAGCTGCGGCCACTATCGGCCCAAGCAGCGCGAGCATCATTACGGTTGTCGCAGTGTTGGACATAAACATCGAAAAGATGGCGGTGATCAACATTAAACCTAACATGATAAAACGAGGCTGTTGGCCAAAGGGGCGTAATAGCACGCGAGCGAGATTATTGTCTAAATCATATTTGGATGCGGAGATTGCTAAGGCAAATCCCCCCATAAATAAAATGATGATCGGCGATGAAAACGCCGAAAAAATGTCGGTGTAGGGCAAAAGAGTACCAAATTCATGCTCGGGCGCTTCAAGTCGAAACCACACTAACCCTTTGTTGGAAATCATCACTAACTCAAGCGCGATGATTAAAATGGACGTGGCAAATACCGGCACAGGTTCAAGTACCCACAATAGGGCAGCAAGTAAGAAAATGGCGAGTAGACGATGCTGAACGATGGTCAATCCCTCAATCGGGATCGCGCTGATAGGCATCAATAAGACAAAGATTGGAATTGCAAAACAAATCAGTAATTTGACTAAATTTTCCATACCACGTTTTGGCATAGTTTCTCCCTCAACAAAGCCTAATTATCACGAGCCTAAGGGATTTCGTTTTATTAATGTTGGAGCCAAGTGGGAGTTTTGTAATTAAAAAAAATTAACTGCCATTGGTTTGTTTTTAATCAAAAATTTCACATGGCGTCGCAACGCTTTCACCGTGTATCATGCGTTTTTTAGATCTTATATCTATACCCGTCCCACTTGAAGTTGCAGCGGTGTTGACTGGCACTCACAAACCTCATCACATAGCTTATCTATGCTCAGAGGCTTTGCTCGCTTGTTGCCTATCTGCATCTTCAAGTTGTTTGGGTATAAGCGATATCAAGTGGCGCAATTTAGCCTGCTGGCTTTGAAATGAACCTTTTGATGTGATTTAGATGTATACCGATTTTGAGGCAAGGATCTCGCATTTTATGAAAGCGACCGCATTTCGTTGGGTAGACCAACATCTCATTCGAATCAGTTTGACGGATAAATTTTTACTGATTTTACTCTTCTTTACTTTGCTGGTCGCAGCGATGGTAACGGCATTCAATCAGGCCGCAGAGGCGCAACTGCTGCAGTTATCACAAAGCTATCAAACGGCCTTGGCCGCGACTTCTTTAGCGCCCGCGCAAATAACCACGGCATTGAACGCGTTAGAAAGTGTACCGACAGCAGCAAATGTGTGGACGTATTTTGATGGGGGTGACTGGGCTTTGCTGGTGGTATTGCTGGGGCTGACCTTAGCGGCGTTATATTATGTGTCGAGCTTTATTGGCGGCGCAATGTATACCATGAATCATTCACTTCAGCGAATGTTAAACGGTGATTTAACCAGCCGAATGAATTATCTGCCTGTGCGCGATGAGTTCAGTGTTATTGCGGCAACGGTGGATAAAGTGGCAGAGCGCGAACAAGCGTTGGTTATCGCAATCAAAGAAGCGGCGCAATGGATGGAGTCCTTATCGAGTCAGCTTAGTCAAAGTAATCGTGAAAGTGAGCTTTTGTCGCAGCAGCAAGGCGTTCATTTGGACTCTTTGGTCAGCGCAATTGAAGAGATGGCGAGCTCAATTCGTGATGTGGCTTCTCATGCGGCGCAGACCTCTTCGGATGTAACGCAATCGAGCGGCGCGTCTCAACACAGTCACCAGCAGGTGAGTCAAACGTTGGCAGCGATTCAAGCTTTGCGCAGTGAGATTGATACTGCGTCAAATGCGGTCTCGTCGCTCGAACATAATGGTACCGAAATTGGCAGTATGGTGGCGACCATCAGTGCTATTTCCGAGCAAACCAATTTGCTGGCACTTAACGCTGCGATTGAAGCTGCGCGCGCAGGCGAGCAAGGTCGAGGCTTTGCTGTCGTGGCTGACGAAGTCAGAACATTGGCAGGACGAACTCAACAAGCGACGATCGAAATTCAACGTATGATCCAAGACTTATCCAACAATACCGGTCATTTGCGGACGATTATGCAAGGGACGGTGGAGAATGCATCGGCAAGTGAGTCGTTAATGGATTGTGTGAGTCAAGAGATCCTTGATATTGCCACGCGCAGCCAAAATATCAGCGATCGTACCACGGAGATCGCAACTGCCACGAATCAGCAAGGCGTTGTTGCGAGCTCAATTTCGTCCGATGTCGAGCATGTTCGTGAGCAAGCTTGGCAGGTGACTGAGATCATTCAAAACACCAGTAAAAATGTCACGGACTTGCATCAGCATTCCTCGAGCTTAACCAAACTGGTGCAAGGTATACGCACCGAATAGTGTGTGAATGCTATTAGCAATACCAAAAAAGCCCTCACTTTCGTGAGGGCTTTTTTCATCTGTGGAGAAATCGGGGAAGTGGCTTACGCTTCGTTAGCGGTAGCATTACCGTGAGCGTATGGACGCCCCATGACGGTCGGCTCACCAAGCGCCATGCTTTCATCAAAACGAATCGCATCTTTAGCAAACAAATTGATCACGGTTGAACCCAATTTGAAGCGGCCCATTTCTTCGCCTTTTTTCAGCACAATGGCTTTGTCACCCGTGGCCGGATAATCCCATTTGTACACCGTATTGCCGCGCGGTGGCGTCACGGTGCCAGCCCAAACTTGTTCAATGCTACCAACGATTGTCGCGCCCACTAACACTTGCGCCATGGGGCCAAATTCAGTGTCGAAAATCGAGACCACACGCTCGTTGCGCGCAAATAGATGAGGCACATTTTCTGCTGTGAGGGGGTTAACTGAAAAGAGATCGCCCGGGACGTAGATCATCTGGCGTAGTGTGCCATCACACGGCATATGCACGCGGTGATAGTCACGAGGTGACAAGTAAAGTGTGGCAAATTCACCATCATCAAATTCTTTTGCCAACGCCGCATCGCCACCGAGCAGTTCTTGCGCTGAGAAGTCGTGTCCTTTTGCTTGAATCAGTCGACCTTGCTCTATCGGACCAAATTGACTGACACACGCATCAGCAGGGTGGGTAATGACCGTTTCACCTTCTGCAATAGGGCGTGCATCGTCTTTTAGTTCACGGACGAAAAACGCGTTAAAGCTGTCGTAGTGAGCAGGATCGGCGTGCTTCGCCTCATTCATATTGACTTGATATTGCTTGATAAACCAACGGATCACCGCTGTGGTGATGCGACCGGCGCGCGCGGCAGCAAAAAGGCCAACAAGGCGGGTCAAACCATGCTGAGGGATCCAATACTGCAGTTTAACTTTGAGCTTATCCATCATCTGTTCCGAATATCGAATTGATTGTAGGGCGCGGAATGTTACTGAAAATTCGTGAGATTGTCAGTAGATAGCGCGGTTTTTGTGCGCAATTACAGATCCGCTTTTTTATTTCGAGAATATTGTCGATTGGCTTTATTCTCGGCCATGCTCTCGATAATACGGTGATAATTTTCAAAACGAGAGGTGCTGATTTCGCCGTGTTCGACCGCCTCTCGTAAAGCGCAGCCAGGATCGTCACCGTGCTTACAATCGCGGAACTTACAGCCTCCTAAATAAGGGCGAAACTCAACAAACGCTTCGGTAACTTCATTGGGTTCAAGATGCCATAAGCCAAATTCGCGCACCCCGGGTGAATCGATAAGATCGCCACCAGATGGAATATGATACAACCTTGCGGCGGTTGTGGTGTGCTGGCCTAAACCTGAGGTTTCAGAAATTTCACCTTCTTCAACTTCAAGCTCAAGTTCTGGCAATAACGCATTGACTAAACTTGACTTTCCAACGCCTGACTGACCAACAAAAATATTGATTTGTCCTTGCAAAGCCGCTTCGAGTTCGGCGATACCGTGTTTGGTTTTTTTGCTGACGCAAATTAGGCGGTAGCCGATGCGCTGATACAACGCGAGCGTTGCTTGGTATTGAACAAGCTCGGTCTCATCCAGTAAATCAATCTTATTGAGTACCAAAAGAGGACGAATTTGCAGCGTTTCGGCCGCAATCAAATAACGGTCAATAATGTTGAGTGACAGTTCTGGCAGTACCGAGGAGACAATGACCATTTGATCGATATTGGCGGCGACCGGTTTGAGCCCGTCGTAATAATCGGGGCGCGTTAAGACCGAGTGGCGAGGCTCAACGGCTTCGACAACACCGGAGATCCCGGCCATAGACTCGAGCCCTTGACGCCAAATGACGCGATCACCGGATACTAAGGACTCGATGCCACGACGCAAATTACAGCGCTGAATCTCGCCTGTCTGCGAGTCTTCAATATCAGCATGTTGACCAAATCGAGTAATAACCAGCCCTTTACGCTGTGCGCCGAGCATCGATTCATCCCAGTGGACCTGTTCGGTTTGTGAGAGTCGTTTTTGTTGGTTACTGCGCACACGGCGCACTTGCCCTTTGGTTAGCTTTTTCTTTTTTGCCACAAAAATTCTACTTAGTGTGTTGGTATCAATGATGGAGGTACTGACGTAGCATGCAGTGAGGCACTCAGTACGCAATCTATCGTGTTTGAATGAGATAGAATCAATATTTTGAGGTATAGTACCTCTTTTGCCCACAAACAAATAGGCAGGGTGTTATGTCGTTTAGCGATCAAAATTTGATTTGGATTGATTTAGAAATGACCGGCCTCGATCCGGATCAGCATAAAATTATTGAAATCGCTTCGATTGTGACAGACAGCCAATTAAACATTTTGGCCGAAGGGCCGGTATTGGCGATTCATCAATCAGAGGCTGAACTCAATAAAATGGACGATTGGTGCACCAATACTCACACGGCAAGCGGCTTGGTTGAGCGCGTCCAGCGCAGTGACGTCGATGAAGCGAAAGCGGTTGAACTGACGTTGGCCTTTTTATCTCAGTGGGTGCCAAAAGGTGCATCGCCTATCTGCGGTAACAGTATTGGTCAAGATCGTCGTTTTCTATATCGTCATATGCCCGAGCTTGAGGCATACTTTCACTACCGCTATCTTGATGTGAGCACCTTGAAAGAGTTGACTCGCCGTTGGCAACCAGAGCTGCTCGCGGGTTTTACAAAACAAGGCACTCATCTTGCGTTAGATGATATTCGCGAATCCATTGCTGAGTTGCAATATTATCGTGAAACGGTATTTAAGATCTGAGTTGGTCGTCGGTAGGGAGCAACGCAGCAGCAGTTGATATGGCGTAAATAACGCCATTTTTAATGCGTAATGTTGGTTTTTTGCGCGAACGATAAAAAAAAACAAAATATTTGGCTCAGACTATTGCATCAAACCAAAATGCTCTTATAATTCGCAGCCCTGAACAGCGGAAACGTTGTTGATGCGACACTAGCTCAGTTGGTAGAGCGCAACCTTGCCAAGGTTGAGGTCACGAGTTCGAACCTCGTGTGTC